>CAZEII010000063.1:1452-5995 GCA_964511835.1 uncultured Acidobacteriota bacterium | reverse complement strand
AGCGTCCTCGCCGTGATCGCGCCGATCGCCGCGATTGCGATGATCGGGGTCGGTCCCCCGGCATCGGCAGCGCCGCGCTGCGAGGCGAGCGCGCACGCGGTGCTCAGCCGCGTCGAGCGCAAGGAGCTCGTCACCACCCACACGTACACCGTGGACGTCACGACGCTCGAGCCCTGCGCGAGGGTCCGGTTCGCGCTCTACACCACCGAGCGCATCTCGAAGACGAAGGTCAAGGTCTTCAAGACCGACGGGGAAGTTCGCCTTCGCAATGGATCGATCTCGAGGATCCTCAACTACGACATGCCGAACGAGCGCGAGATGGTGCGATGGGAAGTGAAGGTCACCGGCTGCGAGCGGTGCGAGCCGTGATGGCGATGGAAACGGTTTCCGAGGCTCTCCAACGCCTGACCGCCGCCGGCTACGCGGATGACTACCGGTCCGAGATCGGCGGTCTCCGAAGCCGTTCGAGCGGGACCGTCCATCCTCCGGAGCGATTCCGCGTGGACGAGGTCGTTCGTTTCGAAGGGGAGAGCGACCCGAGCGAAGAGTCCGCCATTTTCGCGCTGACGTCAGAGGCCGACGGGACGCAGGGCACGTACACCGTCGCCTACGGCACGATGATGGACCCTCTGGATGCGGAGATGGTGAGGCGACTGCAGTCGCACCGGTTCCTCCGAACTCGCTCGTGATGCCTCGGCGTGGCGCGCTGCGCCCGCCGCAATAGAACGCAAGAAGGTCAAGCAGTCGGCCCATGGCTCGCGTGGTCGGATTCGTGCGGGGAACTAGGCCGAAATCTTCTTGAGATTCTAAGTTGCGCTGCGGACGAACAACGATCGCGGGGATTGTGCCGTTTGCACAGAATCGCTTGCACCGGACGATCGGAACGGGCGTATGCTCGCCTCAGATAGCCGGGGACGACGAGGGTCTTCCGGTGGTCGAGGGTGGCCGCTCCGAAGAACACAGATGACTCGGCCTTGATCGGGCAGTTACCCGAACGGCGGAGTCGTGTCCCGTCTCGCAAGGGGACGCGCTCCAGTAACTGGCGACGGTATTCGCAGTATTGAACAAGCGAGTGGCCTGCTCCGGGAGGAACCACATGTGGCTTCGCGGTATTCACAAGTCGTACGTCGGATGTCTCTTGCTCGCGGTCGCGCTCGCTCGCACGCAGCCGGCGCTCGGCCAGCCGGCGCCGAGCGGTCCTCTCGCCGCGAACGTCGCGTGGACGTGGGGACCGACCGCGGGACAGTACCCGAGCGTCACCGACGTCTGGTCCGCTCCTGCGGTCGCCCGCATCTTCGACACGAACGGCGACAACGTGGTCGACCAGAGAGACGACCCGAGCGTCATCTTCATCTCGGGAAACGACGTCAACATTTCCTCGGGGCTGGGCACCTCGTGTCAAAGCACCGGCACGACCCCGACCGCCTGCCACACGGGCGTCTTGCGCGTGTTGAACGGCAGAACCGGAGCCGAGCAGTTCTCCCTCAACAAGGTCTCACCGATCTCGAGCGGATTCGCGGGGATCTCCGTGGCGGTCGGCGACGTGATCGGCAACGGATCGGTCCAGATCGCCGCGGTCACGGGCGAAGGCTACGTCGTCCTCATCGGGAGCAACACCGTGCCGCCGACCGCGCCGCTCGCGGTGCTCCGCACGAGCAATCAACCGATCCCCCTGAACACGCAGGCCTCGTTCGGCTATGGCGGAGGGCTCGCGATCGCCGACATGGACGGCGACGGGTTTCCGGAGATCGCGTACGGGGGCACGGTGTTCGGCACGTCCAACGGAACGATCTCCCGCAAGTGGCTCGGATCGTCCGGCGTCGGGGGCTCGAGCTTCGTCACGGCGCTGTCGACGTTTGCACACCTGGGCGGAGGAGCCGGCTTGCAGCTGCTCGCCGGCAACACGGTCTACAACGCGCTCGGCTCCGTCATTTGGAGTCGCTCCGACCTTCCGGATGGGTTCAACGCCGTCGCCGACTTCGACGGGGACGGGAGTCCCGAAGTCGTCCTCGTCGCGAGCGGAGGCTTGTGGATCCTCGACGGTGCGACGGGTGCGACGAGGCTCGGGCCCGTGCTGCTTCCAGGCACGGGGTCCGGCGGGCCGCCCGTCGTCGCCGATTTCGACGGCGACGGGAAGCCGGAGATCGGTATCGCAAAGGCGACCGTCTATTCCGTGGTGAAGCCGGACTTCGGGAATCAGAGCCTGAGCGTGTTGTGGCAAAACCCGACCCACGATCTTTCGTCGAGCACGACCGGATCGATCGCCTTCGACTTCGAAGGAACCGGACGCGCTTCCGTGCTGTATGCGGACGAGTGCTTCGTCTGGGTCTTCGACGGGGCCACCGGCGCGGTGCGTTTCGCCGCGTCGCACACTTCGTTCACGGGCACCGAGGAGCCCGTCGTCGCGGACGTCGACGGCGATGGGCACGCCGATATCGTCGCGGTCTCGAACGGAGTCGACCCCAGCGCCAACGGGTGGCGCTGTCTGAATTCGAACGGCACGCCGGTTCAGGTGAACGGTGTCACATGGCAGCCGTCGGCGACGCCCGCCCAGTCCTACCGGGGGATCTCGGTGTATGCCTCCGCGGGGACCGCGTGGGCCGCGGCGCCGGCCATGTGGAACGAGCACACCTATCACGTGAGCAACATCAGCGATGGAACCGGAACCGTTTATCCGGCCCTCTCCTACGGCGCCATCCCTCCGCTCGAGACGCCGAACTGGTCCGTGCCGTGGCTGAACGACTTTCGGAGGAACGTCCGGAACCTCTGCCCGGGAGTCGCGGACAACGGGCTGGCCTTCTACTTGTACCAATCCAAGTTCGGCTCCTACGGCTCGGAGCCCGGTCAGTTCAACGACCCCAGGGGCGTCGCCGTCGACGGGAGCGGTCGCATCATCGTGGCGGACGCGGGTCGCGACGCGGTCGAGCTGTTCGACCCCGCCGGCGCCTTCCTCTTCGAGTTCGGCCAGTTCGGCTCAGGGCCGAGCGAGTTCGACGCCCCTTCGGGCGTGGCCGTGAGCGGCTCCGGCGGCTTCGTCGTGGCCGATCGGAACAATCACAGGATTGAGGTGTTCGACGCCGCGGGCGGGTACCTGTTCGAGCTCGGCGGATTCGGCGCCGGCCCCGGGCAATTCTCCTCACCGGAGGGTGTCGCGGTCGGCCCTTTCGGACGCATCGTCGTCGCCGACACCGGGAACGACAGGATTCAGGCGTTCGACTCCTCGGGGGGCTACCTGTTCGACTTCGGGAGCACCGGCTCCGGTCCGGGGCAGTTCGCCGGTCCCGCCGGCGTCGCCGTGGATGGATCGGGGCGAATGATCGTCGCCGACACCGGGAACAGCCGCATTCAGGTGTTCGACTCGACCGGGACGTTCCTCTTCCAGTTCGGGACCAACGGCACCGGCACCGGCCAGTTTCAGAATCCTCTGGGCGCGGCTGTGGACGGCACGGGTCGGATCGCGGTTGCGGACACGTCCGGCTCGCGGATCCAGGTCTTCTCGGCGGGCGGCGCGTTCCTGTCGGCGTTCGGGAGCCATGGCGCTGCGAACGGACAGTTCGCCGACCCGGCCGGTGTCGCGTTCTCCGGCCTGAGCAAGATCATCGTCGTCGACTCGGGCAACGCTCGTATACAGGCCATAGTCGCGGCCACGAACGCAGCGGACAGCGACGGCGACGGCGCTCCGAATTGCCTGGATTCTTGTCCGCTCGATTCGGCGAAGACAGCTCCGGGCGTCTGCGGCTGCAACGTGCCGGACACCGACGGCGACGGGGACGGCGTCGCGGACTGCGTCGACAATTGTCCCTCGGTTCCCAACCCCGATCAGACGGACTCCGATCACAACGGAATCGGTGACGCCTGCGATTGTCAGGCTCCCGTCATCTCGTACCGCGACGCGGACGGCGACGGGTTCGGCGATCCTGCGATCTCGACGAGCCGCTGCGGCATCCCCACCGGCTACGTAGCGAACAACACGGACTGCGACGATACGAACGGTGCGGTCTGGAGCGCGCCCGTCGAAGTGACCAATCTTCGTCTCGACGGTCACGGCTCGACGACTCTGACTTGGGACAGCCAGGCCTCGGTCGTGGGACCGGGCGTCACGTACGACATTCTGCGCGGTGACGCAGGGACGGCCGTAGGATCCGCGGGAGAAGTCTGCGAGGGATCGGCGATCGCGGCGACGACGATCGCGGACGATTCCATCCCGCCGCCGGGGGTTGTCTACCGTTACCTCGTTCGGGGCCACAACACCTGCGCGGAAGGAACCTACGGAGCGACGAGCGACGGGACTCCGCGCATCAGCAGCCAGTGCGAGCCGGCGTCTTGCACCGACCTCGTCAAGAACGGTAACGAGACGGATGTGGATTGCGGCGGCGGCGCCTGCCCGCCCTGTTCGGACGGTCAGGGCTGCAACGTCGGCAGCGACTGTCAAAGCGGAGTGTGCAGCGGCGGCCAGTGCGCGGCAGCGGCGTGCAACGACGGCGTCAAGAACGGCAACGAGACCGACGTGGATTGCGGCGGCGGCACCTGCCCGCCGTGTTCG
>CAZEII010000063.1:0-1352 GCA_964511835.1 uncultured Acidobacteriota bacterium | reverse complement strand
GCAACGACGGCGTCAAGAACGGCAACGAGACCGACGTGGATTGCGGCGGCGGCACGTGCCCGTCCTGCGCCGACGGTGCGCATTGCGTCGTCAATAGCGACTGCACGAGTGGTGTCTGCTCCGGGAACTCCTGTGTCCCGTCGCCGTGAACGGACGTGGTTGAGAATGGCAAAGAGACGACGGGGAGACAGCGCCGATGACGCCACCTCGCAGAACGCTGCGGCCCCTGGATTTGACGCCGCCGCAATCCAAGAAGCCCGCGGATTCGGGAAAGCAGCATAAACATTGACCAAAACGAGCACTACCGTCTTTGACGGCGCGCCCCTCCCGCGAGGAGCTCGAGGAGCGCTCGCGCTTGCCGCTCGACTCCGGCGCCGCCGCGCTCGATCGCGGTTTCCGGGCGAACGAGGGTGCCCGCGACCGTGACTCCCCTCTCGAACGCCGCGAAGACTCCCGGATGGATGTAGGAGCTGCGGCAAACCCGCTCGGTGTTCCCGAGGTACATCGCGGTTTCGCGGACGGCGTCGGCGATCGCCCTCGCGCGCAACGACTCGGTGCTCGCGGCTCTCCTGCGACGCGCCAGCGCCCCGGCGCAGACCCAGGTTCCCGCCCAGGTTCGAAAGTCCCGCGCGGAGAATCGCCGTCCCATGACGCGCTTGATGTACTGGTTCAGCTGCCACCGGCTGACGTCCTGCGCGCGGCCGTCCTCGTCGAGGTATTGGATCACCTGCGGTCCGGGCATCCGCAGCATGCGGGAGACGATGGACGCCAGCCGCCGGTTCCTGAGCTCATGGCGATGCCGCAGCCCGCGCTTGCCGCGATAGTCGAGCCGGATCGAATCCGCCTCGACCACGACGTGGCCGCGACGCAGAGTGGCGAGCCCGAAGCTTCCGTTGGCCTCCGCGTACTCCTCCGACCCCGCGCGCATCGCGCTGCCGGCCAGGATGGCGACGGCGCATGCAAGGGCTTTGTCCCGCGGCAGACCCGGAAGCCGGAGGTCGCGTAGGAGCGCCCGCCGCAGCGCCGGGAGCGCGTGGGCGAAGACGGCCAGGCGGCGGAACTTGTCCCCCTCGCGTCGCGACGCGTGCGCCGCGCTGTACAGGTACTGCCAGCGTCCGGCCGCGTCCCGCCCCACGGCCTGCACCGCCGTCCGAGGCGAAGCGGCGATCGAGACGTCCCTCCACTGCGGCGGGATCTTCAACAGCGCGATGCGCTCCAGATCCGAGTCCGTCACGCGCTCGCCGTCGGCCTTCCGATAACGGAAGCCGTTTCGCGGTCCGCCGGTGCGGCGGATGCCCGAGGTTTCAAGACGCTCTCTTATGGTCACGACATCGTGCCTCGCGGTGAGGTCG
>CAZEII010000062.1:0-17513 GCA_964511835.1 uncultured Acidobacteriota bacterium | reverse complement strand
GTTTAGGAAACTCCTGCTCTATCCGGACTGAGCTACAGGCCCCTCATGTGTACGCGATCAATTGTAGGTGATCAAGCTGAACACGTTTTCGGAGCCGAGCCGCTCGCGCCCCTTCAGGAAGGCGAGCTCCACGAGAAAAGCGTAGCCGCAGACGATCGCGCCCAGCCTCTCGACCAGCTTTCCCGTCGCCGCCGCCGTGCCTCCGGTGGCCAGCACGTCGTCCACGATCAGAACCCGCTGTCCGGTCTCGACGGCGTCGTCGTGGACTTCGAGCCTTCCGGCGCCGTATTCGAGCGTGTAATCCTCCCCCACCGTCCGCCACGGCAACTTCCCCGGCTTGCGAACCGGGACGATGCCCAGCCCGAATTCGTAGGCCATCGCGGCCGCGAGCATGAACCCACGCGCCTCGACGCCGACGACGACGTCGAGCTTCTCGCCGCGGAAGCGCTCCGTGAGCCTCTGGATCGCGGTGCCGAACGCCTGGCCGTCCTTGAAGAGCGTCGTCAGATCGTAGAACGTGATCCCGGGCTGCGGGTAGTCGGGGATCTCGCGAATCGCTTTCTTCAGATCGGAGACGAGCATTCGGGCACCCGCTGACGTCCGCTGAGCATCAAAGGTGGCGGTGTTGGTCGGGGCGAGAGGATTTGAACCTCCGACCCCCTGGTCCCGAACCAGGTGCGCTACCAGGCTGCGCTACGCCCCGACCCCAAGCGAAACCGGGGGAGGATAGCAGCGGGGGGTCACACCGTCCATCCGAACTTCCCCACGAGGGGAACGAACCGGCAGGCTCCGTGCTCCTCGCGGCGAGCTCCCGTCCCCTCGTGAACGATCCGGACGAGGGTCTGATCCCCATCGTCCCCCGCTTTGCCCGAGGAGAGGGGCAGGACCAAGCGGCCGCCTTCCTCGAGCTGTTCGACGAGCGGAGCCGGAACCTCCGGTGCGGCCGCCGTCACGACGATGGCGCGGTACGGAGCGAACTCGCTCCAGCCGTAGCCGCCGTCGAAGATCTTGAAGTGGACGTTCTCGATGCCGAGCGAGCGCACCGCCTCGCGAGCGCGCTTCGAGAACGATGCGAGCCGCTCGACCGAGTAGACCTGCTCGAACAGCAGGCTCAGCACCGCGGCGTGATAACCCGAGCCCGAGCCGATCTCGAGGACCCGTCCCTCCGCCGTCGGCTCGGTCAGCTCGCACATCCTCGCGACGATGTAGGGCTGCGAGATCGTCTGCCCTTCCCCGATGGGAAGCGCGGCGTCGCCGTAGGCCTTGGCTCGAAGAGCTTCCTCGACGAACGGCTCGCGCGGGATGGTGCCCATCGCCTCGAGCACTCGCGGATGGGCGATCCCCTTCGCCTCGAGCTCACGGACCATCCGGCTGCGGCGCACGTCCCCGGCGCTCATGAAAGGGTCAGCCCCCAGCCGTCCAGGATTCCGCGCGACGGATCGTGGGTCATGTCCGCGTGAAGTGGCGTGATCGAGACATACCCCTCGCGAATGGCCGCGTGGTCGCCGTCGGGCTCCTGGGAGGGCGTGGTGTCCGCCCCGGCGATCCAGAAGTAGGGGCGCCCGGAAGGGTCGAGGCGCTCCACCGCGGCCGCCCGGTAGGTGCGCGTCCCCTGCCGCGTGATCCGGATCCCCTTGGGGGCGCCCGACGGCACGTTGACGTTGAGCAGGACGCCCTTCGGAATTCCGTTGGCGAGCGCTTTCTCGGCGATTCGGGCGGCGAGCCGCGCCGCGACCTCGAACTCGGCGCGTCCCTCCTGATCGCGCTCCGCCGAGAAGGCGACCGAAGGAATGTGGAGGAGCGTGCCTTCGAGGGCCGCCGCGACGGTTCCGGAGTAGGTCACGTCGTCCCCGAGATTGAACCCTCGGTTGATCCCCGACAGGATGAGATCGGGGGCCCGCCCCCCCGTCAGGTTGAAGACGCCGAGGTGGACGCAGTCGGTCGGCGTGCCGTCGACCTCGAAACGGTCCGGGCCGCGTCTCCCCACGCGAAGCGGGCGGCGCAAGGTCAGCGCGTGCCCGGCGGCGCTGCGCTCGCGATCGGGGGCCACCACGACGACGCGCCCCAGATGGAGGACGGCAGCCGCGAGCGCGGCGAGCCCCGGGGCGTCGATGCCGTCATCGTTGGTCAGAAGGAGACAGGGTCGGTCGTCGTTCCCGCTCACGGGCGGGCATGGTCCGCGAAGAGGACGATTCCCGCAAGGTCACGGGACCGCGCGGGCGCCTTCGGCCTCGAACATCGCGTCCGCGAGCGCCTTCGGCGCGTACGATTCGAAGACGAGCGTCGTGACGCTTTCTCCCTTCGACGCCAGCAGGTCGCGGATCTCCATCGTGCCGATGTTCGGCTTGTCGGGGTACGCGGTGAACAGGACCTCCTTGGCTTCCTTACCCGACGCCAACGACACGCGGAGCTTTCTGGCGAGCCCGTCGTCCTTCCCGACCCACAAGACGCCCGCCGCATAGGCGCTCTCCTTACGCTTCGCCTTCAGGTCGAGCACGCGGCACGCGGTCTCGCCGCCCGGCTCCCGCACCGGCTCCTCCTCCGGGCGCAGGGTGGCGTCGTACTCGTCGGCGAAGCGGATCCGCGCGATGTCGCCGAACGAAGCGGCTCCCAGGAGACGCTGGCCCTTGCTCACCGGCACCGGCCGAGTGGCGGTCGGGACGATCAGCCACACCTTGTCGCCCGCAGTCAGGATCTTCCGACCTTGCTGCTTCCCCTCGCGGAAGACGCACAGCGCCCTGGAGGTTCCCTTCACGAAGAGGTCCATCGTGCTCTCGACGACTTCCTTGCCGGCCTCGGCGACGCGGATGCGCACATGGATGACCCCCTCGTGGAACGCGTCGTGAGGCGCATCGGCCCGCTTGAGCCAAGCTTCGGGATCGAGCTCGGAGGCGCGAACGGAGAGCGCGAGCAGGACTCCCAGCACGGCGGCTCGGGCGGCGTTAGACATGCGCGAGGGCCTCGATGATCGAGATCTTCGCCGCTTTCCGGGCCGGAACCCACGAGGCGGCGACCAGCGTCGCCGTCATGGCGATCGCTCCCGCGACGTAGGCACTGCCGTAGAAGTTGACGTGGAGCGGAACGCCGTGGGATACCCCCGGCGGCGGCGGCATCGTCAGCCCCGCGCGGTTGAGCACGGCGCGGACCACGACCGCGATCACCGCTCCGCCGACGCACCCGGCGACGCCGAGGACCAGCCCCTCCATGAGAAACATCCGCGTGATGGACGACGGACGGGTCCCGAGGGCGCGCAGCGTCCCGATCTCCCGCGTGCGCTCGGCGGCGGCCATCATCATGGTGTTGGCTGCCGCGAGCAGCACGACGACGACCAGCACGAGGCCCATGAATCCGAAGATGCCGATGTAGAGCACCTTGACCTGGCGGTAGAACTCGGCAAGCTCCACCCAGGTCTTTCCGGCCAGCTCGATTCCGGCCCCGCGGAGGCTCGCGAGGAGGCGCGGCAGGGCGCGCCGCGCGTCGGCCGGCTCACGCAGCACGATCGTCAGCTTCGAGACCCGCCCCGAGGCGGCGAGCAGCTCGGAGGCGAGCCCGAGCGTCGTGGCGAGGTAGCGGTCGTCCAGGTCCTTGATCGGGATGTCGGCGAGGCCGGCAACCGCCGCATCGACCGCGTTCAGCACCCCGTCCGGTGTGGTCGCCATGATCGTGATCGAATCCCCCGGGGCGACGCTCAAAGACTTCGCCAGGCCGCTTCCGAGGACGACCGCGCGCTCGTCGGCGCCGCTGAACCACCGTCCGGAGACCAGAAGCTTCGCGGTGTCCATCGTCCGCGCCTCGGGCGCGGGGTCCAGGCCGGTCCCGAGGAACGGCACGGAGCGACTCCCGTTGGTGGCGAGGCCGACGAAATCGATGCGCGGAAGCACCTCGAGCACCTCGGAATCCCGGGCGAGGATCGCGCGCGCGCGTTCGCTGTCGGCCAGGCCGTGCTCGAGGGGGGCGTCTTCGTTTCCGGCGAAGAACTTGGGATCGGCGAGCTGGAGATGTCCGGTCCCGTTGCGGATGGTCCCGTCGCGCAGCCCTTCGAACGATTGCGACATGAACCCGCCCGAAAGCGCGATCGACGCGAAGCCGAACACGACGACCGCGCCGGTCAGCAGGCTCCGCCGGCGATTGCGGGCGACGTTTCTGATGGCGAGGGCGAACAGGCTCACGACGCGCTCGGGGCCGGCGCGACGCGGCCGTCCTTCAGCGTGATGACGCGCCGCGCGCGCGCGACGACGCGCGGATCGTGCGAGGAGAGCACGAACGCGACCTTGCGCGTCTCGTTGATTCCGGTCATCAGGTCGAGGACCTCGTCCGCGGTTCTCGTGTCGAGGTTGGCGGTCGGCTCGTCGGCGAGGATCACCTCCGGTTCGTTCGCGAGGGCGCGCGCGATCGCCACGCGCTGGCGTTGACCTCCGGAGAGGAGATCGGGCCGGACCTCCACCTTGTCCGACAAGCCCACCGCGGCGAGGAGCTCCTCCGCTCGCCGGCGACGGGCCTCGCGCGAGATCCCCTTGAGCGTCATCGGATACTCGACGTTCTCCGATGCGGTCAGGACGGCGACGAGGTTGAACGACTGGAAGACGAAGCCGAACCGGTCGCGGCGGAGATCGGCCCGCGCGTTCTCGTCGAGCGCCGCGACCGGCGCGCCGTCGAGGAGCAGGGTGCCGCCGTCCGGCCGATCGAGGAGGCCGAGGAGGTTGATCAGGGTCGTCTTCCCGGAGCCGGACGGGCCTTGGAGAACCAACAGCTCACCCGGGCCGATCGACAGGTCGACCCCGGAGAGCGCGGCGACCGAGGTCGCGCCGAGGCGATAGGTGCGCGTCAGCCCGGTCCCCTCGAGGATCGCAGGCGTCACTTGAGAGCTTCGTTCAGTGCGCTCAGCAACTCGGGGCTCGACAAGAGCGCCTGATGAGTCCGGTTCGACTGGAGGACCCGCACGAATTTCAGGGAGCTGGCGGGATCGTGCGTGGAGCCGCCGGCGACCAGCGAGCGCGCCGGGACCATCGAGTCGCCGGGCTCGAACAGCAGGGGCACCAGGTGCGTTCGCGATGCCGCAGGCGGATCGAAGCGAACCTCGACCCCACGGCTTCCCTGCGTGACGAGCGCGGTGCGCTGGACGCTCCGCGACAAGCAGGCGACGACGGTCTCCGGAACGGGATTCGGGGTGCTGGCCAGCTGATTCAGCGCGGCTCGCAAGCGAGCGCCGCGAGCCAGCTCGCTCGCGAGGTGGCGGCGTCTTTCCTCGTAGGGAATCGCGCAGTCCGACCTCGGGTCGATGATCGACCACCCGACGCGCTCCCAGTCCGCCGGATCCTCGAGATTGAAGGGAAGCGGCTTGCCGTCTCCGTCGACGAACGGCGCGATCGTCCCGGGGATCATGTCGAACACCGATGGGTAGGTGAACAGCGTCTCGGGCGAGAACGCCCCGCGGTGGAACCGGTAGTAGATCCCTTTCTCCAGCCGTTGGAGCGCGATGAACGTCCCCTCGTTCGGGGTCGCGACGAGGAACAGCGTTCCGATGTGCGCGCTCCCGGCCCAGCTGACCGGGGGAAGCGGGCCGCTCCCACCCAGCGCCGTGTCGCCGTACATCAAGGCGTACCGGGCGAGCAGGCCGCCCAGCGAGTGGCCGATCAGGATCGCCGGCGGTGTGCCGGCAGGGCTCCGGCTGTAAAACGCGTCGAGCTCGCGCGAGAGCCGCCGGCCGTTGCTCTCGACGCTCTGCCGCCAGTCGTACGGAAAGTAGAAGTACTCTCCGTCTCCCGTGGGTGTGCGCCAGTCACCCTGCCGGTAACCCAGCGCGGCCAGCTTCTTCTCGAGCCCGTCGTAGGCGTGGACACGGAACTTCAGTCCGGCGACATGGACGTCGCGCAGGAGATCGCCCGCGACGATGGTGGTGGTTTCGGGCTCGTCCAGAGGAAGAGCGAGCACGGCGTTTCCGTCGCGGACCGACATCATCTTGGCGTTCGGCCAGACGCGCTTGCCCGTGCGCGAATCGATCAGCTCGGTTCCCGGCGCGCCGGGAACGACGATGATCGGTGGCCGTCGCACGGGTCCGAGCTCACGATCCGTCAGGTGCGGGATCGACGTCAACGAGGGGATATCGGCGGCGCGTGCGACCTGCGCCCCCGCGAGCCCGAAGGCCGCCGCCGCGAGAAGCGCGAGGTCCATGCGCAAGGGTTTCATTCGAGCATCGATTCCGGCGGCTCGTCCGCCCGCGGCCGGATCCTCTCGTTCGCCATCAGCATCCGTGCGCAGCTGTTCCAACGAAGCACGGCGTCGTCGTCGCCGGCAGGCCGGATCCGCTCCGCCTGCTCGTAGCAGGTCATCGCCGACCGCAGCCACTCGAACGCCATCTCCCCCGCCATCGGGCTCCCCGACCGGAAGTGCGCTTTTCCCCGTCGCTCGTAAAGGATCCCTTCATAGTAGTACCGCGAATACGGGTCGTGGACGCGCGAAAGAAGCCCGTGGGCCCGATCGAAGGCCGGCTGGAGCTGTCTCGGAAACTGATCGGTGAGGGCGAGGAGCAGCGTGACGAGCGCTTCGGCCTGGTCGGGATCGACCGCGAGGATGTCCAGGCAAATGCTCTCCGCTTGGAGCGGCTGGTTGAGCAGACGGTAGCGGTGCGCTTTCTCCAGCGCCGCCGGGATCGCCTCCCGGGAGATCGGCTTCAGATCGTAAGAGCCTGCCATGATGCGCTCACCATTGAAGGATTATCCGCGACCTCGCATCCCCCGACGCGAGGGAAGGGCGGAAGGATAAACGGGTTCGACCGCGATCCGCTAGACTCGCCCCTCGTGATCGTCTTCATCCTGTTCTTTCTCTCGGGAGCGGCATCCCTCGTTCTGGAGACGGTCTTCCGCCGGCAGCTCGCGCTCTACGTCGGGAGCGCCGTGACGGCGACGTCTTTGACCCTCGCGACGTTCTTGGGCGGTCTCGCGCTCGGCGCGGCGATCTTCGGGCGGGCCGCAGACCGAACGGCGCGCCCGCTGCGGCTCTACGCGGCCTTGGAGCTCGGCGTGGGGATCGCGGGCGGCACGGCGGTGGCGATGCTCTCGTATGGCCGCGAGGCGCTCCTGGCGCCGGTGCGGCTCGCGGGCGCCGGATCGGCCGGGGCCATCGTGGCGGCATTCATCACGGCGCTCCTTCTCCTTCCTTCGACGATCCTGATGGGCGGGACGCTGCCGGCGCTGACCCGCCACGCTCTCGGCCTCGGCGGAACCCTGCTCGGCCGGTTGGCCTCGCTGTATGCCGTCAACACGCTCGGCGCGTCGCTGGGAGCGGCAGCCGCGGGGTTCTTGCTTTTCGAGATGCTGGGGGTCTCGGGAACCGGCTGGCTCGGCGCGAGCGCGGCGATGGCGGTCGGGCTCGCGGCGCTCTTGGTCGACCGGCGGACGACGGCGATCGAACCGGTGTCCGCCGTCCGAGCGGCGGCCGCTGCCCGGAATCGGACGCAAGCGATCGCGCTCGTCGTCACTGCGGTCGGCGGAGCGGTCGCGCTCGGCTACGAGGTGGTCTGGACGCGGCTTCTCGTCCTCCCTCTCCGCTCCTACGCCTACTCGTTCAGCCTGATGCTCTCCTTGTTTCTCCTCGGGCTCGTGGTCGGCGCCGCAGCGCTCAGACGCCTCGAGCCGCGTATCGAACGGCCGCTCGAGGCGCTCGCCCTCGTGCAGCTCGCATCCGCCGCTTACGTCGCCGCGAATCTTCCCTGGCTGCCGGCCGTCCTCGCGCCGCCGTCCGGCGGCACGGGGTTCGGAGCTTTCCTCGCGAGCGGGATCCTGCGCGCGGGACCCGTGGTGATCCCGCCGACGATGTTTTCGGGAATGGCGCTTCCTCTCGCCGTCCGCGTGTTCTCGTCGGGGCGCGAGGGCGCCGGAACGGCGGTGGGCACGGTCTACGCGGCCAACACGATCGGCGCGATTTCGGGCGCGCTCGGAGCCGGGCTCGTGCTTCTGCCGGCGATCGGCGCTTCGCGCTCGCTCGCGGTCCTCGCCACGGCCGGTGCTTCGGCGGGACTCCTCGCGGCGCTGGCGGCTCGTCCGGGCCGCGCGAAGGCCTGGACATCCGTCCTGGTCGCGGCGGCCTGCGCCGTGGCGGTCTTCCTCTCCCCTGCGCCGTTCGTCGAGGCGTACGCCCGGGCCGGACGCTCGCGGGCCGGCTCCGCGCCTCCCCTCTTCTACCGCGAGGGGGCCACCGACACCGTCGCCGTCGTCCCGCGCGAGTACGGCTTCCGCGACAGCGAGGCGAAGAGCGTCATCGTCAACGGGATCGCGATGACAGCGACGGTCAGGCCCATCTGGCGCTACATGGCGGCCGAAGGGCACTTGCCCGCGCTCTTCGCCCATGCTCCCGCAGACGCCTTCGTCCTGTGCGTGGGAACGGGGATCACGCTCGGGGCCCTCGCGTCGCACGAAGCGGTGAAAGCGATCGATGCGATCGATCTCAGCGAGTCCGTGATTGCGGCGCTGCCGGTGTTCGATCGCGAAAACCGCGCGGCGTACCGGGACCCCAAGGTGCGCATCCTTCACGCGGACGGGCGGCATGCGCTCGAGCTCTCCGGAAAGCGCTACGGCTTGATCACGCTCGAGCCGCCGCCGCCGATCGTCGCCGGCTCCGTCCATCTCTACACCCTCGATTTCTACCGGCTGTGCCGGCAGCACCTTTCCCCGGGCGGCGTGATCGCGCAATGGTTGCCGCTCCACGCGCAGAGCCTCGCCTCCGCACAGGCGACCGCGCGGACGTTTCTCGACGCGTTCCCCTACGCGCAGCTCTGGCTCCCTTCGGTTCGCGACGCGGTGCTGATCGGCTCCGACCGCCCGCTGCGCCTGGACCCGGAGCGGCTGCGCGCCGCCTACGGAGCGCCCGCCACGCGAGCGAGCCTCGACGCGGCCTACTTCGAGACGCCGGAGGCACTGCTCGGAACCTACCTGCTCGATCGAGACGGCGTCGAGAGCTGGGCGGCCGGCGCCGATGTCATCACGGACGACCGCCCCTCGATCGAATTCTTCCGCCGTTACGGCCGAGCGATGGGTGACTCCGAGATCGCGACCATTCTCGACCGGAAGCCGGGAGCGATCGAGCTCCTGCTCGGCGCCTCCCCCGATCCCGCCCTTCGTGCGGCGGTCGATGCGGAACGCCGGGCGCACCTCCTCTATGTTCGCGCCGAGATCGACAGGGATCCGGCGCGCTCGCGAGAGGCCGCTCTCGCAAGCCGCGCGACGCGGTTCGGGCTCTACCGCTTGGGCTGCGACGGCTGGCAGCTCGATGCGCTCCGCTCGGGCCCCGGCGGCGACGAGCCGTGGCGCAAGCAGGCGGCGATGTGCGAGGACCTGCTCGCGGCCTCGAAGTCGCTCACCGGTTCGACGCGCCGAGCAGCGCCATCAGCGCCGCCGGGAGAGAGGCCTCCCAGTTGAACGGGTCGTGGCCCCCGCTCGACTCGACCAGCGTGACGTCGTACCCCTTGGCCTGGAGCACATCGCGCACGTGGCGCGTCGCGTGCAACATCGAGATGAGATCGGAGTCGAAAGCGCGCCCGCACTCGAGGCGGCCGATGGTCAGGTAGAACTTCACCGGGGCGGGCGGGCCCGGACGCGAGGCGACGGTGCGGGCGAACCCTTCACGCCGCCCGCGCTCGTCCCCGAGCTCCGGATTTCCCCAGTATCTCGCGGTGTGGCCCACCCCTCGCCAGAAGGCTCCCGATTGCGCGATGACGTTGCCGATCGCCTCCGGGTGCTGCAAGCCGACGAACGCCGCCGAATGTCCGCCGGCGCTCGCGCCGCCGACGATCACGCGGCGAGGGTCGGTGGCAACGTGCACGCGGGCGTGCACCCACGGAAGCAGCTCGGTCGCGACGAATTCGCCGAATGCCGCATCCCCGCCCGCCTCTTCGTCCTGGTTGTTCTGGCCCGGCGCGCTGGGCGGAAATCCGACGAAGACCGCCACCACGGGCGGGATGAGATGCCGGGCGATCATGTTGTCGAGGATCACGGGCAGACGGATCTGATTGATGTAGCTCGCACCGAAGATCAGCAGAGGGTAGGGCTCGGCGGACTCACTGTACCCGGTTGGCTTGTACACGAAGACATCCCGCTCGTTTCCCAAGATCTTGCTCGCGAGCTTGCCGTCGAACCGCTCTACCGCGCCGTGCGGAGAGGCGGGATCGGGCGTGACCCATTCCTGCGACGGCGCCTCCGGAAGCCGGACGATCGACAAGATCGCGGGCTTCGCGAACTCGTAGCGGCGCGGGTTGAGCGCGTCCGGCTGGGTGCGGCCGGGGTAACCCGGCGGATCGACGTCCACGAAGGGGTAGGCCGGATCGTCGACGGAGAGCTCGTAGAGGAACTGCGCGTCCGCCGGGAGCCGCAAGCTCAAGTACCAGACGTCCGTCTTGGGGAGTCGCTTGAAGGTCATGTGGGGCACGAAATCGGTGAAGTCGGCCATCAGAACGACGTGGACGTCGGCCGTCGAACGGTAGAGAAACGTGACGAGGCGCTCACGCGGCGTGCTCGACGGCTCGACGAGGGGGGCGCCTTCCAGCGCGATGCCCTTCCAGAAGAGCCCGAGAGCCCCGTCGTCGCCGTCGGCGACCCCACCTCGAACCGAGCGGAGTCGAGGACTTGCCACCGGGTCCGGCGCCGCCGCGGGCGCCTGCGCAGCGGCGCTCGCGATGATCAGAGCCAGCGTCACGACTGTGGCGCCCACTCGCGCCTCCTCTCCCGAGGGTTCTTACGCTCGATGGCACCGGCAAGTCGAGCGTTGCCTCTCGAGTTCGTCGAGTGCGCGCGGAGAGTATCTGATCGACAATGACGATTCGTGCGACGGCTCCCATCGATTCTCGCCGCGACGACGCTCCTCGCGTCGATCCGAATCGCCGCATCGGGCGAGCTTCCGATCTGCCGGTCGGATCCACCCGACGGGCTTTGCGCCGGCGGCGAACGATGCCGAATGCCGAGCGAGCGGGCGCAGATCGTCTATGCCTGCAATTCCGGTTTCTGGATGGCGGGTACCGGGGAGACTCGTCGGCCGGACGGCACCCGCCGGGTCGAGAGCTACGCCTCCGGCGGCGACGGCTCGGCGGCCCATCCGTGGACGGGCTGGGAGACGGCGTTCGCCTCTCTGCCGGCCGACGGCGGGCGAATTGAGTTTGCGAAGGGCTTCTACGTGCAGAGGACGGAGGTCAGGCTCCCGGTCGCGCTCCGCGACTGGCTGTTCGTCGTCGGGAACGGGGCGACGATCAAGCTGACCGCCGAAGCACCTCGATTCCTCGACCCGGATCTGAGCGCCGACCATCAGCTCGTCACGAAGATCTGGATCGAAGGTTTCGAGATCGACGCCGGCGGCGTCGGCGGCCACGATCACGCGATCTTCGGAAACTACGTCGGCAAGAACGGAGTCGGCGGATTCCGGCGCGTCAACTGGGACCGGATCGTCGTCAAGGACGTCCGTGCCTTCAACCTCACGGTGGACCCGAAGACCGTGACGCATCGCGGCGGGATCTACATCGTGTCGGTTCACGCCGGAAACGCCGAGCCCGTGCGTGACTCGATCACCAACATCTACGTCGAAAACGTCCGGGTTGAAGGAGGCAACTGGGGGATCCTGATCGACGGCAACGGCCCCGCCGGCGCCGATTCGACCAACATCGACATCGACAACGTTTGGCTCGTCGGCTGCTGGCACTCGACGCTCGCGAGACACAGCGCGAGCTTCCCGTCCTCCAACTTTCAGATCGGCGAGCATGCGAGGGTCGGTCGAGTCCACGTCATAGATTGTTACGGGCAGTTTTCGGGCGACACGGGCCTCGAGCTGAACTCGACCGCGTTCGCCCACGTGCTGCGGACGACCATCGAGGATTCCGCCGTCGCCGATTTCTACTACACGAACTTCAACACTCCGCCGCGAGAGCCGCAGGTCGTCTGGGAGGGGTGCCGCGCGACGATATCGGGCGACCCTCACCCCAAGAACGGGTTCGGATGGCGGATCATCAATAGCTACGGCGCCGTTGCCGCGGGCGGCCGGTTCCGCATCGTCGACAGTGGATTCGCACGATCGGGGACGACCGAATCCGCTGCCGCCGGAGCGGGTGTCTCGACCGCCGGGCGGATCGCCGAGTTGTCCGTCGAGGCCTCCGAGTTCGATCTTTCGGGCGGCGAGCTCGCCGGCCTCGACTTCAGCCCCCGCGTCCTCGAGGTCAACTTCGCGAGCGATCTCACGTTCCGTCTTCACCACGTCAAGATCCGGACCTCGGCGACGCGGGCCTCCGGTTCGAGCGGGCTCTCCGCGATCGTCACGCAGGCTGCGGTCGGCGGGAAGACTCTGACGCTCGATTGGGATGATGTCGACGTTTCCACGGAAGTGACCGGCGCTCCCGTCGACGGCTCGGTCGCCACCGCGATCCTCGGATCCAGCGTACCGAACACCCTTCGAGGGACGATCAGCCGCTACCGGATCGCCGAGGTCGGCGGCGACGCGAAAGCCAGCGGGATCGCTATCGACCTCGCGAAGCAGACGGTCGACGGGAACCTGCTGCTCGATGAGGTCGACGCGCGAAACCTGCCGTCTCTCGGTTCGGCCGTCCGGTTCGACCATGCTGGCCTGTCGGGCGAGCAGAGCAAGATCACCTTGAAACGCGTCCGCCTGCCCACGAAGCCCGAAACGTCGCCGGTCAATTCTCCGGCTTCCAACTGACGGCCGCGAGCAGAAGATCCCGCGCCCAGGTTGCGGCGTCCTTCGGCCTCGCCGCCCGGCGGATCGCCGCGTACTCGAGCTTCGTCAGCCGCACGCCGAGCAGCGCGTGACGGACATGGCGCCGCGGCTTCGGCTTGCGTCCGGGTTTCTTCCTTCCAATCACATTTCCGTTATATTGATGTTTAACGTGATTGGCAACAGGTCGAGGGGTCGAACCAACCGCCTCTTCCGGGTACAATCCCCTCCGTCCGCCGGAGGCTCACGATGAACCGACATCCCACGCTCTTGTCAGCGGCGTTCGTCACAACAGTTGCCGTCGCATCAGCCCTCGCTCAGACCAAGACGGTCACGAGCAAGGGCACCGAGAAGCCCGCGTCCCCTCCGCCGAAGAAGATCCTGGTTCTCGTCGTCTCGGACGACCCAACGGCGCGATCGACCATCGAGGACGTGATCGCCGGCGAGGTCTCCCTGCGCGGCGGAAACGCCGCGGCGGCGCACCTGACGTTTCCCGACCTCCCGAAAGAGCGCGGACCCTTCGAGGCGAAGCTCAAGGACGGCGGCTTCGATGCGGTGATGGTCTCCCGCCTCGTCGGCTCGGAGGACAAGTACAAGGTGACGGAAGGGTACGACTCTTATCAGACGGACTATCAGGGAATGGACTACTGGGGCGGCTACTGGTACACGTTCCAGAAGGTCTTCGTCCCCGGCTACCTGCAGAACGAAAAGAAGGTCCGGGTGCGCACCGATCTCTGGCAGCGATTGGAGTCGAAGGACAAGATCGTCTGGAGCGGCACGAGCGAGACGATGAATCCGCGCACGGTCGCGCAGGCTTCGCGCGAGGTCGGCGTGTCCGTCGCCACAGCTCTCGCGAAGAAGAAGCTCATTTAGACGAGGACTTCTCCAGCGCCTTCGCCTTCTTCGCGATCGCGGAGGCCGACGGCGGGTATCTCGCGAATCCCTTGTCGAGCGCCTTCGACAGCTTGTCCGGCGGATCGTTCGGCCCCTTGACCGTCTGATCGATGTACAGCCGCCAGGCGAGGGCGTTCGTCGCGGCGTCGACGAGGTCGACCATCAGCGTCGCGGTCTGCTCGGTGAATTGAATCGTCGTGTACACCGGGTTGTCGATGCTGCTCAACCCCCCCAAGCTCGACGAGACCTCCTTCCCCTGCCCGACGTCTCCGCGATAGGCCACGTAGAGATCCGGCTTCGCGTCCGGCGCCGCGCGGTCGAGCCCCGCCTCGCGGAGACGGATCATCAGCGCCTTCTCGACGCGCTGCCGCATCGTCTCGTCCTTCAGGATGCCGTGGAGCCCCTTCTCGAGGTCCGGTAGCCAAGCCCATGTCTTGTAATGCTGGAAGTCCGCCTTCGGATTGAAATCGACGTCGACGGCGCCGGCCAAGGCCACCTCGCCGAGGACGAGAAGCGCGGACGACACGGCCAGGGCAAGGAGTCTTCGCATGACGCCTCCGTCGAGTCCCTTAGCTTAGCCAAGGATCCACCACCCTCACACCTGCTTTCTCGAAGTCGGTGGGCTTGACGAATCGTCAATCATGATTACACTGCCCCGGTGAAGGAGCCTTTCGATCACGAGACGGCGAGGGGCCGCGTGCGGGCGATCATCGACGGAGTCGGCATGACGACGTTCAGCCGATCCGCCAAGGACTCGATGATGAGAAACGGCATGATGAGCGGGGATGTCGTCAACGTGCTCCGCGGCGGGGCGATCCGGAGCACCGAGCGCATCCACGACGCCTGGCGCTACCAGAGCACGACGACGCAGATGACGGTCGAATTCTGCTTCCGGGGTCACGACGCCGATCCGGCACGCACGGTGCCCAACGAGGTCGTCATCGTCAGGGCGTGGAGGAACGAGCGATGAAGTGCGTCGAATGCGGCGGCGCCCTGCGTGCGGCGCGGGCCACCCACCATTACGTCGAGTCCGGTCTTCCCAACGTGTTCCTTCGCGGCGTCGAAGTGAGGAAGTGTGAGGACTGCGGCCACGTCGAGGTCGCGATTCCCAACCTCTCCGGCCTGCACACTTCCCTGGCGCACGCGATCGTAGCCCGCAACTCGGCCATGACGCGCGAGGAGTTCCGGTTCTTGAGACAGTTCCTCGGGCACTCCTCCCAGGACTTCGCCAAGATGCTCGGCGTGACCCCCGAGACGATGTCTCGATGGCAGAGCGGGAAGCACGAGATTCCGCGATCGGTCGATCTCCTCGTCCGCTTCCTCGTCGCGCGCACGGCGCCGCGCATCGACTACACGGACGAGCTGATCGCCAAGCTGAAGCCGACGCCTGCACGCCCCCCGAGGATCGCGCTCCGTCTCCGCGGAAACGCCTGGGAAACGCACCGAGCCGCGTGAGCCCGACGAACGAATCCCGCTTCTAGTCGAGCGGAATGCCGATCGCCGCGAGCGCCAGATCGCGCCGCAGCCGCTCCAGGAGCCCGTTGAAAGCTGCGAGGAACTCCGACTCCGTCGCCAGCGCGTCGTAGTCGAGCACGGCGACGTACTTCTTGAACTGGCGGACGGCGTCGACCCCTTCCGGCCGGATCCACGCCTCCTCCGACAGCGCCTTATCGAGGAGCTTCTCTCCCTGCCGATCGGTCAGGTCGTGGTCGCGGAACAGGCGGATCTCCTGCGATTGTCCCGAAAGGTTGTCCATCAGAACTGTATGCATGCGGCGCCAATCCGTGGTCGCCTGCTCGCGGACCGCGCAGGCCCGCTGGAAGACGCGCTGCACCGCGCGCACGCGCTCGGCGTGCACCGCTTGGCGGTTCGCCTCGGCCCAGTTCAGGATGTCGATGCCCGTCTTGGCCGCCGCGGCGAGCAGTCCGCCGGCGAGCACGAGCAGAAACGTGCCCTCTGGCTTTCCGGTGCCCAGCCACATCGAGGCCTGGAAGAGTCCCCACACTCCGAGAGTGCAAAGAGCGAGCGTGAGGTAGCGGAAACCGTTGAAGCGCAGGCTGGCCCGGAAGCGCCGCTCTTTCGCTCGGGGCACGGGCGTCGTCGCCGGCGCAGCGGGCGCAGGAGGCGCCGCGGACGTCGACGGCGGCGCTTTCAGCTCCGTAGTCGGCTCAGGTAAAACGGCGGTCTCGCTCACGGCTCGTCCTCCGCGACCTAGGGATGCTCGATGGTCGTTTGCCCAGCTGTCACAGGCAGCACCGTGAACGGGTTGCAAGAATCATCCGCCGGCGCCTTTGCCAAAAAGAGCGGCAGGCCGGCGCGTCACCGCGCGGAACGATGGTCGATCACGTAGGGAGAGTTACGATTCCGAGATCGGGGGCGTCGCTGCGCCGCGGAGGTGGCGAAACGGGACGAACGCGCCCGCGTAAAACGGGAGAAGCTGTTTTCGCCAATAAACACGGGGTATTTGCGACGTCGACTCGCTCTTGGATTGGCTGGTGCGCGTCGTGATCGCTAGACGCTCTCTTGGACCGTCAAGTACGCCAAGCGCAAGAAGCGGGTTATGGGATATGGGGACCAATTGGGTCCCCGAGTTTGAACTACGGACTATGAGGCTTCAAGATCGCGATTTGAATCGCCCCAGCACGGTAGGCCTGCACGAGGATGCGTCCGGATTCATCGATGGCCGTGGCATCCCGGACGGACCACCCGTCGAGAGCATCGACGAGATCGTTCAAGTTTATGATCGCTCCTCCGCGCCACAGCGTCGCGACCGTCTCGGCACGTTGTCCGGGGACAGCGACCATCGAGCTGCCCACGATGTCGCCCCGAGCATTGATGTCCCAGGCCAAGGCGTATCCGCCGCCGAGCGTTCCGAGATCACGCATAACCCCGCGGCGCCAGGCAAAGGCGTGAAGCTCGCGAAAACCGCCCCCTCGCTCGATGGCGGTCTCGGACTGGCCGACGACCTCCCCCACTTCGTTGACCGCATAGGCTTCGCTCCAGTCGCCGCCGAGAGTCCCGAGGCCGGTCATTGCGGATCCGTCGTGAAGAAACGCGACGTGCGCGAACCCATCCAGCGACGAAATCGGGGTGGTCGTCGTTGCCCAACCGACGACCAAGCCTCTCTTGTTCACGTCGATGGCTTCCGCGTCCGGGCCGCCCAGGCCGCCGAGGTCGCTCGGGGCGGCGCCGTCGGCCCATCGACAGGCGTGCAGGGGCTCCCGGCCGACACGCGGGTCGATCTCGGCGCTCTCACAGGCTCCCACGACCTGTCCACGGTGATCGATGTCGACCGCCGCTCCGAACGTTCCGCCGAGCGTATCGAGCTCGGCGATTGCTCCGTTCCTCCACACCACGGGACGGGTCACGAACTGTCCGTCGGACGAAATCTCCCCCGTGTCGGCCATCCCTAGGATGGTCTCGCCATCCCTCGAGATTCCGAGCGCGTAGGAGCTTGCTCCGCCGAGCGTCTCGAGCACGTGGAACCCCTCGGCGTCCCAGACGACCGCGCGGTAGCCCGGCGAGCCAACACATTGGAGATTGCCGATCACGGAACCCGAGTCGGACAGGCCATGACCGAGAAAGCTCCAGGCGATACATCCTTCCGGAACCGGCAGAACCCGGAGCCGATAGGTCTGAGCAGTCGTGCTTAGCGCTGCGAGCAGCGTGATTTGGAGTCCCAGATGCACAACGACCTCGAGGAGACTCTACGCGGCGTCGACCTTTCTCGCACCAGCGGCAACCTCAACGTCAACCGCGACCCGTCACTTTGAAATTTGGTCGGGGCGAGAGGATTTGAACCTCCGACCACTTGCACCCCAAGCAAGTGCGCTACCAGGCTGCGCCACGCCCCGACCCGGACGAGAACCGCGGCATGTTAGGGGACGCTTCGGACGACCGTCAAGACGACGGGGCCG
>CAZEII010000061.1:0-18098 GCA_964511835.1 uncultured Acidobacteriota bacterium | reverse complement strand
AGAAATCTGCGGACGCCGCGGGCGAGGATGCTCGCGAGGTCGACGAGGCCGTCGGGTTCCGCCGATCGCGAGCATGCACGGGCGCTCACCGCACCCTCCGCAGCTTCGAACGTTCTTCGGCCTCGCGCTCGAGGGCAGCCTCGAATGCTGACGGGTTCCAATACCGATCAATCGCTTCCTGGTAGAGATCGCGCAGCACGTCCGGCGGGAGGGCATCGAGCTCGACCTGCACAAGGCGTCCATGGCGCTCGATAAACCCATGGGCCCGGCTATCGGTGGACTTCCCGAACTGCTCGGGGAGGTTGTAGTCGGCGATCTGCCCGGGCGTGAGCGCCACGCGGACGTACTCGTCGAACGCCGCCACGCGCTTCCGAAAGTCCCGGTCGATGTCCTCGCCCGAGGGGTCGAAGTCCCCGGCGTAAATGAGGACGGCGGGGCGGTCCTGGCGATCGACGTCCGCCGCGACGTCGTCGATGTACGTCTGCGACGAGTACCCGCCGAGCGCCAAGATCGGGACGCCGAGGTCTCCGAACCACGCCTGCAGCTGCTCGACGATCCCGGCCTTCTCGACACCCAGGTAGATGGAGTAGCCCTGGCCCTCCGTCCGGTCACGGCGATAGATCCGGCCGAGCCACGACCTCGCCTCCTGCGGGCCCGGGAACGTCTGGTACCGGTGGATGGTCCTGGTCCGGTCGATGAGCGGAGGAAACGCCCCGCGACGCCGGCTCTCGGCGGTGACGCTGCTGAGCCGGGAGTAGGCGACTCTGTTGTTGGGCAGCACCTCGGCCGCGACCAACCGGTAGAACAGCTGCCTGAGCGTCACGCCGGTCTCGTAGGAGCGAACGATGCCTGCGGCGTTCTCCAGAATGGAATCCCACTGCAGACGGTGATTTGGACGTGTCACAATTGGCCCCTGTCGGCGGAGGAATGGTTCCGGGGGATCTCGTCGTGGCAAACGAACGCAAGCGGAACACGCACCGCTCGTCCTCTGAAGCAGTTGCGCAGAAATCGGGACCGACTCTCATATTTCGAAGTCGCCAACCATCGAACGCGCTGGCGTTCACGTATCCACCCGCTTTGAACGAGTGGGCGCTTCAGATGGGTGAGATCGTCGTGTCCTTGACCCGCTCGGGGAAGATCGATGACGATGAAATTTCACGTCGGACCCACGACACGATGACTGCCATCGCGCGGTATCGCGAACTTTGTGATCGAGCGATCGCCGGTGACAACGGGGCGCTCGCGCAATTGTTCGTGGACAATGGGATCGAGATGTTCGACGACGAACCCATCCGGCAACGCGTCTACGAGATGCTCGACGCCGATCACCCGGATCGCAAGACGCTCGCGGTGATCGCGAGGGTATTTGCAAGGCGCTTCCGCGTGCACAAGAGAACCCAATCCGCGGTAAACACGACGCGATACAAGATGCAATTGATCGTCGCAGTACGGGCTGCCTACGAGCGATGCCGCCACCGTTTGAAGACGCGTTATAACAGCGAGCAGGGAAAGCGAACCGCCCATCAAAAGCTCAGCGCGGAAATCGCACAGGCTGTCCCGACGACGTGGCGGAAGAGAATCGCCGAGGCCGCAGAAAAGGTCCTCGGCGCGTCCAGGCAGCGACCCGGCAAGGGCTTTGCCGTAAACGTCGTGGCGGAAGCATTGTCCGTCTCCTCTCGCCGTATACGATCCATCCAAACGGACAAGCAGTTTCGGAACAATTAGCCTCGATCACTTCCGAAACCACATCACGATTCGACCAGACAATCTCCTTGGGCGGAACACTCGTTCCGCGATGGAGATGTCCATGAACGCCAAGCTCGTGAAATTGCAGATGGTCGCGCGGGAGATGAAGGTGATCGATCTATCCCGAAAGCTCGACATGCCTTACGACAGGCTGGTTCGCATTCTCGGTGGATTCCGGAAGGTACACTTGGCAGAGGCCCGCGCGATCGCAGATGCGATCGGAGTGACGGTCGACGAGCTCGAGGCAAGGATTCTTCCTGATGAGGATCGCGGTCCGAAGGCTGCCTAGGCTTCGGAATCGCGATGGGCACACCCGCCAGAAACGTCATGCGGGACCGACGCAAAGAACTCGCCGCGAAGATCGAACACGCGATGCGCCAGCTTTGGGCCGATCGCGCGGTCGTGGAGCTGCGCGCGTTTGGTCACAAGAAATGGGAGCAGTGGTCCGGCTATTACAAGGACCCGGCCACGTTTGCCCGTGATGCGGCCTCGCTCGAGGGCAAGGCGACCGTCGTCTACTTCACATTGAACGACGTCAACCCCGAGGCTCGATTCAGGTCGCCGGATCGGTTGCGTGTACTGAGTAAGGGCGATCGAACGACATCAGACGATGAGATTACGAAGATCCTCTTCTTACCCGTCGACCTCGATCCCGTGCGGCTCTCGGACACACCCTCCAGCGACGAACAACATCAGGCGGCGATAACCCGAGCGAAGCACATCCGCGATGTCCTGCGGAGTGAGGGATGGCCGGAACCGGCCGTGCTCGACACCGGGAATGGCTCGGCACTGCTCTTTCGCGTCGAGCTGGCGGCATCCGAACATGAACTCGTTGCCCGGTGCCTCAAGGGGCTCGACGTCCGATTCTCCGATGAGCTCGTTATGGTCGATATCAGCGTCGCAAATCCCGCCCGGATCTGGAAAGTCCCGTACACGATCGCGGGTGCGAAGGGATCTGATTCAGCAGAACGCCCGCATCGCCGGAGCAGCCTGCTCGAAGCCCCCGAGCCGTTCAAGCTCGTCGACCCAGAGCTACTTCGTGATCTCGCGGCGGTTGTTCCAGAGGAGCCGAGACCGGGCAGCAGTCGGCAATCCAGCATGACCTTCGATCTCGAGGCCTGGATTGCATCTCGTCTGCCCGGGCTGAACGGTCCCAAGGCTTGGCGCCTCGGAAGGAAGTGGACCGGGACGTGCCAGTGGAATCCCGCTCACACGAACGAGTCATTCTTCATCGCGCAATTCGAGAGCGGCGCCATTGCAGCCGGTTGCCATCACAACGGCTGCCATGGGCGGGGCTGGGCTGATCTGCGCGCGCTATTGGAACCAAGTCCTGGCGACGGACACCGTACCGCCGAGCCCAGTACGGTCACGCGATCGTTAACTTCGACACGTGATCAGACAGCTAAACGGCCTGAAGCGCCTGTTGCAGAGCGATCGCGTTCCGCCGCTGACGCGCTCGACAGTTACCTCACGACCGTGCGCAAGTGGCAATTCCTGCCTGACACACGGGCAGCGAAATTTGCCGTAGCTGTGATCGTCGCCAACCATCACGACGGAGATCCAATTTGGGGGCTGGTTGTTGGAGCGTCCGGTTCGGGGAAAACCGAAACGATCATGCCGATGGCCGTACTCCCAAACGTCCACCTGGTCTCGACGCTGACCGAGGCCGCTCTCTTGTCGGGGACGCCGAAAAAGAACACAGCGCAAGGAGCCAAAGGAGGCCTACTACGAGCCATTGGCGAGTTCGGTGTCCTGCTATGCAAGGACTTCACGAGCGTACTGAGCATGCACCGTGATGCCCGGGCGGCCGTGTTGAGTGCGCTTCGTGAGATCTACGACGGCCGATGGGATCGCCACATTGGGACGGATGGAGGTCGGACGCTGACGTGGCGGGGCCGGATCGGATTCCTCGGCGCATGCACGCCGATCATCGATACCCACCACTCGGTCATGTCAACCATGGGCGAGCGATTCGTCCTCTATCGGATGCCCAAGGTGGACAATCGGGAGCTCGCGCGCGCGGCCATACGCAATTCGAGACGCAGTGCCACCATGCGCGCTGAGATAGGCGACGCCGCGCGCCGCCTCTTCGAGGCGATCGATCTGACGACACTACCTGCGGCCGTCACGGATCCCGACGAGAACCGATTGATCGCGCTCGCGTCGTTCGTCGCGCAAGCTCGAAGCCCCGTCGAGCGTGACGGCCAAAGGCGTGAAATCGAGCTGGTCCCCGATGCCGAAGCCCCTACACGCATCGGAATTGTCCTCACACGTCTTCTCGGCGGCCTTCGAACGATCGGCGTGGACGACGAGACGGCATGGGATGTCCTCGCCAAAGTCGGAATCGACTGCTTGCCGGTAATACGGGCGAAGTGCCTCGCGGCGGTTAGTGGTGAGAAGGCGAGCACGACATCGGACATCGCGACGATCATCGGATACCCCACAGTGACCTCACGACGCGCGCTGGAAGATCTCGGCGTCCACGGGCTCTTGAAACGCGATTCTGGCGGTCAGGGAAGGCCCGACGTGTGGCGCTTGTCAGAGCTCGGCCTGACGCTGACGACGGAGGCGTTCGGAGACGGAAAGCTCCCCATCGAGCCGAGATCGGGCGACTCGCCAGCGCGATCGACCTTTTCCGAAACGTCGGGTACTGACGAAAGCAAGCGCGGGTGCGTTTCTCCCTCTAATTCTTCCTCTAGTACGAACGACGACTTTTCGGAAACGGTCGCCCCGGACGAGCTCCAGCCACGTCTTATGCGGCCCGAAGACTGGTCGGACATCGACAGGCTCATCGTGGGCGATTGATGAGGGCCCGATCTGCGTCCGAACAAAGAGAAGCCCGCAGGCCGGATGTCCTGCGGGCGAGGAGGGGCGGAAGACTACTGGCGCCGCTCGCGGGCCTCTTCGACAAGCTGTTGAAACGCCGCACGATCGCCGCGGACGAACGCGGCGGCCAGGGCCTTCATGACGCGGCTGGCCTTGCCTTTCCCGGCGGCCGCGTGGAGGGCGGCACTCTCGGATTTCGGGAGGCGAAGCGCGAACGTCACCAGCTCCGCGGCCATCTCCTTCTTCGCCTTCACCGGCGCTGTCTCCGCCGCGGTCGCGGCCTTCTTCGGAAAAGCTCGTCTCGCTGTCTTGGTCTTCTTCTGCGACATGGTTCGCTCCTGTGCAGGCGGATCGCCCGCGGTTGGTTGCATCGTCTCAACCTCCTCCGTTGCGGCGTCATCAGTGCGCTCGGTGCGCGACGGCATCAAGGCAATTGCGACGTGTCCACAAAGAAACCGTGGGCGTTTGCCCACATGGTGAATGCGTGGCGATGAACGCGCGGTGCGTGGTATGCGGCGAGCGGTGTGCGACCAAGCGTTCGCGGAAGTACTGCAGCACGCACTACTGGCAGCGTCGTCGTCTGCTGGAGCGTCCGACGTGGGAGCTGGAACGCGTCATCGAAGAAAGCGAGCTCACCAAGAAGCTCATCGCGATCATCCTTGATGAGCAGTGTACCGAGGGCGACGTAGCAGATCTGCAACGTTGACTTGCGCTACGTTCATCGTGAGAGGAACGAGCCGTGCCCCACGCTCTCGGCAAGCCGTGCCGCCACCCGGGTTGTCCCGAGCTCACGCATGAGCGGTTCTGCGCCGTGCACCAGCGGGAGGCGTACCGAGCGCAGGACGCGAAGAGACCGTTCCGGCTGTACGGCGATCCCGTGTGGCGTGCGGTGCGCGAACGGGTTCTCGCGATGCGACCCAACTGCGAGCGGTGCGGTGCAAGAGCACGAGTCGTCAACCATCGCGTCCCCGTCGCGGCAGGCGGTGCGTATCTCGACGTTACGAACCTCGAATCGCTCTGCAAGGCGTGCCACGACGCGCACACGGCGACGAGCGACATGGCGCGCGATGCGAATGGTCGGTGGACGGGACGACGCGGCGGCTTCGACGGGCCGCTGGGAGGGGCGGCGTGATGTGGTTACACGCGTAGTCACGACGCGAGGAGGAGGGAGCCTAGTTTTTTGGTAGCGCGGGACTTATCCGCCGCGTCCGTCTCACGCACGCGTCCGCAGGTTTCGGCCTAGGGGGGGGGCGAAGTAAATCGTCAATGACGACGGGCCTTAACGCCTCACAAGGGCCTTGCAAGCCTGAGGTAAATCGGGGGTAAACCGACATGCAAGTTGTGCACGTTTCCACCTCCGACCTGGCCGCCAAAGCCGCGCCGTACAACCCCCGAAAGATCGGCGACCACGACCTCGCGGCGCTGCGCCGGTCGCTGAAGTTCTTCGGAACGGTCGAGCCGATCGTCGTCAACACCAGGTCCGGCCACATCGTCGGCGGCCATCAACGGGTTCGTGCCGCCGAGGCCGAGGGGATCGACACGTTGCCGGTTGTGTACGTCGACCTCGACGATCCCTCAGAGAAACAGCTCAACCTCGCTTTGAACCGGATCTCGGGCGAGTTCGACGTGGAGAAGCTCGAAGCGGTGTTGGCCGAGCTGAAACAATCCGGTGCAGACCTCGAACTGACGGGCTTCACCGACGAGGAGATCGGCGCTCTGCTGCGCGGCGGCGACGTACCGACGGACGGCCTCACGGATCCCGATGACATCCCCGAGCCGCCCGACGACCCGCGGACGCAGATGGGCGACCTGATCGTTCTGGGCGAACATCGATTGCTTTGTGGCGATTCTGCGAATCCCGAGGACGTGGCCCGCCTCCTCGACGGCGCGCGCATCCAGTTGGTGAATACCGATCCGCCGTACAATGTGAAGGTCGAGCCTCGCTCCAACAACGCCATCGCAGCCGGGCTCGTCACGAAGGGAAACGTCCCCAGCTCGAAGCGGGCGAAGACGCATCATCAGCAACTCGACCTCGCACGACACCCCTCGAAGGCAAAGCCGACGGGGAAGATGCGCGCGAAGGATCGCGTGCTGGAGAACGATTTCGTGTCGGAGGAAGAGTTCCGCCAACTGCTCGCCTCGTGGTTCGGGAATCTTGCATCTGCCTTGGAGCCCGGGCGGTCTTTCTACGTATGGGGCGGCTATTCGAACCTCGGAAACTACCCTCCGGCCCTGAAGGGAGCGCGTCTCTACTTCTCACAGGCAATCGTGTGGGACAAACAATGGCCTGTGCTGACACGGAAAGACTACATGGGGGCCTTTGAAATCGCGTTCTACGGTTGGCGAGAAGGCGCCGCCCACTACTTCAATCCCGAGATCACGAACGCGACCGACCTCTGGCGAGTGAAGAAGGTCGCGCCGATGCAGATGGAACATTTGACTCAGAAGCCTACCGAGCTGGCCGAGATGGCGATGAACTACTCGTCGCGCCGCGGCGAGAACGTGCTCGACCTCTTCGGAGGAAGCGGCAGCACGTTGATCGCCGCCGAGCGGATGGGCCGGAACGCGTTCTTGATGGAGATCGACCCGGCGTACTGCGACGTCATCGTCACTCGCTGGCAGGAGTTCACGGGGAAGAAGGCCGATGGCTGGCGCGGAATCGTCTGAGTTTGACTTCCAGCGCTCCTGCTGGGCGTGGTCTCGCCGTGGGTAGGCGCGGCCCACCTCCGAAGCCGACGGCCCTGAGATTGCTGGCCGGGAACCCGGGCAAGCGGCCACTCAATGATCGCGAGCCCAAACCCCGACTGAGCACGCCGCACTGCCCGGAGTGGTTATCCGATGAGGCGAAGCGGGTCTGGAGGCGTCTCGTTCCCGAACTGCGACTGATGAAGGTGCTCACGACGGTCGATGCGGATGCGCTGGCGGCCTATTGCCATTCCTTCTCCCGTTGGCGGGACGCGGAGGATTTCATCTCGAAGCACGGGATGACCTACCCCATCCGAGACGACCAGGGCCGAATCAAGTGCCTTCAGCAATGGCCGCAGGTGTCGATCGCCCGAAACCTCTTGTTCGTGCTCCGGGCCTACCAGCAGGAGTTCGGCCTGACTCCGGCGTCCCGCTCGCGGATTCAGGTCGGTGAGCCCGAAGATCCGGCCTCGGACGCCTTGCGATGGCTGGCGTAAGGAACGGCGATGAGCGCGACGGCGCGTTCTGGTTCGACGAGGAGGCGGCCGATCTCGCGGTCACCTTCTTCCCGCGTTTCCTGATCCACGTCAAAGGCGAATGGGCGGGGCAGCCGTTCGAGCTGGACCCCTGGCAGGCCGACGAGATCATCCGGCCGCTGTTCGGATGGAAACGAAAGGATGGGACACGCCGGTATCGCACGGTCTACGTCGAGGTGCCGCGCAAGAATGGGAAGAGCTCGTTGAGTGCCGGTATCGCCCTCTATCTCCTCTTCGCCGATCGGGAGGCCGGAGGCGAGATCTACAGCTGCGCCGCCGACCGGGACCAGGCGGCGATCGTGTTCGACGTCGCGAAGCAGATGGTCGTCTATAGCCCGGAGTTGTCGGCGCGGTCCGAGATCTATCGCCGCAGCATCGTCGTCCCGCGTACCGGCTCCGCGTATCACGTGCTGTCCGCGGATGCGCCCACCAAGCACGGCAAGAACGCCTCCGGGGTCATCTTCGACGAGCTCCACGCGCAGCCCAACCGCGAGCTGTGGGACGTGCTCAACACCAGTACGGGAGCGAGGCGCCAGCCCGTGACGGTCGCCATCACGACGGCGGGCTACGACCGGCAATCGATCTGCTGGGAGGTGCACGAGTACGCTCGGCGCGTGAACGAAGGGATCATCGAGGACGATTCGTTCCTGCCGGTGATCCACGGCGCCGGAGAGGACGCGGACTGGCGCGACCCGGCGGTGTGGAAGGCCGTCAACCCAGGGCTCAACCGCTCGGTGAAGCTCGACTACATCGAGCAGCAGGCGAAGAGGGCGATCGAGACGCCGACGTACCAGAACACGTTCCGGCGCCTCCACCTCAATCAATGGACCCAGCAGAACAGCCGCTTCATCGACCTCGCGAGCTGGAACGCCTGCAGCGCGGCGCCCGATCTCGGCACGCTCGAGAAACGATACGCATCCGCCGGGCTCGACCTGTCGTCAACGACCGATTTATCCGCCCTGGTGCTTCTCTTCGCGCCATGGGAGAAGGAGGGCGATCCCTACGACGTCCTCGCATGGTTCTGGATGCCGGAGGAGAACGTCGCGAAGCGGGCCCGGAAGGACGGCGTCCCCTACGATCTGTGGGTCAAGAACGGATTGATCGAGGCCACCCATGGCAACGTCATCGACTACGAGGTCATCAGGAAGAGGATCAACGAGATCCGGGCCCGCTTCTATATCCACGAGCTTGCGATCGACCGCTGGAACGCGACGTACATCGCGACGCAGCTGCAGACGGACGGCATCACCGTCGTCCCGTTCGGTCAGGGTTACCGTGACATGTCGGCGCCGACCAAGGACCTCGAGGCGCTGGTCGTGGGGAAGAGGCTGCGCCATGGTGGGAATCCGGTCCTGCGCTGGATGGCCGACAACGTCAGCGTGAAGCAGGACCCGGCGGGAAACCTCAAGCCGGACAAGGCCAAATCCAACGGCCGGATCGACGGGATCGTGGCGCTGATCATGGCCCTGGGGCGAGCGAACGTAAATCCACCTCACGGCTCGGTGTACGAAACAAGAGGGGTGCTGTTCGTGTAGTGCTAGGTGCGTCGGGGGTGAGGTGGATTTGAGAGCGCGGATTTGGCCGGCCCGACATCGCATTATCGATAGAGGCCCTCTCCGGTACCCAACACGCGGCATGGGGGTCGGCCAACCCACTGCCATGCGGCGTGTCATCGGGGAAACGATCGGCCGGCGGCATGTCTGCAGCTGCGCTGATACGCGCAACTCCGTCTTCACTCCGAATTAACCCAGACGAAACCCGAGGCGCAGCGTCCGGTCCTATGTCTTGGATACACGCATGAACCCCGAGAGGAGGACGGCATGCGAACGATCTCCGAGAGTGCTATCGACTTGCGATGGTCGCGACCGAAGCTTCTGCGATCCGAGTACGAGCTTCTCTCGAAAGGCGAGCTTGTCGGCAGATTAGCGCTTCATGGATTCTGCAATGTGGCCGCGACTGCGGAAAGCGGCGAAGGGCGGTGGAAGTTTCAGCGCGAAGGAATCCTCGGTACCCGGGCGACAATCGTCTCCGCGGAATCCGGAGACACACTCGCGACGTTTCGAAGCAACATCTGGGGCATGGGGGGCGAACTGAGGTTCATATCCGGGCATAGGTCCCGGGCAGCGATGAATTTCTGGGGTACTCAGCTCCGGCTCGAGTCCGCTCCCTACGGGCCTCTGGTGACGCTACGGTCCGGGGGGCTATCTCACCGTTCAGCGGAAGTCGATATTGCGAACGCCGCGAGGGATCTTCCGGAACTTCCGCTTCTGGTTCTGTTCGGGTGGTACCTCTTCATCATGATCCACCGCGATACGAGCGCAGTCGTTGTAACGGGGTGATGCTGAAGTACGTGCCATTCGCGCTTTACGCAGACGCTCCCTTCTCCGAGGTCTTCTTCAGCGCCTTGCGGGGAAGCGTCGACACGTAGCCCTCCGCACGCTCGATCCAGGCCCGGAGACCTCGGGAGTCGAGAGAGTCCGGATCGACCCAGACGAAGCCAAGCATCTCCTTACCCTTCATTGTCATTGGTTTCGCGCCGCGCTTCAGCGCCTCGGCGTGAGCCTCCTTGCCGACGCGAAACAGCAGCCCATTCCAGCCCACGCCGCACATCATGTTGCCATTGAGCATGAAGGAGGAGTTCTGAGGCGGAGGATGCGCCTAGCGCCAGACAGTTCATTGGCCTCCCAACTTGGTGCAAGGTTCTCGCATTTCTTGGCCCGATACGCACGCGACGAGTGAACGGCGGAGCGCGTGGATACCCCACGCCTGAGTCGATATTCCGTGAGTGAGGTTTGGAGTTCAGTGCCCGTCAATCTCTGGGCGAGGTCCCAGACATGGAGGTCTACATGAGAATCCGTCGACTCGTTCGGTTCGCAGTTCCATTGATCGCGGTGGCCACGTGCGCTGTCGGAATCACCTGGGGGGATGACGAGGTGGTCGGACAGGAGGCGACAACAGGGTACGGGCTAGAATCGGAACTTCTGATACACATGGTCACAGTAGGCGGCGTCGCGTATCATACTCTCTCCACAAGCGCCGCCCACGCCGTGGAATACAGGCGCACGCTCGCAACGACAATCCCATGGACTGTCGAGTCCGTTAGCGATGCAACGATGTCGTACTACAAGGCGATCCCCGGGGACCAGCAGACGCCAAACGGTAGGATCTGCTGCCAATTCCTATGTAGCCTGGAAACTTACAATTATGAGGTTGGTGGAAACGGAAGATGTGGGGGAACCGGGAATTCCTGCCGCGTCTGCACTCAGATTTGTAGCGGCGACCCCCTCGTTTGTAACACACCGGGGAAATGGTTAGCCATAATCGACTAAACGTCCTTGGGTCTGGGTTGGTCTGCAAGTGACCTCCCAGCCCGGACATCGGTTGGGCGAAACGGCTGAGCGGACGATGGGCAAGACTGTCAGCCTAACCTTCCTCGTTAGCAGGATACTGAAAAAGTCGGTTCACACCGGCTCGGATTGAAGGAATCATCGATACGATTCCCTCCTGATGGCGGAGGGACCGGATGGATGTTGCGCTTCGCGCTGGCGGCGTACAACCTCGTCCGCATACGGAGTCCGGTGTGAGGCACAACGTGACGGCTCGTTACCCTAGACGGCGCCGGGAAAGCCGCGGATGCGGCGGCACGGGCCACCGCGAACACGTCTGGACTCGCAGATGGAATCGATCATGAGCCTAAGAAACCTCCTTCAGCCTCGTTTTTCAGCATCCTGTTAGCTCTCAATTCAGGCTTGAAGCATGACGCTTTACCGATCGCGGAGCCATCGGCGCACGTCCGTGGGAATCTGGAGCATCGTTGCCGGCGCTCTCATCGCTGGCGGACCTGCGCGGGTCGCCGATCAATCTCCGAAGCCAACTAGTCTCGCGGAAAAGGTCGAAAAGCGGCTCGTGCAGCTCGACGTCAGCGTCGAAGGGGATCGCGAGGCAATTCGCGGCATCACGGCGAAGGACTTCGCGCTTTACGTCTCAGAACACGAGGTTCAGGGGCTGATTGTCGACCGACTCTGCGGCGACGCATCGACACCATCAGGACCCCCGACGGTGGAGGGGGTACCTGCCGAACCCCAAGCGCCGAGAGTCGCTCGGCAGATAATGCGGGCGCGTGCGACCTTCATCTTGTTCTTCGACCAGCCGCACCTCACGACGGCAGGCCGAGCGCTGTCGCTCAAAACGTCGAGGGACCTCATCAATCGGTTAATCGTCAATGGTGCACGCGCTTCGATCGTTTCGAACGCCAAGCGCCTCGAGACGATCGTTCCCTTGACAGGAGACCGCGAGAAGCTCCTCGGAGGGCTTGAGCGCCTTCGCCAAGATCCCAGGCAATGGGATTCGTATTCCGATACCGAGAGGGCGCGAGCGCAGCAAGTCCGAGATGCCTACGACCTTACCCCTGATGAATCTAAACGCTGCCCACCCCCGCTGGCCAAGACCTACGCTCGCGAAGAATTCCTGATCGCGCGACAGAGCACAGAACGCCTGGCGATCGCGGTTGGAGCGCTAGCCGAGACTTCCGCACCGAAATCACTCGTCTACTTCGGGGACAGTCTCCGCCAGAAGGCAGGCCTGCACTACCTGGGCATCATTCCCTGTGAGAACTCACCTGAAGTCGCGAGCGCCGTGATGGTTCCCTCCGCCGCGACTGAGTTCGACGCGGTCATCAACGACGCGCTCGCGCGAGGGGTTCACTTCTTCACGGTCCAAGCCGAGGGCCTGCTTGCCTACCGTCCCGGTTGGGACACCGAGCGGCACCAGCACGCGCAGGACGCCTTGGTGAGCCTTGCAGCAGAGACCGGAGGCGAGGCGTTCCTCGGCGGCGCCTCGAACGCGCACATCGCCGACCGGATCGACGAGCTGACGGCGTGCCGGCTCCTGCTCAGCTTCCCGCCTGGCGATCTCCCTCGCGACCAGGCGATGAACGTCACGCTCGAGCTTCACGTGCCGAAGGTGAAGATCGAAACCCAAGGGCGCATCGTCATACCCAGCCCGGCATCGATTGACAAGGCGCGCTTGCTCGCAGCGTTCGTCGATCCCGCTTCGTCGGACGATGGGTCGTTGCGGGCGTTCCTCATCCCACGCGGCGGCGACGGGAAGACCTGGAAGGCGGGCGTCCAACTTCGACTGCGGCCGTCGGGCCTTCCGGACAGCAGCGCGGATCTCGGTGCGTCGATCGTGCGCCGTGACAAGGTGACCGACCACTTCGCCTCGTCGATCGCGACGAAGAGCGGAGCGCGCGAGAAGGTGTTGGAGAAGACCCTGGACATCGCGCCGGGGGAGTTCTCGGTCGTAGCGGTGGCTCACGACGCCAAGCGGGACGACATCGGGTCGAGCCGGTTGGACGCCGACTGGCCGAATCCCGCGAAGAGCGATGCGGCCATCTCGCCGGTCGCCGTCCTTCAGGCCGGTCCCGCGGCGATGTCGAAGGACGGAGCCCTCGCATCGACGGGCTCCCTCGCGCGAGACGACGATGAGCCGCTGAACCCGTCGATCCCGATCTCCCTCGTGTCGGTCGTATGCCGGGGGGCGAAGACCCACGCTCCGGTCGTCGTCGAGCGCTGGATCGAGGACGGCTCGCGGGGCGAGTTCGAGCCGATGACGATCGCGGAGACGGCGGAGCCGTGCGTCCAGACCGTCGACGTGCTGCCCGCGGGCCGCCTCAAGCCGGGTGTCGTGGATTACCGCGTCGTCGCACGGATCGGTGACGAGATCGTGGCGCAGGAGCGGCGGACGCTGCGGGCGATTCACGCTCGATGAAGTGAACGCTGGTCACGCGCCGCCGCTCCTTGATCAAACGCAGCCTCTGAACCACCTTTGAGTGTGTGTGGACATGCGGCGTGTGATCGGTAAAACGATTCATGGGGCGTAATCGTGCCGCTGGCCGCACCTCGACGCCCCGCGTGCAGGGTCGTGCCAGTTTGCCCACTCCTGCCGAGCTGCTATTGCTATCGGGAACACAATCCAGTCGCGTTTGACCGCGTCGCGAGAACAGCCAACACAGCGAGCGCGGCATTTTCATTCCGCCGAGCCTTGCGTCGCCAGTATTCTCGGCTCAGTCCGAGGTCCTGGGTAGGCTTTCCCCGCGAGCCGTTCGGTCCGTCGTTGACGTCTACTACGCGATTCCTGGGATAAACGGGATCCGCGAGAGTTTGGAACGATACGCCCGCGAACGAGACTCGCTGCCCCGGGAACAACTGCAGCGGCGCGACACGCAAGCGACTGCAGATCAGAATCTCCTGGTGGATCTCTTGGCCGATATGCAGTGGCGGTGCGAGGACGCAATTCGACGGGTTTCTGGCGGGGACCCAATGGCATGGCCGAGCTAGAGGGCTTCACGGAGAGACGAGGGACCGAGGCTGTAGAAATCGTACCGAGACGCGACGTCAGTGAGGTGGCCACGTGCTACGCTCTCGCGCCCTGAGGTTCCATGCCCCGCACCCTTCGACACTCCCTCCGCACCATCTCCGGCGCCTTCGCCGACATCGAGGTCGCGATTGACCGTCTCGCTGCGCTTGTTCGCCAGGTCGAGCGGAGCGCCGAACGGAAGGCGCTTCCCGTCGCCCGGAAACTCGGCGCTCCTAGACGCCGCCTCAACATCACCCCCGCCCGCCGCGCCCAGTTGAGGCTCCAGGGAGCCTATATGGGCTACATGCGGCAACTGAAGCCGGCACAGAAGGCGCGGGTGAGGGCGGTGAAGGAGAAGAAGGGGTTCGAGGCGGCGATCAAGGTCGCGCGGAGAATCGCTGAGAGCTAACGGTCACGCACTTGCCGGCGAATTGGTTTCGAGGCCGTGGCACTCGGCCCACCCCCGAATCCTCCGCCTCCGCTCCTCTGCCTCGTCGCTCTCCATTCGCCCGAATCAGTGCTTTGGCACGATGACAGTTTCCAAGTACGCTGTCAGTTTCGCGGCGCTCTTCTCGCGATACGCCTCGATCAGGTGGAGGTAAATCGCTTCGTCCAGGAATCCGGCCTTGTCGGCGCGCGCCATCATCGACCAGAAGGGTCCCCCGGCGGGATCGTTCGGTGACTGCAGTGCAGGGTGATGAGGGTCAGGGGTCAACGATTCGCGGATGTCCGCGCGGTGCAGTTGCCTCGAGCCCACACGCCGACGGCCGACGACTCGCGCGAGATCATGGCCGCGTGGCTGTGGCGGAGTACGCCGCCCACCCTCGAATCCTCCGGCTCCACTCAGCCGCCTCGGCGGGCGCGATCTCCTCTGGTCCCAAGTGAAGCTTAACCGACCGCGGTTCGGCAGCAGGGTCGGGGCGCCGACAACTAGCTGGGGGCGCAGGTTCGCTCCCACAAACCGGACACTTTGGGTTCGCCAGTACTCTCACGTCACGGCCAAAATCGGCCGGATGAGACTCCTTGGTTGACTGAGAATGGAAAGCGGCGGACATTTTGCCCAATTGGGGGGCGGCATGACCAAGTTCATAGTCTGCGCTGCCATCGCGGGCTGCCTCTGCGGCGCAACTTCGATCCGAGCTCGCGAGCTGACGTTCGAAGACCGCGTGAACGCCCAGCGGGCGATCGAGCAGGTCTACTGGAACCACCGCATCTGGCCCAAGGAGAATCCTGTCGCGAAGCCGCCTTTTTCAGCTGTGATGTCCGATGAGACTATTCGGGCGAGGGTCGAGGATTATCTCAAGAAGTCGAACGCGCTCGACACATGGTGGAGGCGACCGATTACTGGCGAGCAGATCCAAGACGAAATGGACCGGATGGCGGGCGGTTCGCGCGATCCGCAAGTCTTGCAGGAGCTTTTCGCTGCGCTCGGGAACGACCCATACGTGATTGCGGAGACGCTTGCGCGTCAGGTGCTCGTTGATCGCCTGATCCGAAACTGGTACGGCTACGACACGCGCTTCCACGCGGAAGTGCGAGCGAAGGCGGAGACCGCGCTTGCGCGGTGCTCAAGCGTCGACTGCATGAGGTCGATGGGTGGAGAGTACCAAGAGACGACGCTCAGTCTTGCCACGGAGGACGAGGTCCGCGACCGTAACCGAATCGACAACTCGATGCTCCGCGTGACCGCGGCTGGCTTGAAGGAGGCGATCGACGAGCTTGCGACCAAGTTCCATGCGTCTCCGGACTTGATTCCTACAAGACGGTTAAGCGCACTTGACGAGTCGAGCGAGTCGTTCGGAGTGAGCGCCGTGCTGTCGCGAAGCGCCGAGGAACTCACGGTGGCAACGGTTACGTGGACGAAGTTGCCGTTCGATCGGTGGTGGGCCGCGAGGCGAGAGAGTCAGTCGCAACTGCGGGCGAATGCCAACACTCTGTTCGTGCCTGCCGCGGTCGCAACAAGCGCCTGCACAAATGACACGTGGTTGCCGACATTTGCGCTGTCCCAGTTCTCTCCGGCCTCGGCAGTTTGGACGGGTAGTGAGATGATCATGTGGAACGGGAGGAGCGGCGTCCGATACACGCCTTCGACAGACAGCTGGAGAGGCGTCTCAGCAAGCTCATTTCCACTAGGATCGGGCGCACGCCCCGTGTGGACGGGCACGGAGATGATTGTGTGGGGCGCCCCCGGAGGCGGACGCTACAACCCGGCGTCCGATATGTGGACGGCGATGCCGACGGGAGGAAATGAGCCCAGTTCTCGAGGGGGCGCGAGCTCGGTCTGGACAGGAACAGAAATGATCGTCTGGGGCGGCGCGAACATCTGCTGCTACCTGACGAGTGGGGGTCGCTTCAACCCGTCGACGAACACCTGGCTTCCAACCTCGACAGGGCCGAACACTCCCACGGCGCACTATGGGTACACAACCGTGTGGACGGGCGCGGAGATGATCATCTGGGGCGGGGCCGGCAGTTTCGGCGATCTCAACACGGGTGCCCGCTATAACCCAACAACAGACACTTGGACGCCAACATCGACCGGCGTCAATGTTCCGTCGGGGCGCGAGTACCACACTGCCGTGTGGACCGGTACGGAGATGATCATTTGGGGTGGCCTCGGTCAACCTGGCTACCTGAACACCGGCGCTCGATACAATCCGTCGACCAATACCTGGAGCCCGACATCAGCGACTGCCGCCCCCATTTGGCGCGAGTTCCACACCGCGGTGTGGACGGGCAGCGAGATGATCGTTTGGGGGGGCTACTACTCCACCGGCCCTGAGACCAACCCCGTCTATCCGAACAGCGGTGGCCGATACAACCCGGCTACGGATTCGTGGACCGCGACGTCCACAGGAGCAAATACGCCGATCGGACGTTACACCCACGTTACTGTCTGGAGCGGCAGCGAGATGATCATCTGGGGTGGTGAAGGCACGTCGGGGATGCAGCAGAACGGGGGACGTTACAGCCCCGCTACGGACACGTGGGTTCCAACCTCCAATGGGAACGTGCCGACCCCGCGGACAGGACACTCAACAGTTTGGACCGGTTCCGAGCTGATCGTTTGGGGCGGCAATTCGGTTAGCGGCCCGTATCACGTGTTCAATGATGGAAGCCGTTACAACGTCGCCACGCTCAGTTGGACGCCGACTTCCATGGGTCCCAACGCACCTCCTCCGATGAGCGGTCATTCCGCCGTTTGGACCGGGCTCGAGATGATCCTTTGGGGTGACGCAAACGGGGCTGGGGGTCGCTACAACCCAACGACGGATACCTGGTCACGAACGTCTATGGGTCCAAACGTTCCAAGCGGGCGCGGTGGGCAATCAGCCGTGTGGACTGGAACGGAGATGATCATCTGGGGTGGCGGCTACAGTGGCATTTCCCGCAATGATGGCGGACGCTACAATCCGGCCATCGATGCCTGGGTCCCGACCTCTACCGGCGCAGGCGTTCCAGCCCCTCGATCCAATCATACGGCGGTTTGGACGGGCAACGAGATGATCGTTTGGGGCGGAAGTTCCGACTTTCCCGCGTCCACTGCGCTCAACACCGGTGGCCGGTACGACCCGATTGCAGATAGCTGGGCCGCCACATCGGTCGGCACAAATGTTCCGGACGCTCGCGGCAATCACACGGCTTCGTGGTCAGGCACAAAGATGATCGTTTGGGGTGGGTTGAACGCGCTCGCCAGCTACCTGAACACGGGCGGCTTGTACGACCCATCCATCGACAGCTGGATCCCCACATCGACCGCGGCCGGCGTTCCCTCTCCCCGCCAGTACGCGACATCCATTTGGACAGGCACCGAGATGATCGTTTGGGGAGGATACACACCCAATGGCACCACTACGAACACCGGCGGTCGCTACAATCCGAGCACTGATAATTGGAGCACGACGTCAACCGGTACGAATGCACCGGCCGCGCGCTACGGCCACGGAG
>CAZEII010000060.1:4235-18112 GCA_964511835.1 uncultured Acidobacteriota bacterium | reverse complement strand
CCGCGCTTCGCGGCGGCGAGCGCCGCGACCAGGGCGATGGCCAGTCCGGCCCAGGCGCGCGCGAGCCCGGTGACGCGCGAGGCGAGGGCGTGCGTCGGCATCTCCTCGAGGACGAGGCGCGCGAGCGGCCGGCCTCCCGCCGTCCTCCACGGCCAGGAAAGAGTTGCGGGAGGACCGGCGTCGAAGGCGGGTGCGCCGCCCGGCAAGGCGTTGAACTGCCACCGAGCGATAAGGCTCTCCGAGGCCGTGGGCAGGAGACCGCTCGCCGTGAGATCGCTTCCCCGGATCTCGAGGACAAGCGAGCCGACTCCGGTCCGGCCGGCGGAGTCGGGCGGAGTTCGGACGAGCAGGTGGGTGCGAATGCCGCGCGAGACCACCCGCGCCGAGCCGGGCTCGCCGTAGAGCGCCGCCTCGGCCGGCGTTCCCGTCCAGAATTCGAACCGCCCGTTGTGGAGCACGCCCGCGCCCTCGAAGCGATCGGCCAAGGCGCGAGGCAGGGAGACCGTGGCGTCCGGGCCGCGGTCGCGGAGCGCGAGGGCGGCGTTCTCGACGTCCGCAACGAGCCGTGTCAGTCGGCCGCCGATCTCCTGCGCGCGGGATTCGAGGCGTGCGCGCGCCTCGGCGGGATTGCGGCTCGAGACGCCGCAAGCGGCAATCTGCCCGGCCAAGAGGATCAGCAGCGGCAGGAATCCGAAGAACACGAGCCGGCCCCGGCTCATTCGGCGCTTTCCTTGACCTCCCGAAGCACCCAGCGCGCGCCCTCCGGCTCGAAGCCCAAGTGGAGGCCGATGCGGCCGCCGCGCCCTTGCCGATCGACGATGATGGCCCGACCGTGCGCGAGCGCGGAGCTCGCGGCGTCGCTCTCGCAGCGCTGGATCTCGAAGGATGTGATCTTGCCGCTGGCCAGGAAATCACGGAAGACGGCGACGACCTGGTTGGCGCTGAATCTCCCTTCCTCCGGACCCAAGCGCGCGAGCGACAGGTGCACCTTGCCGTGCTCGGGGAGGATCGGCATCATCAGGGCCGCGCTGCCCGCCACGAGGGCATCGCCGAAGATCTTGGCGGCCTTCTTCGCCCCCTCGTCGGCATCGGCTTGCGCCCGACCTGCCGTGAAGGCGACGGCGGCCACGATGCAGAGAACGTCGCCGCGCACGCGGGTGAACCTCCCCGCCGATCGTACGTGCCGCCGGCGAACGCTGTCAAACGTCGTAGGCCTCGACCAGCTCCCGGGCGGCGCTCCTCAGCAGGCCGACGCTGAACGGTTTCGTGATGAAGCGGTCGACGCCGAGCCGCGTGAACGTCTCGGGATCCGCCGCCGGATTCGTCGAGAGCCCGATGATCGGGAACCGGCTTCCGGGGTAGAGCTGCTGCACGCGCTCGATCAGCGCGACGCCGTCGTCCTGATCGACGATTCCGAGATCGACGACGAGCAGGTGCGGGCGCCGGAAGCGGAGCGTCTCGAGCGCGCTCCGAGCGTTCTCCGCCTTGACGACTCGGAAGTCGTCGAGCGAGAGGAGATCCTCCGCGAGATCGAGCAGGTGCCGGTCGCCGTCGACGATCAACACCATCGGGCGCTCCTTGCGGAGCACCGCCTCGTCGATGAACACCCGGTTGCCGCCGCGCGCCTTCGCCTCGCGAAGCGCGGTCTCGGCGGCGGCCACGAGCTCGTCCGGTGAGGAGATCGTCCGGTTGTCCGGGTAGGTGGCGATCCCGCAGGAGACGCGGATCGGGAGCTCGCTCCGCCCGTGGGCGAAGGGCGATTCCTCGGCCTCGGTCCGGATCTTGTTCGCGAGAATCGCGGCACCGCGATACCGGTTCCCGGGAAGGACGACCCCGAAGACGTCCTCGCCCATCCGGCCGAGCACGTCCTCGTGGCGGACCTGCCCGCGGATGATCTCCCCGACGCGGCGGATGACCGCGTCGCCCGCCGTTTGCCCGTGCTTGTCGTTGACCTCGCGCAGCCGGTCGATGTCGATGAGCGCGAGCGAGAGCGGCGTGCGGTGGCGCCGCGCGCGGGAGAACTCCTCGTCGAGCCTCAGCAGGAGATAGCGGCGGTTGGCGACCGCCGTGAGGCCGTCGCGCGCCGAGTACCGCGCGATGTCGCGCTTCAGCCGCCCGATCTCGGCGGCGAGGCGGAGGCGCGCCTGAAAATCCTCCGCGCCGGGAGGGGACGGCATCGAGTAGGCCGTCAGCCCGGGGAGCGCCTGGCGCCAGGTCGCCATCAGCGCGAGATCGCGAAATACGTGGAGCTGGGGGATCGTCCGGAAGAGGTCGCCTCCGAGCAGACGATCGAGGAGCGCCCGCACGGCGGGATCGTCCGAGTCGAGGTCGGTGACGACGAGGTGGACGCGGAGGTCGTCGCCTTGGTTCATCAGGAACTTCTCGGCGCCGGAGAGCACGACGACCTGGAACCCGGCGCTCGCGATCCATCGGGAGAGCCGCTCGGATTGGGGCCGGTCGTCGCAGAGGAGAAGGACGTGACCGTCTGCCGATTCCGATGAAGCCAAGGCCGGTACTCCCAATCGAGGGGCTTAGGGCTCGCCTAGTGTGCTATAACCCGCCGCGCTCCGGGCGTGATGATGAGGTTTCCTACGGCATTGGGGCGTTAACTCAGCGGTAGAGTGCCATCTTCACACGGTGGAAGTCGCAGGTTCAAATCCTGCACGCCCCACCATCCGGAGCGGGTCGACGACGGGCGGCTAGCTCAGCTGGGAGAGCGCGGCGTTCGCAACGCCGAGGTCGAGGGTTCGATCCCCTTGCCGTCCACCACCTTTCCTCAGGAGAGCCGGCCGACCGACCGCTCGATCGAAGCGCGGAGCGCGGGGTCGAGGACGAGCGCGCGGGCGACCTCGATGTCGCGCGCGAGCACGCGGTCGCGGGTCAAGCCGCGAATCCTCCCGCGGAAGAACCGGTGCGCGGCCAGCACGCCGCGACCCGGGGTGAGCGGCCTGCGGAAATCGAGGGCCTGCGCGGCCGCCAGCATCTCGATGGCCAGAACGGTCCGCACGTTCTCCACGACCTCGGCGGCCTTGCGCGCCGCATGTACGCCCATCGAGACGTGGTCTTCCTTCCCGGCCGACGTGGGAACCGTGTCGACGCTCGCGGGGTGGGCGAGGACCTTGTTTTCGGAGACCAGCGCCGCGGCGGTGACGTGCGCCATCATCAAGCCGGAGTTCAGGCCGGCATCCTTCGTCAGGAAGGGCGGAAGATCGGAGAGCGCCGGATTGAGAAGGCGCTCGATCCGGCGCTCGCTGATCGAGGCGAGCGAGCATGCGCCGATGGCGAGCTGATCGAGCGCGACGGCGACCGGCTGGCCGTGGAAGTTTCCGCCGGAGACGAGCTCGCCGGGATCCGCGAACACCATCGGGTTGTCGGTCGAGGCGTTGATCTCGATGGCGAGGACCTCGCGGACGAACCGAAAGGCATCGCGCGCGGCGCCGTGGACCTGCGGCATGCATCGGAGCGAGTAGGCGTCTTGCACGCGGCCGCAATCGGCGTGGTCGCGCTCGATCGCGCTGTCGCGGAGGAGCCTCCTCAAGTTCGCGGCGGAGACGCGCTGGCCGCGCTGCGGTCGGGCGTCCTGGATCCGCGCCTCGAAGGCGTGGTGCGATCCGGACAGGGCCTCGAGCGTCATCGCGCCGGCGACGTCGGCGGCCACGGCGAGCCGCTCCGCGGCGAGCAGCGCGAGCGTGCCGATCGCGGTCATCACCTGCGTGCCGTTGATGAGAGCGATCCCTTCCTTCGGGGCGAGCTTGACCGGACGGAGGCGAGCGCGCCGGAGCGCATCGCGCGCGCCCATCGTCCGGCCGCGATAGAGGGCATCTCCCTCGCCGATCAAGGCGAGAGCCACGTGAGCGAGAGGGGCGAGATCGCCCGACGCTCCGACGCTTCCCTTTTCGGGGACGACTGGGGTGACGCCGGCCCGGAGCATCGCGAGCATCGCCTCGAGCGTTTCGAGGCGCAGGCCCGAGTGTCCGCGGGCGAGGCAGTTGGCGCGGAGCGCCAGGATCGCGCGGACGATCGGCTCGGCGAGCGGCGCGCCGGTCCCGGCCGCGTGCGATCGAATGAGGTTGACCTGCAGCTCGTCGAGGTGCTCGGAAGGAATCCGGACGTTGGCGAGATGGCCGAAGCCGGTGTTGACGCCGTACACGACGCGGCCGCTCTCTACGGCGCGCTCGACGGCGCGGCGCGACGCTCCGACGCGGCGTCGTGCTGCGGGGTGGAGCGTGCAGCGCGCGCCCCGGGCGACGCGCTCGACCGCCTCGAGCGTCATCGTGCGACCGTCGACGACGACGCCGTTCGGACGCACTCTCGTGGGCATGACGCGATGCTAGCAGGAAGCCGATTCGATCCGTAAGTCCTTATCTCTGCGTGTTATAGTTTCGATCCGCATGATCGTCCGCTGTCCCCAATGCAAGACGGAGATTCGGCTCGCCGGGGACGCCCCGGCCGAGAGAGTGGTGCGCTATCTGTGCCCGGGCTGCGAGACGATCGTCAAGATCGATCTTCAGCTCGACGAGGTTCATTCGTCCTCGTCGTCGAGCACGTTCGCGACCGTTCAGCGGAAGCGCACCGTTCTCGTCGCCGACGACGCCGAGGAGACGCTCATGGAGTGCGAGAAGCTCCTCTCGGCCGCCGGCTACCACGTGATCCTCGCGCAGGACGGCGCGGAGGCGCTCCGCCTCATCCGCGACGAGCACCCCGACGTCGTCGTCCTCGACCTCTTGATGCCGCGCGTGACCGGCTTCGACGTGCTCCGCGAGATCCGCCAGGACGAGAGGGTGAAGAACACGATCGTGCTGGCGATCTCGTCGGTCTACAAGGACAACATCATGGACTTCCTCCATCAGCTCGGCGCGCAGGGGTTCCTCGACAAGGCTCAGATCAAGGAATCCCTTCCCTTCCGCGTGGCGAGCCTTCTGTCTCCCGCGGCCCCGACGGCATGACGCGCGGCGGATCGAACCTCGCGGTCGTCGGCGCCCAGTGGGGCGATGAGGGAAAGGGCAAGGTCATCGACCTTCTCTCCGATCGCTTCGACGTCGTCGCGCGCTATCAGGGCGGACCGAACGCCGGTCATACGGTCACGATCGGAGGGCGCCGCCACGCGCTGCAGCACATCCCGTCGGGGGTCTTCCGCGCCGAGGCGCGGATCGTCATCGGCAACGGAACGGTCCTCGATCTCGCCAAGCTGATCGGGGAGATCGACAACCTGATCGCCGGGGGCGTCAAGCTCGACGGCCGTTTCTTCATCAGCGATCGCGCTCACGTCATCCTTCCGCTCCTCGCGAGGCTCGACGCCGTCCGCGAGGCGCGGGCGGGGGATGCGGCCCGCATCGGAACGACGCGGCGCGGCATCGGTCCGACCTACGAAGCCAAGGCCGCGCGCATCGGGATCCGCGTCGGCGATCTCGCCGACCGCGCGGCGCTCGCCGAGAAGATCCGTCGGATCATCGACGGCGATCCGGGACGCAGCTTGAAGGACGGAGGGGAAGATCCGGGCGCTGCCGAGGCGATCGCCTCGGAAGCCTTCGCCCACGGCGAGCGCATCGCTCCGTACGTCGCCGACACGACGCTCCGCCTCAACGACTGGATGGACGACGGCTGCTCGATCCTTTTCGAAGGCGCCCAGGGAACGCTTCTCGATCTCGATCACGGCTCGTATCCGTTCGTCACCTCGTCCTCGACCGTTGCCGGGGGGCTGTGCGCGGGCCTCGGGATCTCGCCTCGCCGCGTCGACGCCATCGCCGGAGTCTTCAAAGCCTATTGCAGCCGCGTCGGCAGCGGCCCGATGCCGACGGAGCTGCTCGACGGCCCCGACGGCTTCGGGGAAACCCTGAGACAACGCGGTCACGAGTACGGCACCGTCACCGGCCGCCCGCGCCGCTGCGGATGGTTCGACGGCGTCGCCGCGGCGTACGCCAATCGCATCAACCGGTTCGACGCCGTCTGCGTCATGCTCCTCGACGTCCTCGACACGCTCGACGAGATCCCGCTCTGCGTCGGCTACAGCCTCGGCGGCCGCACCATCCGCTCCTTCCCGCCGACCGTCGCCGACGCCATGCGGATCGAGCCCACCTACGAGCGCCTACCCGGATGGAAGCGCGACACGACCGGTGTCCGACGCTGGGAGGATCTCCCCTCCGCCGCCCGCGCCTACCTCGACCGCCTCGGCGAGGTCATCGGCGCCGAGATCGCGCTCGTCTCCGTCGGTCCCGACCGCGAGCAGAGCATCGTCAAGCCCGGCGGCCCGATCGCGCGCCGCTGGCCTGCGGCCTCGGCGTAGGGTAGCCACCCATCCGGGTGATCGCTCGCGGGCGATTGGCTGTATAAGGAAGACAGTCAGGGGTGGCTGGGAGAGGCGGTGGCATGCCCGGCTCGTACTTGATCGACGTTGATGCTGGCGTCGTGTTCACCCGCGTCTGGGGAGTGGTCAACGACGACGAGCTGCTCCTTCACTCCAAGGCGCTCCGCGCGGACCCTCGATTCCATGTCGGGCAGAGGCAGATCGTCGACTTCCGCGAGGTCACCACGATCCGCGTCACCGCCGACGGCGTTCGCGAGCTCGCCCGCCTCACGCCGTTCCCGAGCGACGCCCGCCGCGCGTTCGTCGTCACCTCCGACGAAGCCTACGGTCTGCTCCGCATGTACGGCGCCTTCCTCGACGCGAGCAACGACCAGATGGGGATCTTTCGAACGCTCGAGCCCGCACTCGAGTGGATCGGCATGGAACGTGCGACGCCGTGGCCGAGCAGGAAGCCGGACAACATTCTCGAAAGCTCCTGACGACTGGCCGAATTCCAATCCATTTCCATAGAGGAGCATCGTTTCGGCGGCGGTGCGGGCCAAATCGGCAACCGTCGTGTTCTTGTCGCTTGATTACGAGGTCCAAACGCGGTACGAGGTTCCCGTCTGCGGTCGCCGGCGACCCTTGGCCACCGATCGCGGCCGCGGATCGGGGGCGATATGAACACGCTTCGACGAATCCCCGCGACCGCCATGGTCGCGATGGGGTGGGTCTCCCTCTTCGCGGCGAGCACGGTATCCGCATCCAAGCTCACTCTCGAGCAGCGCGTCGAGGCGCAGCGCGCGATCGAGCAGGTCTATTGGAACCACCGCATCTGGCCGCAGGAGAATCCCGGTCCCAAGCCGCCGCTCTCCGAAGTGATGCCGGACAGCGCGATTCGCGCGAGGGTCGAGGATTATCTCAAGCAATCCGACGTCATGGACACGCTCTGGCACCGGCCGATCACCGCCGATCAGCTCCAGCAGGAGATCGACCGCATGGTGAGCGAGTCGCAACGCCCGGAGATGTTGCGGGAGCTGTTCGACGCGCTTGGCGACGATCCTTTCATGGTCGCCGAGTGTCTCGCTCGTCCGAACCTCGCGGAGCGCATGGTTCGCGCGTGGTCGGGTGCAGCAGACTTCGATGCATGGTGGACCGGTAGACGATCGTCGTTGACCGCGGACGTGGCGATTCCCGACGCGGTCTACGTCACGGTCGTCCCGCAGGCCGGGTCGTGCACGAACGACACGTGGATGGCGACCCGACAAGACGTTCCTGATCCAAAGCCCCTCGCCACGGCGGTGTGGACCGGGAGCGAGATGATCGTCTGGGGAGGGATCGGCAACAACGCGCCCACCGGCGGGCGCTACAACCCTGCGACCGATACATGGACCCCGACCAGCATCGTCAACGCTCCAGTTGCACGGCAGGAGCACCGCGCGGTCTGGACAGGGACCCGAATGATCGTCTGGGGCGGCCAAGACGTGTCGTTGGGGGCGCTGAACAGTGGCGGCCGCTACGATCCCGCGACGGATACCTGGGCTCCGACGAACACCAGCACGGCACCGACGGCGCGCCTGGACCATGTCATGGTCTGGACGGGCAGTCAGATGATTGTCTGGGGGGGCTCTGCGGGGTCGCCCGATGGCAAGCGCTACGACCCGGTAAGCGACACTTGGATAGCGATGAGCGTGCTGAACGCTCCCCCCAGGTGCAACTACTCGTCGGCCGTGTGGACGGGAAGCCAGATGATCGTCTGGGGCGGCTATCCGATCACAAACGTGGGTGGACGCTACGACCCGGTCGCCGACACATGGACCGCGACGTCAGCCGTGGGCGCGCCTGCTGCGCGCGATCAGCACAGCGCCGTGTGGACCGGATCGAAGATGATCGTGTGGGGCGGCGAGAACGGCCTCACGAGTCTCATTTCGGGCGGCGTCTACGATCCCGCCAGCGACACTTGGACGCCGACCAACTTGACCGGAGCACCGACGGGGCGAATCAAGCACACCACCGTGTGGACGGGAACCGAAATGATCGTGTGGGGGGGCGCTGTAGGTAGCACTCAGGTTCCCAGCGCAACCGGGGGGCGCTACAACCCCTCGTCGGATTCCTGGACGCCGACGACGAGCACCGGAGCACCCACCGCCCGAAAGCAGCACGTCGGGGTCTGGACCGGCACCGCGATGGTCGTGTGGGGCGCCGACAACGCAGTAGGGGGGCGTTACTCTCCCGGCTCGGACACATGGGTGCCAACGGCGACGCCCACAGAGCCGTCGATGCGTGAAGGTCCAAGCGCCGTCTGGACGGGCTCCGAGATGATCGTCTGGGGTGGCAAAGACCGCGTCAGCGACGCCGACCTCTACCTGAACGACGGGAGACGCTACGACCCGGCGCTCAACACCTGGACGCCCGTGTCGACGGCCGGAGCTCCAGCGGCGCGGAGCATGCACCTCGCGGTGTGGACTGGCACCAAGATGGTGATCTGGGGAGGAACCGGCCAAGGGGGGGGCCTCCTCAATACTGGCGGCCGCTACGACGGCGCGACGAACACATGGAGCTCCATGACGGTCGTCGGAGCTCCGGCCCTGCGGGCCCATGCCACCGTCGTGTGGACCGGCTCCCTGATGATCGTCTGGGGTGGTTTTGACCCATCCTCAAACACCGCTCTCAACTCCGGCGGCCGATACAACCCTGTGTCCGACGCTTGGACGCCGACGAGCACGGTTGGCGCCCCGATCGGGACGATCTACACCTGCACTGCGGTCTGGACGGGCTCGAGGATGATCGTATGGAGCACGGCAAACGGCGGCCGTTACGACCCCACCACGGACACCTGGGCCCCGGTCTCCAGCGTGGGCGCTCCCGTGTCCCGACACAGCTACACCGCCGTGTGGATCGGATCCCAAATGATCGTCTGGGGTGGATTCGAGACCGGTCCGTACTTGGCCACGGGCAAGCGCTATGACCCCTCCACCGACACTTGGAGCTCGACGTCGACGGTGGGCGCTCCACAGCCAAGAGCGGAGCACCAGGCGGTCTGGACCGGGATCGAGATGATCGTCTGGGGCGGGATCAACACCTCGGGGTGCGCTTTTCTCAACTCGGGGGGCCGATACAACCCGACGTCCGACTCGTGGACGCCTACGACGCTCGTCGGCGCTCCGACGCTCCAAAGCTGCTTCGCGTCGCAATACACGTCCGTCTGGACCGGAAGCCAGATGATCGTCTGGGGAAGTCTATACACCGCGTCCGGAGGCAAGTATTGCTCCTGCGCGACTCCGGCGACGTTCTATCGTGACTCCGACGGCGACGGGTACGGGTTAGCGGCGTTTCCCATCACGGCGTGCGCGGGGACACCGCCGGCTGGCTATGCCGCCGCCACCGGCGACTGCGACGACTCGAATCCGAGCGTCTACCCCGGTGCACCGCAGCTCTGCGATGGCGTGAACAATAATTGCAGCGACCCCTCGTGGCCCGACGTACCCGCCAACGAAGCGGACGGCGATGGCGACCTGTTCAGGATTTGCGCCGGCGATTGCAACGACGGTGACCCCACGGTCTACCCGGGCGCTCCACAACTGTGCGACGGCAAGAACAACAATTGCAGCGATCCCAACTGGCCCACGGTCCCCGCGAACGAAGCGGATGCCGACGGCGACGGGTATCGCATTTGCGCCAACGATTGCAACGACGCGAACCCATCGATCCATCCCGGGGCGACTGAGGTTTGCAACGGACTGGACGACAACTGCAACGGCCAGATCGACGAAAACGCTCTGGGCGTGGACACCGACGGCGACGGCGTGCACAACGCCTGCGACAACTGCCCGACGGTCTCGAACCCGACGCAGCTCGACACCGACGGCGACCACGTCGGAAACGCCTGCGACAACTGCATCACCGTGGCGAACGCGAACCAAGCGGATGCCGATGGTGACGGTCGAGGCGATGCCTGCGACAACTGTCCATTGGCCCCGAACGCGACGCAGGACGACACAGACGCCGATCGGGTCGGGGACGCCTGCGACAACTGCATCTTCGACTACAACCCGTCGCAGTCGGATTTCGATCACGACGGCGAGGGGGACGCCTGCGACCTGAACGACGGCCTCATCTACGAATGGCGCGACGACAAGACGAGCGTCTCCTGGCAGCCGGAGCAGGGGCCGACGTCGTGGAACGTCTACATCGGCGATCTCTCGGTGTTGAAGGCGACCGGTGTCTACACGCAGATCCCCGGATCGAACGCGCTGGCGTCCCGAGACTGCGGCGAGGCGTCGACGGTTTCTCCCGAGCCGGGAGTGCCTGCGTTGGGCAAGGTATCGTTCTCTCTCGTGACCGGCGTCACGAACGGGGTCGAAGGAACGCTCGGCTCGAGCAGCTCGGGCACGAGGCCGAACACGAATCCGTGTCCGTGAGACTTGACGAGTGCGTCCCGAGGCGGTGGGAATCGGGGGCGATATGAAAAAGCTTCGACGAGTCGCCGCGACCCGCATGGTCGCGATGGGGTGGGTATCCCTTTTTGCGGCAAGCACGGCATCCGCATCCCAGCTCACTCTCGAGCAGCGCGTCGAGGCGCAGCGCGCGATCGAGCAGGTCTACTGGAACCACCGTATCTGGCCGCAGGAGAATCCCGGCCCCAAGCCGACGTTCGACAAGGTCGTCACCGACACCGAGCTGAGAGCCAAGGTCGAGAATTCGTTGCGGCAGTCGAACGCGCTCGAGCGCTACTGGCTGGCGCCGATCACGGCGGAGCAGCTCCAGGCCGAGATGGAGCGGATGGCGCGCGATTCGAAGAACCCCGGAATGTTGATCGAGCTGTTCCACGCGTTGGGCGATGACCCCACGCTGATCGCCGAGTGCCTCGCCCGGCCGAATCTCTCGCAGCGGCTGCTTCGAGCGTGGCAGGCGGCCGACACGAGGACGTGGATCTCAGGCAAGAAGTTCGACGAGTGGTGGGCGGAGGAGGCGAAGAATCTCGATGCGTCGATCTCCATGCCCGCGGGCTCGTACACGCCCGTGTCGCCCGATGCGGTCGGATGCACCGACAACACTTGGACGCCGACGAAGTTCGAGGGGCCGGATCCACGCAACCAGTCGAGAGCGGTATGGACCGGGTCCGAGATGATCGTCTGGGGCGGGACCGACTACGCGCCGCGTGGCTTCCGATACTCTCCCGCGACCGACACCTGGAGCCTCATGTCGACGGTTGGTGCACCCACAGGCCGGATCTACCACACGATGATCTGGACCGGGTCCCTCGTCGTCGTATGGGGAGGTTCGCCGCCGTCGAGCTTGCAGACTTCGTTCGGGAACACAGGCGGGCGGTACAACCCCGCGACCGACACGTGGACGCCAACCAGCGTCGGTGCCAACGTCCCGGCTCCTCGCGCTTTTCACACCGCCGTTTGGACCGGCTCGCGCATGGTCGTGTGGGCAGGTACACCTCTCACGGGCACCGCGGGGCTCCAGTCCGGGGGCCGATACGACCCGGTGAGCGATACCTGGTCGACGATGTCGATCGTCAACGCGCCGCCGGCGCCCCCGCCGGGCTACGCGTATGTCGCGGTCTGGACCGGCTCGCGCGTCATCGAGTTGGTGGGAACGGTCGGCGGTCTCTACGATCCTTCTGCGGACGCCTGGTCCACGATGTCGAGCACGAACGCCCCGTCTCAGTGTGGTTTCGGTAATGGATCCACCTACACACCGAACAACGCGGTCTGGACGGGAACTCGGATGCTGGTGTGGGGCGGCTGCCCGGGAGGCAGCGGCATGTTCGACCCGTCGACGAATACCTGGTTCTCTATGACCACGGCAGGACAGCCGTCGGCACGATCAAATTTCACGACCGTGTGGACAGGATCCCGCATGATCGTCTGGGGCGGGTTGGACGGCAACTGCTGTTTCACGGGCCTCAATACGGGAGGCCTCTTCGATCCTGTCGCGAACGCTTGGGGGGCGACGAGCACGGGCGTCAACGCAGGGTCGCCGCGTCAAGATCACGTCGCGGTGTGGTCCGGAACGCAGATGATCGTCTGGGGAGGCTATAGCTACTCGCCCTCGACCACGCACGACGACGGTGCCCGCTACAACCCCGCCACCGATGCCTGGGTGCCGATGGCCGGCCGCGTTACGGTACCCGCTCCGCGTGAGGATCATGGCGCCGTCTGGACCGGTGCGGAGATGTTCGTCTACGGCGGGACGAACGCGTCTTTTTCCCCCTCGTTACTGCCCGGCCCGTCTGACGGCGCGCGCTACGACCCCGCGACCGACACGTGGTCACCCGTTCCGATGAGCGTCTTCGCAACATCCGCCGTCTGGACCGGCCTCGAGGTCATCGTTTACGGCAGAGGGGGCAGCCGGTACCGCCCGATCCAGAACGACTGGTTGCTGGCCTCCACCGTGAACGACCCGAGCAGCGCCCCCTACGATTTCCGCCACGGCCACACCGCTGTCTGGACTGGAACCCGCATGATCATCTTTGGAGGACGGAACAGCAGCAGCTATCCGGTGGGGGGCGGCGGCCGCTACGACCCGTTCCAAGACAAATGGGATCCGGCGATGAGCTCTACCAACGCGCCGAGCGCTCGATCCGGACACTCGGCCGTTTGGACCGGATCGGTCATGGTCGTTTGGGGCAATGACACGTTCGCCGACAACACGGGCGGTCGCTACGACCCCGTCGCCAACGTTTGGACAACGACCTCCACCGGCGCCGGATGCCCGTCGCCACGCAAGTTCTCTCGCGCTGCGTGGACTGGATCCGAGATGCTCGTAGTCGGCGGGGTGGATGCCTCGCTCACTGCCGTCAGCTCGGGAAGTCGGTACAACCCGGTTTCCGACACGTGGACGCCCATCACGCCGGCGCCGCTGGCAGGGATGTACTGGCATTCCTTGCTATGGACCGGGACCGAGGCGATTCTCTGGGGGGGCGACAACGGCATTGCCGGCGCGCGGAGCAACCAAGGAGCGCGGTACGCCCCGGCCACGGACTCGTGGACGTTGACGGCGACAGGAACCAGCACACCCGCGGGGCGCTCGCACCACTCCGCCGTTCGCACAGATTCCGAGATGATCGTCTGGGGCGGCGAGCCGTTCACGGCGAGTGGCGCGCGCTATTGCACGACGCCGTGCACGCCTCAGACCTGGTACCGCGACGCCGACGGAGACGGGTACGGCGACAACAACGTGACGCAGGTGTCGTGCACAAAGCCCGCGGGCTACACGTATCTCAAAGGGGACTGCAACGACAGCTCGGCGGCAGCGCACCCTTACGGAGTCGAGGTGTGCGACGGCCTCGACAACGATTGCAACGGGATCGTCGACGACCCGTTCGATCTCGATCGCGACGGGTACGCGACCTGCTTCGGCGACTGCAACGACAACGATGCGACCGTCTATCCGGGCGCCCCGCAGCTCTGCGACGGGAAGAACAACAACTGCTCCGATCCGAATTGGCCCACCGTCCCAGCGAACGAAGCCAACGCCGACGGCGATGCGTTCCGGATCTGCCAGGGCGACTGCAACGACAACGACGCGACCGTCTATCCGGGCGCCCCGCAGCTCTGCGACGGGAAGAACAACAACTGCT
>CAZEII010000060.1:0-4135 GCA_964511835.1 uncultured Acidobacteriota bacterium | reverse complement strand
CCGACCCGAGCTGGCCCACGGTCCCCGCGAACGAAGCGGACGCCGACGGTGACGGGTATCGCATCTGCGCGAACGACTGCAACGACGCGAATCCCGCCGTCCACCCGAACGCGCCGGAGATCTGCAACGCGATCGACGACAATTGCAATGGGTTGATCGACGAGGATGCTTCGGGCGTCGATTCGGACGGCGACGGCGTCCACAACGCCTGCGACAACTGCCGCTTCGTGCCGAACCCGACGCAGACGGACACCGACGGCGACCACATCGGGAACGCCTGCGACAACTGTCCCTCAGTGGCGAACCCCTCGCAGACCGACACCGACGGCGACACGCTCGGCGATGCCTGCGACAACTGTCCGTTGGCGCCGAACGTCTCGCAGACGGACACCGACCTCGATCGGGTCGGGGACGCCTGCGACAACTGTCTGTACGACTACAACCCATCGCAGAGCGACTTCGACCTGGACGGCCAAGGGGACGCCTGCGACGTCGACGACGGATTGATCTACGTGTTCGGCACGAGCGACAAGAGCTTCATCGAGTGGCAGCAGGAGATGGGGCCCGAGGCGTGGAACGTGTACACCGGCGATCTCTCGGTGCTGCGCTCGAGCGGTGTCTACACGCAGGTGCCGGGATCGAATCCACTGGCTTCGAAGTCCTGCGGCGTGACGGATTTGTTCGTCCAGGATCTCCTGACGCCCGCGGCGGGGAAGGTGGAGTTCAGCCTCGTCACCGGGATCACCATGGGGGTCGAGGGAGATCTCGGCACCGACAGTCACGGGGTGCCGAGACCGAACACGAATCCGTGTCCGTGACAGGGACGCGCCAAGCCGCGACCGGGAAGCCCGGCGCGTCTGCCAAAAACGGTAGTCCATGTTTTCGTCAATAAAGACCGGGTGTCGGCGACGTCGATTCGGTCTTGGATTTGGCGATTCTCAGGTCAAGAACGTCGCTGCTTGATCGCTTACGACCGACGACCGGCCGGATCACGATCGATCCGGAGCGGAACGCCAAGAAATCGGCGGTCGTGGTGCAGATGAAGAACGGCGTCACGGTGGCGGTGTCCACGATCGAGACGGATTAGCTCACCACGCGCCCGAGCCGCCCGCCGCCACGGCCTCGTCCTTGTCGCCGGCGGACGCCGCCGTTCATCCCTGCCGGCGACCGCTCGTCACAAAGGGCACGCATCGAGGGGACGCATGACGCACGTTGAATGCGGGAGGTATTCTGCCATGCGTGCCACTCTACTCTTGCTCTCCGTGTCTCTCATCCCGGTCGGCCACGCGGCCGCGGCGCCGGACGCGCGGCCGGCGGCTCAGGCGCCGGCGCCTTTTCACTCGTTTCACGTCGACGTGACCGGCAAGGGACGGCCGATGATTCTGATCCCCGGGTTGTCGTCGTCCGGCGACACGTGGGCGACGACGGTCGCGCGCTACAAGGATAGATTTCGATGTCACGTGCTGACGCTCGCCGGGTTCGCAGGGGTGTCCGCGATCACGACGCCCGTGCTGGCGACGGCACGGACGGAGATCGTCGCGTACATTCGCGACCAACAGCTCGATCATCCGATCATCGTCGGCCACAGCCTCGGTGGGACGCTCGCGCTCGCCGTCGCCGTCGATCATCCGGAGCTCGTCGGACCGATCGTCGTCGTCGATAGCCTGCCGTTTCTGGCCGGAGCGCAGTTCCAAGCCAAGACGCTCGATGACGCCCGGGCCAACATCGCCGCGATGCGCGCGTACATGACGAGCCAGACACGCGCGCAGTACGAGGATTTCGTGAAGTCGGGAGCCGCCACCAGGTTCATGGTGACGAGCCCGGCCGACCTCGAGAAGGTCACCGCGTGGGGCCTGGCCTCGGACCAAGAGGCGGTGGCGGATGCGATGGCCGATCTGATGAGCCTGGATCTGCGCCGGGACATCGCACGCATCGCATCGCCGACGCTGGTGCTCGGCACCTGGGCCGGGCTGCACGAGCAGCTCAAGAGCTACGGCATGGACGTTCCGCGCGAGAGCTTCGTGGAGACGTTCCAGGGTCAATTCGCGGAGCTCCCGAAGCTACACTTCGCCATGGCCGAGCGGTCGCGGCACTTCATCATGCTCGACGACCCGGAGTGGTTCTTCGCGCAGCTGGATACCTTCCTCGTCGATCCGAATCAGGTCGTGCGCGAGCGCGGGTTTGCCCCGTGAGACCGGGCGGTCGGCTCTACGGAATCTGCCAGGCGGCGGGATGGGGCAGCTTCCTGGCGTACGTGCTCGGCGCGTACTTCCTGGGCAGCCCGGTCTGGCGAGCCTGGGACGTCGTCAGCATCGTCTTCTTCAACGGGGTCGTTTGCCCCGCGATTTCGCACGTCTTGCGGAGCCGGCTGAATGAATACGGCTGGCTGCAATTGCCCGCCGGCCGCTTCTGGTGGCGCGCCGCCGCGGTCGTGCTGCCCACGTCGGTCGTTCTCACCGCCGCCGTCGGGTGCGGCATCGCGCTCTCGCGCAGCGGGCCGGTGCCGATCGCCGGACTGTTCGGTGTTCTCGCGGGATTCACGTGGGCGTTCGCCGGCTGGATCACGATTTATTACGTCGTCCATGCCCGGCGCCGCCGCGATGCGCTGCAGCTCGAGATGGCGGCGGCCGCGCGTGACGCGCAATTGCAGGCGCTGCGGGCCCAGATCAACCCGCACTTTCTGTTCAACTGCCTCAATTCTCTACGGCATCTGATCGGCGCCCAGCCCGAGCGCGCGCAGGCCATGGTCACCAACCTCGCGGGCCTGCTGCGCTATTCGCTGAACTCCGACCGGCGCGACCTTGTGCCATTGGGCGAGGAGTTGCAGATCGTCGACGAGTACCTCGAGCTCGAACGCGTACGCTTCGACGACCGGCTCCGGGTCGAGCGGGCGATCGAGCCGGCTGCGCTCGACGTGCGCGTGCCGCCGATGCTCGTGCAATCGCTGGTCGACAATGCGATCAAGCACGGGATCGCCGATCGGATCGAGGGCGGGACCGTGCGCATCGAGGCGAAGACCGGCAACGGAGGCGTGATCGTGACGGTGTCCAACTCCGGCAGCCTTAAGCCGCCGGCTGCCGATGCCGGGTTCGGGCTCGACAACGCGCGCGAGCGGCTGCGCCTGCTGTTCGGCGGCGCCGCCACGTTGGCCCTGACGGACGCCGGCGGCGTCACGACCGCCGCCGTGCAGATTCCGCGGGAACTGTGAACGCCCTCATCGTCGACGACGAGCGCCTGGCGCGGCGGGAGATGCGGCGCCTGCTCGCGGCGCATCCCGACGTCGTGGTGGCGGACGAGGCCGCGAACGCGGACGAGGCCGAGGCCCGTTTGGCCGGGCTGCCCATAGATCTGCTGTTTCTGGACATCAAGATGCCGGGCGCGACCGGGTTCGACCTTCTGGAGCGCCTCGAGCGCGTCCCGCTGTTGATCTTCACGACCGCCTACGACGAGCACGCCTTGCGCGCCTTCGAGGTGAACGCCTTCGATTACCTCTTGAAACCGATCCGTCCCGATCGGCTCGCCGAGGCGCTCGACAAAGTGCGGGCGGCCTGGGCAGGCGGGGCGGGCCGGCCGGCCACGGCCGGGACTCACGCGCGCGCGGTCACGGACCGCGTGTTTCTTCGCGACGGCGAGCGCTGCTTCATCGTCACCATCGGCGACATCGCGTGCTTCGAGGCGGAGGGCAATTATGCGCGCGTTCACATCGGCGGCCAGCGGCCGCTGATCCGATCGACGCTCGATGCGCTCGAATCGCGGCTCGACCGCAGGGTCTTCTTTCGCGCCAGCCGCCGGCACGTGATCAATCTGCGATTTGTCGAGCACGTCGAGCGCGGCGTCGACGAGAGCTACACCGTCCGCCTGCGCGGCGGCCTCGTCGTCGACGTGTCGCGACGACAATCGCGGTGGCTGCGGGAGCATCTCGGGCTGTGAGCGGACGCGGCGCACGCTTCGCGCGACACGAGCCAAGCGCCGAGCCGCCTGGACGGACGCAGGAGTGGGAGCGTGGACAAGTCGGCGCCGGCCGATCCCGCGACGCCAACGACCGACGCTGAAAATGCTATCGTTGCGAGCGCTTCCCAAGCGTGGGCCGTTAGCTCAGGTGGTAGAGCACCAGCCTTTTAAGCTGAGGGTCGCT
>CAZEII010000059.1:0-18659 GCA_964511835.1 uncultured Acidobacteriota bacterium | reverse complement strand
GCCAGCCTCTTGTACTCCTTCAGGTGGCGCAGCGACGCGATCGTCCGGCCCGACCTCTCGTAGAGCCTCGCCAGATTGAAGTGGGCGTCCGCGCAGCCGCGCTCCCTCTTGACGAGCCGCTCGTACACGCCGACCGCCTCGTCGCTCCGGCCCCGGTCTTCGAGAACGACGCCGAGGTTGAAGGCGGCCGGAACCGACTCCGGCCGCACGGCGAGAGCAGCGCGGTACTGCTCCTCGGCGGCGGCCAGCTCGCCCTGCTCGTGCAGCAGCCGCCCCAAGTTGATATGCGCCTCGGCGTGGCTCGGGGCCAGCTCGAGAGCTCGCCGGTAGGCGTCGCGCGCGTCGTCGGGCGCCGCGATCTCCAGATGGAGTCCCATCTCGTACCAGTCGTCGGCGTCGAGCTCGGATTCCGCGCTGCGGGCTGCGAGCGCGGCACGCCGCACGAGCGGCCCGGCGCTCTGTGCCAGCTCGGCGACGTCGAAATCGAAAAGCCGCTGGCCGCTCTCGGGATTCCAGCGGCGGCCCCCGGCGCGCGCCACGACGCGGTTCCCCTCGGCGACGATCGTCATAGCGGCGAGGGAGCGACCCTCGGGAAGATCGCTCGCGAGCTTTCTCAGGATCCTCTTCACGCGCGAGGGTGCGATGCGGGAGCGAACCAGCTCGCTTGCGGTGCGCAGAACGACGACGTCCTGGAAGCTGAACGCCAGCGCCCGCTTCGGTCCCCGGGCCGGCTTCAGGAACCCCGAGCGCACGTAGGAATGCACTCGGCTGACGGGAAGCCCGAGGAGCTTGGCGACCTCCCGCGCGGAGTATCCCGTGAGTACGGACACGGGCCTACGCTTTGGTGGATCGATTCGCCGCCTTGGGCCGGCGCTCGGCCGAGGGTTGCTCTTCGCGCGCCGCGCGCTTCGGAGGCTTGCGATCCTGCGCCAGGACGGAATCCTCGGTCTCGGAGGCTGCAGCCTTCTTCGCGAGGCTGGCCTTGAGGGCCTCCATGAGGTCGATGACCATGGCACCCGGAGCCTCGACCGGTGAGATCGCGATCTCGCTCCCTTCGACCTTTCGCTGGATCGCCTCCTGGATGCGCTTTCGAACGTCGTCTTCGTAGGACTCCGGGCGGAAGACGTCGCTCGAGATCTGCTCGATGAGCTGCAACGCGAGCTTCAGCTCCTGATCGCGGACCTCGACCTCCCCGATCGGGATCTCCGACGTCGCGCGGACCTCGTCGGCGTAGTGGAGCTGCTGCATCACGAGGCGGTCGTCCGCCGTGGGCCGGATCATCACGAGATATCGCTTCCCGCGCGCGCCGTACCGGGCGAGCGCTGCTTTCTCGCTGTCGCGCATCGCCTTCGCGAGAAGGCGGTAAGCTCGGTCCCCCCCTTTGTCCGGTCCGACGTAGTACGGCTTGTCGAAGTAGATCGGATCGATCAGGGAGGCGGGCACGAATTCGGCGATCTCGATCGACTGCGTCGCCTTCTCCTCGAGCTCCTTCATCTCCTCCGGCGTGAACACGACGTACTGGTCCCGGGAGAACTCGTACCCCTTGACGATCTGTTCGCGCGCGACGACCTGGCCATCCTTCTGGCACACGTACTGCTGGCGCAGCCGCGAGCCGCAATCCTTGTGGAGCATGTTGAAGGAGATGCCCGTCGAGGATTCCGCCGCCGAGTACAGCTTGACCGGAATCGACACCATGCCGAAGGAGACGGTCGCCGTGGCCAACGCTCGGGGAGCCATAATGACCTCCGAAGATCGGGCATATATACACTCGTGATGAAGAGCAGGCCAGAGGACAAGCTGTCCCCCTACCGCGCCAAGCGCGAGGCGGGGCGCACCCCCGAGCCTTTCGGGGGGAGCGGCGCGCCACGGCCGGGCCTCTTCGTCGTCCAGAAACACGCTGCGCGCAGCCTCCATTTCGACTTCCGGCTGGAGCTGGATGGGGTGCTGGTCTCCTGGGCCGTTCCGAAGGGGCCGTCGCTGGACCCGCACGACAAGCGCCTCGCCGTGCACGTCGAGGACCATCCGCTCGAGTACGCCGACTTCGAAGGGGTGATCCCCAAGGAGAACTACGGCGCGGGCTCGGTGATCGTGTGGGACAAGGGTCTGTGGACGGCCCGAGAGGACCCTCGGGAGGGGATGAAGAAGGGGAAGCTTCTCTTCGACTTGGCGGGCTACAAGCTTCGAGGCCTCTGGACTCTCGTGCGCACCAAGAGGTCGGAGAAGGATTGGCTCCTGATCAAGGAGCGCGATGGGCGCGCGAGGTCAGACTACGAGCTGCCTCAGGAGTCGGTTCTCTCGGGCCTCACGGTCGAGGAGCTGCGGGACGGGACGAGCAAGGCCCGGGACATCGAGGCCGAGCTTCATCGTTTGAAGGCTCCCAAGCGGCTGGTGCACGCGAAGGAGATCGACTGGATGCTCGCCGAAGCGAAAGAATCCCCACCCTCCGGCGAAGGCTGGCTCTTCGAGATCAAGTACGACGGCTACCGCTTGCTCGCCTTTCGGGAAGACGGCCGGCCGGGGCTCCGGTTTCGAGGAGGAGGCAACGCTTCGGCCTCCTTCCCCGAGATCGTGCGGGTCCTCGCCGGGCTTCCCTACGACCGGATCCTCCTCGACGGGGAGGTGGTCGTTCTCGACGACGAGGGGCGTCCCAGCTTCGCGCGGCTGCAGAAACGAGCGCGCTTGACCCAGCGTTCCGATATCGATCGAGCGTCCCTCGAGCATCCCGCCACCCTGTTCGTCTTCGATCTTCTCGCGTTCGGCGATCGGGACACGAGGCCCCTTCCGCTGATGGAGCGAAAGAGGATCCTGCAGAGGCTCGTACCGTCGATCGGGCCGCTCCGCTTCGCCGACCACGTCGAAGGGCGTGGAGTCGACTTCTTGGAAGCGGCGCGGCGGATGGGTCTCGAGGGGATCGTGTGCAAGCGGGCCACTTCGCCCTACCGTCGCGGGCGAGGCGCCGACTGGAACAAGGTCCGTTTCGATCGCGCGGACGACTTCGTCATCGTCGGCTACACCGAGCCGAAGCGTGGGCGGGTCGGCCTCGGCGCGCTGCACCTGGCCGTTCGAGAGGGCGAGGGATACCGCTACGCGGGGCGCGTGGGGACCGGGTTCGACGATCGCCAGCTCGGAGATATGCGCCAGCGGCTCGACGGGGAGCGACGCGATTTGCCGGCGGCCACCGGCAGCTTGCCGAAGGGCCGGGAGCACGTCTGGACGAATCCCGAGATCGTCTGCGAGGTGCGCTACAAGGAATGGACCGCTGACGGCCGGCTCCGCCATCCCGTCTTCGTGCGCCTGCGGGACGACAAGAGGCCGGAGGAATGCCTGGCTCCCGGCGATCGATCGGAATGGACCGAAGAGATCGCGAGCGAGGCTGCGGCTCCAGCCGATCGCGCCGTCCGGCTCACGAATCTCGAGAAGGTCTTCTGGCCGGAGGAGGGACACACCAAAGGGGATCTGATCGACTATTACCGAGAGATCTCCCCCTGGATCCTCCACTACCTGCGAGATCGTCCGCTCGTGATGACCCGCTACCCGGATGGCGTCCAGGGGAAGTCGTTCTTTCAGAAAGACGCGCCTGGATTCGGCCCCGACTGGCTCCGCAAGGAGCGGATCTGGAGCGAGCACGGGGGGCGTGAGATCGACTACTTCGTCTGCGACGACGAGCCATCGCTCCTCTACGTGATCAACCTGGGCACGATCCCGCTCCACGTCTGGTCGAGCCGTGTCCAGAGCCTGCAACGGCCCGACTGGTGCATCCTCGACCTCGACCCCAAGGGCGCCCCGATGGCGAACGTCGTGAAGCTGGCCCTCGCCGCGCGCCGATTGTGCGACGAGATCGAGCTGCCCGCCTATCTCAAGACCTCCGGCTCGACCGGCCTCCACGTGCTGGTTCCCCTCGGCCGGCAATGCACGTTCGAGGACAGCAGGCTGCTGGGCGAGCTGCTCGCACGGGTTCTCGTGGCGGAGATGGGTGAGATTGCGACGATCGCTCGATCGCTCGACGCGCGGGACGGGAAGGTTTACATCGATTTCCTCCAGAACGGCCACGGCAAGCTCCTGGTTGCCCCGTTCTCGGCGCGGCCGGTCCCCGGCGCACAGGTTTCCACCCCCTTGCGATGGAGCGAGGCGAATTCGCGGCTCGATCCTTCGCGGTTCACGATCAAGACGGTGCCTGGCCGGCTGAAGAAGATGAAGGAGGATCCCATCGCCTCCGTGCTCGAAGACACCCCGAACCTCTCCCGCGCTCTCGATCTGCTCGGCCGGCGCCTTGCGCACTGATCGAACAGAGCGCAGCCGGTGGGGCGCCGTTGGCGGCGTCCACCGGGCCTGGACACTCGCCGCGCTCCTTGTCGCGGCGCTGCAGCCCCTGTGGGCGGGGCCGATCGCGGTTCGCTTCCCCGACGGGATCACGCACGGGTTTCTCGTGCTGCGGAGCGTCGACGGGGCCATCCTCGCGCAGGGCGATCTGCTCCAGGTCGAGCGCGACGGGGCGATCCACAAGAGGATGGTCTTCCGATTCAAGGACGGCTCCGTCTTCGACGAAAACGTGACGTTCAGCGAGCGAGGCGTCTACGCGCTGGAGCGCTACAGCATGTCGGAGCACGGCCCGGCGTTCCCCACGGACAGGGAGATCTCGATGACGCCCGCGACGGGGGCGTACGGGGTGAAATCGAAGGACCGCAGGTCCGGGGAGGAGACAACCGACGAAGGCTCGCTCGAGCTGCCCGCCGACGTCTACAACGGGATGATCATCACCGTGCTGAAAGATCTCCCGAAGGGCGCGGGGGCCACCATCCACTACGTGGCGTTCACTCCGAAACCCAGGCTTATCGAGCTCGAGCTGGCTCCCGCGGGTGAGCAGAAGGTCACGGTTGGGGAGCTGACGAAGACCGCCGTCCACTACGTCCTGAAGCCCCGTTTGGGGACATGGCTGAAGCTATTCGCCAAGCTGACCGGACGCATGCCAGATGATCTGCACGCCTGGTTCCTGACCGACGACGTCCCGGCTTTCGTCGAGTTCGAAGGCTCGCTCACGACGCCCGGGCCGGTGTGGCGGATCGAGCTGGTCAGCCCGCGGCGGGCCGGTGAGCCGAGGAATTAGTTCTTCGCACCCGCCCGTGCCCCTCACCACTATCGCGGACTCGCTGCCGCGGCCGGCGGGCAGCTCGGCCGCTCGAAGGTGATGAGCTTGTTCGGATAGTCGAACGTCACGACGTAGCTTCGCATGAAGCCGTAGCCGATGTTCAAGTCATGGCCCCAGTCGCCGCCCTCGAGCTGCGAGGGCGCGATCATGACCCTGGGCGAATCGACGACGAAGGAGCCGAGAGCGATCCGCCCGACCCGAGCGAATTGCACCGCCTGCCGCGTCGCCCGACCGTCGCTCAGCATGCCGATCCCGATCTTCGGATCCGTGTCCGGCAGGACCTCGAGCTTGGCTCGATCGACGAGCTGCTTCATCGCCATGAAGCCGCCGGAACCCCCGGTATCGAAGAGCGCGCGCACGGGTTTCCCGTCGAGGAGCACGGCGTCCGTGAACGGGAGCGCGCCTGCGCGCGGCGAAAAGACCATCGGAACGCTTGCGCGCGCGCCCGGCTCGTTGGAGGCTCGCTCCGGGATGGGGGAGCGTGCGTAGAAGCGGACGACGCCCGCCGGATAGTCGATCTGGAGCACGAGGTCCTTGAAAAACGCCGTGCTGAGCACGCCATCGTGCGGACCGATGAGCGGCTCGAGCTCCTCGACCGGAAACACTTCGAATGAGACGTCGCGCTTGACCGCTCCGCCGATCGCTAGCGACTTGGCCTCGACGCGAGGCAGATCGCCCGAAGTGCGCTCGGGGGGAAGGTTCAAACGCCGAGCCGCCGTCGAGACGAGCGCGAGCGGCCCCCACCCCGTGTCGAGGAGCAGACGGATCGGGTCGCGGCCGTTGATCTTCGCTTCGAGGATCACGGCGTTCTGGTGCAGCGTGAACGGGACCTCGGCCAAGGGTTTGGCGAGCGCCAGAGAAACGGATAGCAGGATCGGGGTCGTCGAGAAAATGGCAGTGCGCATGCTTCCCTCGGCGGGCGCGGCAGCCCTGCAAGTAATACGACCGAGCCATCTCATTGGTCGGCGAGGCACGGAATCGTGCCGGGCCGGGCGTTTCGCCACGCTCGGCGGCGAGAACGGCGACCGCCCCGACGTAACAATTCTGAAACCACGTCTGATAAGTCGTTGTGAAAGAAGACCTAGGGCGGAGCGGTGCGCACCCGACGTTCTACCGACTCGAGGCGACCTATGAATACTAGGTATCCTCGTTGTTGATCGGACCTGAAGTTCACCGTAAGCTACCCCCTGAGACTCGGGGGTCGGGGACTAGGACGCCTGGTGGAAGAAATCGCCCGTCGAGAGTCTGCTCCCGTGGCCCGGCTGTTTCTCGCCGCGATCCTGGCAACCGCGTTGGGGAGCCTTGGATCGGTCGCCGTCGCTGAGGACCAATACTACGTCTCGGATTACGCCACGAACAAGGTCGTCATCTACAACCGAACCGCGAACGGTGACCTCGCTCCCAGCCGCACCATTCAGACGGAAGTCCTCCATCCGCATGGGATTCGCATCGACCCGAACCGCGGGGAGCTGTTCGTACCGCTCAACCAGTCGAATGCGGTCAAGGTCTACGACGTCAACGCGAGTTATCCCGGCAACGATTCACCGAAGAGGACCATCGCGGGGCCGCTCACGCTCATCACCCGACCCGTGGGAACCGCGATCGATACGGTCCACCAAGAGCTCTACGTCACGAACGACATCGACGGCGGGGCGTACATCACGGTCTTCCCCCTGCTCGGGAGCGGAAACATCGCTCCGATCCGGACGCTCGGGGGGGACCAGACGGGGATCGCCGGCCCCAACGGAATCGTGGTCGATCTCGTCCACGACGAGCTGTATATCGTCAACTACAGGCCCGATTACGGCGGTTCCATCACCGTGTTTCCGCGGACCGCGTCCGGAAACGTCGCGCCGCAACGGGTCATCCAGGGCCCGAACACGACGTTCAGCCGACCCCAGGAGCTCGCGGTCGATTTGACCAACAACGAGCTCATCGTCGCGAACAGCGCTTTTTCCACCAGCTCCACGGGAAGCGTGCTCGTGTTTGCCCGCACCGCGGTGGGAGACGCGAGCCCGTTGCGACAGATTTCGGGCACCAATACACAACTCTGCACGCCGATCGGCCTCTCTCTCGATTCCGTGCACGACGAGATCGTCGTCGCGAACGGGAACTTCTTCATTGGCTCGTGCCCCGCAACGGTGACCGTCTACGGGAGGACCGCAAACGGCAACGTTGCTCCCGTGCGTCAGATCGGCCCCGGGCCGAACTCCGGGTTCGTCGAGCTCGTTTCGGTCACCGTCCGGCGTTCGGTCGACTGCTCCGTGGAAGCGAACGGCACCCCTTGTGACGACGGCAACCCTTGCACGCAAACCGACACCTGCCAGGCCGGCGTGTGCAACGGATCGAATCCCGTCACGTGCCCGGCCCCGGACCAGTGCCACCTCGCCGGCGTCTGCGACACGTCGACCGGCGTTTGCTCGAACCCGACGAAGACGAACGGTTCGACGTGCAGCGATGGCAACGCGTGCACGCTGACCGACACGTGCCAGAACGGCGTGTGCACGAGCGGCTCCCCGGTGGTTTGCACGGCGCCCGATCTCTGCCACGTTCCAGGCACTTGCAATCCGGCGACGGGCGTTTGCAGCGCGAGCACGCCGGTCGTCTGTACCGCATCGGATACGTGCCACGTGGCGGGTGTCTGCAACACGGGGACGGGCGTCTGCTCGAACCCTGCAAAGGCCAACGGCTCGCCATGCGATGACGGGAATTCCTGCACCTCCGGAGAGAGCTGTCAGGGCGGCGTCTGCGGGGGCGGAAGCACGATCTGCACGACTCTGATGGCGGAGTATCGCTTCGAGGAGGCCTCGGGCTCGAACGTCTTGGACACGAGCGGCCATGGGAACAACGGGACAATCGCCGGCGCGACGCGGACGTCGTCGGGGCGGTACGGCGCCGCGCTGTATTTCAACGGCACGGATGCGCTGGTGAACGTGAACGACTCGCCGTCTTTGGATCTGACCACGGGGATGACGCTGGAGGCGTGGGTGAACCCGTCGATCGTAACGCCCGATTGGCGTGACGTGATCTACAAGGGCCTGAACGACACCTACTACCTCGAAGGAACGTCGGACCAGTCGGGGAGGCCGGCCACGGCCGCGTCGTTTGCGAGCGCACCCTTGTTCGCGCCGTCGGAGCTGACACCGAACACATGGTCGCATCTGGCCGCGACGTACGACGGAGCGAATTTCATCCTTTACGTGAACGGCGGACAAGTTGCGAGCCGGCCGCAGACAGGGTCGATCCAGCCGTCGACCGGTCTGCTGACGCTCGGTGGGGACCCGACGTTCGGGCAGTACTGGACGGGGTTGATCGACGAGGTTCGCATCTACAACAGGGCGCTCAGCTCCGGTGAGCTCCAAGAAGATCTCTCGGCACCCGGTGTGTGCGGCATCATGGGAGGGTCGCTCCGGTTCGCGGCGGACAAGCACACGATCTCTTGGACGAGCAGTGTCGTCTTCGGACCCTTCGACCTCGCCAAGGGTGATCTCGGGCTCTTGCGATCGTCGGGCGGAAACTTCACGGGCGCAACGTGCTTGCTGAACAACGTGACCGCGACGACGACCACCGATCCCGCCGACCCTGCGGCCGGCGGGGGCGCGTACTACCTCATGCGTTGCCACGGTGGAACCTGGGACGACCAGACAGAATTCGTAGACCGAGGAACGCTCGTCGCCTGCCCTTGAGCGAATCGATCGACGGGTGCGCGTGAGCGAGAGCATCAAGTCTCAACCGCTGCTCTTCGCCTGCTTCGCACTCGCCGTCGTCGCGTCCACGGGCCAAGCTCACGCGCAGTTCACCGATGCTCACGCTTACGACAACACTCCCGCGGGGACGAATCAGCTCGAGCTGCGTTACGCCTACGCGCGCGCCGACGCCTCGATCGACACCTCGCTGGTCATCGCGGGCGCGAGGCTCCATCTGAATCAAGGCATCATCGATTACACGCGCTACTTCGGCGCGTTCCACCGCCTGATGTGGGTGGAGGCGGGTCTTCCCTTCGCGAGGCTCGACGGCTCCATCAGCGGCACCGGCATCAGCCGCACCACAACCGGCTTCGGCGACTTCGGCTGCCAGGTGGGCATCTTGATGAAGGGAGGTCCGGCCCTCGGCGTCGAGCAATTCGAAGGCTACCAGCCGAGCACCACGCTGGGATTGAGCCTCGCGATCACCGCTCCCACCGGCTCCTACGATCCCAACAAGATTCTCAACCTGGGCTCCGATCGCTGGTCGTTCAAGCCGGAGTTCGCGCTGCGCTATCCGTTCGGTCCCGAGCAGAAGTGGCAGTTCGACGGCTACGCCAACGTCTACTTCTTCACGGACAATACCTCCTATCAAGGCAGGGAGATCCTGCGGCAGGAGCCGCTGGCCGGGCTCGAAGGACACGTCAGCTATTCCTTCAACGACAGCGTCTGGCTCTCTTTGGACATGCGCTACGCGTTCCGCGGCAGCACGTCGGTCGACGGTGTCGCTCAGGACGATGCGCAACGCAGTTTCGTCTTGGGCACCGAGCTCGGCGCGTCCATCGATTCCCGGAACTCGCTGCTGTTCGCCTTCGGCAAGGCGCTGGTGCATGACAACGCCCCGGCCGTCGTCGGCGTCAGCGTGAGATACGACTTCCTCTGGGGCAAGGGATACGAGTAGCTCGGCGTCAGAAGACGACGCGCAGGAGCTTGTCGAGGAGTTCGCTCAAGGGGAACATGGTGAGCAGGAGAGGGCCGATCGGCGCCAGCGCGGCGACACCGAGCTGGAACACGGTCTGCATCGTGAACGGGACCAACCGCATCTCCTTGATCACCTCGTAGCTGTTGCCGAGGTCGGCGAGCGACTGGATGTCGCCGCTGCCGACGAACGGCTCGTCGGACGGGGCGCCACCACGCAGCCACTTGTCGTCGAACTCGCGGACGTAGCGCTGAGCGAGCACGCCGTATTCGCGTTGCCCGTCTCGCTTGGCTCGGGACAGCGCCGGCGCGAACGCCATCGACGGGCCCACGACGAAGAGCACCATCGTCGCGACCATCCCGATGATCTCGACCTTGAAGTCGGGAAGCTTCTCGCCCGCGTAGAAGATCCGGTTGGCGAGGACTCCGGCCAGTAACGCCCCCTGCGCCACGAGCACGGGCGAGAACGCGTAGCTCAGCGCGCCGAGGAACCCGAGCCCCGCCGCCCGGTCGGGGTGGGTGGGAACGAGGCGCAGCTCCATGCGCGAGACCTGCCACAGGAAGCGCGCCCAGATCGCGAGCCGGAAGTACCAGCGCAGCAGCAAGAACTGCACCGTCGGAAGCGACACCAGGCCGAGCCACCAGCCGGCCGCCGAGGGATGGAGCTTCCCGCCCTCGGGGGTGCCGTACCAGCTCGAGACGTCGAGCGCCGCGTTCGTGCGCCACATCACGAGGACACCCACGCCGTATACGAAGGCGAGGAGCAGCACCTCCGCGACGATCGAGTTTCGGAGCCGGAGGGCTCCAGCGACGGCCGCATCGAAGCGTGCGCGCGAGCCCTCCGCGACCAGCCCGCGCGCCCAGAACTGCCTCAGAACAGGCTTCATCCTCTGATTGACGACGAGCTCCGCCAGAACGAGCAACGGGAGCGTCACGAGGAAGCGCACGTGCACATCGATGTCCAGGAGGAACGGCACCCTGATACCCCCGCCCCATGCGTGCCCTTCCCATGCAGCGAGCACGAGCAGCGGCAGCCAACAGAGCGCCATCAGGAACACGATGCGCCGGCGCAGGAGCTCGAGTCCGTCGCCGGACAGGTGGGCACGCCGGAAGAGCTGGTAGAGGGGTCCGCCGAGGATGAGCGAGAAGTCCTCGGCTTCTGCGGCGGTGCCCATGGAAGTCGGAGACTACCACGAAGACGCGAGCGTGCTTGAGCCGCCGAACGCTCGCCGCTACTTCACGAACGCCGGCCCCCAATTCAAGATCAGGTCGATCCGGTGGACGTCAGCCCGACCGTCGGGGAGGATGTCGACGTAACCCGCCTCGAGGGGCCGGACGGGCGCAAGGTCGATGCGCATCTTGGGCGCCCCGGCAGCGACGTAGTAGCGGCGACGTGTCCGTGACGCAAGTTCAGCTCAGGATCTTGAGCTCGGCCCAATCGAGCGCGTAGCCAAGGGCGCGTTTCACCTCGCGGTGGCGGGAGGGAGCGACGCTGCCGAGTCGATCACCGATGAAGCTCCGGTCGATCGACCGAACGGCGTCGAGATTCGCGACGCAGGTTCGAGGAAGTCCCTCGCGCCTTCCCAGCGGGACTTCCTGGGGTATTCCCCGCACCCGCGTCGTGACCTCCGCGACGAAGATCCTGGTCAAGTACTCGTAAGCTTGCGTGCGCGATAGCAGGAGAACGGGACGCCGTCCGGCGGGCCGAGGTAGATGGGCCCAGCGGAGCTCATACTGTCTCACCGTTTTCGGGCCCTGCGCTTGGGCTCCCGCACGCTCCACGTCTCCCACGACGGCTCGGGCCAGGCAACGTCGCTCGCTTCGGGGTCGCGCAGGTAGGCGGCTCGGGTCTCTCGCTCCTCGACTTCCCACAAGGCGCGGCGAATCGCCGCGCGGACGAACTCGGAGCGCCGACGGGAGCGAGCGGGAGCGGCGCGCTCGAGGCGAGCCGCCGTTTCGGCGTCGAGCTCGATCAGTATCTGTTTGAGCATATACCGTAGTATATGGCTTTTCGCCCCGAGCGCGCGGCTACTGAGGCGCGTTCCGCTTGTACGCGCCGTGGAGGACGAAGAGCCGGGTCGAGCCGACCTGAATCTCGTCCAGATGCCGGAGCCGGATCGCGGTCTCGTCACGCAGCTTGCGGCCGTTGACGAACGTGCCGTTCAGGCTCCCCAGCTCCTGGATCGTGCAGACGGGGCCCTCGACGCGGAGGAGGCAGTGCCGCTTGCTGACCTGCTCGTCGTTCAAGTCGATCTGCGCTTCGTCACCGCGGCCGATCACCGTCTCGTACTGAGAGAGGCGATGGAGCCCGTTCGCGGTCGCCGGGTCGATCACGGCAAGAATCCACACGTAGGGCGCGGCGTAGGGCGGACGGTACTCCTCGCGCTCGACGGTGTTGGAGTCGGTCGTATCAGCGCTGCGTGCCGGCATGGGGTGAAATCTGTGGAGCGGGCGCGGGGTTGTCAAGCTGCCCGGGGCGCGGATTTGCGGCGGAGCAATTCGTCAGCGCCGCACGGATGCGCGGGGAGACCAGGTCGGGATCGAAATCCGGCGGCTTGCCCTGGGACGGGGTCGATCGATAGGCCGCGCAGGCGTCGGCGTCGCGATCGAGCGCGATGTAGACGAAGGCCATGAGCTCGCCCCACTCGCGCTTGTCCGAGGCGGTCCCGTCATGGGTGACCGGCCCGCGGAGCGCTTCCAAGGTTTCTCTCGCGCGGTCGTACTCGCCGTCGGCGAAGCTCCGAGCGGCGCCGAGCAGCGGGATGTCGAACTTGGGCTGCTCGGGAGGCGGAGGCGGAGACGGCGGCGGCGGGGCGGTGACGGCGATGGCGGGCTCCGCTTCGCCACGCACGAACGCGACCAGCGGGATCTCGAGCACCGCTCCCACGGCCAATCTGCCGGCGTCGTCGATCCGGTTGAACGCTTGCACGATCGCGGCCTTCTTCGTGTCGCCGTAGTAGCGCTCGGCGAGCGAGGACAAAGTTTCCCCGCGCGCGAGCGTGTGATCGAGCACCACCGGCAGCGCGATGCGCGCTCCGACGCGAAGCGGTTGTCCCGCGGCGTACCCGTTGAGCTCGGCGAGAACGGATGAAACCCCCGCCCGGCCGAGCTGGCGCCTGGCGACCGCCGACCAGGTGTCCCCCGCCTTGGCCTGGTAGGTCGCGCAGAACGGGATCGTCAGCCGCTCCCCCGGGTGGATCATCTTGCCCGGCCTCCCGTTGAAGCGAAGGAGAAGGTCTCCGAGGTCTTTGTTTCCATAGTAGGTCTTGGCCAGCGACGCGGCCGACTCCCCGGAGGCGACGACGTGAACGCGATCGGCGGCGGAGAGCATGCTCACCGTCAGGAAGCCGACGGCTACGAAGAGGACCTGTCGTACGCGGAGCGCGATCACGACGCCTTCTCCCGCGGGAACACGTGGCGGACCGTGCGCGATTCGCCGGGCTTGACGTCGAGCGTCAGCTCGACTCGCCCGAAGGTCGGATGCGCGAGCGTGACCCGATGGGTTCCGGGCTGAAGGTCGAGCGGCGCGGCGCGGGGGGTGAAGAAGCTCGCGCCGCCGTCGATCGTGATCTCGGCCCAAGGGTCGGCGACGAAGCGCACGTGCGCCGGCTCCGGAGGGAGCGCGGGCGGGAGCGCGGGCGCGCTCCGCTCCGGGCGGGGAATCTCGGAGGCGCGAGCGACGGGCTGCGTCGTTCGTCCCCCGTCGTCTCCGCTCCTGTGGAATTGCGCGTATCCGGCCAGACCGGCGGCCACCACGAGCAGGCTCGCGACCGCGGATACCGCCCAGAGGAGGTGCCGCCGCGTGGCGATCCTGGCGGGCGCGGGATCGGTGCTTCGAACGGCGGTTTGCCCGTCCGCCGGACGGAACACCCCTCGCGCCCAGAGGTGATGCGCGATCTCGTTCCGGCACTCGAGGGGGGAGGGGCGGCCCAGAGTCCTCTCGAGCGAGCGTCTCAGGAGCGTCACCGACGAGACGCGCCGGGCGGGCTTCGCGCGAAGACAATGTCGGATCATGCGAGCGAGAAATCGCGGCGTGGCCGGCGAGAGCTTGCGGACGTCCGCGTAGCGCTCGGCCTGCATGCGCGTGACGAGGTCCTCGAGGGCCTCTTCCTCCGGGCCCAGGAACGGGGGCGACCCGGCGAGCATCTCGTAGAGAAGGTTACCGAAGAGGAAGATGTCGGTGCGGTGATCCGCTCGGTGCCCGAAGACTTGCTCCGGCGCCATGTACGGGATCGAGCCGACGAGCATCCCCGGACGAGTCAGCCCGTCCGCCTTCGGAACCACCGCGATCCCGAAGTCCGCGATCTTGGTCTCTCCCGTCGCGCTGATCAGGATGTTCGCCGGCTTCAGATCGCGGTGAACGATCCCGCGCGCGTGGATCTCCTCGAGGCCTCTCGCCATCTCGAGCGCGATCAGCGCCGCGACCTCCGCGTCGAGCTTTCCGAGCTGCGTCGTGACCCGCTTGAGATCGCCGCCGTCGACGAACTCCTGGGCGATGTAGTGGTCTCCGCGCGCCTCGAAGGAGTCGTAGATGCTGACGACGTTCTGGTGGTGCACGGCGGCGGCCGCTCGAGCCTCGCGCTGGAAGCGCTCGAGCATGGCGGGGTCGACGAGAAGCTCGCGCCGGATCTTCTTGAGCACGACCATCCGGTCGAGAGTGGGTTGGCGCGCGAGGAAGACCACGCCCATCCCACCCTGGCCGATCTCCTGCACGATCTCGAAGTTGCCGACCGGCTTGGCGGGGGTGCCGGCTGCTGAGGCGCTCACCGCTCGCGTCCGTGGTAGGCGCCGGCCCTACGACTTCAGCTCGTAGGCTTCGGGCTCGAGCTCCCGCTCCTCGATGGCGAGCACGAACGTCTGGCCGCCGATCTCGAAGCGATCGCCGTGTCGCAGCTCGGCGGACTGCACGGCCTGGCCGTTGAGCAGCGTGCCGTTGGTGCTGCCCAGATCGCGAAGCCTGAAGCCCGTTCCGCTGAACTCGATGGCGGCGTGCTGGCGGGACATCGAAGGGTCGTCGAACGCCCGGTCGACGCCGGGCCCGCGGCCGACGATGACCCTCTCGCGATCGATCGCGAACCCAGCGCCGGCGCCCGGCCCCGACAGGAGCGTGATCTTCGCGACGTATTGATCGAGGAACTCTTGCAGGCCCGGCGCGCCGGCCGCCGAGCGTCGCTTGCGCGTCTTTCCATCTCGCATCGTTGTCTCCGGACGACGGACGTACGTCGTGGAAATGGATGATTCCCGGGATCGAGGATGTCAAGCGAGAGGGACCGGTGCCAAAAAGAAGCCGTCCGGTTTCGGATTCGTGAGCGGCGGCCGGAACCGGCCAGCATCGAGCTGCCGATGGCCCTGCGAGAAACTTGTTGCTGCTCGGAAGAGCCGGGCGGCGAGCGATAGGTCGTTGACGCGCTCGCGGTGCAGGCGTACTCTCGCGGGAGCGAGATCAGCTCCGAGGAGGAACGCCATGAGAAAAGTTCGTTTCGTGGCTGCGATCGTCCTTTCCGCATTCGTCGCCGGCATCGCGGCTCCCGTCTTCGCCGGCGGAACCGACGTGCCGATCATCCTGTCGGTCGTGAAGACCAAGACGCAGATCGGGACCTTCCGCCTCAACGGCGGGAGCGACGTTCCGGGCATCCCGCCCGGCGGCAGGAACAAGGAACAGAGCACGAGTTACCGCTCGTCGGTCATCGAGCGCCTGGGATCGTTTGTCCAGATTTGGTCGGTCGTGTGGGGAGGCGGCTCACCGCATCACTGAGCCCCCGCCTCAACGAGCTTCTGCTTCCACTCGGCGAGCCGCGCCTCGCGCCCCTTGCCCGGCTCGGCGGCGGCCCACGCCTCGTAGAATTCGACGAGTGCCTCGAGCGACCTCAGCCGGGTTCGCTCCGGAATGTCCGAGCCCTCGACGAGGCGGCCGTGCGCGAGGAGCACGAGCGGCTCACCGGTCGCGAATCGCCCGGTGAGGCGCACCCGGTCGGTCAACGCGACCGCGCCTTCCAGATACTTGTGGTGGAGCTCGGCGGGGTTCGTCTCGAGGGATGCGAGGCTTCGCCGCGCGACCTGCTGCGCTTCGTCGATCTTGCCCTCGGCGGCCAGCACGCGCTCGAGGCACACCTTCGACCAGAGCGTGTCGTAGTGGTCCTCCCCGAGGAGTCGCACGCGCGCGTCCAGGGCCCGCCGTGCGAGCGTTTCCGCCTCGGCGTGCCGCCCGAGCCGCGAGTACGCGTCGGCCAGGACGGTCGTCGTCCAGAGCGTGTCTCGGTGCTCGGGGCCGAGAATTCGCACCCGGGTCTGCAGGATGTCCTCGAGCGCGGTACGGGCCTCGTCCGTCCTTCCCAGCCCGAGCAGGGTCTCGCCGAATACGTTCCGACACCAGAGCGTGTCGGGATGATCCTTGCCCTGTACGCGGCTCGCGATCTCGCAGGCGCGCGATACGAACGGCTCCGCCTCGGAGAACTTCTCCTCGCGGTTCAGGATATGCCCGACGAACTCCATGGACCAAATGGTGTCGGGATGGTCCTCTCCGAACACGCGCAGCCTCGCCTCGAGGTTCTCGCGCAGGGTCCGCTCCGCCTCGTCCCATAGTCCCTGCTTCGAGAGGAGGGTCCCGAGCTGGTACTGGACGCTCAGCGTGCCGGCATCGTCGGGTCCGCGCGTCCGGCGTGCGAACTCCAACAGCGGGCGGAGCAGGGCGATACCCTCGACGTCCTTCCCTGCGTCACGGAGGATCGCGCCGAGCCGACTCCTGGTATCGAACAGCTCCGGATGCTCCGGGCCGAGCGTGCGCTCCTTGATCGCGATGATCTGCCTCTGCAGTCGCTCGGCCTCGGGGTAGTTTCCCTGGATCCAACGCAGCAGCGCGATCTCGTTCAGAGCCTCCAGCGTGTCCCGGCCCTCCTCGCCATAGAGCCTGCGTTGCGCCGACAGCGCCGGGAGGATCTGCGCTTCGGCCTCCTTCATGTCCCCGAGGGAGAGGTACGTCGAGCCCAGCGCGAGACGGACGGAGGCCTGGACTTCGTCTTGTCCTCGGAACGACGCGCCGACCGTCACCGCCGCCTTGTCCAGCACCTCCTTCACGGTGATCTCGCGTCCCCGCGCCAGCCGGGGATCGACCGACCCCAGCATCGAGGTGAGGTAACCCGTGACGGCTTGCGCGGCGTCGCGCTGGTGGCTCGCCTCGACCCGCGCCCGCTCGGCCCTCATGTACAGGATCGTGCTCACCACGCTCGCGCCGAGGAGGACGATCCCGACCGTGGCCACCGCCCCGCAGAGCGCCTTGTGCCTGCGCGCGAAGAGTCGCACCTGGTAGATCGTCGTCGCCGGCCGCGCCAGCACCGGCCGGTTGTCGAGGAACCGCTCCACGTCCTCCGTCAGCTCCGCCGCGCTTCCGTAGCGCCGGTCCGGGTCCTTCTCCAGGCACTTGGAGACGATCGTCTCGAGGTCCGCCTCGATGCGCCCGCTCGCTAGGGTCGCCGTCGCACGCAAACGCCGCTGCGGCTGCTCGCTGATCCGGCGGACCACCTCGTGGAGCGGCTGATTCTCGAGATCGAAGGGCAGCCGGTCGGTCAGGAGCTCGAAGGCGATCACGCCCAGGGAGAACACGTCCGAGCGCACGTCGAGCGACGACACCTCCCCGCGCGCCTGCTCCGGGCTCATGTACTCGACCGTCCCCACGAGCGTGCCCGTGCGCGTGCGGCGGGCGACGCCAAGGCCGGTCTCGCCGAGCGCCTTCGCGATTCCGAAGTCGATCACCTTCACCTGCTCCCGCTCCCGGGTCACCGTCACGAGCACGTTCGACGGCTTCAGGTCGCGGTGGATGATTCCCTTGCGGTGGGCGTGCCGGACCGCGCGACACACGTCTGCGAACAGCTCGAGCCGCTGGCGCGCCGCGAGACTCTGCTCCCGACAGTACTGTGTGATCGGCACGCCGCGCACGAGCTCCATCACGAAGTAGGGGCGCCCCTCCACGTCCGAGCCCGCGTCGAGGACACGCGCGATGTTCGGGTGGTCCATGAGGGCCAGGACCTGACGCTCCGACTCGAACCGCGCGCGCATCGAGTCCGAGTCGTGACCTGAAGAGACGAGCTTCAGCGCCACCTCGCGCGAGATCGGCTCGACCTGACGCGCGTGGTACACGGTCCCCATCCCTCCCTCGCCCAGGATCCCGACGAGCCGGTACGGGCCGACTTGGCGCGGGGCGAATCCGCTGACCGGCGCGGCCGTTGCTTCCCCGACCGTCTCCAGCAGCGAGCGCACGAAGGCGTCCCGCTCCAACGTCGCGTCCTCCCCTCTGCGGGCGATCAAGCTCTCGGCCTCCGCGCGCAGGCTCGCGTCCTCCGCGCAGGCCTCGCGCAGGTAGCCGTCCCGTTCGCTCTCCGGCAGCCGGAGGACCGTCAGCACGATCTCGTTGAGGCGCGCGAAGCGCTCGGGATTCACGCCGGCTCCTCGGCGGAGAGCCCGCCGCGCCGCCCCGCCCCGCCGGAGCGGCTCGCTCAATCAGAAAAAAGGGGAGTGTCCCCTTTTTGTCGTCACTCGTATCGCAGCGATTCGATCGGGTCGAGCCGCGACGCCTTGACCGCGGGGTAGGCGCCGAAGAAGATCCCGACCCCCATCGAAACGGCGAGGCCGACGATCGGCGACCAAAGCGGGATGTCGGTGGGCAGCGCCGGGACGTTGGCCTTGATCACCGACGAGATGCCGATCCCGATCGCGACGCCGATGATCCCTCCGAGGCTGCTCAAGGTCACGGCTTCGGTCAAGAACTGGCCGACGATGTCGCGGCGGAGAGCGCCGAGCGCCTTCCGCACGCCGATCTCCCGCGTCCGCTCCGTGACCGACACGAGCATGATGTTCAT
>CAZEII010000058.1:0-18732 GCA_964511835.1 uncultured Acidobacteriota bacterium | reverse complement strand
CGCCCGTCGTCCTCGCCGTTACGATCCTGACGAGCCATGACGACGACGCCTTGCAGCGCATCGGCATCGTGGGCCCTTGTGCGGACGCCGTTCCGCGCCTTGCCCGGCTCGCGCAGGACGCCGGCGCGGGAGGCGTCGTTTGCTCGGCTCTCGAGGTGGCGGCGGCTCGGCGGGCGTTTCCGGACGGGATCCTCGTCGTGCCGGGGATCCGGCCGGCGGCGCGCGAGCGGCGCGGGGATGACGACCAGGCGCGCACCGCCACGCCCTCCGAGGCCGTGCTCGCCGGCGCCGACCGGATCGTCGTCGGTAGGCCGATCACCGAGGCCGTGGATCCCGGCGCGGCCGCCGACGCGATCGCGGACGACATTCGCCAGCACGTACGCGGCTAGGACGCCTCGTGAACGTCACCTTCCTGGGGACCGGCACCTCCACGGGGGTCCCGGCGCCCACGTGCACCTGCGAGGTCTGCCGCTCCGCCGACCCACGCGACGCCCGTCTGCGGCCGTCGATACTTCTCCGCTGGGACGGTTCGACCGTCCTCGTCGACACCTCGACCGATTTACGGCAGCAGGCGCTCCGGATCGGCTTGATGCGCCTCGACGCCGTGTTCTACACGCACGCCCACGCCGACCACATCTTCGGGCTCGACGACCTGCGTATGTTCAACTGGCGGCGCGGCGGCTCGATCCCCGTCTACGGCTCGCCGATCACCCTGGCGGGGATCCGCAGGACGTTTTGGTACGTCTTCGAGGACGTCGAGGCGGGCGGCGGCAAGCCCAGCCTCGAGATGCACGAGGTCGAGGGGCCTTTCGAGCTCCACGGGCGGACGGTGATCCCGATCCCGCTTCAACACGGGCGGTTGCCGATCCTGGGATACAGGATCGGCAAGTTCGCGTATCTGACGGACGTGAGCGCGATCCCGGATTCGTCGTACGACCTGTTGCGGGATCTGGACGTTCTCGTGCTGAGCGCACTCCGCCACCGCCCGCACCCGACGCACCTGCATCTGTCGCGCGCCCTGGAAGAGGCGGCGCGGATTCGGGCCGCGCGCACCCTGTTCACGCACATCGCCCACGAGCTGAGCCACGCCGCGGTATCGCCGACGCTTCCCTCGGGCATCGAGCTGGCCTACGACGGCTTGAGCCTGGAGGTCGCGTGATGGCCCGGCTCGTTGCGATAGCCCTTGTGGCAGGGCCGCTCTTGCTCGCGATCGTCCTCGCGGCCGCGGCCGAAGGTACGGCGGCACCGTCCGCCTCTCCCCTCAAGAACGAGGACATCGTTCGCATGGTGGCTTCCGGAACGCCGGAGAAGGAGATCCTCCGGGCGATCGAGGACCGGCCGGAGGCGTTCGATCTGTCCAACGACATGGTCGAAGAGCTGCGACTCGCCGGCGTGTCGGAGGCCGTTCTCACGGCGATGCGGCACCGGCACGCCGAATCCGCCCCGGCGACACCGCCCCCCGCACCGCTCCGCGCGGCGAAGGACCGGGCGCCGCTCGTGGTCACGCTCGTCGGCGACCGGACGCTGAAGGTGCCGGCTTGGGCCGACGAAGAAGCGAAGGCGCGATTCCATCTCCCGAAGGAGAACGAGCAGCGGCAGGTCAAGGACGTCGCCGTCTTCCTCGCCTGCACGACCGCGGAGCACGTTCCCGATCTCTGGCGGTCGAAGACGCCGCTCGGCCGGGACATGGGCGCGGTGGTTCGACACGAAATGCTGGCGTTCGTCCCCGGCGACACTCCCGACGGCAAGGCGCCGCGCGTGACCGTCCCGGCGACGATCCAAGGGGATGTCGACGCCTCCGATCCGCACGACATCATCCTGGGGGTCGCCGCACGGATCGGCGACCATTGGGTCCAGTTGGCCTTCGCGACGCTCAAAGGCATCAGGCTCGGGCCCGACGCCAAGACGGTGACCGGCCGCATCGCCCGCAAGGGGCACGGGTTCGATTTCGAGATCGCTCTGACCGCGGGGCGCTGAGGCGCCGGCTAGAGCTTCAGCGACACGAGCTTCGAGACGCCCGCCTCCTCCATCGTGACGCCGTAGAGCAGGTTGGCCGATTCCATCGAGCGCTTGTTGTGCGTGATCAGGATGAACTGCGTGTGGTGCGCGTATTCCGACAGCATGCGGGTGAACCGGCCGACGTTCAGCTCGTCCAGCGCGGCGTCGACTTCGTCCAGCAAGCAGAACGGCGAAGGCTGATAGCGGAAGATCGCGAACAACAGAGCGAGGGCCGCCATCGACTTCTCGCCTCCCGACATCAGCGAGACGTGGCCGAGCCTCTTGCCGGGCGGCTGCGCGATCATCTCGATCCCGGCCTCGAGCACGTCGTCGTTTTCCTCGAGAACGAGATCGGCGCGGCCGCCGTTGAACAACACTTTGAACGTCTCGACGTAGTGCGTGCGGACCGTCTCGAACGCCTCGACGAACCGCTCGCGCGAGCTCCGGTTGATCCGCTTGATGGTCTCGCGAAGGGACGTCATCGCGTCGACGAGATCCTTCTGCTGCGCGGCGAGGTGCGCATGGCGCTCCTCGAGCTCCCGGAACTCTTCGATCGCCATGAGATTGACCGGACCGATCGCCTCGACCCTCGCCTTGATGTCGGCGATCTCAGCGTCCAGGGCGGCGTGATCGGCCGTCTGGATCGCCTCGTCTCCCGCCGCGGCCGCCGCCTCGTCGGCGCTCACGCCGAGCTCCTGCGCGCACAGCTCGTCGAGGAAGTGGCGATCCGCCTCCGCCCGCGTTCGGGCCAGCTCCGCTTCGCGCGCGTCGTCACGCGCGCGGTCGAGCGTCCCGCGCTCGGCGAGGAGAGCGGCCTCTCTCTCCTGGAGCCCGTTCCGGCGGTCCGAGAGGTCCGCCTCATGCGCGGCGGTCGCGTTCGTTCCGGCGCGGCGCTCTTCCCACTGGGTCAGCAGCAGAGCCTCGGTCGCCGTGAGGGTCTCGGCGGCCTCGCGCGCGCGCTCCCCGGAGGCGGCCCGATCGGCCTGGGCCGCGCTCGACCGAGAGGCGATCTCCGCCAGGATCTCGGCCAGCCGGCCGCATTCGCGTCGGGCCGACTCGACGCGCTCTTCGCGAGCCGCGGCCTCGGCGCGCAAGGCGGCCTCGGCGTCGAGCCGTGAGCGCAGAGCGGCGTCCTCCTCGTCCAGCGCGGCGGCCTCGGCGCTGAGCGCCTCCTCCGACCGGGCGTGCTCGACCTCGGCATCGGCCAAGAGGGCGGATTGCGAAGCGAGCTCCGCGGCGAGTGCGGATCGCTCGGCGTCGAGCGCCGTCAGCTCGTCCGCGAGCACGGCGAGACGCTGGTCCTGGCGGCCGGCCTCGTCCTCGGTGCGAAGCCGCTGCATCTCGAGGTCGTTCCCTCGGGGACCTTCCGCTTCGAGCGCCCGCCGACCGTCCGCCCACCGAGATTCGAGGCGCTCGACCTCTCGCTTCGTCCGCTCGACATCGGATTCGAGCGCGCTCGCCCGTACGGCCGCCTCGGACAGCTGCTCCGCGGCTTCGCTCAGCTTTCGGTTGTGGGCGAGCAGCCCCAGGTCTCCCGACGTCCCCCCGCCCGCGGCGATGAGGCCGGAGGCGTAGACCACCTCGCCGGATTCGGCCAGGTAGTCCACCGTCGGGCAAACGCGATGGAGAGCGAGCGCGCTCTCCAGAGAATCCACGAGGACCGCATTCCCGATGAGCGACCCGACGAACCCGTCTCCGGAGCGGATCCGGAGCCGGTCCTTGAGGCGCCCGAGCACCCGCCCGTCCCCTCGCAGCGTCTCGGGAAGCGCCCCATTCCCAGAAACAGAGGCCCGCGATCGGTCCGACCCGTTCGCGCTCCGTCTCAAGACCATCGTTCGCCCGGCGCCTTCCCGGCGGACCATCTGCGCCGCACGGCTCGCGTCGGCGTCGTCCTCGACGACGACCGCGGGAAGAACGCCCTGGAGGTAGACCTCCGCGGCTCCCTCGATCTCGCGGGAGGCCTCGACGAAATCGGCGACGACTCCGCCGATGCGGACGCCCGCGCCGGCGCCGCTCGTCAGGAGCAGACGAACGCCGTCCGAGACGCCGGCGAACCGTGTCGCGACGTCCTCGAGCGTGCGGCGCGCGGACGACGCCGCGGTTTCCCGCTCTCGCGCCGCCGCGAGCGCGGCCTGAAGCTCGGCGTGACGAACGCGAGCGGCGGCCAGCTCGGTTTCGGTCTGCGCCACGGTCCGGCGCAGCTCTTCGAGATCGCGCTTCGCGGATTCGGTGCGCTCGCCCAGATCCCTCAGCTCGGCAGAGGCGCGGGCCTTGTCGGCGCTCGTGGCCTCGCGCTCCGCCAGAAGGCGTGCGCGCTGCGCGGCCTCCCGGGCCGCGCTCTCGGCGATCGAGCGGGACCGGTTGCGCCTATCAGCGAGCCGGCTCATCGAATCGAACAGACTCTCCCGCAGCGCCTCGACGCGCTCGCGCCTCGCGTCGCGCGCGGCGCTCCCTTCGACGACGGAGCGCCGCTCTCCCTCGAGGCGCGCGGCCGTCGCGGCGTAGCCTTCCTCCTCGGCGGCGAGCTCGCTCGCGCGCGCGGTCGATTGCTCGGACGTCGCCGCCTGACGTGCGCCGAGCGCGAGGAGATCCTCGGCGAGCCGCCGGTCGGCGTCTTCGCCTTCGGAGATGCGCTCGCGGCAGGCGGCGATGCGCGCCTCGCCGCGGTCGATCTCGATCTCGAGCTGGTGGATAGCCTCCGTCGCCGCCCGGCCCGCGCTGACCGCCTCGTCGAGCGACGTCCGGGACGCGGCGATCTCCGCTTCCAGCGTCGCGAGACGCGCCGAGGATTCGGCCTCCACGATTCCCGCGGCCGCCTCCCTCTCTCTCAGGGATCGAAGCTCGTCATCGAGCCGGCGGGCCTTTCCGGCGAACCGCACCAGCTCCTTCGCGCGCAGCTCCTCGCGAAGCCGGCCGTATCTGCGGGCCTTGGCGGCCTGACGCTTCAACGATCCGATCTGCCGCTCCACCTCGACGGCGATGTCGTTGACGCGGAGGAGGTTCGCCTGAGTCGCTTCGAGCTTCAGCTCGGCGAGGCGCCTCTTGTGCTTGAACCCGGCGATGCCGGCGGCCTCCTCGATGATCAGGCGCCGGTCCTTCGGCTTCGCGTTGAGGATCTGATCGATCCGCCCTTGCTCGATCGTCGCGTAGGTCTGCGCGCCGATCCGCTCCTCGCGGAGGAGGTCCTGTATGTCCCTGAGGCGGGTCTTCGCGCCGTTGAGCAAGTAGTCGCTCTCGCCGTCCCGGAAGAGTCGGCGGGTGATCGTGATGTGCTTCTTCTCGCCGCCATCCCCGTTGACTCGTGCCGCGAGATGGAGACAAACCTCGGCCATCCCCTGAGGCTTTCGCGCCTCGCTGCCGTTGAAGATGACGTCCTGCATGCTCGAGCCGCGGAGCGACTTGGCGCTCTGCTCGCCGAGCACCCAGTTGATGGCGTCGCCGATGTTCGACTTGCCGCAACCGTTGGGACCGACGACGGCCGTGATCCCATCTGGAAAAACCACCTCGGTGCTCTCGGAGAACGACTTGAACCCGGAGATTTGCATCTTTTCGATCTTCATCATGGCGAGCGAGTCCCTCGGTGGCGCCGGAAAATATACACCGCGCCCCCCGCGCCGCTCAACGGACGACCGCTACATTTCGGGGTGGCTCCGATCCCTCGCCCCAAGATGTTGTAGATCGCCGGGCGCGCTAGCGGTTCCTGGAGATGAGGAGGTCGGGCACGCCGATCAGCGCGCGACGGGCGGGGCCGTCGGCAAAAGCCTCGAGCTCGCGCACGGCGAGCTCGGCGTGGCGTCTGGCGCGCGCCTCGGCGCGATCCAGCGCACCGCACTCGTAGAGCAGCGCGACCAGCTCGCGGCCTTCGCCGTCGTGGGCGCCGCCCGCGGCGATCCGGGTCACCAGCTCGCGCCCGCGCGCCGAGCCGTTCCCAAGAAGGTCGAGCACCGGAAGCGTGGCCTTCCCTTCGCGGAGATCGCTGGCGGTCGGCTTTCCCAGAACCGCAGGGTCGCCGGTGAAATCGAGCATGTCGTCGACGATCTGGAAGGCCAGTCCGATGTGGAGCCCATACTGGCGCAGCGCCTGCTCTTTGCGATCGTCGACGCCCGACAGGATCCCGGCCAGCTCGCAGCATCCGCCGAACAGGACGGCCGTTTTTCGCTCGATCAGGTCGATGTACTCCTCGATCGACAGGTCGAGCCGGCCGACGAACCTCGTCTGGATCATTTCCCCTTCGGTCATGCGCAGCGTGATCCAGGCCAACCGGTCCATGATCCTGAGGCTGCCCGCGCGCAGGGCAAGCTCCATCGCCTTGGCGTAGAGGTAGTCGCCGAACAAGACGGTGATCGAGTTCCCCCAGGTCTTGTTGACGGACGGTCGGCCGCGCCGGGTGGCAGCGGCGTCGATGACGTCATCGTGGATCAGCGTGGCCGAGTGGATGAACTCGAGCACGGTCGCCAGCAGGACGTCGTGGCTGCCTCCATAGCCGCACAGATCGGCGCAGAGGAGGTGCAACGTCGGCCGGACGCGCTTTCCGCCGCCCCGTCCCACGAAATCGCCGATCTCGTCGACGATGGCGACCGGTGATGCGAGGTTTTCATGGAACAGCCGCTCGACCTCCTCGAGTCGGCCGGCGACCAGCCCGACGATTTCGTCGGGCGAGACGGTGGGCTCGGTCAGTGCGCCTCCGTTGTGGCTCAAGAAGCTCGCCGCCCTGCTCACTCATGTCCTCCGAAAGGTGGGCGGGATGGTAACACCGCCGGTCCATTTCAGCGCTCGTCGACGATCTCCGTCCCCGGAGGCGGCTCGAATGCGAAAAGTCCGTCGGCGAGAGCTCGGTTGCGGCGGACGTCGGTGAAGGTGTAGGAGGTCTTGTTGCCAGCCTCGTCGAGCAGCTCTGCCGCCTCGATCGAGAACGAGGGCGGCCGCAGGGTCAACGTCACCTCCCCCGTCGAGCCGGGCGTCTTCTTCGGCACCAGCCTCAGGCGATATGCGCCTCGTCCCCCGGTGGAGGGGGTCGCGACGAGCGTGACGGCGAACAGATCCTCGATGCGGTCCCTCCCCGCCAAGAGTCGCGGGAAGAGACCTTGCTCGGGAGTGAGGTGGCCCCGCGTGAACACCCGCTCCTCGTCCAGGTACAGCTCCGTCCGGTCGCCGATGAGAACGGCGACTTTCTTCTCGGGAGACAGGTAGTCCCAGCGGAGCTTCCCTGGACGCTCCAGGTACATCCGACCGCTCTCGTCGGCCGTCGTCCCCAGGGCACCGGAGACCAGTGACTGTCGGAAGCGCATCTCGAGCGTCGTCGTGCCGTCGAGCCAGGCCTGCAGCCCGGCTACGACCGTCCCCTGCCCGGCGGGCGGGGCCGCCGCGAGGAGCAACGCGATCAGGGCCAGACGAGTCATCGGTGAACACTTTACAGCCCCAGCCGCCGGTGGTAACAGATGTCGGCCGGAGGGTGCTCATGCGTCTCGGGATCGCTTCGCTCCTCGTCCTCGTCGCCGCCTGCGGGGCCGGAGCCGTCGGTGATTCCGGCAACGCGAAAGAGCAGGCGGTGCGACTCTACGATCGGGGCGCGTACGAGGAGGCTCGCGCCGCGCTGCACGACCTCGACACCGAGGGCGGGCTCGACGGGCCGCTCCTCTACCGGCTTTTCTTTTGCGAAAAGGCGACGGGCCACGACGACGAGGCGAAGAAGGCGCTCGCGCGAGCGAAGGACCGGCTCGAATCGGACGAGACGAAATCCCCTTCGCTCGAGGGGACGTTCTACCTGGCGAACGCCTACTCGAATCTCGGGCGCTCCGGCGATGCGAGCCGGGTGGCTCACGACATGACGTCGAAGATCGAAGCGGGAACGATCGCGGCGCCGACGACGGCGATCGCGGAGTTCCAGCTCGGCAAGCTCTACCAGGATCAATCGCGCCAGAAGGAAGCGATGACCGCCTACGCAAGAGCGGTAGACGAGTTCGACCTCTCCGAGGGACGCTACGTCGGCAACGTGAGATGGGCCCTCCGCTATCTCGGGACGAGCGCGTTTTCGAGCGCCGAGTTCGCGAAGGCCGACAGCGCGCTGACCCGCCTCGCCGATCTCGGAGGCGCGGAGGCCAAGGATTGGGAGACGCTCGCGGCCGCTCGCGCGCGCATGGGACGGTACGCCCCGGCGGCGGACGCTTGGAAATCGGCGGTCAAGCTCGACCAAGCGAATGCGGACGATGCGCGCTACTCGGCCAAGCTCGCCGAGACGGCGGCGGCCGTTGCCCCTCTTCCCGTGACCGCTCCCGGCGGAGCCGCGTTCACGGCGATGAGCCAGTCCGATCTCGAGACGTTTCTGAAGGCACGGGCGGAGGATCTGGCCACGACCCGGACGCGCGCGGCGGAAGCGATGCGCCCCGACAAGGAAGGAGGCAGCGCGCGCCCTCTGGATCCCAAGCTGCGCGCCGAGCTGACGAAGACCCTCCTGGCGACGCGGCAGCAGTTTCTCGCGGCGGGGCTGGAGTACGCGCTGCGTCGCTACGGGATACGCGAGACCGCGTTTCGCGAGGGGTACGCGGTGATCATCTTTCAGGACAACGCATGGGATCTGCCGAAGGACCCTGGGCCGCGCGCGTCGGCCGCCCCCGCCGGCTCATAGCGCGTCGGCCAGATCTCCCAGGAGCGGAATCTTGAACCGCTCCCCTTCGAGCGCTCGCACGAGGCAAAGAAAGACCAGCAAGAGCAGGCCGAGCGCGGTCAGAGCGGCGGCGGTGCCGAAGAGCGCTCCGAACAGCGCCCACAGCTTGGGGCGCAGCAGGAGGTAGACGCCGCGGGCGACGACCCAGACGGCGGCGACGGCGACGGAGAGCAGCACGCCCTGCTTCGCGTGCCACTTGACGAACTCCTTGCGGCTGGCGACGAGAGAGAAGATCGCGAGCGGGCCCAGGTAGGCGAACACGAGAAGCAGGCGATCCTGGTCGCCGACCTCCTGATTGAGCTGCTGCTCGTCCACGCGCCGTTTATAGCGTCGCGGCCGAGAGCCGGTCAAGGACCTCGGGCTTCCGCGGTCCGCTTGTATACTCGTCGAACCGATGCAGGACGCGGCCTCCCTCACTCCGATGTTTCGCCAGTACCGCGCGCTCAAGGGACAGCATCCGGGCGCGATTCTGCTGTTCCGGATGGGGGATTTCTACGAGATGTTCCACGAGGACGCCGAGGTCGCGAGCAAGGCTCTCGACCTCACGCTCACCTCCCGAGGCAAGGGGACTCCCAACGCGGCTCCGATGTGCGGCTTCCCCCACCACCAGCTCGACGCGTACGCAGCGAAGCTCGTCAAAGGCGGCCATCGCGTCGCCGTCTGCGATCAGGTCGAGGATCCCAAGACCGCGAAAGGACTGGTGCGCCGCGAGGTCGTCCGCATCGTCACCCCCGGCACGCTCGACGATCCCAACGAGCTGGACGCGTCGGCGAATGCGTGGATCGCCTCGGTCGCCTGCGTTTCGGGGCGCGTGGGCGCGGCGTTCCTCGACGTGTCCACCGGCGACTTCCAGGCGTGGGAGGCCGCGGGCCCCGAGGCGTGGGCGCGTCTCGACGAGCGCCTTCTCGCCTTCGCGCCCCGCGAGATCGTCCACGGCGAGGACCTCCTGTGGCCCGAAGGACGGAAGCCGGATCCATCCCGGTTCCCGGCGACGGCTGCCGACCCGTACACGTTCACACCCGCCGTCGCGGCGGATCTCCTGAAGCGGCAGTTCGAGGTCGCGTCGCTGGACGGCTACGGCCTCGCGGGGAAGCCGGCGGCGATCGCCGCCGCGGGCGGCCTCCTCGCCTACGTCCGGGAGACGATCAAGAGCCCGCTCTCGCACATCGACGGCCTGTCCGCCCACGAGCCGGCCGCGCGCCTGTCCATCGATGCCGCGAGCTTTGCCAGCCTCGAGATCGACCGCTCGCTGCGCGACGGCGCTCGCCTTGGGTCGCTGCTGCACGCGGTGGACCGAACCCTGACCTCTCCGGGGGCGCGCCTCCTGCGCTCCTGGATCGCTGCACCGCTCCTCGATCCCGGAGAGATCGGCGCGCGGCACGACGCCGTGTCCGAGCTCTTGGAGCGATCGGCTTGGCGCGAGGAGCTGCGGGCCAGGCTCTCCGGCATGCACGACATCGAAAGATTGTTGGCGCGGTCGGTGTCGGGCACCGCGACGGCGCGGGACCTCCTCGCGCTCCAGGCGTCGCTCGCGCGCCTCCCGGAGCTCTTCGGCGCGCTCCGGGCCGCGCGCTCGAGCCTCTTGGCCTCTCTCGCCGAGACCGATCCATGCGTCGCGACGGCCTCCCGCCTGGCCGCAGGCCTTCATGACGACCCGCCGGCCGGCCTCAGGGAAGGCGGCATCATCCGCGACGGTTTCCACGCCGAGCTCGATGCGCTGCGGCGGATCAGGCGCGACGGCCGCGACACGATCGCCGCGATCGAGACGAGGGAGCGCGCAGCCACGGGGATCGCGTCGCTCAAGGTCCGCTTCAACCGCGTGTTCGGCTACTACATCGAGGTCTCGAGATCGAACCTGGACCTCGTGCCGGAGCGGTACCAGCGCAAGCAGACGATCGCGGGGGGCGAGCGATTCGTCACGCCGGAGATCAAGGACTACGAGGCGAAGGTGCTCGATGCCCAGGAGCGGATCGAATCGCTCGAGTACGAGATCTTCACGGCGCTGCGCGCGGAGGCCGCCTCGGCCGCGCCCTCCCTGAAAGCCGCGGCGCGGGCCGCCGCGACCGTGGATGCGCTGGCGGGTCTCGCCGCGCTCGCGGCCGAACGCGACTACTGCCGGCCGACGATCGTCGCGGAGCCTCGCCTCAAGATCGCCGGCGGCCGGCATCCGGTCGTCGAGCAGGCGCTCGTCGAGACGCGCTTCACGCCGAACGACGCCGTGCTCGGAGGAGACAGGGGCGCGATCGCGATCCTGACGGGCCCGAACATGGGCGGGAAGTCGACCTACCTGCGCCAGGTCGCTCTGATCGCCATCCTCGCCCAGGCGGGATCGTTCGTGCCGGCGGACGAGGCGGAGATCGGGATCGTCGACCGCGTCTTCTGCCGCGTCGGGGCGTCCGACAACCTCGCCGAGGGACAGAGCACCTTCATGGTCGAGATGGCGGAGACCGCGAGCATCGTCCGCCACATGACGCCGGCGAGCCTCGTGCTGCTCGACGAGATCGGGCGCGGGACGGCGACGTTCGACGGCCTCGCCATCGCGTGGGCCGTGGTCGAATACCTCCAACAGCTGAGCGGAGGTGCTCCGAGGACGCTCTTCGCGACGCACTATCACGAGCTGACGGAGCTCGCCGTCGCTCTCCCCGGCGTCGTCAATCGGCGCATGGCGGTGCGCGAGTGGGGAGAGCGCGTCATCTTCACCCACCGCGTCGAGAGCGGTCCCTCGGACCGCTCCTACGGAATTCACGTCGCGAGGCTCGCCGGCGTGCCGGAGACGGTGGTCACGCGGGCGGAGGAGATCCTCGCCAACCTCGAGCGGGACGAATACGGGGGGGACGGCCAGCCCAGGCGCGCGCGCCGCGGCAGCGGAGCTCGCGAGTCCACCCGCGGGGAGCGTCCTCTCTTTCCGCCGGCAGCGACGAAGCCTGCGCCACCGGAGCCGGACGATCCGTCGGCCGCGCAGGTCCTCGACGAGATCCGCAGCCAGGATCCGGACCGACTGACGCCGCTCGCGGCCTTGGCGCTCGTCGATGCGTGGCGCCGGCTCCTCGACCGAGGCGCCGGCCCGAAGCGGTGATCAGAACGAGGCCACGGCTTTCTTTTCCTCGTCGAATATCTCGAACACTTCCCAGAGCTTGGTCAGCTGAAGCAGGTCCTCGACCTTCCCCGAGGGCTTGAGCAGTTTGACCGTGCCCCCTTTCTCGCGAGCTTTCTTGAAGCACGCGACCAACTCGCCGATCCCCGCCGAATCCATGTAAGAGACCCTCTCGAGGCTCAACAGGATCTTCGAGTGTCCTCCGTCCAAGAGCTCGAGCACCTTGTCGCGGAGCACGACGTCGCCCTCTCCGATCGTGATCTTGCCGGACAGGTCGACCACGGAAACCTCTCCGACCGTCCGAACCGTCGTTTTCATCGTTCGCTTCCTCCGTTGTCCGTTGCGGCCGTCGAGGGCCGAGCCGAGCTCTTCAGGATCGCAGTCGCCTTGGCGTTGTTGGCGGGGCGCTTCTTCTTCAGCGTCACTTCCATCCCTTGCCCCTCGCGGAACTTGAAATCGACGCTGTCCACGAAGGCGCGCATCACGAGGATCCCGCGCCCCGAGCTTCTCAAGAGGTTGTCCCCGATCCTCGGGTCCGGCGTTGCCGCAGCGTCGAATCCGGCTCCTTGGTCGCGCACGCGCGCCCGGATCGACCGCGGCCCCGCCTGCAGGCTGACCTCGACCTTGCGGGCAGGGTCCTTGCGGTTGCCGTGGACGATCGCGTTGATGACCGCCTCGCGCACCGCGATTCCGACGTTCAAGGCATCGTCCTCCTCGAACCCCGCGAGCCCGGCCACCGTCTCCGATGCCGCGTGAACGACGTCCACGAGCCGAACCTCACTCGGAATGACGAGTCTGACCGTGGTCGTCGGCGCCATCACCCTTCCCGGAGTGAGGGCGTCCGAAGACGCCCATGGAGAACCTTGGCAGGATAGCCACCCGCGGAGGTCCCGTCAACGAAAACGGCGCGTCAGATCCACCGCAGCACGGTCGAGCCCCACGTCAATCCCGCTCCGAACCCGGTGAGAAGAACGATCATGCCGGGCTCCACTCGTCCGGCGCGCACGGCCTCGTCGAGGGCGATGGGTATCGAGGCGGCCGCGGTGTTGGCGAAGCGGTCGAGCGTGACGAGCGTCTTCGCCCGGGGGATTCCCAGACGCTCGAGCCCCGCGTCGATGATCCGCATGTTCGCCTGGTGCGGGATGAAGACGTCCACCCCGTCGACGGGTATTCCGGCGCGGTCGAGAGCGTTGCGCGAGGCCTGTGCCATCGCGTCGACGCCGAACCGGAAGAGGCTGGGGCCGTCCATCTTGATGTAGTGCTCGCGCGCCTCGACGGTCTCGAAGGTCGCCGGTCGTCGCGAGCCGCCGGCGGGCATGAAGAACAGGCGTCCTCCGCCGCCGTCCGCTCCGAGGTGAAATCCAAGGACCCCCGCGCCGCCGTCCACGCGGCCGACGACGACAGCCCCCGCGCCGTCGCCGAACAGTGGGGTCACTTTCTGGTCCATCGGATCGACGATCGAGGAGTTGACCTCCGCCGCGATCACGAGCGCGTGGCGGACGTTGCCGGCCATGACGTACTGCGCAGCGGTGACGAGGGCATAGACGAATCCGGAGCAGGCCGCCTGGAGATCGAAGGCCGCCGCCGGCTTCGCTCCCAGCCTCTCCTGGACGATGCACGCGGTCGCGGGAAACGCCATGTCGGGGGTGTAGGTGGCGCAGACGATGAGGTCGATCTGGCGCGCGGTGATCCCCGACGCCGCGAGCGCGCGCTCGGCCGCGATCACGCCGAGATCGGACGAGCCCGTGCCGGGCTCCGCGAACCGCCGCTCCCTGATCCCCGTCCGCGTCAGGATCCATTCCTCGGAGCAGCCGAACCTCTCCGCGAGCTCGCGGTTGTTCAGGATGCGCTCGGGGAGGTAGGAGCCCGTACCGAGCACGCCAGCGCGCCCGATCCCAGGCAGGTTCATCGCGGAAGCCTCATAGCGGACCGATCACTCCTTATTGATGTTAGCCGATGCGCCAATCGGCGCAGCCCCCCGGATGAAGACGATCGAGGCCCGGCCGACCCCAGCCCCCGAGTTCCCCGCGAACAGGGCCTCCGGGCGGCCGTCGCCGTCCACGTCGAGGAGGTGCGGCGCGCCCAGCCCGCCGCCGAGCCGCTCGATCTGGAGGCCCTCGAGTCCCATGGACAGCGATACGCCGTGGACATTGGGAAAATCGGCCGGAATCGGCACCCGGCGCGAGGGCTTGCTCTCCACCGGCTTCTCGGCCGCCCGATCCGGGGAGAGGCCGGGATACACCTGGAGCTCGTGGCTGCCGAGGAGTGCGAGGTCGGGCCGCCCGTCGCCGTCCAGGTCGGTGCCGAATTCGAGGAATCCCCTCTCCCCGTCGGTCACGTCGAACGACAGGGTGCGCGGCTTCGCGAACGACGACGCGGTCCCGCGATACACCTCCAGCGCGGCGATCGTGTTCTTGAGCCCCTTCCAGTAGCCGAGCACGAGATCGTCGCGGCCGTCGCGATCGAGGTCGACGACCACCGGGTGGGCCATCTGCCAGAGGTTGAGCCCGGTGATGGTCGCGAACGACGGAGCGTCCCCCGCGCGCGTGCGGTCCCCGCCGATCGGAAAGACGCGCAGGGCCTTTTCGCCGAGCAGGCTGAGCTTGTCGGCGGACGTGGTCGTGACGATGAGAACGGGAGCCCCCTGAAGGACCGCGAACGCGCTGTCGACGACGCGCTCCGGCTCGGGGAACATCGCCCAGCTCTCGAGGACGTGCGACTCGGGCGGGCCGTCGGGGTCGAGGAGCAGCGTGCGAAGGCGCCGTTTGCCCAGCGGCTCTGGGTCCGTCGCGAACAGCATCCGCGGCGCGCCCGCAGCCCGGCCGATCGGGCGGACCGGCCGTGCTTGGACCTGGACCCCCTGAGCGCGCGGGGACAATCGGACGGGGATCGGAAGCTCGGAACCGATGATCGCCTTCCCCTGCGCGTTGCGCCGGTAGGTGCGGAGCTCTCCGAGCACCGACACGCGGACGGCATCGTCGACAGCGGCAAGAGCGTCCCACTCGATTCGCGGACCTCCGGACGGCGTGACCAGAGCGTCGTCTTCGATGAAAGGCTCGAGCGTCGCCGATCCGTCGGCGGCCACGGCGACGACGTCGATCGCACCGGTCCTCTCGAGCAACAGCTCGTCCTCCCCATCGCCGTCGAGATCCGCGACGTCGAGCTGCCCCCGCGGCAGACCGGTGCCCAGCGTCTCGAGACGTTCGGGGCTTTCGGGCCGCCACCGATAGAGAACTGCGCTCGACGGGGGCTCCTCCAACCGATCTTGGACGGTGCACGGCGTGACCTCTTTCGAAGGAGGCTTCGCCTTCGGCCCGACGAGCAGAACGAGAGCGCGGCGCCCGTCGTGGCCGTGCGGAGTCGCCCAGCCGAAGAGCGGACCGTCGAAGGCGATGTCGGCGCGCCAGCCGTCTTGGGCGCGGACGACGTCGACCTTCGAGGCGGGAACCTCCGCCGCGACGGCCGCCTGCGGCTTGCGCTTGGCCTTCGGCTTCGCCGCCGCGGCCGGCGACCAGCAGATCGCCGCCGCGAGGGCCAGCGCCGTCGGCGCTCTCATCGGCCGTCTCCGCTGAGATCGAGCTCGAGCCGCGCGGGAGCGGTGGCGCCGGTCTCCGGCGGCGCCAAGGTGCGGGTGATCGCCAGGTCGGACCGCCCGTCGCCGTCGAAGTCGCGAACCTTGACGAGCATGACGTCTTCCGGCTCCTCGTCGAGAGCGATCGAGAGATCGGGCTTGTCCGCGTAATGCCCTCCCGGCTGGCCGCGATGGATGGTGATCGTCTTTCCCTTGCCCAGATGGACGAAGTCGATGCGGCCGTCGCCGTCGAAATCCCCCTGGAACTGTCCGAGGCGCGAGATCTCCAGCCGGTTGAGATCGAGGTGCAGCGTCTCGTCGAGCTTCTGGTCGGGAACGAGGCGGAACGTGCCGTCGACCCGTTGGGCGATGACGTGGAACTCGAGCCCGACGCCGATCTTCTTCGCGGTCAGGGCGCGCAGCGCCTGGAACATCGAGAAGTCGAGGGTGACGGTGACGAGGTCTTTCCGCTTGTCGCCGTCGAGGTCGATGAATTGCAAGTCGACGCCGTCGCGGAACGCCCCGGAAAACGCCCAGCCCTCGGCGTCGAACGTCGTGTAGGGCGTCGGATCGACGTTGAGGTCCGCGCGAAGGTGGTAGAGCCGGTAGCGCATCAACGGCTTCTTGACCTGCTTCATGTCGCTCTTGCCGGTGTCGATCTGCTCGCGGGTGACGATCTCGTAGCGCCCGTCGCCGTCGAGATCGCCGGCCCAGGCCAGCTCGGGATCGGCTGGCTCCGAAGAATCGGGCTTGGCGACGCTGACGAGACAGGGAAGCTGGACGATGCGCGGCTGAGAGAAGCGCCCTCCTCCCAGCCCGCGGGCGATCGCGAGCCACGGCGGCCTGGCGGAGAAGTTCTGCACGACGAGATCGGCGCGCCCGTCGCCGTCGGCGTCTTCGACCTGCGGGATCGGCACCCAGCGCATCGCGAAGCCGGGGTGCCCTCCGCGCTCGTCGCCGGGAAGGCGTCCGCGGAACGATGCGGTGGACGCGAACCCTCCGTTCTCTCCGTGATGAACGGCGATCCCGTCCGGAGTCGGGATGACGGCGTCGAGAACGCCGTCGCCGTCGACGTCCTTGAGCACGTCGAGGTCGGCGAGGATGGCGCCGGTGCCTGCGAACGCGCACGGCTCGTCGAGGAGGGGCTCGAGGCTCAGCGTCTCCGACCCCGGCTCGCCGGACAGCTTGATCTCGGAGAGCCCGTCATCGGTCAGGGCGACGACGGGGTGGGAATCGGGACCGGCTTCTGCCGACAGGACGTAGGACGGCAGCGACAGCGGCGGGCCCGACTGTCGATAGGCGCCTCCGGGCTGCGCGAGAAACGCCCGCGCCTCGCGCGTGTCGAACAGCGCGGGGACGACTTCGGACACCTCGATGGCGTCCTCGACGCGGTCGGTCGAGATCGAGCCCCAGCGCGTGTAGGCGACGACGATCAGGAGATCCTTGCGTCCGTCGTGATTGAGGTCGGCGCTGACGACGACGGCCGGCGGACCGGGGAGATCGAGCACGACGCGGCGCAGCGCGAGATCGCGGGGTCGCGCGGCCGCGGCCGAGGCGAGCAGGAGCGCGCCGAGCGGGAGGACGCGCGCGGCCCGGTGCGCGAGCGACGGCGTCGATCGATCCCGCATGGGCACGACACCCTACGCCGCGCCGCAGGCCGGGTCAAATCGCGGCTAGGCGTCGAGATTGACGACCCTCCGATACTGCACGGCCTCGGCGACGTGAGGCTCGAGGATCGTCGCGCTCTCGTCGAGATCGGCGATGGTCCGCGCGACGCGGCGCACGCGGTCGTAGCCTCGTGCGGTCAGCGCGAGCCGGCGGCAGGCGTCGAGGAGCAGCGCTCTCGACGGTCCGGCGAGCGGCGCGAACCGATCGAGCTCGGCGCGTCCCATCCTGGCGTTCGACGGAGGCCCCTGACCCTGGAAGCGAACCCGTTGCCTCTCCCTCGCCTCGCGCACGCGCTGCCGGACGCGGGAGGATGCCTCACCCGGCGCCGCGGCCGCGAGGTCGCCGGGGTCGACGGCGGGGACCTCGACCGCGAGATCGAAGCGATCGACCAGCGGCCCCGAGAGCCGGCCCTGATATTTTCGAATCTCGTTCGGTGTGCACCGGCAGCGCGACCGGGGATCTCCGAACCAGCCGCAGGGACAAGGGTTCATCGATGCGACCAGCATGAATCGCGCGGGGAAGACCGCGCGGGCGTGGAGCCTCACCACGGTCACGTCTCCGCTCTCGAGCGGCTGCCGGAGCGCCTCCAGCGCATCTCGGCGGAACTCGGTCATCTCGTCGAGGTAGAGGACGCCGCCGTTCGCGAGGGCGATCTCCCCGGGACGGAGCGACTGCCCTCCCCCGATGAGCCCCGCGAGCGACACCCCGTGATGCGGCGCGCGGAACGGACGGCGCCGCACGAGACCCGACGCGAATCCCGCGGCGCTCCATACCCGCGTCACCTCGAGCGCTTCCTCGTGGGTCAACGGAGGGAGAATTCCCGGCAGCCTCCGCGCGAGCATCGTCTTTCCCGATCCGGGCGGCCCGCTCAGCAGGAGGTGATGCCCGCCGGCTGCGGCGACCTCGACGGCGCGCCGCGCCGCGTGCTGCCCGCGGACGTCGGCGAGATCCTCGTCCGTCTCCTCGAGCGGCGCCGCGTCTCCGGAAGCCTCCTCGATGGGCGAGACGGGAACGGCGGTCGGGTTCCGGAGAACAGCGATCGCATCGGCAAGGGATTCGGCCCGGAAGATCTGGAGCCCGGGGACGAGAAGCGCCTCGGCGACGTTGGCGCTGGGCACCAGGACGCCCCGTTGCCCGGCCGCGCGCGCCGCCAGTGCGATCGCGAGCACGCCGCGCACGGGGCGCACGCCCCCGTCGAGCGCGAGCTCTCCCGCGAGCACGACGTCGCGCGCCGGCGAAGCCCCCAGCCTGCCGTCGGCGGCGAGGATCGCGGCGGCGATGGGGAGATCCAGCGCGGCCCCTTCCTTCCGTATGTCGGCGGGGGCGAGGTTCACCGTCATGCGGTGCTGGGGGAGCTTGAATCCCGAATGGGCCAGCGCCGCGCGGATCCGGTCGATTCCTTCACGGACGCTGCTGTTCGCCAGGCCGACGGCGGCGATGTTCGGGATCCCTCCGCCGAGGTGGACCTCGACGTCCACCAGGCGGGCGTCCACGCCGACGAGCACGGCGCCGGCGGTGCGTCCGAGCATGGGTCGTCCTCGACGAGGAGGACGAGGGGGACCTTGGGAGGCGGGACCGGAGGGGCCGGGATCAGTTCGAGCGGATCTTGAGACGCGTTCCCGGGTAGAGCACGCCGTCCGGGGTGATGCTGTTCAGCGTGCAGATCTGATCCACGGTGACCTGATACTGGTCGGCGATCCGATAGAGCGTCTCGCCGCGGCGCACGGTGTGCACGAG
>CAZEII010000057.1:0-19308 GCA_964511835.1 uncultured Acidobacteriota bacterium | reverse complement strand
AAGGCAAGACCCGGACCAAGCGAAATCCGCGGAATTCGGTCACTTCATCGTCCGGCCATTGTCCGCATCGTCCGCGGCGGACACCTCATCCCCCAACAACCTCGTGGCCACCGTGGAACCTTTGTCCCTCCGAATCCGTCTCTATCCGTCGGTGATGGAGCTCGACGCCCTGTTCGTGCGCTGCCGCCAGGGGGATCCCCTCGCCTGGGAGATTCTGGTGCGTCGCTACCAGGCGCGCGTCTACGGTTTCGCCCTCCACTATTTGCGAGACGCCGAAGAAGCCCGGGACGCGGCGCAGGATGTCTTCGTCAAGATGTACCGCGGCCTCGGGACGATCCGCGACGGCAGGACCTGCCTTCCCTGGATGCTCCGGCTGACGCGGAACTGCTGCATCGACCGGATCCGCAGCCGGAACGCGCGCGTCGACGCCGCCGCGGTGACCCCCGCGGATGCCCAGGAAAGAACGGCCGGGGAGGCATCCCCCGAGCAAGTCCTGCTCGAGGGCGCGCGCCGCGCCCTGCTCTACCGCGCGCTTGCGAGATTGACGGCGACCCATCGCGAGATCGTCCTCCTGAAGGACATCCAGCAGCTCAAGTTCGAGCAGATCGCGACCCGGCTGGGCCTGCCGCTCGGCACCGTCAAGTCCCGATCGAACCGGGCGCGCTCCGAGCTGGCCAAGGCGATCCGATCGCTCCAGGTCTCCGCGGGAGCCGCGTCATGAATTGCGGTCAGTTCGAAGACGCGCTCCCGGCGATCCTCGATGGGGCGCTCGATGGCGAGGAGCGCGCGCGCTGCGCGCGGCATGCGGCGACTTGCGCGTCGTGCCGGGAATTGGTCGAGCCGATGGGGGAGTCCCTCGCGCCGGTCGCCGTCGATCCCCCCGCGTCGCTGCTCGCCGCCGTGCTGGCACGCACCATTCACGAACCATCTTGGGCCGCACGCTGGGCCGAGACCTGGCGGCAATGGATGCTTCGTCCTCGGTTCGCGTCGGAGGCTGCTTTCGTCGGGGTCGTCGTGCTCAGCATGGCCGCCGTTCGGGTGAGCCCGCGCACGATCGACGCCGAGACCGAAAAGGCGAAGGTCGCCTACGAGCAGATCCGCGGCCAAGCCGGGAACCTTTTGGATCGCGCCGCGTCTTTGTTGGACGCGATGACGACGAAGGAGAGCAAGCCATGACCGAGCCCCAGCCCGCCCCGGCCTATGTGACCGCCCCCGCGATGAGCGTGCTCGGGGATCCGCGACGCAAGTCACCGCTCTTCGCCTCGTTTCTTTCGGCGATGCCCGGGCTCGGGCAGATCTACGTCGGCTACTACCAGCGCGGGTTCATCAACGCGATCGTCGTCAGCGTGCTGATCACGCTGCTCGCCTCCAGGCTCGGCCCTCTGACCCCGCTTGCGGCGGTTTTCCTGGCCTTCTTCTGGCTGTACAACATCGTCGACGCCGGCCGCCGCGCCCTGCTCTACAACGAGGCCCTGGCGGGGAGGAGCGGGATCGAGCTCCCCGACGAGCTCAACGCGCCGGCCCTTCGAGGGTCGATCCCGGGGGGGCTCGCCATCGTGGCCATCGGCGGCGTCCTGCTCGCCCACACCCGCTTCGGGCTCCCGCTCGATTGGGTCCGTGAGTGGTGGCCCGCGGCGTTGATCGCCTTCGGCATCTATCTCGTCGCGCGGTCGATCACGGCTCGCCGGCCTTGACTTTTTAGGAGCCGAGCCGAGCTTTTGACCCAGGCCGGAGTGTCTTTCAGGGTCGGGGGCATGGGAGAGGGGTCGTCGCGCGCCGACAAACCGCGTCCGCCGCGCGCCCGATGGCGCGCGGGATGCCGACGGCGCGCGACGACCGTCGCTGTGATCCTCGCAGGAATCTCGGCCAGCCGCGCCGCTCCTCCCTCGTCGAGAACGGAGGAGTACGAGCTCAAGGCGGCGTTCGTCTACAAGCTCGCGAAATTCGTCGAGTGGCCGGAGGTCGCCGGCGGGGACGATTCGACGCTCGTCATCGGCGTCGTGGGCGAAGACCCGTTCGGCGCGGCGCTCGACGATGCGGTGAACGGAAAAACGGTCAACGGAAGGTCCCTGGTGGTCAGGAGATTCTCGGCCGTCAAGCGTCTTGCGCCCTGCCGGATCCTCTTCGTCAGCCGGTCGGTGTCGGATCACTTCCCCGAGGTTCTCGAAGGCGTCCGCCGAACGCCGACCCTGACCATCGGCGAAGGCGAGCTCTTCACGCGTGAAGGAGGGATCGTCGGCTTCGTGACCGAGGACGACAAGGTGCGCTTCGACATCAACGTCGACGCCGCGGAGCGCGCCGGGCTCAAGATCAGCTCGAAGCTGCTCGCCCTCGCGCACGTCGTCCACGATCGCGAGGAAGGGGCGCGCTGACATGGCCTGGTTCAAGCGCCTCTCGCTCAACGGCAAGCTGACCCTGCTGATCACGTCGGCGAGCGCGACCACCCTCCTCCTGGCCAGCGCCGGCTATCTGGCTTACCAGGTGAGCTCGGTGCGCTCGGCGGCGGTGCGCGACACGGAATCCCTCGCAGAGATTGCCGGGGCCAACGCGGCGGCCGCCCTCGCATTCGGCGACGCCCGGGCGGCGGATCAGATTCTCTCCTCGCTCAAAGCCAAGTCCAACGTCGTCTCCGCGACGTTCTACACCCGGCGCGGCGAACCGTTCGCGAGCTACCGGCGCGACGCGGAGGCGAAAGAGGCGCGCGTCCCGGATCCCAGCCCCGTCGGCGAGAGGTTCACCCGCGGGCACCTCGTCGTCGTTCGGCCGGTCGTCCTGGACGGCGAGGCGATCGGCACCGTGTGCATCGACTCCGATCTCGCGGAAACCGCCCTCCTCTTGCGGCGCTATCTGGCGACGGTCGCGCTCGTCTGCGCGCTCTCGTTGCTGTTCGCTTGGCTGCTCTCGCACTGGCTCCGGCGGCTGGTGTCCGATCCGGTCCGGCAGCTCGCCGAGGCAGCCCGCGCGGTCTCTCAGCAGAAGAATTTCAGGGTCCGCGTGCCCGGGAAGGGGAACGACGAGCTGGGCCGGCTCACCGCGGCGTTCAACGAGATGCTCGCGGAGATCGAGGTGCGGGACGCGGCGCTTCAGGCCGCTCACGACGAGCTCGAGAAGCGCGTCGAGGAGCGGACCGCCGAGCTCCAGCGCGAGATCATCGATCGCCAGTCGGCCCAGGAAGCCCTGCGGCACAGCGAGGCCCAGCTCCGGCAGGCCCAGAAAATGGAGGCCGTCGGACGGCTGGCCGGAGGCGTCGCCCACGACTTCAACAACATCCTGACGGCGATCCTCGGCTACGCGCAGATGATGCTCGGCCGAGTCGGTCCGGGAGACCCGCTTCGACGGCCGGCCGAAGAAATTCAGAAGGCGGGCACGCGCGCCGCGTCTTTGACCCGACAGCTTCTGGCCTTCAGCCGGAAGCAGACGTTGGCGCCGAAAGTGCTCGACCTCAGCGCCGTCGTGGGGAACCTCGAGGCGATGCTGCGCCGGCTCATCGGCGAGCACATCGAGTTCCGGTTCCTTCCGGCCGCCCACCTGGGAAGCGTGCACGCCGACCCCGGACAGATCGAGCAGGTCATCATGAATCTGGTGGTCAACGCGCGGGACGCGATCGCCGGCAGCGGACGCATCACGATCGAGACCGCAAGCGTCAACGTCGACCCTCTCTACGCCCGGCGCCACGTTCCCATGAGCTCCGGTCCCTACGAGATGCTGGTGGTCAGCGACACCGGTCGCGGGATGGACGACGTCACGCGCTCGCGCATCTTCGAGCCGTTCTACACCACCAAGGAGATGGGCACCGGGCTCGGCCTGGCGACGGTGTACGGCGTCGTCAAGCAGAGCGGTGGGTTCGTGTGGGTCTACAGCGAGGTCGGGGTGGGGACGAGCTTCAAGATCTATCTCCCCCGCGTCGAGAAGGCCGTCGAGCGGGCCGACGACGTCGAAGCGGCGGCCCCGGCGGGCGGCTCCGAGACCGTGCTCCTCGTCGAGGACGAGGACCTCGTGCGCGGCCTCGCGGTCGACGTCCTGGAGCTCGCCGGGTACACGGTACTCCAAGCCGGGCACGGCGAGCAGGCGCTCAAGCTCTGCGAGGCCCATCGCGGCAAGATCGACCTGATGGTGAGCGACGTCATCATGCCCCACATCAGCGGCCCGCAGCTCTTGGAGCGCGTCCGCCCGCTCCGTCCCGAGATGAAAGTGCTGTTCATGTCCGGCTACACCGCCGGCGCCATCGAGGATCACGGAGCGCTGCCGCGGGGGACGAATTTCATTCAAAAGCCGTTCACGCCCGACGAGTTCACCCAGAAGGTTCGCGAGGTGCTCGATCGCCCGCCGCAGGCGTCTACGGCCGTTGAGCCCGTCGAGGCGGAGGGGACCTGAGCTCGTTGTAAAGTGGGCCGATGTCCCCGGCCACCGGCACCCGCCTCGGTCCCTACCAGATCACCGCGAAGCTCGGCGAAGGCGGGATGGGAGAGGTTTATCGCGCCCGGGACGTCAGGCTCGGCCGCGATGTCGCGGTCAAGGTGCTTCCGCAGCATCTGTCCTCGAACCCCGCGATTCGCGCGCGGTTCGAGCGCGAGGCTCGGACCATCTCGTCGCTCAACCACCCGCACATCTGCACGCTGCACGACGTCGGAAGCGACGGCGAGACCGACTACCTGGTCATGGAGCTGATCGAGGGAGAGACCCTCGCCGCGAGGCTCGCGAAAGGGGCTCTGCCCTCCTCGGAGGTGGTGAGGATCGGCGCGCAGATCGCGAGCGCGCTCGATCGGGCCCACCGCGCGGGGGTGATGCACCGTGACCTGAAGCCCGGGAACGTCATGCTGACGAAGTCGGGGGCGAAGCTGATGGACTTCGGGCTCGCGCGCAACACCGGCCTCGCCCGCGCCGGGGACGTGACCGCGTCGCCGACGGTCGCCGACCCCCTGACGACCGAGGGGACCCTCATCGGGACGTTCCAGTACATGTCACCCGAGCAGCTGGAGGGGAAGGAGGCGGACGCACGGTCCGACCTGTGGGCCCTCGGCTGCGTGCTCTACGAGATGGCGACGGGGAAGCGTCCGTTCGACGGCAAGAGCCAGGCGTCCCTGATCACCGCCATCATGGGGAGCGAGCCGACGCCGATCCTCGACCTCGCGCCGCTCACCCCGCCGGCGCTCGAGCGCTTGATCGGCACCTGCCTGGCGAAGGACCCCGTGGACCGCATCCAGAGCGCGCACGACGTCATGCTCCAGCTCCAGTGGATCGCCGCCGGCGGCTCGCAGGCGGGGCTTCCGGCCCCCGTCGCGTCCACCGGCGGGCGGCGAGGGTGGCTCCTCGCCGGGACCGCCGTTCTCGCGCTGGCGGCCGGGGGGATCATCGGCTGGCGCTTCATCCCGCGGGGCAGCCGGGGCTCGCTCCCGTCGATCGGCGCCTCGGCGACCTCGGTGACCGGAAAGTCGTTGCTGACCGACATTCCCGGAGTCCAGGGTAGCCCCAGCCTCTCGCCCGACGGGAAATCGGTGGCGTTCGTCTCCCGCGGCCGCAACGACGACGACATTTTTCTCCTGCGCGTGGGCGGTGAGAACCCCGTCAACCTCACGGGCGGCACCCCGGGCCGGGATTCGGAGCCCGTGTTCTCCCCCGACGGCGAGAGGATCGCGTTCTGCTCGGAGAGGGATGGAGGCGGCATATTCCTCATGGGTGCGACGGGTGAGTCGCCGAGGAAGCTCGTGGGGGAGGGCGCGCACCCGGCCTGGTCGCCCGACGGCGCAAAGATCGTCTACAGCACGGAGCGCGTCACGACGCCGTACTCCCGCGAGACGACCGCGAGCCTATGGGTCCTCGATGTGAGCACGGGGACGAAGAAGCGCCTCTATGAAGGTGACGCGGTCGAGCCGAGCTGGTCCCCGTCCGGAGGGCGCATCGCGTTCTGGGCGAAGAACCAAGGGCAGCGAGACATCAAGACGATTCCCGCCGAAGGCGGCACGGCGAGCATGGTCACGAACGACGCTCCGACCGATTGGGGGCCGTTCTGGGCCCCCGATGGACGGTCGATCTACTTCCTCAGCGATCGAGCGGGGAGTCCGGACCTCTGGCGTGTCGCGATCGACGAGAGGACGGGGGACGTTCGCGGGCCGCCGGAGCCCATCACGTCCGGCGTCGCCCCGGTGATGGCGGGGAGCATCTCGGCGGACGGGCATCGCATCGCCGTCCAGATCAGCCGGTCGCGGAGCGAGCTGCTCCGCCTCGGCTTCGACCCCAAGGCGGCCCGCGTGCAAGGCGAGCCGGCCTCGATCTTCGCGTCGTCGAAGCTGATCACGCAGCTCGACCTGTCGCGCGACGGCCGCTCGATCGCGTACCGGACGACCGCGCCGCGAGAGGACATCTTCGTCATGGGGGTCGACGGCGGGGACCGGCGCCGGCTGACCGACGACGCGTTCCGGAATCGAGGACCGCGATGGATCCACGGCGATTGGCTTGCGTTCTATTCGAATCGCAGCGGGAGCTACCAGATCTGGCTCATCCGCCGCGACGGAACCGAGCTACGGAAGCTGACGGATCGTCCCGAGGTCGAGATGGCTGGGGCTGCCGTCTCCATGGACAGCGCGCGCGTCGCGATGAGCGTCCTCGCGGGAGGCGGGCCCCCCAAGCTGGCGATCGACGAGACGAGGGACGGCTGGTTCGCGGCGGGCGGCGTGCAGCAGCCGATTCCGGTCGAAACCGTCGCGAACGCCTTCGACGCGATCGCCTGGTCGCCCGATGGCGCGTCGATCGGTGGGTTCGTCGACACGAATCAAGGTCCGGTGGTCGCGACCTATGCGATGGCTTCGCGTCGGGTGGAGCGGCACGAGCAGCTGCACGCGTCGACCACGTATGGATTCACGTGGCTGCCGGACTGCCGCCGCCTGCTCTACTGGGACGTCCTCCGGAACGCGGCGGTCGTCGCCGACACGGACGCCCGGCAAACCCAGGAGGTTCCCGGCATCCCCGGCCCCAGCGAGCTCAGGCTCGCGGCGGACGGCCGAACGCTGATGGTGAACCACGTTCTCTTCGAAGGGGACATCTGGCTTCTGACTCTGAAGTAGCCCGCTATACTCCGCGGTCGATGAAAATCGGTCCGCGCATCGCATCGATCGGTGTCGCCGCCGCGGCGTTGACCGTTCCCGACCGGATGCTCGATGGGCTGTCGTGGCGCTTGGTCGGTCCGTATCGAGCCGGCTGGAGCACCGTGACCGCCGGCGACCCGCGGGCCCTCGACACGTTCTATTTCGGAGCGGCGGGAGGCGGCGTCTGGAAGACGACGGATTCCGGGCGGACCTGGGTCCCCATCTTCGATCATGGACCAGCCTCGATCGGAGCGCTGGCGGTCGCGGCATCCGACCCCGAGACCATCTACGTCGGGACCGGCCAGGCGACCTCGCGCTACGACGTCGCCGCCGGAGAGGGCGTCTTCAAATCGAGAGACGGCGGGGTGACCTGGACGCCGGCCGGGCTCGAGGCGACGCGCCACATCGGCGCCATCCTCGTCGATCCTCGCAACGCGGACACCGTGCTCGTCGCCGCGCTCGGACATGTGTTCGGGCCGAACCCGGAGCGTGGCGTCTTCCGCTCCGAGGACGGCGGCGGGACGTGGACCAAGACGCTCTTCGTCAGCGACGACACCGGGGCCGTCGATCTCGCTCGCGATCCCACCTCCCCCGACGTCGTGTTCGCTTCGGTCTGGCAAGTTCGCGACAAGCCTTGGCTCAGCTACTTCTCGACGCGACGCAGCGAGGACAGCGGCGTCTACAAGTCCGCAGACGGCGGACGAACGTGGAAGCGCATCCAGGGCGGAGGATGGCCCGCCGGGAAGCTCGGCCGGATCGGACTCGCCGCGGCGCACGCCGGCGGCGCGACGCGGGTCTACGCCGTGATCGAGGCGGGAGACGACGGCGGCTTGTTTCGTTCGGACGATTCGGGCTCGAGCTGGAAGCGCGCGAGCTCGGAGCGAGGATTGGGAAGCGACTACTTCGGCCACGCCACCGTGGCGCCGGACGATCCCGACACCGTGTACGTCATGGGCCGGTCGATTCGGCGATGCACCGAAGGGGGCGCGAACTGCGAAGTGTTCAAAGGCTCGCCGGGCGGGGACGATTACCACCATCTCTGGATCGACCCCGCGCATCCGCAGCGGATGATCACCGGTTCCGATCAAGGGGCGGCGGTCAGCGTCAACCGTGGAGCGACCTGGAGCAGCTGGTACAACCAGCCGACCGGCCAGTTCTACCACCTCGCGACGGACGACCGGTTTCCGTACCGGATCTATTCGGGACAGCAGGACAACGGCACGATCGGGATCGTCAGCCGCAGCGACTATGGCTCGATCACCTTCCGAGACTGGAGCCCGGTCGGGGGGGACGAGCGCGACTACGACGTCCCGGATCCGCGCGATCCCGAAGTCGTCTACGGCTCGGGGTTGGGAGGGCGTCTCTCACGCTGGAACGCACGGAACGGGGAGGCGCAGAACATCTCGCCTTGGCCGGTGTCGACCTACGGCGCCCGGCCGACCACCGTGACCTATCACTACTCCTGGATCACGCCGATCGCCGTCTCGCGCGTGCGCCCGTTCCCGATCTACCAGGGCGCGCAGGTCCTCTTCCGCTCGACGGATCAGGGGGCGCACTGGCAAACCATCAGCCCCGACGTCACCGCGCGCGGCGATGCGGCGAAGGCTTGCCGCGGCGACGTCGGCTTCGCCCAGGCGAAGGACTGCGGCTACGGCGTGATCGCGAGCATCGGGCTTTCCCCCAAGGACAACGACACGATCTGGATCGGGACCGACGACGGCCAGGTGCGGCTGACGCGGAACGCCGGAGGGAGCTGGAGCGACGTCACGCCGAAGGACGTGCCCCCGTGGGCCAAGATCGGCTCGCTCGATGTCTCGGCGGTCGACCCGGGTGCGGCCTACGTCTCCGTCGACAATCATCGCCAGGACGATTTCCAGCCGCGCGCGTTCAGGACGCGGGACTTCGGGAAGACCTGGACGTCGATCGCCGGCGGGATCCCCGCCGGACGGTACGTATCCGTCGTGCGCGCCGATCCGCTGCGCCGCGGCCTTCTCTACGCCGGCACCGACCGCGGCGTCCTCGTCTCGTTCGACGACGGGGTGGGCTGGCAGCCGCTCCAGCAGAATCTGCCGACCGCGATCGTGACGGACCTGCTCGTCCACGGGAACGACCTGATCGTCGCGACGCAGGGTCGCGCGATCTGGGTCCTCGACGGCATCAACCCGCTGCGGGTGATGGCGTCGATCGGCGTCGCAGAGACCGCGCACCTGTTCCCCCCGGCGGCCGCGATTCGGGTGCGGTGGAATCAGAACAAGGACACGCCCCTGCCGCCCGACGAGCCCGTGGGAAAGAACCCGCCGACCGGGGCGGTGATCGACTACTGGCTGGCCGCGGATGCCCCGAATCCGATCCGCCTCGAGATCCGCGATGCCAAGGGCGCGGTCGTTCGCCGCTTCGTCAGCGGGGAGGCGGCGCCCGAAGTCCCTGCCGACCGGTACTTCGCCCAGCGATGGATCCGTCCCCGGCCGACGCTGTCCGGCGGCGCGGGGGCGCACCGGTTCGTGTGGGATCTTCGCGCCGAGCGGCCGCGCGTGTCGAAGTATCAGTTCAGCATCGCGGCGGTCGACGGCGAGGACACGCCGCGCGTGCCCGAGGGAATGCTCGTCCCGCCGGGCGATTACCGAGTCGTGCTCACCGTCGGCGGGAAGGACCTCGCGCAGCCGCTTCGCATCGAAGCCGATCCGCGCGTCGCGCTCGACCGCGCCGGACTCGACGCCGCGATCGGATTCTCACGCGAGGTCGTCGCGCAGCTCGGCCGTCAGGTTCCGGCCGATCGCGAGATCCGGACGGTTCGGGAGAAGCTCGATGCTTCCGGCGCCGGCGCGCCGCCCGATGCGCTCAAGGCGCTCCGCTCGAAGATGGAGCCGCTCACGGCGCGCGAGGCGGACGACGATGCGCCGAACGTCGGGTCGATCGGAAACGCCCTGAGCGAGCTTCAAATCGACCTCGAGGGCTCCGACCGCGCTCCGACACAGCCCCAGCGCGAGGTCCTTCGCCGAACGACGAAGCGCCTCGACGCCGCGCTCGCTCTCTGGGCGGATATCAAGTCCCACGATCTCCCCGCGCTCAAGATTTCCGCGGAATAGGAAATCCGGGACATTCTGCTTTAAGAGGGGCCTGTCCCCTTTTGATTAAAGCAGAATGTCCCGGATTTTTATTTCCATTTGATATTGCAGCCTATGCTCGGACGTTGATCGCCGGGCACGGAGCGGCCGGCAAGAACCGCATCCAGGGCGGCGCGGAGGTCGCGACCGGTGACCGGCTTGCCGCCGTCCGGCCGGCTGTCATCGAGCTGCCCTCGATAAGCGAGCCGCCTCTCCTTATTGAAGAGGAAGAAATCGGGAGTGCAGGCGGCGCCGTACGCCTTCGCGACCTCCTGACTCTCGTCGTAACAGAACGGGAAATTGAAGGAGAGCTCCCGCGCCATCGCCTTCAGATTCTCCGGCGAGTCGTCGGGATAATTCGCGACGTCGTTCGCGCTGATGGCGACGATGCCGACGCCCCGGCTCCGGTAGTCGTCGCCCAGCCGCGCGAGCTCGGTCTGAACGTGCTTCACGAACGGGCAGTGGCGGCAGATGAACATCACGAGAAGTGCCGCGTCGTCCTTGAAAGAAGAGAGCCCGATCGTCTTTCCCGAGACGACGTCCGGCAGGCTGAAATCGGGGGCTGGCGTGCCCAACTCCCGCATGGTCGAGAGCGTTTTCATGTTTGTAATTCCTCCGTGGGGAAGGCCCCTTTCATCATGGCTGGGGACCGCAATAGTAGCCGCCGGAGCCGGTTCTTCGTATGGTCTTCGGGATGAGCCCGACTCGGGGGATCCCAAGGGCCGCCGCCGCGGACGTGCTGAAAAGCATCGGCGGAACGCCGCTCCTTCGGCTCCGCGAAGTATCCCGCGCCCTCGGGGTTCGGGAGGACGTGGAGGTCTACGCCAAAGGGGAGCACCTCAACCCCGGCGGCTCGGTCAAGGACCGCGCCGCACGCTCGATGATCCTCGACGGTGAGCGCACCGGCAAGCTGACACGGGGCCGGACGATCCTCGACGCGACCAGCGGCAATACGGGGATCGCGTACGCGATGATCGGCGCCGCGCTCGGATACAAGGTGGCCGTCTGCCTGCCGAAGAACGCGAGCGCCGAGCGGAAGCGCACGCTTCGCGCCTTCGGCGCCGAGATCATCGAGACCGATCCGCTCGAGGCCACCGACGGCGCTCAGCGCCGCGCGAAAGAGCTCGTCCAAGAGGCCCCCGACCGGTACTTCTACGCCGACCAGTACAACAACGACGCCAACTGGCGAGCCCACTACGAGACGACCGCGCCCGAGATCTGGGAGCAAACGGGCGGCCGCATAACGCACTTCATCGCGGGCCTGGGCACTTCCGGGACCTTCGTTGGGACGACGCGCCGCCTCAAGGAGCTGAACCCGTCGATCCGAGCGATCTCGATGCAGCCGGACACCCCCCTTCACGGCCTCGAGGGGATGAAGCACATGGCGACCGCGCTGGTCCCAGGGATTTACGACCGCGCCCTCGCCGACGAGGAGGCGGAGGTCGCGACCCCCGACGCGCAGGAGACGACCCGCCTGCTCGCGAAGAAGGAAGGGCTGCTCGTCGGCGTCAGCGCCGGAGCGAACGTGTTCGCCGCGCTCCGGCTGGCGCGCGGGCTGCCCGGAGGCTCCGTCGTCGTGACGATCCTTTGTGACGCGGGCAGCCGGTACCTGGGCGACCCGTTCTGGGACAAGGGCCGGTGATGATCACGCTCGGCACCGGGCTGCTCGACGAGATACGCCGCCACGGGGAGGCGGACTACCCCCACGAGTGCTGCGGCCTGCTCATCGGCTCGCTAGGCAGCGACGGGCGGAAGGTGGCCCAGGAGATCTTCCCGATCGCGAACGCCCGGGAGGATGCCGCCAAGCACAACCGGTTTCTCATCGCGCCGGAAGACATGCTGCGCGGCGAGCGGCACGCCCGGAAAAACAAGCGGGACGTCGTCGGTTTCTACCACTCGCACCCGGACCATCCGGCCGTCCCGTCGGGCTACGATTTGGAGCACGCCTGGCCGGTCTACTCGTACGTGATCGTCTCGGTTCGTGGCGGAAAAGCCGAAGAGCTATTCTCATGGGAGCTTCGGGCGGACCGCACGCGCTTCGAGGCCGAGGAGCTGTTGAAAGGACCGTGAGCATGTCCATCTCCGTTCTCATCCCCACCGCGCTTCGTGGCTTCGCGGCGGGAAACTCCGAGGTCGTCGTCAAAGCGAGGACGGCCGGCGAGGCCCTGACGGAGCTGACCGCCGTCCACGGCGAGCTGCGGCAGCACCTGTTCGACGACAAGGGGGCGCTGCGCAACTTCGTCAACGTCTACGTCAACGACGAGGACATCCGGTATCAATCGGGGCTCGCGACCCCCGTGGGGCCGGGGGGAACGGTGATGATCGTTCCGTCGATCGCGGGAGGCTCGGACGATCTTCCCGAGCTGACCAACGAAGAGATCGGCCGGTACAGCCGGCACCTGATCCTCCCCGAGATCGGCGTGCTGGGGCAGCGGAAGCTCAAGGACTCGCGCGTCCTGCTCGTCGGGACCGGCGGGCTGGGCGCGCCGCTCGGGATGTACCTGGCGGCCGCGGGAGTCGGAACGCTGGGAATCGTCGATTTCGACACCGTCGATTCGTCGAACCTGCAGCGACAGATCATCCACGGCTCGCGGGACGTCGGCCGCGCCAAGATCGCTTCCGCGCGCGACCGCCTGATCGACATCAACCCGCACATCGACGTCGTCGCTTACGAGACCCGGCTGACCAGCGCGAACGCCCTCCCGATCATGAAGGACTACGACGTGGTCGCCGACGGCACCGACAACTACCCGACGCGCTACCTCGTCAACGACGCGTGCATCCTCCTCGGAAAGCCCAATGTCTACGGATCGATCTTCCGGTTCGAGGGGCAGGCGAGCGTGTTCGGGGCGCCGGACGGCCCGTGCTACCGCTGCCTCTACCCCGAGCCTCCCCCTCCCGGTCTCGTCCCGTCGTGCGCAGAGGGGGGCGTGCTGGGCGTGCTCCCCGGGATCATCGGCACGATCCAGGCCAACGAGACGATCAAGCTCCTCTTGGGAGAGGGTGAGCCTCTCGTCAATCGGCTGCTGCTCTTCGACGCCTGGCGGATGCGGTTCCGCGAGGTCAAGCTGCGCAAGAACCCGGATTGCCCGATGTGCGGCCCGCACCCGACGATCAAGCAGCTGATCGACTACGAACAATTCTGTGGCATCGGAGCTCCCGCGCCTCAGCCGGCCTCGTCGGAACCCGAGGAGATCACCGCGGTCGAGCTCAAGCGGCGCATCGACCTCGGCCAAGACGTTCAGCTCATCGACGTCCGCGAGCCTTTCGAATACGCGATCGCGCGGCTCCCGAACACGATCCTCATTCCCTTGAGACAGGTCGCCGACCGCGCCTCCGAGATCGACCCGACTCGCGAGGCGGTCGTCTACTGCAAGGTCGGACTGCGCAGCGCGCAGGCGATCCGCACCCTGAAGCGCGCCGGCTTCCGAGGGCGCCTGACCAATCTGAGGGGCGGGATCCTCGCTTGGTCGAACGACGTCGATCCGAGCGTGCCTCGCTACTGATCCCGCTCGCGTATACTCCGATCAGGGGGGAATACGCGGATGGCAGACACCGGAACCACGCAGCGCGCGCTGAGCGACCGCGCCGCGTTTCAGCTCGCGAACGTCACGAAGACACCGCCGCAGTACGCCGCGATCACCCCGCGCTGGCTCGTGCGGCTGCTCGATTGGAAGCCCGTCGAGGCGGGCACGCTGCGCGTCAACCGCGTGCTCGACGACGAATCGGTCGAGGTCGTCTGTGAGCCGAAGGAAGACGACGACCTCCCGGCGTCGTTCGCCAACTACCAGGAGCGGCCGCGCGAGTACACGCTGAACTCGATCTCGAGCGTGCTCCGCGTGTCGACGAAGATCTCCGACCTGTACAGCAATCCCTTCGACCAGATTCACGAGCAGCTCCGGCTGACGATCGAGACGGTGAAGGAGCGGCAGGAGAGCGAGCTGATCAACAACGCGGGGTACGGCCTCCTCAAGAACGTTCCACCGGCCCAGCGCATCCCAACGAGGCGCGGACCGCCGACGCCGGACGACCTCGACGACCTGCTCGTCAAGGTTTGGAAGGAGCCGTCGTTCTTCCTCGCGCACCCGAAGGCGATCGCCGCGTTCGGACGCGAGTGCACGCGCCGCGGCGTGCCGCCCGCGACGGTCACTCTATTCGGCGCTCCGTTCCTGACCTGGCGCGGCGTGCCGCTGGTTCCCATCGACAAGCTCCACGTCGACGGAAAGACCAACCCCCCGGGCCCCGGCGGGAGGACGACCATCCTGCTGCTGCGCGTCGGCGAGAAGAAGCAGGGGGTGATCGGGATGTTCCAGCCCGGGCTCCCGGGCGAGCAGACGCCCGGCCTCTCGGTCCGATTCATGGGGATCGATCAGAAGGCGATCGCCTCGTATCTGGTCTCGCTGTACTGCTCCGCGGCCGTCTTGACCGACGACGCCATCGCGGCTCTCGAGCAGGTCGATGTGGGCAACTACCATGAGTACAAGTGATCGTCCCCCCGTCCCCGACGAGAACGAGCTGTCCGCTCTCGCTGCGAGGTATTACGGCAAGCTGCCCGGCGGGAGCACCGCGGATCCGATCCCGCCGTCCGTGAGAGATCTCGCCGCGCCGTTCGCGTTCCTGAGCGACCTCCGCTCGATCGAGAGCATGGCGCGGGGCATGGTCCCCCAGGTTCCCGGGGCGGAAGTGCCGCTGGCGGCGATCCCGCTCGCTTCGTCGTTCGGCTTCGTCGAGGGGCTCCGTCCCCTGGAGAGGATCGGGACCGCTCCCGCGATGTCGATCCCGACGGAGCTGGGTGGATTCCGCGGAGCCGATCTCTCGTCCGTCCCGTTCGACGTCCACGCGATCCGGCGCGATTTCCCGATCCTTCAGGAGAGCTTCAACGGGAAGCGGCTCGTTTGGCTCGACAACGCGGCGACGACGCAAAAGCCGCAATCGGTCATCGATCGCCTCTCGCGCTATTACGCCCACGAGAACTCGAACGTCCATCGCGGCGCGCACCAGCTCGCGGCCCGAGCGACCGACGCCTACGAGGCCGCGCGCGAGACCGTGCGCCGCTTCCTGGGCGCGTCGTCGGCGAAAGAGATCATCTTCGTCCGCGGGACGACCGAGGGGATCAACCTGATCGCCCAGAGCTGGGGGCGGCGCAACGTCCAGAAAGACGACGAGATCGTCATCACCTGGCTCGAGCATCACGCGAACATCGTTCCCTGGCAGATGCTCTGCATCGAGAAGGGGGCGAAGCTCCGCGTCGCGCCGGTCGACGACAGCGGACAGGTCCTCCTCGATGAATACGAGAAGCTCCTGAACCCGCGCACGAAGCTCGTGTCGTTCTCCCACGTGTCGAACGCGCTGGGCACGGTGACGCCGGTTCAAGAGATGATCGAGATGGCCCACCGGCACGGGGCCACCGTGGTCGTCGACGGAGCGCAGTCCGTGGCGCACACGCAGGTCGACATGCAGCGGTACGACTGCGATTTCTTCGTTTTCTCGGGCCACAAGATCTTCGCGCCCACGGGCGTCGGCGTCGTGTACGGCAAGGAAGAGATCCTGCAGCACATGCCGCCGTGGCAGGGTGGCGGCAACATGATCAAGGACGTCACCTTCGAGAAGACGATCTACAACGACCCTCCGGTGAAGTTCGAGGCGGGGACGGCGACGATCGGGGATGCCGTCGGTCTCGGCGCCGCTCTCGACTACGTCCAACGGATCGGCATGGTCAACATCGGCGCCTACGAGCACGAGCTGCTCGAATACGGCACCGAATCCCTGCGCCGGATCCCAGGTCTCCGGCTGATCGGAACCGCGCCGGAGAAGGCGAGCGTCCTTTCCTTCGTGATGGATGGATTCCGCGCCGAGGACGTCGGCGCGGCGCTCGCCGCGGAAGGGATCGCCGTCCGCGCCGGGCATCACTGCGCTCAGCCGATTCTCCGCCGGTTCGGTCTCGAAGCGACCGTGCGACCGTCGCTCGCGTTCTACAACACTTGCGATGAGCTCGACGCTCTCGCCGCTGCCCTCTGGAACCTCCGAGGCGGAAGAAGGGGACACTCTCCGTTTTAAGAATTGACGAGTCGTCCCTTTCAAAAAATCCCGAAGAATTACGTTGCGCGCCGTACGAAGCGTGGTAGTTTCCGCGCCGAGGAAGTTCGGGGAGACCTTTGGGGGGGTCGGGATGAACAAGAACGAGCAGTGGCTTGGTTGGATTCGTGTGTCGACGCTCGCCGTGTGCGTTGCGGCGTTCGTCACCGTAGCGGCAGCGCAGTCGGCGCCGGCAGCGGAAACGCCTAAAGCGGATGTGCCGCGCGATGCGCGCGGGCTGACCGTCAAGACGGAGATCAACGCTGCCGAGCCGGACATCGTCGGCGTCCCGGTGGCCATCAAGGAAGCTCCGGTCGTCGAGACAGTGGAGCAGCTCATGGCGCGGGAGGCGCTGACGCCGCCGCCCATGATCGCCCGCCCCACGTACACTCACCCGGAGTTCGAGTACGAGGGAGAGTGGAAGGACAATCCCGAAGCGCCCGCGGTCTCGCAGTGGCCTCCGGCTCAGGAGCAGGCGTCCGGGCCCATCGAGCCCACGAGCCCGCAGAGCGTAGGCGTCAGCTTTCAGGGGATCTTCCTCAATCCCCCGACGTTCAACGAATCCGGAAACATCCCGCCCGACAGCATGGGCGACGTCGGCCCGACCCAAGTGCTCGTCGCCTCGAACGGCCGGTTCAAGGTTTTCGACAAGACCGGCGTCCTCGGTGCTCTGAACGTCTCCGACACGACGTTCTGGGCCAGCGTCTCGAACAGTGTCGCGGCCAGCGATCCGGAGGTCCGGTACGACCGCATCTCCGGGCGCTGGTTCGTCCTCGCCGTCAACATCTCGTCGACGAACAACCGCGTGATGGTCGCGGTCAGCTCCGGGTCGACGATCACCTCGACCTCGAGCTTCACGTACTACTTCTTCGCGATCGGAACGCCGCTTCCGGCCGACGCCTCCAACTTCTGCGACTACCCGAGCCTAGGCGTGGACGCGAACGCGCTTTACGGCGGCTGCAACATGTTCTCGTCCACGGGGACGTTCCAGCACACGAGCGCCTACGTCATTCGCAAGTCGAGCGTGACGAGCGGCGGGCCGATCGTCGTCACCGGATTCGCGAACATCACCTCGGGGACGACGGCGGGGCCGTACTCGCCGCGAGGCGTCGACAACGACGATCCTCAAGCAACCGAGGGGTACATCATCGGGACCGACATCGCCCTCCTGAGCCGCATCCAGATCCGGCGCGTCTCGACGCCGGGTGGCACGCCCACCCTCTCGGGGAACATCACTTTGACGCCGCCGACGACGACGAACATGTCGCGCCAGCTCTCCCCGACGAACACGACGCAGACCAACGGGATCGACGTCTCGGATACGCGGCTTTTCATGGCGTCCATCCACAAGAACAAGCTCACCGGCACCAGCTCTCTCTGGACGGCCCACGGGGTCGAGACCGACGCAACCTGCACCGCGCTGACCAGCGGCTCGCAGCAGCGGATCGGCGCGCGGTGGTACGAGATCGGCTCGCTGACGACCACGCCGACGATCACGCAGTCGGGAACGCTCTGCACGTCCGGGAGCAGCTCGACCGTCAACAGCCTCCGCGGCTACATCTATCCGACGGTCGCGGAAACGGGGCAGGGTCACATGGCCCTTGGCGCCACCTACGCGAGCTCGGTGCCCGGCGAGAACCCGGGCGTCGCGACGTCGGGGAGGCTCCGCACCGATGCGGCCGGCTCGACCCAGGCCGCGACCGTGGTGCTCGCGGGCACTGGCACGTACCGGCTCTGCGACGGAAACGGCGGCGCTTGCCCGCGCAACCGCTGGGGCGACTACTCCTTCACCGACGTCGATCCGAACGACGACCAGACGATCTGGACCTTCCAGGAGTACGCGTTGGACGCGACCGGTTCCGGGTTCGCCGGCAACTGGGCGGTGCGAGCCGTCCAGCTCAAGGCCCCTCCGCCGGCGACGCCGTCGAGCTTCTCGCCCAGTGCCGTCTGCACGGGTCTCTCGTCGGTGTCGACGACGCTGAGCGGAACCTCGTCGTCCGGCTCCGAGTTCTTCGATCCGGGGCCCGACACCGGCGGCCCCGGGTACACCAACCACATCGGCGCGACGATCACCGGCGGCGTCGTGGTCAATAGCGCCAGCATCGTGATTCCCGGCAGCCCGTCGACGACGCCGGTCACCCAGATGACGTTCTCGCTGAACACCACAGGAGCCAGCGCCGGCGCCAAGAATGTGACGGTCACGAACCCGGACGGACAGGCCGCCACGGGCACGGGGATCCTGACCGTGAACTCGCCGGCCGGCGCTCCGACGGCGGGAAACAACGGTCCCGTCTGCGCCGGGGGAACGATCAACCTGACCGCCTCCACCATCGCCGGCGCGACCTACACCTGGACCGGGCCCAACGGCTTCACTTCCACGCAGCAGAATCCGTCGATCGCGAACGCCACGGCGGCGAACGCCGGGACCTACAGCGTGACCGCGACGACCGCAGGGTGCGCGGCGGGTCCCGCGGGAACGACCAACGTGACGATCATCGCCAACGGTGGGGCCTGCACCGACAGCAACGCCTGCACGTCGGGGGACACCTGCCAGGCTGGCGTATGCACCGGTACTCCGATAATCTGCACGCCCTCCGATCAGTGTCACGTCGCCGGTACGTGCAATCCCGGGACGGGACTCTGCTCCAATCCGGCGGCGCCCAACGGAACCACCTGCAACGACGGCAACGCTTGCACGCAGAGCGACACCTGCCAGAGTGGCGCGTGCACCGGCTCCAATCCTGTCGTTTGCACGGCGAGCGACCAGTGCCACGTCGCCGGTACGTGCAATCCCGGGACGGGACTCTGCTCCAATCCGGCCGTACCGGACGGAACGTCGTGCTCGGACGGGAATGCCTGCACGACGGGGGACACTTGCCAATCGGGCTCGTGCTCGCCGGGGACGCCGACGATCTGCACGGCTTCGGACCAATGCCACGTCGCGGGGACCTGCGACACGGCCACTGGGCAGTGCTCGAACCCAGCCGCACTTAACGGGACCTCCTGCACGGACGGCAACGCCTGCACCGTGGGAGACAGCTGTCAGT
>CAZEII010000056.1:0-19615 GCA_964511835.1 uncultured Acidobacteriota bacterium | reverse complement strand
ACGCTGCTCGAGACTCCGTCGCAATTCAGCCCCGATTCGAATTGCACGTCGACTCGCATCACGGGCCCGACGCCCACCCCTTGGTCCGTCCAGTGGAACCCGTAGGGCGACCCCGAACAGTTGAATCGGTTGACTCCCGTGCCGTCGCACGACTGGTCCAAATTGTCGAGCAGGCTCATGTCGATCTCGTAGGTCCGCAAACAGCCCCCGTCGACGACGGTGAAGCCGGGTGGGCAGGGTCCGTCGCAATCCACGGGATTCGATCCGATGCAGACGCCAGATTGGCACGTGTCGGTTTGCGTGCAGGCGTTGCCGTCGCTGCAAGAATTGGCGTCATTGGCTGAGTAGGTACATGCGGCCGTTGCGGGGTTGCAGGAATCGTCGGTACAGGGGTTGTTGTCGTCACACGCGTTTCCCGTACCGTGACACAGCCCGTCGCCGCAACGGTCGACTGTGGTGCAAGGGTTGCCGTCGTTGCAGGGGTTGGTGTTGTTCGCAAAAACGCATCCCGTCGCCGGGTTGCACGAGTCGTCCGTGCAGGGATTGTCGTCGTTGCAGACGATCGGCGTTCCCTGACAGTAACCGCCGCCGCACGTGTCGCCCGAGGTGCAAGCGTTGCGGTCGTCGCAGGCTTCGGCGTTGTTCGTATGGACGCACCCGGAAGCCGGGTCGCAGGTGTCGGTCGTGCAGGGGTTGTTGTCGTCGCAGGCGCTCGCGCTGTACGTGTGAACACAACCTGTGGCCGGGTCGCACGAGTCGTAGGTGCAGGGATTGCCGTCGTCGCAGTCACGCGCGGCCCCGGGGTTGCACGTATTCACGGGATCGCTGACGTCGATCGAGTCGATGTCCTGACCCAAGAACGCAATCGCTCCGTCGCTGCCGACCCGCCAACGAAGCTGGATCGTCTGTCCTGCCGCCGCCGCCGGGAGGTTCACCACCGAAGTGACGTAGCCCGGATAGCCGGGGGACGTATTGCACCACGCGGCACGATTCCTGAGCGGATTGCCGGAATAACTCATGACGTAGCCTGTGTATCCCCCGCTGACGAAGCTCCCGCCGGCGTCCAAGATGTCCGCGTAGGGTCGGACGCCGATCTGGATTTCGAGCACCCCCGCGTCCCAGCACAGGCTGTCGTCTTCGAAGCGCCAGCGGTTGCGAAACGTCAGCCTGGCGGTCGCTGACGTCACGGCAAACGCGGGCGAGACGAGCCCCTCATCGGCCACCCGGCTGCTGTCGACCCCGAACGCGGAATTCGGCGGAGAATCGCTTCCCGAGCTTCGGGTCTTCCACGGTGTTCCCGCGCCCACGGCCCACGAAGTCCAACCGGCCGGAAGAGACGGCGCCGTCACACCGTCGAAGTTCTCCGAGAGGAATGATGAGTCGGCCGACGCCCCGCACGTGTCGCCGGTGGTGCAGGCGTTTCCGTCATCGCAAGGCGTCGTATTGTTGATGAAGACGCAGCCGGTCGCAGGGTTGCAGCCATCGTCGGTGCACGGATTGTCGTCGTTGCAGAGCCGCGGCGTTCCGCCGACGCACAGGCCCCCTTGGCACGCTCCATTTTGCGTGCAAGCGTCGGTGCATGCGTTTCCGTCGCTTGGGACTCCCCGACAAGTCCCGCTGTTGCACGTATCGTTCGACGTGCACACGTTGCCGTCGTCGCATGGGAGGAAGTTGTTGGTGTGGACGCATCCTGCCTCGGGATCGCACGAATCGGTCGTACAGGGGTCTTGATCGTTGCAGTCACGAGGCGTTCCAACGCAAGCTCCGTTGTGGCACGTATCGTCAAAGGTGCACGCCGTGCCGTCGTTGCATGGGTTGGTGGTGTACGCAGAAAAGCACCCCGCCACCGAGTCGCACAAGTCGATCGTGCAGGGGTTGTTGTCGTCGCAGTTTCGCGGAGCACCGGATAAGCAGAGGCCTCCCGCACAGGTGTCGTCCACGGTGCAGGCATTGCCGTCGTCGCACGCGCGCGTGTTGTTGACGTGCATGCACCCGGTGGCCGGATCACACGAGTCGTCGGTGCACGGGTTGTTGTCGTTGCAGTTCAGGAGGGCGCCCGCGTAGCACGCGCCTAACCAGCACGTGTCACCCGTCGTGCAGACCGTCCCGTCGTCGCATGGGTTGAAATTGTAGGCATGGACGCACCCTGTCGCGTCGTCGCACGAGTCGTCGGTGCAAATGTTGCCGTCGTCGCAATCGAGGCGTGCTCCGCCACGGCAACGTCCTGCGCCGCACGTGTCGGACGTGGTGCACGCGATTCCGTCGTCGCATCCAGCGGCGTTATCGGTGTGAACGCAGCCGAGAGCAGGATCGCAGGAGTCGTCGGTGCACGGGTTGCCGTCGTCGCAGTTCAAGGCGATCCCGCCGCCACAGTCGCCAAGCCCGCCGCCGAGACCGTCGCAGATCGTTCCGAGCGTGCATCGGTTCCCATCGACGCAGGCCGTCCCCTGCGACGAAACCGGGTTCGAGCAAGCGCAGTTGTCCGCGGGGTTCGCGATGTCGTCCGTGCATGGGAGCCCGTCCTCGCAACCCGAGTGGCCGACGCAAAGACCCTCGGTGCACGTGTCGCTCGCCGTGCACGGATTGCCGTCGTCGCACGGACCGGAGTTGTCGGTGTGGACGCAGCCGGCGGCTGGGTCGCAGACATCGTCGGTGCAGGGGTTCCCGTCGTCGCAGCTCAAGGGGCCGTCGTCGTCGAAGCACCGATTGTGAGCGCAGTACCGTCCGCCCGACGACGTCAACGGCCAACCACCCCATACGATCATCTCGGCGCCCGTCCAGACAGCCGAGTGGGCCAGGCGGCGCGTCGGTGCACTTCTGTCGGCCAAAGTCGGCGTCCAGGTGTCCTGAGACGGATCGTAGCGCCCGCCGCTGTTGAAAGCCCCGAAGAAGTCGTTGCCTCCCCAGACGATCAGTTCCTTGCCTGTCCAAGTCGCCGTATGGTTTTCGCGCGCGTCAGGTACGTTGACCCCCACAGAAGTCACGGTCCAGAGGCCCGTCAACGGATTGAAACGACCCCCCGTATTGAAATAGTCGTAGCCAGAGTAATCGCCGAAGAGAGACCCTCCCCATACGATCATCTCGGTGCCGGTCCACACCGCGGTGTGATTGCTGCGCCCAGCGGGCACGTTCACGCCCCTCGAAGTTGGCAGCCAAGTGTCTTCCGCCGGATCGTAGCGTCCGCCAGAGTTCCTTGGGTTGTAAAAACCGGAGGGTCCTCCACCCCAGACGATCATTTCCCGGCCCGTCCAGACCGCCGAATGCGCGTACCGCGGCTCGGGCACGCCGGAGTCCGTCGACGTCGGCAACCAACCATCCGTCGTCGGGTCGTAGCGAGCTCCCGTGTTCGTGGCGGTCGTGGAACGCCCTCCCCACACGATCATCTTGCTGCCCGTCCAGATGGCGGTGTGAGAGTCGCGCGCGCTCGGTACGTCCGCGCCCGTTGAGGTCGGCGTCCACACGTCCGAGTACGGGCTGTAGCGGCCGCCGCTGTTGAACCAACTGCTGTCGTCGCTGCCACCCCAGACGATCATGTCGGTTCCTGTCCAGACTGCCGTGTGGTACGAACGGGCAGTAGGCACGCCTGCGCCGATCGAGGTCGCCTTCCAGTCGTCGGTTGCAGCGTTGTAGCGACCGCCGCTGTTGAAGAAGCTGTCTCCCCCGTCATAGCTTGCGCCGCCCCAAATGATGAGTTCCGAACCCGTCCAAACGGCGGTGTGCGCGTATCGGGAGGCCGGCTGCGTCCCGGCGCTCGCGGTCGGCACCCAGCTATCTGAAGTCGGGTTATAGCGGCCCCCTGTATTGCCATTGACATAAATGTCAACCCAGCCACCCCAAACGATCATCTCGGAGCCTGTCCAAACACCCGATTGGAGCGTGCGGGCCTTCGGCGCGTTCACGCTCGACGTCGGCCTCCAAGTGTTCGTGGACGGTTTGTAGAGCGCGCCGCTGTTCAGAAGGTAGTAGTTGGCACCGCCCCAAATGAGCATCTCCGTACCCGTCCAGACCGCGGTCGGAGTCTCGCGACCCGCCGGCACGTTCGTGCCCGCAGAAGTCGGAGTCCAAGTGTCGGTGGAAGGATCGTAGCGCCCTCCTATGTTCGGGAAAGTCGGATACATGTCTTCAAACGCGTACCCACCCCAGATGATCATCTCCCTTCCCGTCCAAACCGCGGCATGGTCGCGCCGGCCGCTGGGAGTGAACCCACCCGTCGAGGTTGGCAGCCAGCTATCGGCCGATGGGTCGTAGCGACCTCCTGAGGAGAGATAGTGCTCACCGGAGGGGGAGTTCGGGTCTCCCTCGATTCCGCCCCACACGATCATCGCGGTTCCCGTCCATACCGCCGTGTGGGATGCGCGACCGTCGGGCACGTTGTCGCCCTCAGAGGTCGCGATCCAGCGATCCGTGGCAGGGTTGTAACGACCGCCGCTGTTCGCGAAGTTTCCGTACCCAACGATCCCGCCCCATACGATCATTTCAGAGCCGGTCCAGACGGCGGTGTGCACAAAACGACCGGATGGGAGGTTTTCTCCTTGTGACGTCGATTTCCAACTGTCGTTCGTCGGATCGTACCGACCACCCGAGTTCAACAGGCCATTTACGCTCTCGCCTCCCCAGACGACCATCGCGGTACCCGTCCAAACGGCCGTGTGCAATCTGCGGGCCTCCGGGAGGTTCGATCCCATAGAGGTCGCAGCCCAGGTGTCCGTCGAGGGGTCATAGCGAGCGCCGCTGTCCAGAGATGATTCGCCGTCATGACCTCCCCAAACGATCATCTCCGCTCCCGTCCATACCGCAGTGTGGTCACTGCGCGCGTCGGGAGAGTCCTGTCGGGTCCGCGACCACGTGTCGTCCGGACACCCGCTCGAGGCAATCGCGGCAAGCCGGAACCGCCAAAACGTGTCGGAGACGTCCACCGTCAGCGACGCACTCTGCGACGCCCACCAGGCGTCGAAGCGCTCCTTGGGCCAAATCACGGCCGCCGTGACGATCTCGTCCTGGGCTCGGGAAAGGACCGAGCTGACCACGAACGCGTCGGGGGTCTCCCGGACACCCGTCAGCTTTCTCAAGGGGATTGAATCGGGGGCGACGCCAAAGGACTCCGCGAGCCCGGCGAGCGCCGCTTTCCATTCCGAGGAGCCGAGCAGAAGGACGTGCCCACCGTCACGCCGCGGACCGCCGAGCGGAGTCTGATCTCGGAGCCTCAGCGTTGTCTCTCGATATGTTGCACCCATGGACGGCATGCAATCGGCGCTCGAGCATCCCGCAATCGCCGCCTCGGCCTTTGCCCTTGCGGCCGCGTGGATCCGCGTATCATTCGCGTACCAATTCCGGATCAAACGGTCGGCCAGCGTCTGCCGTCCGAGCGTCTCCGCGATCAGGTAAGGATCGTTGCCCAGCGCCGAGAACAGCTCTTGCAAGACCTGGGGATCTCGGGAGTTCTTGACCATTCGATCGAGCTCAGCCTGGAGCTGCTCGCCGGTGATCGGGCGTTGCCACCAAGTTCCGAGCGCATTGGACTTCCTCAGGTAGTCCTCGACTTTGGCGCGGATGAGCGCGTCGCTCATCACAACTTTGAGCGGCGGCTTCGGGTTGGAGTTCTCCTTCGGCCAGATCCGGTGGCTCCAGTAGACCCGCTCGATGGCCCTCTGCGCGGCGACGCGATCCTCGAAGGTCAGGGTCCGCTGCACGGGCTCGCTTGCGAGGACCGTCGAACACACCAAGGCGACTGCCAAGCCCGTCACGGACTTCATGGGACACGCTCCCCGAATAAGTGACATATACGCCCTCTTTGGGGTGGGCAAAACGAGAATCGGGGTCCACAAGGACCCGACGGGCTTATTTCGCTCAAGCTCGCCGCCGAGGCTGCGAACCACAACTCCCACAGGTAGCCCGTCGGCCCCTCGGGGCGGGCCCTTCGTGCGATCATCGGCGGCACCGCACGCCGGAGGGGACGCCGCCGTGGATCCGATCGAACCACCCCCGGGCGACGACGCGTCGGCGTCGTGGCCGGATCGATTGCGCGAGCTGGGCGCGAGGCTGGCATCCAGGTTCTCCCGCGAGGATTCCGGTCCGGTCGTCGGCGAGATCTGGATCCTCTTGAATCTCGCGCTCAAAAAGTACGTTCGAAAGCACGGGCACAGGGTCGGCGGGCTATCGGCGGACGACGTTTCGGACGTCGCGGGAGAAAAGGCGTTAGATTTGCTCCGCCGGATCGATTCTAAGAGTTGGAATCCTGCGGAGCTGACGTCGGCCCAGCTGTGTGGATACCTCGCCACGATCGCTCGGAACGGCGTGGTCGATCTTCACCGGCTGCGGCGAAGGGAGGTTTCCGCGCACGACGGCTTGGACGTACCCTTAACGAGCGGGGCCTGGGGGGGCCGGGATGCAGATGAGGTGTCACCGACATCGGGGGTGGATGGGGCCGCCTACGCGCAGGCGATCTCGGATTGCGCCGCCGAGCTGTCCGCCAGGGCGCGCCGAGCGTGGTATCTCCGGATCTTCTACGAGATCGGGTCGGCCGACATCGCGCGCGACCCGCTCGTCGCGACGACTCCCGCGGGAGTGGACGCGATGCTCGCTCGCTGCCGCGAGCAGATGCGGTCGTGCCTCGCCGGGAAGGGGTTCGCGATCGGTCCGCTGCCGCCGGGCACGTTCGTGAGGCTCTGGGACATGACGCGTCGGGACGCCGGCTTCGCGGCGCCGCCCGGCCGGAGCAAGCCTTGAACGGGACCGCGCATCTGGCGGACGATCGATTGATCGACCTCGCCGCGCAGCTTCTTCCGCCGGCGCTCGCGTCGGAGACGATCCGTCATCTCGAGACCTGCGCGCCCTGCGAGGAGCGCTTCCGGTCGATCTGCCGCGACGCGGCGCTCGCGCGTCTCCATCCGCCGGCGCAGCGGCGCGCTCTCAACCGGCGCTACGTCGCGATCGCGGCGTCGGTGCTCTTGGCCGCGGCCCTGATCACCGTCTGGACTCGCCGGATCGATCGCACGGACGTCGCGGCTTACTGGTTCCCCGTGGACAGCGAGATGGTCGGACTACGAGCCGCGGCACCGTCTGCCGACGAGGCGATCGTCCGGGAAGCCGTCGAGGCCTATCGCCGCCACGACGCGCGCCTCGTCGTCGCTCTCTTGCGCGATCGATCGATCCCCGAAGCTCTCGATCCGGTCAAGATCATGCTGGCGAGCGCGCTCGTCAAAACCGGCGAGAGCCGAAAAGCCGAAGAGCTGCTCGGGGAGCTGAGGATCGAGACGATTCCCCAGCCGGACCGCGATCGGGCGTCCTGGATTCTCGTCGCGGCGCTCGAGGGAGCCGGGAGACACGGCGAGGCGCGAGCCGTGCTCGAGAAGCTCGCGGCGCGCCCCGGAGAGTTCTCCGACGCGGCCCGGCGCGCGCTCGACCGGCTAGGGCAATCCGACAAGTAGGAATCCGGCCCAGTAGGCAGGATGCTCGAACGGGTGCCGTCCCTTAGCGTCGGCGAGCGTGCGGACGAAGTGCTTGGCCTCGCGGAGCGCACGCGGCGCGGGCATCGGGGTCGAGCTGTAGCCCAACCGTGTGCCGTCGAAGGTCCCGGTGAGATCCTCGTAGAAGCGATCCATCAGGATCGTCGTCGCGCGATCGTCCACGGTCCAGATGGACGACAGCACCCGGCGTGCCCCCGCGGCGAACAGCGCCGGTGTGAAGCCGAACGGCTCGCCCCGCCCCACGCCCGCGGCGCGGAGCGTCTCGCAGCCCGACAGCGTCATGAGATCGGTGTCGAGGTGCCATCCCAGAAGGATGTCGTCCACCTCGACGAGGCCGCGACCCGCGTCCCCCCGATCGGCGCCGGTTCCGAGCGCTAGAGCGCAATGCTCGGGGGCGCTGTCGGTCAGCGTGTGGGCGGCGATGTGGACGACCGAGAACTTCCCGAGGGTACCGGCCGTCGCCATCTCGTCCAGGGTGCGATCGGTCGTCGCCGGGTCGAGCAGCACGACCCGCCGCGGGAATCTCGAGCTGACCGTCTCCGCCTCGAGGGCCGCGTAGCGAAGCTTGGGCAGGCGGTCCAGAGGAGTCTCGTCGCGGCGGTAGGTCGAGCGGAACTCGCGCTGGCTCCGCGAGGCTTCGTCCATGTCGACGAGGGATGCGACCTTCGCGGAAGGCGGATCGGATCGACCCGACACGGCGAGGATCGCCATGGGGCCCGGGCTCCGCTCGCCCTCGTCGGCCAACAGGCCGTACACGAGCGCCGACGGGACGTACGACAGATCGAACGCGTCGCCGAGCATGCGGCCGTCGGGAAGCACGGCGAGCTCCAGCGGGTCCAACATCCTCTCCGACACGATGCGGTCGATCCCAGCGAGGTGCGGCAGCAGCGGATCGACCATCAGCTTGGCCCAGGCTCGCATCTGGACCGCGATCTCGGGGTCGGGATCGACGCGGCGCCGCCACGAGGCCGCACGCCTGAGCGCCTCGAACACCGGATTCGTGTCGTGACCCATCGCGTGGTATTCGTCCGCCGTCCTCGTGTCCCAGAGGCGGACCCAAGCGATCGGACGGTCCCGGCGAATCGCATAGACCCATCCGCACGAGCGCTGGGGCGCGGTGTTGGGTGATGGCTCTCCGCCGAAGTTCACGTCGAGCCATCCGACGAGCGCGTCGGTCGGTCCCAGCCGCGATCGCACGTCGGCGATCGAGGGGACGCGAGGACGAAACGCGTTGAGATAGCGGCGCTCGAGCTCGTAGGCGCGGGCTCGCAGCTCGAGCACCGTCACCAGCAGAGGCGCAGAGGTCGACGTCCAGACGCCGCCGTGCTCGGTCCCGAGAAGCCATCGACGCTTCGCGGCTCTCAGCGCGCTCCGGGCCTGCTCCCAGGCATCCCATGACACGGGATCCCGGCGGCTCCACCCGGCGAGCGTCGCGAAATCGACGTGCGAGGCGGCGCGCGCCCGTTCGAGGAGCGTCCACGCTTCCTCGCCTCGCCCTCGGGTCAGCGCTTCGACGGCCAACGGCTCATATCCGTCGAGCGGGAATCCCCGTCGCGAGTACCCACCGAGCTGCTTGAGACGGGCCGCCTCGGCGATCGCAGCCGTCTCCCGGAAGAGCGGCACGGCGTCGGACAGCCGCCCTTCGATCGCCAGGCTCTCGGCGAGGAGGTCTTCGACCGTGCCATAGAGAGAATGCGACGTCAGCCCGAGCTGGACCAGCTCGGCTCGCGCTTCGGTGGCGAGCGTCTTCGCCTCCTCGCGCCGGCCGGCGCGATTCAGCGTCCACGCCAGCCAGGTGAGATTGTCCACCGTGGCGAAGTCCGGTTCCGTTCGAGACGCCAGCCGGAGGGCGAGCGCTGCGCGGTAAGCCTCGATCGCCTTCCCGAGATCGACGGCGCGCTGCCAGTCCGCCTCGGCCTGAAGGAGCTGCGCCCTGAGCTCCGCTGGGGCGCGCGGCACGTGCGCCAGCAAGCGGGCGGCCTCGTCATAGTAGCGTCGCGCGAGATCCCGCTCGTTGCGATAGCGAGCGGCGCGGCCGCGGGAGACCAGCGTCTCGACGATCGACGGATCGTCGGCCGGCAACGTCTCGCGCTCGATCGACAGCGCGGCCTTGAGAACGTCCTCGGCGGTGCCCTGGTCTCCGGCGAGGTGGGCTATCACGCCGACGCGCTCGAGGGCCACGACGGTCGCTCGATCCCTTTCCCCCTTCGCCTCGAGGCGATCGCGCAGCATCGCGACCGCATCCCCGAACGCCTCCGAGTACCTCTCCTCACGGATCAGGCGGTCGAGGCGCGCTTCCGCCGAGTCCGCCGCCGCTCCGGTCGCGAGCGTGGACGAGACGCACAGGAACCCGAGCCCGAGCAGGAACATCGCTGCTGATGTACTCCGAACACCGGCGGCTCCGCCAGCAAAAAACAGGCGAATTTCCCGTCGCGGGGAACGAATGGGTCGCGCGTCAGATTCGCCCTCCTGCGCCGATCAACAAGGAGGGAGGACTCACCATGAGACTAGGGGGCAGCATCCGGAATCCGAGATCGTTCAAAGCAATCGCCTCGGTGGTCTTCGCATGGGGGCTCTGCGTAGGCGCCTTCGGGCAAACGCCCGTCAAGCTGAAGGCTCCGCCGATGACAGCTCCCGAGGTCGTCGGACGCTCCATGGACCTCGGTGAGACCGATCCCAATCAGATTCTGCATCTCGCGGTGAGCTTGCCGTACGCCAAGCCGGACGACATGGCGGCGTTCGTCGACAACGTCAGCAATCCCGCCAGCCCAAATTACATGAAGTTCGTGACGCCGGAGGACGTCGGCGCCAAATTCGGGCTTCCCGACAGCGATGTGCAGCGCGTCGCGACCTATCTCAGCGGATCGGGGCTCACGATCGATCTGATCGGCAAAAACCACTTGACCATCCTCGCGGAAGGCACGGTGGCCCAGGCCGAGCAGGCGTTCGGCGTCTCGATTCACGACTTTCAAACGCTGAGCGACAACGAGCCGGGGAACCTTCATTACTATTCGAATACCACGGCTCCTCAGCTTCCGCCGGCGATCGCGCCCTTCGTGATCGACGTCACGGGGCTCGAGAGCTTCACCAAGCCCCAGATGCGAGAGCTGACGCCGACGCAAACGCGCACGCTGTACGACGTCGCGCCGATGTACTCGGCGGGAAAGCAAGGGCAGGGCCGCACGGTCGCGATCTCGAACTGGGACGGCTTTCGACTCTCCAACGTGCCGCTGTTCTATTCGCAGTACGGCCTGCCGACGCCTCCGGGCGGCGTGGGCTCCAACATCACCGTCATCACCCTCGGCGGCGGATCGGGCAGCGGTGACCCCCAGAGTGAAGGTGACCTGGACATCCAGATGGTGCTGGGCATGGCCCCGCTCTGCAGCCTGAGGATCTACGACGGCGTGGGGAACGATCCGATCAGCGTCCTCACGGCGGAGGTGAACGACAACCTGGCGGACGTCATCACCGAGAGCTACGGGTGGATCGTCAGCGCCTCGACAGGGACGGCCGCGCACAACCTGCACCTTTCGATGAGCGCGCAGGGGATCACGTACATGGCGGCCAGCGGGGATTCCGGCACGAGCCTCGAGCCGTACTCGTACCCCGACTACGAGCCGGAGGTCCTATCGGTCGGCGGTACGATCGCCACGGTCAACGCCGCCGGCAACCGGATCTCGGAAGTGGCGTGGAGCCTCCTCAACGGGTGGGGAGGCGGCGGTGGCTGGAGCAACAATTCCGCAGCATTCAACGTCCGGCCTTCGTGGCAGCACGGGACGAACGTTCCGACGACGATCAACCACCGGTTGGTTCCCGACGTCGCCCTCCTCGCGTCCGGGCCCAGCAACGCTTACGCCTACTTCATGTATTGGAACGGCTCCCTCATCGGCAATGGCGGGACGAGCGCCTCGAGCCCGGTCTTCGCGGGCTCGCTCGCCGTCGCCGAGCAGCAGATCATCTCGCGAGGCGGGCTGCCTCCCAACGGCGCGGGCAAGCAGAGATTCGGGCGCATTCAGGACTTGATCTACTCGCAGAACGGCCGCTCCGACGTTTACTTCGACATCACGTCCGGCAACATCGGCACGCTGCCGGACGGCACTCAGGCCAACGCCGGCCCCGCGTGGGACTTCTGCACGGGCTGGGGGGCGTTCGACTTCAACGCGTTCGCGGGCACGCAAGCGAGCCCGCCTCCGGCGCCGACGGGCCTCGTTGCGACGGCGGGCAACTCCCAGGTGAGCCTCACCTGGAACGCCAGCACGGGCGCGACGAGCTACAACGTCAAGCGGGCGACCGTCAGTGGCGGGCCGTACGCCACGGTAACCTCCCAGACGACCACCAGCTACACGAACACCGGGCTCGCGGGCGGGACCACCTACTACTTCGTGGTCACGGCGGTCAACGTCGTCGGTGAGAGCGGCAACTCGAACGAGGCGAGCGCCACGCCGTTCGCCGCCACCTATTACCCGAAGACGACAGCGACCTCCCAGCTTCGCAATTCGTACCCGCCCTGCCAGGGGACGGGGATGTCCTGCCAGTTCCTCCCGAACGAGAGCCTGCTGCCGCGGCCGACGTCGACCAACATCGTGATGCACGGTGGCGGGTACACGGGAAGCTGCTCCCTCACCGGCGTCCAGGGGTGCACGGAGCAGGAAGTCGAGGTGTTCATCAACGACCCGCCGCTGACCTGGCCGCAGTGGTGTCTCGCGAACAACGAGGCGTACACGCTGGGGTCGACGACTCGGTACGACTTCCGCGGGGTCTCGGTGATCGGCTGCTCGCCCAACGCCTTCAATTTCCAGTACGAGTACCTCTGCCGTTCGAACGCGGACTGCCAGCCGGGGGACACCTGCTCCAAGGTCACGGGGCTGTGCTACCCGCCTTCGATCGACCCGGTCACCCTCGAGGCCGGCTACGCGCACAGCGTCTCGGCGCACAGCGACGGGACGGTGTGGGCGTGGGGCTGGAACGGCTCGGGACAGCTCGGCGATTCCACGCTGACCAGCCGGAACGGCCCGGTACGTTCCGGCACGCTGACCGGCGTCCTCGAAGTCGGCGCGGGCGTCTTCCACACGATCGCCCTGAAGAGCGACGGCACCGTCTGGACGTGGGGGGACAATTCGCAGGGCCAGCTCGGAGACGGCACCACGACGTCGCGATCGTTCCCGGGGCAGGTGCCCGGCCTGACGGGAGTCGTCGCGATCGCCTCGGGCGCGAGTCACAACCTCGCCGTCAAGAGCGACGGCACGGTCTGGACTTGGGGTGACAACTGGGGTGGGCAGATCGGCGACGGCACCACCACCGACCGGCTGACCCCGTTCCAGGTCCCGGGACTGTCCGGCGTCAAGTCGGTTTCGGGCGGCTTCTATCACAGCGTCGCCGTCAAGGGGGACGGGACCGTCTGGACCTGGGGCCGCAACGCCGAAGGAGAGCTCGGCAACGGCACGCACGCCGATCGCTTCACGCCCGGACCGGTTCCGGGGCTCACGGACGTCTCGCGGGCGTCGTGCGGCGCGTACTTCACGATGGTCGTCCTCGGCACCGGAACCATGAAGGGCTGGGGCCACAATTACTACGGCGAGCTCGGCGACGGCACGAACGTCGAGCGGCCGACGCCGGTCGCCGTGCCGGGGTTGACCAGCATGATTCGGGTCGCTTCGGGCTCGGGGTTCACGCTGGCGCTCCGAAGCGACGGCACGGTCTGGAGCTGGGGACAAAACGTCGCCGGCGAGCTCGGCGACGGCACGACCATCGATCGCAATACGCCGCAGCAGATTCCCGGGCTCTCCGGGATCGTCGAGATCGCCGCAGGCGAGGACCATTCCCTCGCGCGAAGCGGGGCGGGGATCGTCTACGGCTGGGGGAAGAACCTGAACGGCCAGATCGGAGTCGGCCCCTGGCCGCGCACCTCGCCCGCCGCGGTCACCGACGAGACGCAGCCTGCACCTCTTTCGCTGATGGCCCCTGTCGGCGGGGAGATCTGGTCGCCCGGCTCGTCTCAGGTCGTCAGCTGGACGGGAGCCGGACCGATCAGCGTGAAGATCTCGTACGACGGCGGAACGACCTACACGACGCTGAACGCGTCGACCAGTCTTCAGGACGTGCCGATCACCGTGCCGACGAATTGGTCGACGGCGCGCGGGCGCGTGCGCATCGACCGTGTCGGGACGCCCGCTTCGGCCGCGCAGACCGGAGCGTACATGCGCATCCATCCGCCGCAGACGCACCCGTGGCTCTTGACGACCGTGGATTCCGGGGCTCCGGTCGTCGGCGAGTTCTCCTCGGTCGCGATCGATCCGTGGGGACGAACGGGGATCGCCTACACCGACCGGACCAACGGCGATCTGAAATTCGCCCTTCACTTGGCAACCGGCTGGACGATCGACGTCGTCGACAGCGTGAACAGCACGGGTTGGTACACCTCGCTCGCCTTCGGCGCGGACGGCACGCCGCGGATCTCCTACATGGACGGCACGCGGACCTACCTGCGCTACGCCCACAAGACGACGGCGGGCTCCTGGATCACGGAGGACGTGGCGGATACCAGCTGCACGCTCCCGACGTCGCTCGGATTCGACCTCTCCGACCGTCCGTTCATCGCCATCCAGGACTGCTCGATGACTTCGGTGCGCGTCTGGGCGAAGTCGGGCACCGCCTGGTCTCAGATCGAATACGTGAGCGGAGCGAGCCCGTCCCTCAAGATGCAGGGCAACCTCCCGAGGATCTCGTACTTCCTGCACACGACGAACCCGACGCAGCTGCACTATCTGACGGCGTCCGGCACACTCGGCTCGTTCACGTGGCAGGACGTACCCGTGCCGGGCGGCGACGGCGCCAACTGGAATTCGATCACGATCGACCCGCAGGGCAACCCGCGGATCAGCTTCTACGCCGTCAACACCAAGAGCTTGCGGATGGCGAAGCTGAACTCCGGCACCTGGACCGTCGACGTCGTGGACTCCTCGGTGGGGGACGTCGGGAACTGGAACTCCATCGCGCTCGACCCCTCCTCGCGGCCTCGCATCAGCTACCTCGCGAACGGCCTCGTGAAGGTCGCGGAATGGAACGGAACGAGCTGGCAGCTCGACGCCGTCGACGCCTCGGGGGATACCCCGGCGGCGACGTCGATCGCCGTGGATGCGGCGGGGAACGACCGCATCTCTTATTTCGACACGCCGAACGGCGATCTCCGCTACGCGATCTCGCAGCAGGACACCGCGCCGCCCGCGGCGCCCGTCCTCCAGGCGACGCCGGGTAAGACCACGATGGTCGTCGGCTGGACGGCGCCGGGAGACGACGGCACGACGGGGACGGCCTCCGCGTACGAGCTCCGCTGGTCGCAGTCGCCGATCACCTCATCGAACTTCTCGCAAGCGACGCTCGTCCCGCTCGGACCCCCGAGCCCGTCGGGCTATGGCGAATGCGTGGACTTCAGCTCGCTGTCGAGCTGTAGGACCTATTACTTCGGGCTCAAGGTCCTGGACGACGTCGGGAACGAGTCGCCGCTCTCGACGACGCAGATGACGACGCTGTGCAGCGGCAACCTGGAGGTGCTCTGCAACTAGCGGATACGATCCGGGGGACAACAGGGTCCCCCGAGGAATAGCGCGCCGCCAGTCATTGAAGAGCCGCGGCCGAGCGCCCGCTGGCGGACCTGATTCCGCTCGTCCACCGGGTCTGCAGAACTACCGAGGGCTTGTTCTCGGCCTATATCGAACCGACCCTCGGGCTGGCTCGAAGCCGCTGGGTCCGACTGAGCGAAACGCCTCGCAGCGGTTTACCGTTATCTCGGCGAGAGCAACGGACAGATTCTGTCCGAACGCGGACCCGGAGAGCCCGCGCCGTCACGCGCCAAGATTCAGGAAGGGTGAACGCCGCAGAAATCCCCACGAGATCCGCGCGAAATGGGCACTGATGTTCCCGTTTCTGGACTGACAGCGTCTCTCCGGATGAACGCCCCAATCGCCTCCACGCGTCGCGCACAGGCGATCATTTTCGACGACCCAATTGGTAGAATAGGGCACCCGCGCGACGAGCAGAGTACGACCGCACCGAGAACGAAGGAGAGAGAGTCAATCGATGTCGATCGATCGCCGTGCAATCACGATCGTGGCCGTGGTCCTTGCGATGACGTACGGAGCCATTGCCCTCGCGAAGGACGCCAACTCGTTCGCCGCGCTTCAAGTCCCTACGGGCTTTCCGGAAGTAACCCCGGAGCAGAAGGCGCTCACCTCCGTGCCGTTCGCCCCCGGGGCCCCCGCCGTCCTCCTTGTCGATGCCGAACAGCAGACGCAAAACTCGGACTTCACGTTCAGCCAGGTGGTTCGCATCGAGCGGTTCCAACGGATCAAGATTCTCACGCAGAAAGGAGTCGAGTCGTACTCCGACTATCGGCGCGTCCTCCTGGGCGACTGGAGAGTGCAGAAGATTCAGGCTCGAACGATCCTGCCGGATGGCAGCACCGTCGACGCCAAGGAAAGCACTTTTCAAGAGAAGTCGACTGTGCCGTCGAAGGACGCGGACACCGCCGTGCGCACCATCAGAATTGCCTTTCCCAAGGTTCAGGTCGGCGCGATTCTCGACATTCGGGAAAGCTACAACGTCGACGGAGCGCCCAATCGGCGGTGGACCGTCCAGGCGCGAATCCCCGTGATCGAGAGTCGTTTCCTCATCGTGATTCCGGACGGGCTGCAATTGAAGATCGGATCATTCCTGCTCTCCCCTGACGAGCAAAAGGCGATGACGGGGCGGGCGCCGTCGGGGCGCTACTTCGGTTGGCGTTTCACGAACCAGACTGCGGTGCCGGACGAGCCGAATCAACCGCCGATCGAAGACATCTCCAAGGCCGTCTTGGTCTATCCCGAGAGCTTGAAAACCGATGCGATCTACGTCGGCTTCTCGCCTGATTGGAAGACGTGGGGAAAGAACCACAAAGAGCTATGGGACGAGTTCCAGAAGCGCAAGTCGGATCAAGCGGCGGCGCTCGCAAGGCAAGTCTGTGAAGGAAAAGTAGGGGCGTCCGATAAGGCGGAGGCCATACGATCAGCGATTCGGGCGCGCGTTCGCGTGACCTACTCGACCTATTGGCCCCCTGCACAGGCGAGCCCCGACGAAGTGCTAACGCAGGGTAGCGGCTACTCCGGGGAGGCCGCAGGTCTCGCGATCGCAATGCTGAAGGCCGTCGGCGTCGCCGCCGTTCCCGTGGTGTACCGGAAGCGCAGCAGCGGCGTGCTTCCCAAGGACACTCCCCTCGCCAACCTCCTCGAGGACACACTCGTCCGGTATTCCGGTGACAAGGGTGCTGAGTACGCGAGTCTGTTCGAAAACGTGCCCGCCGGCGTTCTACCGGCCGAAGCGCGGGGAGTGTGGGCGATGGCGCTCGACGGTGTGAGCGATGGACCGTCTCTCCTCCCCGATTTCACGGCCGCGGACAATCGAGCGTCGCGCGTTGTGCGCGCGACGCTCTCCGCCGACGGATCGCTGGTGGGGGAGTTCGAGGCGCGATTCAGCGGTGTGTGGGCCGACCGCTGGCGCGATCATCTCGACGGACGGAGCCCCGACGACCAAAAGTCGTGGATCCAAGAGCAACTGCGCTCGTACGCGGGGGGCCTCGTTTTGCAAACGACCGAGGTCTCGAGCGCGGTCGACGGTAGCCGCGATCTGGTTGTCAAAGCGGGTTTCCGAGCGGAAGGATACGCGACCGGCGCCGGCAAGCGACTCCTCGTCAACGCCAATCTGCTCTCGCGCGTTTCGGCGGCGGATTGGTCCGCCGCCGAGCGCAAAACCGCGGTGGATCTCGACGGAGCCTACGAGTCCACCGATACGGTACTCATGACTCTACCCGCCGAGGCCGCCGACGCCGTCGTGCCGGCTCCGCCGGCGAACTACGACGCGGGAAATGTCGGAAAATTCACGGCGAGCTATGAACGGCGCGACCGCGTCGTCGTCTTGTCACGATTGATGCATCTCAACGTTTACCGGTTTCCGGCGTCAGCTTACGCAGGTCTCAAACACTGGTTCGGCGACATCGCCGCGATGGATGACAGGCCCGTGGTTGTCACGCTCAAGTGAGCGGGCGCATCGCGACGGCGGCTCTGCTCCTCGCCGCGATCGCCGCGCCAGCGAATCCTACGATGGGTCGCGAGCCGAAGCGGCAGCGCGTGGAGGCTTCGGAGCTCCCCTCATGGCTTCGAGACGCCGTCGCACACCCGGCGTCGGAGACCTGGGCTTCCGCGATCTGGCTCTACAAGGAGTTGATCATCCAGCCGTTGGCCGCAGGGGGTGTGCGCTCAACCCGGCGAACGGCGGCCAAGATCCTCGCGCCGCGTGCGCTCAGCGCAATCGCAGAGTGCGACGTCGGCTACGGCTCCTTGGATAAGATTGAACGGCTCGCCGCGTGGACGGTCCTTCCGAACGGCGAAGTGTGGCTTCCCGATCCGGTCCGCGACATGCGAGACGATCCCAAGACCTGGGGATACGAGATCGGTACGGACTTTCGGATCCGGCGGCTCGTGCCTTCGCGAGCCGCCGTTGGTGGTATCGTCGCGTGCGAAAGCGTCGTGGTTTCGAGCCTGGACCCGGGCGCAGCGGACGAATCGTTCGGAGCTGCCGACGAGCCGACGGTCTACCAGCGCTTCGCGCTCGAGGTTCCCAAGGGCTGGGGAAAGGCAGTCGTCCCGCGGCCTTCGGATGGTCTGGAGATCCGGGAGGACGTCGATTCAATCGCGGTCGTCGCCACCGAGCTGCATCCGCTCGCCCCTGAGGAGCACCGCCCGCCGGCCCACGCGATCCTCCCTCGGGCATGGGTTCGCTGGTGGTCGGCCGACGGCGCGCGCGGATTCAGAGACTGGAACTCAGTGGCGCAGTGGAACGAGGCCCTGACCGCGGAGGTCGGAAAGCAGCACGGCGGCGCCGATTCGCTCGCTGACCGGCTCAAGCCGAATGACGCGTCGGAATTCCTCGGGGCTCTCGAGAAAGCGTTCGACTTCGCAGCGCGCGATGTCCGCTACGTCGCGATCGAGCTCGGGGTTGGCGGATGGAAGCCGCATGCTCCGGCGGTTGTCGTGGATCGGCGGTTCGGCGATTGCAAGGACAAGGCCTTCCTTCTGAAAGCGATTCTCGACCGCTGGGGCGTGAGCAGTTTTCCGGTCGACGTCCGAACGAGCGACATTGGCCCCCTCGAACCGAGCGTGCCGACGTTCGCCCAATTCGACCACATGATCCTGGCCGTTCCACTCCCTCCAGGGATCGGCGGAGATCTTTGGTCGACGAGCGACGTTCCCGGGCTCGGCCGCGTCGTCTTTCTCGACGCGACGGCGTCGGATTCGAGTCCGTGGACGCCCCGCGAAGACGTCCAAGGGACGAAGGCGCTCGTTTACAAGGGGTCGGATGCCTTCATCGTCGAGATCCCTGCGGCACCCCCCGCTGCGTCGCGCACGTGGAGCGAGGTGAGCTTCACGGTCAACGATCAAGCGGTTATCGTGAAGGGAACGAGCGAGGAGCGGTGGTTTGGAATCGCCGCGGCCGAAATGCGCTCGTACTTCGGGAGCAGGTCCGAGAACGAGCGGCGGCACGCGTGGAGCGAGCTTCATCAAGCGCAGTTTCCCGGTTCGACGATCGCGCTGACTCGCCTCGACGGCTTGGACAAGCCTCTTGACCCGATCGACGCTCGGGCCGAGATAACGGCCGGTCGGGGAGGCCGGCGAGTCGAGAACATGCTTATCCTCGAGCCCGGTCGGGGGACTGCCGGCGTCGTCACCCAGGCGCTCGCACCGCCGCCGCGCCGTTATCCGCTGGATTTGGAGCATGCTGGCGAAAACCGCACGGTGGTTCACGTCACCGTCCCGGCGGGGTGGACTCCTGAGGAGGTTCCTGCCCCGATCGACGCCGCGGGCGATCTGTTCACCGGCGCGGCGTCATGGTCGTTCGCCGATGGCGTACTGACCTACACCCGGTCCGCTACACTGAAAGTCGCTTCGATTCCTGTCGAGCGGTACTCCGAATTTCGCTCGGCAGTCGGACGACTGCGCGCCGCGGACGCAAGGGGAATCGTGTTCGTCCGAAAGCCGTGAGCGGGGCAAGGTGTCAGCGCACTTCCCCGCCGGCTAGGGGACCCGCTGCGCGCTCAAGTCCTTGATGTCTCGGACGACGCC
>CAZEII010000055.1:0-20721 GCA_964511835.1 uncultured Acidobacteriota bacterium | reverse complement strand
GTCATCCTCGACGTAGACGGATTTCGGCGCAAGACCGTGGAAGTTGATTTCGCGGCGGCGGACTTGGTCGGAGAGAAGCTCGTTGATGACGCCGCGCTCGTTGATCTCGCCTTTCTTCAGGGCGGCGTAATGAAATCGGCAGAATCCCTCGAGATAAGGCGGGTCCTGGCAGAACTCCGATCCGCCGTTGCTCGTTCGGAAGCTGCAGTGCCTCACGCCGGTCGACCTCTCCGCGGCGAATTATAGAGGACGCTCCCGGCGTGGTTCGTTATGCCGATGACCAAATCGTCGGCGCGGAGAGGTGGGACGGCGCCTCCCCTAGTCGTTTCCGGTGGCGGGGGGTTTGCAGTCCTGCCCGCTGACCCCAGGCCCGGTAGCCTCCGGGCAACGAAGTCGCCGGCCGATCGGGCGCTTCGGGCCGGACCGGGACGACGACGAGGCCCACCCCCCTCCCTGGGAAGGTTGCCCCCCTCCCCGGCGGTCCTCAGCGGCGTCTCGGTCCGGCATTTTTTCCGACTACAATCCCCTTCATGTCCGCCGAGCGGAGCACTCATGGGTTCGCGCCGTTGGGGTCCCTTGGGGTCCGCGCGCTCGGCCTGCCGCCGGCGCGCGCCCGCGACCTCGAGCTTCAATCGGCCTGGCGAAGCGTCGCCGGCCCGGCGATCGCCCGTCGAGCGCGGGTGATGGCGCTGCGACGCGGCGTGCTGACGCTGGCGATCGCCGAGCCGGCCTGGCGTCGCGCGATCGAGAACCTTCTTCCCGAGCTGGGTGCGCGCTTCGCGCGCCGCCACCCTTCTTTGGGCGTCACCCGTTTCGAATTGACCGACGCCACGCGCGGGTGATTGCGAACGCGATGCTGTCCGTCGAACAACTGACGAAGGTCTATGGATCCCGGACCGCGATCAGGGACCTATCGTTCGACGTCCGGCCGGGCGAGGTCCTGGGCCTGCTCGGTCCCAATGGCGCCGGCAAGACGACGACGATGCGCTTGATCGCCGGATACATGCCTCCGACGTCGGGGACGGTGAGAATCGACGGCCATGACGTTCGGACGGAGCCGCTCGCCGCCAAGGCGCGGGTCGGCTACCTCCCCGAGACCCCGCCGGTCTACCGCGAGATGACCGTTCGCAGCTACCTCCGGTTCGTCGCGGAGCTGCGTCGGGTGCCCAAGGGCAGGGCACCCGCGGCGATCGACCGCGCACTCTCGCTGTGCGGATTGAAGGACGTCGCGCACCGCGTCATCGGCCACCTCTCCAAGGGATACCGACAGCGCGTCGGGCTGGCTCAGGCGATCCTGCACGAGCCCGCGCTCCTGATCTTGGACGAGCCCACCGTAGGTCTCGACCCCAAGCAGGTGATCGAGATGCGCGAAGTCATCAGCGGCGTCGCCTCCGGCCAGATGGTGGTGCTCTCGACCCATATCCTGCCCGAGGTTCAGAGAGTCTGCTCGCGCGTCGTGATCATCCACGAGGGACGGATCGTCGCAGCGGATTCCGTCGAGAGCCTCGCCTCCGGGGGGAGCCTCGAAAAGGCCTTTCTCGAAGTCGTCGCCGGCCAGCCCGGCCAAGGGTCGATGTGAAGATCGTCTGGGCCGTCATGCGGCGCGAGCTTGCCGCCGCCTTCGTCACGCCGATGGCGTACGTGTTCATGACGATGTTCCTCGTGCTCATCGCCACGGGGTTCTCGATCGGCGTCACTCGGTACGCCCTCACCCCCGCGATGATGATCGAGCGGCTCGGCTGGACGATCCGAACGCAGCTCGTCGCCGGCCCGTGGGGCTTGATGAAATGGGGGACGATCGGCGCCCTCTTCGCTCTTCCGGGGCTTTCGATGCGCCTGATCGCCGAGGAGCTGAGCCGCGGCACCTCCGAGCTCCTGTTCACCGCCCCCGTCACGACTCCGCAGATCGTCGCTGGAAAATACCTGGGATCGCTCTCGCTCTATGGGCTGATTCTCGTTCTGACCCTTCCCATGCCCGCCTTCTTGTTCATCAATGCGCGTCCGGAACCCGCGGCGCTGGCCTGCGCCTACCTCGCGTTGTTCCTCTACGGCGCCGTCTTCGTCGCTGCCGGCCTGTTCGCTTCCGCGCTGACCGAGAACCAGTTCATCGCGTTGATCGCGACCTACGTCCTCGTCATCCCATTGATCCTCATCGATCTCTTGATGCCGCTGGCGCGCCCTCCGTTCGATCGGGCGCTTCCGGCCCTATCCATCGGCCATGGCGTGAAGGCCGCCGCGCGAGGAACGCTGGATTCCTCGTACGTCGTCGTGTCCCTGGTGCTCATCGCCGGCTTCCTGTTCCTGGCCGTGCGGGCGATCGAACGCGGGCGGAGGGTCGAGCGCGGCTCGGCCGCGTACGCGCTCATCGTCATCACCGCGCTGGCGTTCGTGCTCGGTCTCTCGACCCAGATCGGGCATGTCTGGGATTGCACGGCACAGGGGGCGAACAGCCTGTCGCCCAAGACCGAGGCCGCCCTCGCGAGTCTCGACGCGCCGGTTGCGATCCACGGACTGTACAAGGACTCCGACCGGCGGCGCGAAGCGCTCTGGGAGCTTCTCGATCGCTACCGCCGGCGCTCGGGCAAGATCACCTTCGAGATCTTCGACCCGGTGGCGCGCCCGGGCCAGCTGGCCGCCTTGGACCTCTCGGTCGCCGATCAGAACGCGCTCCGCGACGGCGTCAGCGTCGCAACGTCCGGCGCGCGCAAGGTGATGTTCACGGGACTCGGCGAGGAGGAGGTGACGAACGCGATCCTGGAAGCGGGCTCGAAGGAGCCACGGCGAATCGGGTTCATCCGCGGCTACGGCGAGCACGATCCCGACGCCGCCGCCGACGCGGGCCTGAGCCGCGCGAAAGAGGCCCTCCGCGCTGAGTACTACGAGGTCGTCGACGTGCGGCTGACGGTGCCGATCGAGGAAGGCGTGACGGTCCTGGTCGCCGCCGGCCTCAGGAGCGCGATTCCGGCTGACGATCTCGCCCGCCTCACCGCGTGGCTCGAGCAGGGCGGGCGACTTTTGGTGCTGGCGGATCCGGAGACGGCCTCGGGGCTCGATTCGGTGACCTCGCGATGGGGGCTTCGCGGGCGCGGGATCCAGGTCCTCGATCGCGGCTCGAACTTGCGCGGTCGTCCCGAGATCCCGGTGGCGACGCGTTTCTCGACGCACCCGATCGTCCGCGGCTTCTCCGCCGGTCTTCCGGTCGCGCTGCCCCTCCCCGGAGCGGTCGAGGATTTCGAGCCGGGAGATCCGGGGGTATTCCACGACGGCCTCGTCCGGTCGTCGAGGGAGTCCGAGGGGCTCACCGCGACCGGCTCGAGGGAGCAAGGCCCGTTCTCGCTCGCCGCGGCCGCGTGGAAAACGGTGCAGCGGCCCGGCGCGGAGGGGACCGAGACGCGTCTGGTGCTCGTCGGCGATGCCGCGTTCGCGACGAATGCCTTTCTCGCCGAGATGTCGAATCGGAACTTCTTCCTCAACTGCGTCGGCTGGCTGTCCCGCTCGCGAGGGCTCGTCTCGATTCGCGTGGACCCGTTGAAGGGTCAGGTGCTGACGTTCAGACAGCGGGAGCTGAGCCTCCTCCAATTCCTCACCTTGGCACCGATCGTCTTCGTGATCGTCACGGGGGCGGCGGTCTACTTCCGGCGGCGGGCGCTCTAGTTGCTCCGTCGCATCGGTCTCGCATCGCTCGCAATCGCCGCATTGGCCGCGGTGTTCGCTTACCTCGGCTCGCGAGAGCGCGAGGCGGCGCGGGCGATGCGATCCCAAACGCAGCGGCTGCTGTTCGACGAGCGGGCGGTGCGCGGAGTGGCGATCGAGACGATCTCGGGAACCTGGCGGATCACGCGCACCGCCCCGGGCTGGCGGATCGTCGCGCCGATTCAAGACATCGCGGATGCCGCGGCGGTGAACGCGCTCATCCGGGCGATGCGCCGTGCGCCCAACGTCCGCGCCATCGCGCGGCCGGACGACCTCGCCTCCTACGGGTTGAACCCGCCGCTCGCGAAGATCTCGCTCGAAGGCGTCGCCGTGCCCCCGCTCGAGATCGGGGCGGTCGCCCCGACAGGCGAGGGCGTCTACGCGCGATTGACGAACGATCCGGCGCTCATCGTCCTCGAGCTGCCGGCCGCGCGCCCGCTCGCGGAGATCGCCCCGTCCGCGCTCAGGGACCGCTCGATCCTGGGGATGTCGCGCGGCGAAGTGCGCCGGATCGAGATCTCGCCGGCCGGCATCCGACTCGCTCCGGGAGCGGACGGATGGTGGATCGAATCCCCGCGGCGATTGCCGGCTTCGCCGGCGCGGGTCGATGCGCTCCTCGGAGCGGTGAGCGGCGCGAGCATCGCGGAGTGGGACGATGCCGGAACCGCGGCCGACCCTCGATACGGGCTGGGCGAGGGCGCGCTCAAGGTCAGCCTCTCGGCGGGCGGAGCGTCGGCCGCGGTGACGGTGGGCGGAGACGCGGGGAACGGCCGCCGCTACGTCGTCTCCGATTCCAGGAGCTCGATCCTGATCGTCACGATGGCGCCTCCGGCGTCGATTCCCCACGAACTCGAGAGCCTGCGCGATCCCCGCTTGACGAACGTCAACCGCTACACGGTCAGCCGGATCGAGTACAGCGCGGGCGGCGCCCACGTCGCCGCGGACCGCACGAGCGATGCCGTGTGGACGACGAACGCTCACGGGACGATTCGCGCGGAGAACGTTCTGACCTTGCTGGCGGAGACCCTCGAGATGCCGACGACGGCTTGGAGGGATGGGTCGCTCGGAGCCGCGCCCTCGACGACGCTCGATTACGCGACCGAAGGCGGCGCCAAGGGACGGGTCGAGTTCGCCGGGGCTCGCGCGACGTGGGACGCCCTGCCCGGCGTGGTCTTCACGCTCGCGGCCGCGGCGCCTCCCGCCCCCGCGTGGGCTTCCGGTCAGTAGCGGAGCGTGCCGATGCCGAGGGTCGCTCGTTGGTCGGCGCTGAAGATCTGCTCGTCGTGCCGGACCTCGACTCGGACGTCCCAGCCGCGTGGCAACAGCACGCCAACAGCGTAGGCGCTCCCTCCGACGTCGCCGCGCTCGGCCGCGGCGGACAGGTAGATCCGCGCCGGCCCCAGCTCGGGGGACGCCCAACGCACACCGCCGTACGCGTGCCACGACGCGTCCTCACCGAACGAGCTGTCGATCAGCCAGCCGGCGCGAAGCTGGACGTCGATCGCTCCCGCGCGCCCGAGGAGCACGCCGGGCTCGGATCGATTCCATCCGGCCGATTCGACTCCGGTCTCGAGCACGTTGATGCTGGTGACGGTCGGGTTGGCGTCCGCCAAGACGTGGTTCGAGCGGTGATGGAACCAGAGGCCCGCGCGCCAGGACGAGAACGGATGCGCCACGCCGACGTCGTAGAGGTAGAACAAATCGTCGACGTCGGCCGCGGTGAGCACGTTGCCGTCGACCTCGATCTCGCCGTAGGTTCCACCCCAGAAGGGAGGGGAGGCGACGCGGATGTCCAGGCGGACGACGCCGCGGCCGCCGTCGCCGCCGCCGGCGCTGCACGATCCTGCGATCTCGGGAGGGATCTCGCGAGGCCCCGTCGGGTGCAGGCCCTCCGCGAACTCGAAACCGCCGAGCACGCCGTCCGTGGCGAGCCCGAGCGGGTTTCCACCGTGCAGCCACCGCACGAAGAGGCCGAATCGCCGGTCCCCGCCGAGGTCGAAATCGACCCTCGGCCCGATCGTCAGGTCGGTTCCGCCGTCGCTGCCGAGCAACGCCTCGAAATCGGCGTCGACGCCCGCGAAGACACGTCCGCCTTTCGAGACGCGGCCGAGGTAGCGCACCCCGCCGGCCGCCTCGGCGGACGCGTCGACGCCGTGATGCTCGACGACGGCCGCGAGGGAGGCGCGACCCGACCAGCCGATCGGACCGAACCCGTCGTGAAATCCCGAGGTCTCCCACGCCGCACCCACGACGCGCACCCGTGCGCGGCCGGGCGCATCGACCGCCATCATCCCCGACTCGCCGGCGAAGACCTCGACTTCGCCGTGTCCTACGAGGCCGCGGCGCGCGCCAAAGCGCGCCGCGTAGCTGACGCGGTCGACGAGAAAGGTGAAGTTCGAGGTCGATTTCTCGATGGCGGTCACCGCCCCCAAAGACGCGAAGATCCTCCACGGTCCGGCGTTGGCCAGCGGAAGCTCGGCATTCACCGTGCCGACCAGGTCGAGCTTGTCGGAGGAGATCCAGGCGAGCGATCCCGAAGCCGCTGGGCCGCTCTCCTCCGCACGCGCCGTCGTGAGAAAGACGCAGGCGAGGACCCATCCCAAGGAGGCGGCGCAACCCCTCAAGGCGTCGAATCGGGGACCAGCGAGAACGGGGACGTCGCCGTCGACTTGGCGCCCAGCGCGTCGGACACCGCGATCTGGATGCGATAGGCGCCGATGGGCCAGGCCTTGCTCGTCGGAAGAGCGAACCCCTGTCCGTGCTGCGTGGCGTCGCTCTCCTGAGGCCTTCCGAGCGCACGCCAGCGGCTGTCCTTCTCCTGTCCCTCGAGCTGGTAGGCGAGGTGATAGGGAGCGTTGCCTCCGTAGACCTCGAAGAAGACCTGGACCGGGTCGCCGCGCTTCACTTGGCGTTCCGCACGCGGCACGACGCGAAATCCGCCGACGATGTACGGAGCGTCGTAGGCCGCTTGAGCGGCGTACGGGAGCGGCTCCATCACTCGAGCGACGACCACGTCGGACAGCCGGAGGTCGGAGCCCCCGGGGAACGGTTCGACTCGCCCCCTGTAGATGCGGCTGACCCCCGTGTCCTGCTCGACGGCGAGCACGGTGAGATCCCACGCGCCCGCATCGAGGGCCGCGCGTCCCTGAGCGACACGATCGTCTCCTTCTCCGTCGACGCGGAACGAGCCCTCTCCCAGCACTTGTGTCGACGACGTCGCGCCCCTCTTGATGAACCGCGCGAGGATCGCGGGCGGCTCGGAGCCCGCGGGGCCCGGAACGGCCACGGTGACGACGGCGAGCAGACCCTTGCCGTCGGGCTGATAGCGGTCGATGGTCAGCGCCAAGGGCTGGAACGCGAACGTCTCGACGGTCTCGACCTCGTCGAGAAGGATCTTTTCCTGCGGCGGCACCTCCTGCATCTTGCCAAGGTCGAGCAGCACGGTCAGCGGGTCGCCGGCGTGCTGGGCGCTGGTCAGGTAGCTCCCCAACCCGATGGTGCGGTTGTCCTCGACCTGCTGCCAGTCGAAGAACGGGCTCGAAAGCTTCGGGTCGTACGAGAGCTTGTACTCCCCCGAAACGTCCCGGACGAAAGGTACGAAGACGACGGGATCGATGTCCCTCCGGCCCCCGGGTTTCGTGTAGGTCCAGCGGATGAGCCCCGTGACATCCGTTTGAGAGTCGGTCGCCTTCGCGTTCGGATCCTCTCTCACTTCCTCCGGAGGGCCATAGAGGATGTAAATCTTGCCCCGGTCCGTCTGCCAACCCGGCCCTGCGCTATCCAAAAACTTCTCGTTCGCCTCTTGAACCCGCTTCCAGAACATTTGCCGGTACTCGTTGACCAGAGTCGACGGGGAGGGATCGCGCCGACGCCAGAATCTCTCGATGAAAGCGACCCGTTCGGCGTCGGTCTTGAGAGATTTGAACTCTTTGATCTCGGACGGCTGGATGATGTAGTGCACCGGACCGTCGAGCCATTGGCGCAGCGTTTCCTTCTTGGCCGAAATTGCGATTCGGGTTGCGAAAGCGAGCGCGAACGCCGCAAGAGCGGCGGGAACGGCTCGAAGGAAGGTCCGCACCTGTGGAGTATAATCCGCAGTTCCCGTCTTCACCGGAGACCGAATGCGTGTTGCTCGCCTCGTCAGCGCGCACGGCTTGGCCGTTGTCTTGCTAGTCACTGGGTGCTCGGGCCCAGCCGGGAAGGACGTCAGAGAGCTTTCGAGCGACGATCCGGCCGCGCGGTCGGACGCCGCGATGCGACTCGGAAAGTCCCGATCGAAAGAGGCGGTCGATCCGCTGATCGCCCACATGAACGATTCCGAGGAGACGGTCCGTGTGAACGTCATTCGGGCGCTGGGAGAGATCGGGGATACGAGAGCCGTCCCGGCCATCGTTCCCTTCACCGCCGATCCTGCTCCTGCGCTGCGCATGGCCGCGTGCCAGGCGCTGGGCGCGCTGAAGGACGCGCGAGCCGTTCCCGCGCTCGAGAAGACGCTCTTTGGCGATGAGGAGTTGATCCGAATCGTCGCCGCACGGGCCTTGGGGGACATACCGGGCCCGGCGTCGCTCGACGCCCTCCTTCGCGTGGCCTTCCGCGACGACAGCGAGCGGATTCGCAGCCACGTCGTCAAGGTCATCGGCGAGCGCCGGACGCGCGACGCCGTCCCCAGGCTCGAAGGGGCGTTGGCCGGGGAATCGGACATGGTTCGCGCAAACGCGGCGATGGTCTTGGGAGACATCGGCGATCGGTCGAGCCTCCCGGTCCTCATGCGCAGCCTGGACGATCCGTACTACCGGGTCCGGTGCCTGTCGGCGCATGCGATTGCGAAGCTGGCCCCCGGAGACGCCGCCGCCCGGGACGCGGTGGCCAAGCGTCTTTCTCGGGAAGACAACGGGATGGCAAGGGTCGACCTGGCCTGGTCCTTGGCGCTTCTCGGAAATCGTTCGGGCCTCCCGACGATCCGGGACCTATTGTTTAGAGGGAGCCCCGAAGACGTCCGCGCGGAAGCGGCGATCGCGCTCGGGGATCTGGGGGATGCGTCGGACCTGCCGGTGCTGCAGAAGGCGCTGGCCGACAAGATGGGGATCGTGAGGAACCGAGTCGCCGAGGCGATGGACAAGATCAAAGGGCAGCCGGCACAAAAAGGAATGAAAGCGGCCTGACGCCGCCGAGGAGAACCTGGGCCATGGACAAGATCGTGAATATCGGACAGTCGATCCACATCAAGGGCGAGTTGACCGGCAACGAGGACCTGACGATCGAGGGGAAGGTCGAGGGCAAGGTGATACTCAAGGACCACAACCTGACGATCGGCGCGAACGGCAAGTTGGTCGCCGAGGTCCAAGCCAAGACCGTGATGGTGCTCGGCGAAGTCACCGGCAACATCACCGCGGACGACAAGGTCGAGGTCGCGGCGACGGGCTCGATGCGCGGCGACATCCAGGCCCCGCGCGTGGTCCTGGCCGACGGCGCGAAGTTCAAAGGCGCGATCGACATGGACATGAAGAAGGCGAGCAGCTCCGTTTCGCCTTCGGTGTCTTCGTCCCGCTCCGCGCAGACGCCGCCTCAGCCGGTGCTCGAGCCGGTCGGCGCCGGCGCATCGTCGAAGAGCGCGCTCGTCTAGTAGACTTCTCGCGTGGCGCTTCGTCCGGGGACCTCAGCTGCGGCCAAGCCGGCCGCCGTGGGACAGCCGTGCGGCGGGCTCGGCCGCGCCATCGCCCGCGCGTTCCGGGACGGGAAGCCGCAGGTCCTCGTCTTCGGCCCGCTCTGCGGCGAGAGCGTGGTGTTCCTCGCGGGCCGCGGCGCTCGCGTCCACGTCGACGAGATCGAGGTGCCGGAGCCGATTCCCCGCCGTCAGCCCGGCGATCCCGCTCCGGTGATCAAGCCGTTCAAGATCGATTTCCCGGCGGGATCCTTCGATCTCGTCCTGGCCTGGGAGATCTTCGATTTCGTCCCGCCCGAACGCTTGCAGGAGTTCGGCGCGGAGCTCGTCCGCGTCCTGCGCGTGGGCGGCCAGCTGATCGCGTTCGCTCATCAGAAGCCGCCCTCGGACCACATGGTGATTCCTCGCTACCGGCTGCTCGCCGACGATATGATCGTTCGTGAGGAGCCGCAGGCGAATCCTCGGCGCCGCTACGTGCATCCGAACCGCGAGTTCGAGAGAGCGATCGCCGGCCTTTCGGTGCAGAACATCCATTTGCAGCGCAACCAGATGAGGGAATTCCTCGCCCTGAAGGTGGGGGTGGGATGAGGCTCGCCCATCGCATCAGCCGGGTCGCCCTCTCCCCGACCTTCCGGATCAACACTTTGGCGCGCGAGATGCGGGCGAAGGGGATCGACGTCATCGACTTCTCCGTCGGAGAGCCGGACTTCCCGACGCCTGCGTCCGCGAAGGAGGCGGGGAAGGCGGCGATCGACAAGAACATCACCCGATACACCGCCAACGAAGGGACGCTCGAGCTGCGGCAGGTGATCGCGGAGAAGCTCAAGCGCGACAACGGCCTCCAATACCCCGCGAGCCAGATTCTCGTCTCGACCGGCGCCAAGGCGTCGCTGTACTGCGCGGTGATGGCGCTGTTCGAGCCCGAGGACGAAGTCTTGGTTCCGACGCCGTACTGGGTTTCGTACCCCGACATGATCCGACTGGCGGGCGCCAAGGTCTTGGAGCTCGAGGCGTCCGAGGCCAACGGGTTCAAGATCACGGCGCGTGGCCTCGACGGCGCCGTCGGCTCGCGCACGAAGGGGCTCATTCTCAACTACCCCAGCAATCCCACCGGAGCCTGCTATGACCGGGAGGAGCTCGCCGCGCTCGCGAAGGTCGTGATCGAGCACGACCTCGTCGTACTCGCCGACGAGATCTACGAAAAGCTCCTCTTCGACCAACGCGCGTTCACGAGCATCGCCGCGCTAGGCTCCGAGATCGCCGACCGGACCGTCGTCGTCAACGGGATGAGCAAGGCGTTCGCGATGACCGGCTGGCGTCTGGGCTACGCCGCCGGCCCGAAGCCGATCATCGATGCGATGGCCAAGGTGCAGAGCCACGCCACCTCGCACCCCGCCTCGATCTCCCAGGTCGCCGGCTGGGCCGCGCTCCGGAGCGCCGCCGGGGACGTTGCCCGCATGGCCGCCGAGTTCGAGCGCCGCCGCAACGCCATCATCGCGAAGATCAAAGAGATACCCGGCCTGACGTGCGTGCCTCCTGCGGGGGCGTTCTACGTCTTCCCCAACGTCTCCAAGCTGTTCGGCCGCGCGATCGGAGCGCGCAAGTTGACGAGTGGCCAAGACGTCGCCGAGGCGCTCCTCGAAAGCGCGAGGGTCGCCGTCGTCCCCGGCGAGGCCTTCGGGTCGCCGAGCCACATCCGCATCTCGTTTTCCTGTGCGATGGAAACGATCGACGAGGGGATGAGGCGCATTCGCGAGGCGGTCGCCTAGCTCCCCGATCAGTCCTTGGCCGGCACGGGCCGCCGGCTCGGCTTCTGCAGCGACTCGATGACGAGCACCCAGTCTTCATCGCCGGCGCCGTTCTTCGCCGGCGGCGTGAACGTCCTCGCGCCGGGAGGCGAGCTCGAGGAGATCGGGATCAGCTTGTAGGTTCCCCGGGTCGGGTCGTACCAGCGCGCCAGCACAGGACCGGCGAATCCCGCCATGTTGACGGTGAGCGGCCGGGAAACCGGTGTGTAGACGATGATCAGCCGGCCGTCATGCGTGCGTGCGGCGGTCGCGTAGTCGTTGTCGGCGACGGCCCCCGTGGTCGCGTAGGTGCCGTAGCCGGCGGTGAGAACCGTGTGCGCCGTGTCGGGCACCAGGTCGTACCACGCGCGGGGGGCGAACAGCGCGATCAGGTAGCGCATCTCACCAGCCCCCGGCGAATCGACGAACGTCGGCCACTCGGGGAGGAACGGCCACGTGTATCCGTTCCCGTACATCTGCCCCGTGGCGCCGCTGGTCATCGACCAGTACTCCTGCTTCCGGAGGACGGCCGCCGTCGTCACCGGGCCATAGAGCCCTTCGTACTCGTAGTTGGCCTCCACCATGAAGTTCGGGAGGAACGGCGTCCGCGCGTAATCGCTCAGAAGGCGCGCGTAGGTCGGATCGTAGGTGTAGGTCGCGTTCAGGCCGATGACCGGGGCCCAGGTCGGGTCGTCGAGGGAGCTGCTGCCGCCGATGTTCAGCTCGACAGTCTGCAGATGGCGCGCATCGTTGTCGAGGATCCCGAGGGCGACGGCGCGCACCGCGTCGTCGACGTAGGCGGAGGGCCAATCGTTGAAGTCGTTCCCGCTCATCCAGAGGATATTGTCGAAATCGCGGTAGCGCGCGCCCAGGTACTGCCCGAAGGCGCGGCAGCGGTGGACGCCGTTCTCGGCCATCGTCCCCTCGAACCCGGTCGTCTCGATGGGATCGAGAAGCAATTGAAGGCCGTGACGGGCCGCCGACTCGACGATGCGCTCGACGTGCGCGAAGTAGACGTCGTTCGGAGCCGTCAGGTCGTACGTCGAGCTGGCGGGAAGTGTCGCGGTGAACGGGAGGATGCCGTCCGTCGTGCTGGCGTCGGCCCGCCCTCCGGTGGATGTGGTGCAGAGGAGATTAACCCACAGCGTGTTGAACCCGCGGGCCTCCCGGTCGGCGAAGAAGATCTCGGCCTGCGCCTCGGTGAGGTTGACCATCAGCGCCTGCGGCGAGTCCCCGACGATCATGAAGGGAGCGTTGCGGGCATCGACGAGGTACCGGCCGTTCGCGCTCTTCTTGAGCGGATACGTGGCGGCCCCCGCGGGAAGCGAGGCGAGCGCGAGACAACTTGCGATCGCCGCGAGGTGAGCGATCGAGCGACGAGGCATACGCCGCCCTCCTCCTTCGGGCACGGCTTACGGACAGGTCGTCGACGTCCTCTCGATCCCGCCGGTCTGCTGCCCGTACGTCCCGATCCCGCATGCATTCTCGGCCCGCGAGAGGTACCAGAAGCCAGCGCTCGGTGCCGGAAGCGTGGCGTCCGAGATGACCGCGGCCGCGAGATCGTCGAAGCAGGTCTCGTCGTCGCCGCCGGGGCCCACGGGGAAGGCGCCCAGCGCCCCGCGTATGACGTCGTACTGGGGAGAATTCGGCATCGGGTCCCAGATGTAGGACTGCTTGTCCGCCTGCACTCGGACGTTCTGCGTCTCTCCTGGAACGAAGATCGGCGTGCCGGCGCACGTCCCCGACGCGCAGGCGTCGTTGATCGAGCAATTGTTGCCGTCATCGCAAGCGGCACCGTCCGGCTGGCCGGGGCAGATGTTCGGGACGCAGACGTTCGGCAGGCGGACGTTGGTCACCGCGACGTCGTCGAGATAGAAGCCGGCGTAGTCGACGCCGCCGTCGGAAGAGGCTCTCCAGCGGAAATTGATCGAATCGCCCGGGTTGAGGCCGGTGATCGCGTGGCACCGGTGGGCGTAGGACGTCACGCTCGGGGCGGTCGCAAAATCCAAGCAAGTGCTTCCGGCTCCGTACGGTCCGGTGAATACGTTCTTCGTGTCGGGGAAGCCGCAAGTATTGGCGCCGCTTCCCTGGGAGCAGGTCAACGGTTCCCATCCGGTCGTGTCGTCGGCGGGATCGCAGCCGTCGGCGGGGCTGTTGCTCGGGGCGGGCACGTCGATCCAAGCACCGCCGTTGACGGAGTACTCCACGGCAACTCCGTCCCAGTGATACTCGAGCTGGTGCCGCTCCCAATACTCGAGATTGACCGTCGATCCGGCGGCCGTCACGGATGGCGTTTGCACCTCGGTGCAGCTGGCCGTGGCGTACGTGTTCCCCGGCCCCGGGCCGGCGTTGCGGTAGGCGTAAGCGCCGCTGGGCGTGTGGTTCGCGCCCGGGTCGTCGGCGGTCTTGACGAACCGCCACTCGGGGTTGGGCGTGTCGCCGGAGGTCTGAACGTTCAGCCGCATGAACGCGGTCGTGTCGCCGCCGCCGTCCATCCACGTTCCGGGGGCGGACTGGGTTCCGGCCGCGTACGCGGCGGCGGAGACGACGGCGCTGTTCGATTCCTCGTTGCCTCCGCCGCATTCGCCGCCGTTTCCGGTGCTGGAGTCCTCGGCGCGCACCACGTAGAAATAGGACGTCCCGCTCGCGACATTGTCGGTGTCGGTGTAGGGGGCGGGCCCGGGGACGCAGGTCGCGATCCGGTTGGCGAGGGACGGCGTGAACTCCGGTACCGTCCCGCGGAAGACGCTGTAGCGAAGGTTCGGGGTCAGGGGGCAGTGCGCGCTGGCCGGGCTCCAGCTGACGTTGATGCCGCAGGAGCTCTGCTGAGCGCTGGCCGCGCCGGAGGCGCCGGCGAAGCCGGGCTTCAAATTGCAGCTACCGGTGGCCGTGGCGCCAAAGCACGGATTGGCGAGATTGGCGTCACATCGTCCCGTTGCGTCCGCGGCGGTGCGCACGCGGTAGGAGTAGACGAGGCCCCCAAGAACGTTGGTGTCGACGAAATTGGTGGACGTTCCGGCGACGGCGCCGAGCGCGCGATACAGCCCTTCGCCGCCGCACGCGCCGTCCGCGCGCTCGATCGTGTAGCCGCCCGGCGTCGGAACGACGGCACCCCACGACACGGTGATCTGGTTGTCGGCGGTCGCCGACGCGGAGCCGATCCCCGGCGTGGCCGACGGGCGGTTGTTGCAAGTCGCGGAATTGCACTGCCCGGCACCGGTTCCCGAGGGGAACGCGGCCGAAGCGACCCGCGTCGACCAGGAGCTCGCTGACGTGAAGTACTGGTTGACGTACCAGAACGTGCAATCGTCGGCCGGATCGCTGCTCATGCTGGAGTAGTCTCCCCAGCGGTTGTTGCCGTTGTTGGCGGTTCCGGTCACGACCGTGCTCTCCGGCGCGGTCATCGTGCCGGGCGGGTCTCCCTTGGCGCGGCCGGTGTAACGGATGGAGTGGTTCTCGACGCCGTTCGTCTGCCCTGTCGTGCTGTAGCCGACCAGGATGTTCTCGGCGCTGTCCATCGCGAGCGAGGACATCCAGCGGCTGCGCCCGCCGGGGTCGTCCGCGATCGTTCCCTGCTGGTACATGCACGGATAGGTCGAGCAGGTCGCGTCGGGATTTCCCGACAGGCGGATGTCGTACCAACGGACGCCGGAGACGACCCCCGCCACCGCGGGATCGACCGCGTGGCTGACGACGAGCGATTCGTGGTCGATGAAGTTCCGGTAGGCGGCGCGGAACATCAATCGGTCGCTGATCGCATCGAGCCTCTGCATGCTGGAGGGCTGCGGGATGCAGGTTCCCCCGCCGCACGCCGCGTTGGCCGGTGCCGTCGGCACGATCGCCTGGAGGGTCCTGGTCGCGCTTCCCGACCCGGCGAAGCTGACCTTCATCCTGTAGATGTACATGCCGTCGGGGTGGAGGGAGACGAACACGCCCGGCGTCGCGGTGGGCGGATACGCGAATCCGTCCATGTCGGCGGGCATGTGGCCGCCCTCGGTCGGATCGAGGATCACGAGCCACGTCGCGGTCGAATTGCCGGCGATCATCTTCGTCCGGTCCATCGCCGCGAAGATCGCCGCGAACTGCCCGCCGAAGCCGTGCGCCATCATGAAGTAGGCGGTGGGCGGCCACACCCCGAAGTGCGGGTAATCCCCGAACTTCCCTTGGGGCACCGCGAAGGCGAAGCGCGCATAGGCTCCGGTCGCATCGGAGGTCGTCGAGACCGCCACGCATTGGTAATAGACTCCGGCCGCCGCCGACGACGTGAACTGCGACAGCAGCCAGCGCTTGGCCACTTTGTCGTAGATCGCCGTCGGATCGCCGCTGTTCTGCATCTCGCACGCGCCGCCGAAACCGCTCCACAGCGTGTTGATGGCCACCGGTCCGAGCACCGAAGTCGCCGTCAGCGTGCTCCGGTTGAGCGACCAGACTTGATAGCGCGTGTTGACGATCTCGACGAACTGATTGCCCCCCACCGACCCGTTGCTGTCGGACGGCGTGCCGCCGTTGATACCCGTGCCGAGGAAATTGAAGCCGGTTGTCGGCGCCGCGAGCGGCGTCTTGCCTCCCGCGAGCAACTCGGTCTCCGTCGGCGCGGCCTGGACCACCGGATCGGGAAAGTCGGAGCGTGGAATGCGCGCCGCCGGGAGCTGCGGGTTGGTCGGCGCCTCTTCCGCCTCCGATACGGCCGCGCGAGGAGGCGCCTTGGCCATGTCGCGCAGCGGCGGCGATATGTCGAAGTGAGACGCTCGGATCGAGTACACGGTCTGACCCAGCTCGTTCACCGTCTCGGTGATCGTGTCGAGCTTGGGGCCGCCGTAGTAGGCGTCCCCGGGATCAGGCGTAAAGGGAATGCCGGAGGGGCGAGCTGGGGACGGCCCGCCTCGAAGCTTCTTCGTCTGAGCTTGCTTGTGCGCGTCGTCAGCGAGGGCTGGGGTGCAAATCAGCGCCAAGACACACACCGACAGAAAAGCGGACAAGGCTCCGTTGACGCGCATCGAGTAGCTCCTCTCGCGGCAGTTCAATACCGTCAAAGAGGCCGAAAAACAAGAAGATCCGGCGCGTCAGGTCTCGGGTGAGATCTCCGACCGGGGCCGGACCCCACCGCCGTCGCGCAGGAGACAACGCGTCCCTCTTCCCGGTGTGGATGATCCGCGGCGGAGAGCATTCTTTCCGGGATGACTCCTTGTCGCTCGCCATGGCCCCTACCGTGAATGGTGCCGAAGCGGGGACTCGAACCCCGAAGACCTTGCGGTCACTAGATCCTGAATCTAGCGCGTCTGCCAATTCCGCCACTTCGGCAGGAGGGCGGCGGTACACTACCGAGGCAGCCGCAGGGTGTCAAGAAAGCCAGGAGTTTCCATGCGCCGATCACGCGCGGCCCGGCCGCGCCGGGTTGCGGGCCGCCCAGCTCCGCGGCCGCAGCCGCCCCCCAAAGACGTCCTGCTCGGAGTCTTCCAGCTCACCGCGAGGGGCGGCCTGGTCGTTCCGTTCGATGCGGCGGACGGCGCCGCGCTCCATGTGCCGGCGGCGGCGCAGCACGGAGCCGACGTCGGCGACGCGGTCGTAGCTGCGGTCGTGCGCGCGGGGCGCGAGGGGGGCGCGGAAGCTCGGATCACCGAAGTTCTGGGGTCGGTCGAGAGTCCGGGCGTGGACGTCGAGGTGGTCGCCCGGCGGCACGCGCTGCGGCGCAACTTCTCCGAGGAGACGCGCGTGGCGGCGGCGAAGATCGCGCGCGCGATCTCGCCCAAGGAGCGCGCGAGCCGCGTGCGGTTCGAGGATCCGCCCGCGGTGACGATCGACGGCGAGACGGCGCGCGACTTCGACGATGCCGTGGCGGTGCAAGAGACGCCGAGCGGCGGGTTCCGCCTGTTCGTGCATATCGCCGACGTCTCGTACTACGTGAAGCCCGGAGACACGATCGACGCCGAGGCGCAGGCGCGCGGGACGAGCGTGTACTTCCCCGACCGCGTCTACCCGATGGTGCCCGAGCGGCTGGCGGACGACCTCTGCTCCCTCCGCCCCGGCGAGGACCGGCTGGTGCAGTCGGTGGTGATCGACTTCGACCGGAAAGGGGAGGTGATCGGGAGGCGATTCGCGGACGGGATCATCCGGTCGGCGGCGCGGTTGACCTACACGCAGGTCGCCGATTTTCTCGAGGGGAGGGGAGAGCGGACGAAGCTCGCGGCCGAGGTGGCGGAGATGTTGAGGCACGCCGAGCGGCTGCGCGGGCTGCTCGAGCACCGGCGCCGGGCGCGGGGGAGCGTCGATTTCGATCTGCCGGCGCCGACGATTCTCCTCGACGTCGAAGGAGCGATGACGGGGATCAGGATCGAGCCGAGAAATCGCGCGCACCGGATGATCGAGGAGTTCATGCTGGCGGCGAACGAGGCTGCGGCGACCTGGCTGTCGGCCCACAGAGTCCCGTGTCTCTTCCGCATTCACGAGAATCCCGACCCACTCAAGGTCGAAGGGCTCGGAGCGTTTGCGAAATCGCTTGGACTGACGCTTCGGACCGGGCGGGGCGGCGTGAGACCCGGAGACATCCAGCGGTTGCTGGATGACGCGGAGGGGCTTCCCGCATACCCGGTCGTCGCACAGCTCTCGCTGCGATCGATGAAGCAGGCTCGATACAGCCCCGAGGACGCCGGGCACTTCGGGCTGGCGGCCTCTCACTACCTTCATTTCACGTCGCCGATCCGGCGGTATCCGGATTTGATGGTGCACCGCGCGCTACGGGCGGCGCGGCACAGGTCGAAGCCGGCGCTTCGAGGGGACCTCCACGAACTGGCCGATTCCTGCTCGAGGCTGGAGCGCGAGGCAGAAGGCGCCGAGCGCGAGCTGCTCGATTGGAAGAAAGTAAAGTTCTTGCGCGGAAGGGAGGGGGAGGAGTTCGCGGGTGTCGTCACGGGGGTCGCGCGGTTCGGGCTCTTCGTGCAACTCGACGGGGGCATCGGCGAGGGGTTGGTTCGCATCGAAAAGCTCGGGGCCGAGTGGCTCGAGTACGACCAGGCGCGACAGGAGCTCCGCGGGAGCGCCAGCGGACGCGTTTTTCGTCTCGGCGATTCCATGAAGGTCAGGATCGAGCGGGTCGATGCGGTGCTGCGGCGCGTCGATCTGGCACCGATCGTCGAGCGGCACGCCGTTCGCGAGCGCCCTGCGCCGCGAGCGCAAGGTCGAAAATCGATGCGGCGTGTCCGAAAGAGGTGAGCCTCGCCTCCGCTTCGGGTGTACGCTTCGTTGCGACGCACGGAGACGGTCATGAAAAAGAACGTGAAGGGGTTCGCGGCCAGCGACATCATGTCGAAGAAGGTCATCTGCGTCAGCAAAGACGCCGATCTGCGCGATCTGGGCAAGCTCTTTCTTCAAAACAAGATCACCGGCGCTCCGGTGATCGACAACGACGGCGACCTATGCGGGGTCGTGTCGCAAACCGACCTTCTCTATTACCAGCTCACTCGTGACGACGAGCTGGTGCTGCCGTCCGACTTCTATCAAACCGCGCGCGTCGAAGGGCGGCCGATCTCGAAGGGGTTCCAGATCGAGGACGTCAACACCGCAACCGTCGAAGAGGTGATGACCCCTGTCGTTCACGCGGTTCTCGAATCGACTCCCGTCGCGGCCGTCGCCAAGCTGATGACCCGGCGGCACATTCATCGCGTCATCGTGCGCCGCGGGCAGAAGGTCGCGGGCATCATCTCCGCGCTCGACGTGCTGCGGGTGTTCGGCGGGTCGAAGGTGGCGAAGGCGGCGCCCCGGCCCAAGACGCGAGCCAAGGCGAAGGCCCGCATCAAGCCGCGCTCGAAGCGGCGCGCCGCCTGAGCCAACCGTCACTTTGCCCAACGGCTGACCGGCCACTAAAATCTCGGAGCGCGCCCGGTGCCGGGGGGCTTCCGAGGTGCGTCAGGAGCGCTCTCCATGGATCGATGGTGGTCCGACGGCACCGAGACCGGGCCGAGGTTGTGGCAGGGAATTTTCGCGATCATCGCGTTGGGGTGCGTTCTGGGCATCGCGCAAAACGTGATGATCCGCGCGGGCAATCCCAAGGAGGGGCTCGCCTGGAGGTACACCCCGCCCAAGCTCGATGACCTCTCCGCGGTCCTTCACGCGCCCGCCGACGGGAACGCTGCAGGCGGCGGGGGAGGCGAGAGCAAGCCGCTGCCTCCCGATATGAACGACCCGCTGCAGCTCGGCGCGGCCGCCACTGCAACCGGCGTCCCCGACGTTCCGGACGTCGGACGCCCGGTTCAGATTCAGATCGCCGCGGTGAAATCGTTCTTCGACGCCAAGGCCGCGACGATCATCGACGCGCGCGAGCCCGCGGACTACGTCCTAGGTCACATCCCGGGCGCCGTGAATCTTCCCTACGACGAGACCGTCACCGATCCGGAGCGGCTCGAGAAGTTCGACCCGCAGGGGAAGCCGATCATCGTGTACTGCGGCGGCGGGACCTGCGAGCTGTCGATGAACCTGGGGTTCGCGCTCGTCAATGCGGGGAAGAAGAAGGTGCTCGTCTACACCGGGGGATGGCCGGAGTGGTCGACTTCGGGGTACCCGATCGTCAAGGGACCCAAGCCGGAGGGTGCGTGATGGGCATCGCGAGCGCGCTTCGCCATCCGACGTTCAAGCGCATGGCTCAAATCGCGGCCGGCATCATCTTCTTGGCCGCGGCGTTGCCGAAGATCGCCGATCTTTCGGGGTTCGCGGGAAGCGTTCACAACTTCCACCTCGAGCCGTTCATCCCCATGGCGGCGACGAACCTGCTCGCCATGACCATTCCCTGGGTCGAGTTGGTCACGGGCTTGGCGCTCGTGTCGGGTGTGAGGCCCCGCGCGGGAGCCGTCGTCTACACGGCGCTTCTGGCCTGCTTCACGATTGGCGTCGTCGCGGCGCTGGCGCGCGGCCTCTCGTTCGACTGCGGATGCTTCGGAAGGGCCGGCTCCGCGCCCATCGGCCTCAAGAAGCTCGCCGAAAACGGGGTCATGCTTGTCGTCGGCTTTCTCGCGGCGCGATAGGGAACACTCCCCTTTTTCTTACAAAGCTCCCCGGATACCGCTTTGATAAGAAAAAGGGGAGTGTCCCCTATCGCGCCGCGTGGACTTGACGCCGTCCTGCAGCGGCAACTAGAATCGCGCGTCTTTCTGGAGGAATTCCGTACATGGCGTCTCACGAATCCGCTTTGAAGAAGAACCGGCAGGATCAGAAGCGAAGGCTTCGCAACCGCGCTCACGCCGCCAAGCTTCGCACTCAAATCAAGAAGATCCGCCAGGCGCTGGAGTCGGGCGACGCCAAAGCGGCGGCCGAAATGATGAAGGAGACCGTGGCGCTGGTCGATCGCACGGCAAAGCATCGCGTGATCCACCGCAACGCGGCCTCGAGGGCCAAATCGCGCCTCGCTCTCGCGCTCGCCAAGCTCCCGAAGTAGATAGGGGACAGTAAGAAGGGGACACTCCCCTTTTTCTTATCAAAGCGGTATCCGGGGAGCTTTGTAAGAAAAACGGGAGTGTCCCCTTCTTACTGTCCCTTACTTTCCCAAAGCTTGCAGGCGGTCGCCGGCGATGCGGGCTTCGTCGGTGCCCG
>CAZEII010000054.1:0-20913 GCA_964511835.1 uncultured Acidobacteriota bacterium | reverse complement strand
CCGCGAGGGCGGCCGCACGGTCGGCGCCGGCACCGTCACCGAGATTCTGGAGTAGGTCACCGGCGCATCCTTCCGGCCGCCCGGAGCGCATTTCGGGGACGCGGAGGGGCTCGACGGTTCGGCCCGGATCGCATGGGTCCGGGGAGATTAGGGCGAAGATGGTGAACGAGAAGATCCGAATCCGGCTGAAGGCGTACGACCACCGGCTCCTCGACCAATCCACGACCGAGATCGTGGACACGGCGCGGAGGACCGGGGCGCGCGTCGCGGGGCCGATTCCGCTCCCGACGGTGACGAACCGTTGGACGGTGCTGCGCTCCCCGCACGTCGACAAGAAATCGCGCGAGCAGTTCGAGATTCGCACGCACAAGCGGCTCCTCGACATCCTGCAGCCGACGCCCGAGACCGTGGACGCCCTGATGAAGCTCGACCTCCCGGCGGGCGTGGACGTCGAGATCAAGGCCTTCGGGCCGGGGCAGTGAGGCGGTCATGATCGACGGAATGATCGGACGGAAGGTGGGGATGACCCAGATCTTCCTCGAGGACGGGACGATCGCCCCGGTCACGGTGATCGAGGCGGGGCCTTGCGTCGTCGTGCAGCGGCGCGCCGCTGCAAAGGAAGGGTACGACGCGGTGCAGCTCGGCCTCGTCGACGCCCGCGCCGCCAAGCGCGCGAGCAAGCCGGTGCGCGGCCATCACGAGAAGGCCGGCGTCCCGCCGACGCGTCTGCGGCGCGAGTTCGCCGTGGATGCGAAATCGGAATGGAAGCCGGGGGACAAGGTGCTCGTCGACATCTTCGACGGAACCAAGAGCGTGGACGTCGTGGGAATCTCCAAGGGAAAGGGGTTCCAAGGGGTCATGCGCCGGCACCACTTCGGCGGGGGCGCCGGGAGCCACGGCTCGATGTTCCACCGCGCGCCCGGCTCGATCGGATCCTCGGCCTTCCCATCGCGCGTCTTCAAGGGGATGCGCGCGACGGGGCACATGGGAAGCGCGCAGGTGACCGTGAAGAACCTCAGGGTCGTCCGGATCGACAAGGACAAGAACCTGCTTCTGGTGCGCGGCGCCGTTCCGGGCGCAGTGGGCGCTGCGGTTTCGCTGCGCAAGTCGCAATCGGCCCGGCCTGCGGCGAAGAACTGACGGGGAGTGGAGCGATGGCGCAGATTCCCGTTCGCGATTGGAACAACAAGACGCTCCGGACGATGGAGCTCGACGAGGCGGTGTTCAACTACCCGCTGAAGGAGCACCTGATCTACGAGGCGGTCTGCGCCTACCGCGCGCGGGGGCGGGCCGGCACGCACAAGATCAAGAACCGCAGCGAGGTGTCCGGCGGCACGAAGAAGCTCTGGAAGCAGAAGCATACCGGCCGTGCCCGCATGGGGGACAACCGCTCTCCGCTCTGGCGTCACGGCGGGACGATCCACGGCCCCGTCCCGCGGGATTACAGCTGGGGTTTCCCGGCCGCCATGCGCCGGAACGCGATCAAGTCGGCGCTCGCCCAGAAGCTGCGGGATGGCCAGATCGTCTGCGTCGAGGGGTTCGCCCTGAAGACTCCCAAGACGAAGGATCTCGAAGGAGCACTCTCGGAGAAACTGGGCGTCACGCGCAAGGCGCTCCTGCTCCCGCTCGAGGCCGAATCGAACCTCGACCTCGCGGCGCGCAACAACCCCCGCCTCAAGGTCGTCCGCGCCCTCGGCGTCTCGATCGTCGACCTGCTCGATCATGAGACGCTCATCGTCGAGGAGCGGGCGCTCCTGCGGTTGAACGAGGTGCTTGCGTCATGAAGCTGACGAGTCACGACATCATCCGGCAGCCGCTGGTGACGGAGAAGTCCACCCACGCGCGGGAGGACGGGGCGATCTACTGCTTCAAGGCCGATGCGCGGGCCAACAAGATCCAGATCGCGGAGGCCGTCTCCGCGCTGTTCGGCGTGAAGGTGGCCGACGTGCGGACGGCGATCGTGATGGGTAAGACCAAGCGGGCCGGCCGTTACCTCGGTAGGCGGCCCGATTGGAAGAAGGCCTGGGTGCGGCTGGCGCCCGGCGAGAAGGACATCGAGTTCTTCGAGGCGAGCTGAGACTCCTCGGAGGGAGACGAGCGTCATGGCGGTCAAGAATTTCAGGCCCACGAGCCCGGGCACGCGGTTCAAGTCGCACATCAAGCGGATCGAAGGGTCCGAGAACGCGCCCCACAAGCCGCTGCTCGACGTCAAGCAGCGCACGGGTGGCCGGGACAACCGCGGGCTCCTCTCCGTCCGGCACCGCGGGGGTGGGCACAAGCGCCGCTACCGCGTCATCGATTTCCTCCGGGACAAGAGGGGCGTACCGGGGAGGGTGGAGACGATCGAGTACGATCCGAACCGCACCGCGAACATCGCGCTGATTTGCTACGCGGACGGCGAGCGCCGCTACATCCTCGCGCCGGTGGGGCTGACGGTCGGTGCCAAGATCCTCGCGGCCGCGGAGGCCGACATCGTCGTCGGGAACGCGCTCCCCATGACATCGATTCCGCTCGGCACGACGATCCACAACATCGAGATGAAGCGTGGCCGCGGGGGGCAGATGGTCCGCTCCGCGGGGGCCGGGGCGCAGCTGATGGCGCGCGAGGGAGGCTGGGCTCTCATCCGCCTGCCCTCGGGCGAGACCCGCAGGGTCGATCAGGAGTGCTGGGCATCGATCGGGCAGATCGGCAACGTCGAGCACGAGAACGAAAGCATCGGCAAGGCCGGCCGCAACCGCTGGAAGGGCTGGAGGCCGACCGTGCGCGGCGTCGCCATGAACCCCGTGGATCACCCCCACGGCGGCGGCGAAGGCAAGACCTCCGGAGGCCGCCCGTCCTGCTCGCCGTGGGGGGTTCCCACGAAGGGCAAGAAGACCCGCAACAACCCGCGGACGGACGCGTTCATCGTCCGCCGCCGCAAGTAAGTCGAGGTCGTTCATGGCACGTTCCGTCAGCAAGGGGCCCTTCGTCGACGGCCATCTTCAGAAGAAGATCGAAGAGCTCAACAAGAAGTTCGACAAGAAGGTCATCAAGACCTGGTCGCGCCGCTCGACCATCATCCCCGACATGGTCGGCCACACGCTGGCCGTCCACAACGGCAAGAAGTTCATCCCTGTTTACGTGACCGAGAACATGGTCGGCCACAAGCTGGGGGAGTTCGCGCCGACGCGCACGTTCAAGGGGCATGGAACGAAGGGGGACAAGACCGCGGCCGTGGTCAAGGGCGGGCCTGGCTCTCCGGGACCGGCCCCGGCGCCGGCTCCGGCGGGAGCGGGAGGCTAACGTGATCGCGACGGCGAAGCTCAAGTACCTCGGCGTCTCGGCGCAGAAAACGCGCCTGGTCGTCGATCTGGTGCGCGGCAAGACCGTGGGCGAAGCCCTGGCGACGCTGCGGTACTCGCGCAAGATGGTCGCCAAGGACCTCGAGAAGCTGCTCCAGTCGGCTCTGGCCAACGCGCAGCAAAAAGACCCGAAGCTGGACGTCGACCGCCTCGTGGTCGCGAAGGCGACGGTGGACGACGGTCCGCCGCAGAAGCGCGCGCGGCCCCGGTCGATGGGGCGCATCTACCGGATTCTCAAGAAGTCCTCGCACGTTTCGATCGTCCTCGATCTCGCACCCGTGAAGGCGGCCCCGCGCGCGGCCGCGGGCCGGAGGTAGCCGTGGGACAGAAGGTCCACCCGTTCGGGTTCCGCATCGGCTTCAACAAGACGTGGCGCTCGCGATGGTATGCGTCGAAGAAGTACGCGGAGCTCCTCCACGAGGACTTGGCGCTCCGCAAGGAGCTCAAGAAGCGCCTCGGCCACGCCGGGGTCTCCGCGATCGAGATCGAGCGGGCGGCGAACAAGCTGAAGGTCAACATCCTCACCTCGCGTCCGGGCATCATCATCGGCCGCAAAGGCAGCGAGGTCGACCGCCTCAAGGAAGACATCCGCAAGCGCACGCAGCGCGAGGTGTTCATCAACATCCTCGAGATCGACAAGCCAGAGATCGACGCGCAGCTGGTCTCCGAGGCGATCGCGATGCAGCTCGAGAAGCGCGTCGCTTTCCGCCGGGCGATGCGCAAGGCGATCGAATCCTCCCTGCGCTTCGGGGCCAAGGGGATCAAGGTCCAAGTGGGCGGCCGTCTCGCCGGAGCCGAGATCGCTCGCACCGAGCGGTATCTCGAGGGGCGCCTCCCGCTGCACACGCTCCGCTCGGAGATCGACTACGGGATCGCCGAAGCGCGGACGACCTACGGGGTCATCGGCGTCAAGGTGTGGATCAACCGGGGCGAATCGCGCGAGATCCGTCTCGCCGACGACGCCCGCCGTTAGGGTCTGAAAGGAACGCGACGCCATGTTGATGCCGGGCAAGGTCAAGTTCAGGAAGCAGCAGCGCGGGAGGCGCAGCGGCAAGGCCACCACGGGCTCGACCGTCGCCTTCGGCGACTACGGCCTGAAGACCCTCGAGGACGGGTGGATCACGGCCCGCGAGATCGAGGCCTCCCGCGTCGCCATCACGCGCTTCGTCAAGCGCGGGGGGAAGATCTGGGTGAGGCTGTTTCCGGACAAGCCGATCACCAAGAAGCCGGCGGAGACGCGCATGGGCAAGGGGAAGGGCGCGCCCGAGGCGTGGGTCGCGGTCGTGAAGCCCGGGAAGGTGCTGTTCGAGATGGAGGGCGTGGACGAAAAGACCGCCCGCGAGGCGATGCGCCTTGCGGCCCACAAGCTTTCCGTAAAGACGAAGTTCGTCGCGCGTCGCGCGCAATAGGTTCAATCGATGTCGCAGAGCACGAAGACGCTGAACAAGTACCGGGAGATGGAGCTCGAGGCCCTGGCCAAGGAAGAGGCGGAGCTCCGCACCGCGGTCTGGAAGATGAAGCTGCAGAAGGGGACGGGTCAGATCACCGATTCCTTGAAGCTCGCGGCGACCAAGAGGGATCTCGCACGGCTCCTGACCGTGCGTCGCGAGCGCGTCGCGGCCGAGGCGGCCGCCAAGCGCTCGTAGGAGAGGGACCATCACCATGGCGGAGACGATCACCAGGCGTCGGGCGTCGAAGGTCGGCGTCGTCGTTTCGGACAAGGCGGACAAGACGGTCGTCGTGCGCGTCGACCGGATCGTGCGCCACAAGATGTACAAGCGCTACGTGCGCCGGGCGGCCACCTTCATGGCTCACGACGAGACGAACGAGGCGAGCGTCGGCGACACGGTCGAGATCGTGGAGTCGCGCCCGCTCTCGGCCAAGAAGCGCTGGCGCATGCGTCGCATCGTCAAGCGGGGCCAGGGCGTGGTGGATACGGGCCTCGCCGACGACGTCGAGACGCCGTAAGGACAGGGAGCGGATCATGATTCAGATGAGGACGATCCTGGAGGTCGCCGACAACTCCGGGGCGAAAAAGATCTCCTGTATCCAGCTCCGCGGCGGCTCGCAGGGGCAGTACGCGGAGCTGGGGGACGTCATCACGGCGAACGTCAAGGAGGCCGAGCCCGCCGGCAACGTCAAGAAGGGCCAGGTGGTGAAGGCCGTGATCGTGCGCCAGGTCAAGGCGTTCCGCCGGAAGGACGGCTCGTACATCCGGTTCGACCAGAACGCTGCGGTGATCATCAACGACGCGCGCGAGCCCGTGGGCACGCGCGTCTTCGGTCCGGTCGCGCGCGAGCTGCGCGACAAGAAGTTCATGAAAATCGTCTCCCTCGCGCCCGAAGTCATCTGACGGACTCGAGGCGAAGACCAAGGGGCTGCAGCGCATGAGCGGATTGAAGATCAGGAAGAACGACACGGTGGAAGTCGTGTCGGGCAAGGACAAGGGAAAGCGCGGGCGCGTGATCGAGGTGCTCCCGAAGGAGGCGCGGGTGCGCGTCGAGGGGGTCAACCGGATCAAGCGTCACACGAAGCCGAACCCGCAGAGGAACGTCAAGGGAGGCATCGTCGAGCGTGAGGACCCGATTCACGTGTCGAACGTCGCGCTGATCGACCCGAAGTCCGACAAGCCGACGCGGGTGGCGATCAAGATCCTGTCCGACGGCACGCGCGCGAGGATCGCCTCGCGCAGCGGCCTTCAGCTGGACAAGTAGGAGAGCGGACGATGGCGAGGCTGACGGAAACCTACGCGTCCGAGGTGGTGCCGGCATTGATCAAGCAGTTCGGCTACACCACGACGATGGCCGTGCCCCGGGTGACCAAGGTCGTGGTCAACATGGGGGTCGGCGACGCGATCCAGGACGGCAAGGCGATGGACGCGGCGGTCGAAGAGCTCGCGGGGATCACCGGCCAGAAGCCGACGATCACGAGGGCGCGCAAGTCGATCGCGAACTTCAAGCTGCGCGAGGGGATGGCGATCGGCTGCTGCGTCACCCTCCGCGGCAAGAGGATGTACGAGTTCCTCGACCGGCTGATGAACCTCGCGATGCCGCGCGTGCGCGACTTCCGCGGCGCGAATCCGAGAGGGTTCGACGGGCGGGGGAACTACACTCTGGGCATCCGGGATCAGCTGATCTTCCCCGAGGTCAACTACGCCAAGGTGCAGAAGGTCAAGGGCATGAACGTGTGCATCGTGACGACGGCCAGGACCGACGAAGAGGCCAAGGCGCTTCTGGACGGGCTCGGGATGCCGTTCCGCAAGAACTGACACGGGAGGATGTGAACGTGGCCACGTCGGCATGGGTCGCCAAGACGGTTCGGAAACCGAAATTCGCGGTGCGCGCCTGCAGCCGCTGCAAACGGTGCGGGCGCTCGCGCGGGTATCTCCGGAAGTTCCAGCTGTGCAGGATCTGCTTCCGGAACCTGGCGCTCGAAGGCGCGCTTCCGGGCGTGACCAAGGCGAGCTGGTAGGAGGCGGACGATGAGCATGACCGATCCGATCGCCGATCTTCTGACCCGCATTCGCAACGCCCAGGTCGCCAAGCACAAGACCGTCGACGTGCCGGCCTCGCGGATGAAGGTCGCGATCGTCACGATCCTGAAGGACGAGGGGTTCGTCGACGGATTCAAGGTCGTCGAGAGCGAGGTGCAGGGCGCGATCCGCATCGAGCTGAAGTACGGCGCCTCAGGCGAGCGGGCGATCCACGGGCTCGAGCGGGTGAGCCGCCCCGGCCGGCGGGTCTACTGCGGCAAGGACGAGATCCCGAAGGTCTTGGACGGTCTCGGGCTGACGATACTTTCGACGCCCAGGGGCGTTCTCACGGGCCAGAGCTGCCGCCGCTTGGGCGTCGGCGGCGAGGTCCTGTGCAACGTGTGGTAGGGGGCAGGAGAGCGAAGCCATGTCTCGTATAGGTCGGTTGCCGGTTCCCGTGGTCTCGGGCGTCAAGGTCGACGTCGCCGGGCGAACCGTCACGGTCAAAGGGCCGAAGGGCTCGCTCGCGCAGGAGCTCCCCGCGGGGATCGACGCCGAGGTCGCCGACGGCAAGATCGTCGTCAAGAGGCGCGACGACACGAAGGCCCAGAAGGCGCTCCACGGTCTGGCGCGCGCGCTCCTGAACAACGCCGTCGTCGGCGTCACCCAGGGATTCACCAAGGAACTCGAGATTCAGGGCGTCGGCTACCGCGCCCAGGTCGCGGGGCCGAACGTCAGCTTCGCCCTGGGGTACACCCACGCGATCGATTTCCCGATCCCCAAGGGGATCCAGATCGCGGTCGAGAAGCAGACGCGGCTCACCATCACCGGGATCGACCGCCAGCAGGTCGGCCAGGTGGCGGCGAAGATCCGCTCGCTCCGTCCGCCGGACGTCTACAAGGGAAAGGGCGTCCGTTACGTCACCGAGCACGTCCGCAAGAAGGCCGGCAAGACCGGCGCGAAGTGATCGCGAGGGCTCCATGCAGAAGAGGATCGACCGAGACGCCGTACGCCGACGTATCCGGCACCGGATACGGCAGAAGTTCTCCGGGACCGCGACGAAGCCGAGGCTCGCCGTGTTCCGGAGCGACAAGCACATCTACGCGCAGGCGATCGACGACGCGTCGGGGACCACGGTGGCCCACGCCTCGAGCCTCGATTCCGGCGTGAGGGGCGGCGTGAAGACGGGCGGCAACGTGGTTGCCGCCAAGGTGGTCGGAGGCGCGATCGCCGCGCGCCTCAAGGACAAGGGGATCGAAGCCGTGGTCTTCGACCGCGGGGGGTACCTGTACCACGGTCGAATCAAGGCGCTCGCGGAGGCCGCGCGCGAAGCCGGTCTGAAGTTCTGAGGAGGATGACGTGTCCGAGATGAACCGGGACTCCGTGGGCGAGCTCAAGGATCGCGTCGTCCACATCAACCGCGTGACGAAGGTCGTCAAGGGCGGCAAGAACTTCTCGTTCTCGGCGCTCGTCGTCGTCGGAGACGGCAACGGCTGGGTCGGCTTCGCCTCCGGGAAGGCGCGCGAGGTTCCCACCGCGATCAGCAAGGGCGTCGACCGGGCGAAGCGGAATCTCGTCCACGTGCCTCTCAAAGGCTCGACGATCCCGCACGCTGTCGTCGGTCGGTTCGGCTCCGGCCAGGTGCTCCTGAAGCCCGCCGCCCCGGGGACGGGCGTGATCGCCGGCGGCCCGGTGCGGGCCGTGCTCGAATCGGCGGGGGTGCAGGACATCCTGACGAAGTCGATCGGCAGCGCGAATCCCCAGAACGTCGTCCGGGCGACGATCGCCGGACTGAGGACGCTGAGAAACGCCGACCAAGTCGCCAGGCGCCGCGGCAAGGACGTCCACGAGCTGGAGATCGGAGGGGCGTCATGAACGCGAAGAGAACGGCGAAATCGGCCAAGAAGACGATCAAGATCCGCCAGGTCCGCAGCGGAATCGGCTTCGACGAGACCCAGAAGCGCACCCTGCGCGCGCTGGGCCTGGTCAAGATCGGCCGCGTCCGCGAGGTCCCGGACAACCCGGCGATTCGCGGGATGGCCGCGGCGATCCCGCACCTCGTCGTCATCGAAAAGGAGTAGGTCACGGTCATGAAGCAGAACGCATTGAAGCCCGCGGAGGGATCGCGCAGGAACCGGAAGCGCGTCGGGCGTGGCCCCGGATCGGGTGGCGGCAAGACCTCCGGCCGCGGTGAGAAGGGGCAGAAGAGCCGCAGCGGCTACTCGCGAAAGCGCGGCTTCGAGGGAGGGCAGATGCCGCTCAAGCGACGCCTCCCGAAGCGCGGGTTCACGAACATCTTCCGGATCCCCTATCGCACGGTCAACGTCGAGCGTCTCAACGAGCTGCCGGCCGGCACCGAGGTGACCCCGGAATCCCTTCAGAAGCTGGGGTTGCTCCGCAAGGGGACGAACCCGGTCAAGGTTCTGGGAAACGGGGAGCTCTCGGTCAAGCTGACCGTGCGCGCGCACAAGTACACCGGGTCCGCCAAGCAGAAGATCGAGGCTGCCGGCGGCACGGCCGAGGTGATCTCCTGAGCCTCCCGCAGTCGAGGAACCGTTCACGATGATTCAGTCCCTGAAGAACATTTGGAACATCCCCGAGCTCAGGCGCCGCGTGCTCTACACGCTGGGCCTCCTGGCGGTGTACCGCGTCGGGGGACACATCCCGACCCCGGGGATCGACAACGCGGCGCTGATCCGTCTCTTCGAGCAGCAGGCGGGCTCGATCCTCGGATACGTCGATCTGTTCGCAGGGGGGAACTTCAAGCGATTCACGATCTTCGCGCTGGGGATCATGCCTTACATCACCGCGTCGATCATCCTGCAGCTCTTCACGGTCATCTGGCCCTACCTCGAGAAGCTCAGCAAGGAAGGAGAGGCCGGCCGCCGCAAGATCACGCAGTGGACCCGCTACGGGACGGTCATCCTGTCGTTCATCCAGTCGCTCGGCGTCGCGTTCTGGCTCGAATCCGCCAGCACGACCGCCGGCGTCGGCCAGATCGTTCGCCACCCGGGTCTAGGATTCGAACTCCTGACGGTGCTGACGCTGACCACCGGAACGGCGTTCATCATGTGGCTGGGCGAGCAGATCTCCGAGCGTGGCATCGGGAACGGAATCTCGCTGATCATCTACGCCGGCATCGTCGTCGGCTTCCCCAACGCCGTGGTCAAGACGATCCAGGACTGGCAAACGGGGGCTCTGAGCCCGATCGTCATCGCCCTCCTCGTCATCTTGATGGTGCTGGTGGTCGCCGCCATCGTTTACGTCGAGCGCGCCCAGCGGAAGATCCCGATCCAGTACGCCCGCAGGGTCGTGGGGCGCCGAGTCTACGGGGGGGCCTCGACCTATCTCCCGCTGCGCGTCAACACGGCGGGGGTCATCCCGGTGATCTTCGCGTCGTCGATGCTGGCGATCCCGCAGACGGTCGGGAGCATCGCGTTCCTCAAGGACGTCGGTTGGATCCAAAACGTCCTGCATCAGCTGTCGTACTCGGCCCCGCTCTACAACCTGTCGTACGCGGCGCTGATCATCTTCTTCTCGTACTTCTACGTCTCGATCATCTTCAATCCGATGGATCAGGCGGACAACATGAAGAAGTATGGGGGCTTCATCCCGGGGATACGTCCCGGGAAGAAGACCGCCGAGTACATCGACGGGATCCTGACCCGCCTGACGTTCGGTGGAGCGGTTTACCTCGCGGCCATTTCGGTGTTGCCGGTGCTCTTGATCAGCGGGCTCCAGGTCCAGCAGCTTCCATGGGTCGGATCCACGCTGGACGCCATCCTCCCCAGGTTCCTGACCGAAGGACTGAACGTGAAGTTCTTCTTCGGGGGGACGTCGCTCCTGATCGTCGTCGGGGTCGCGATGGACACCGTTCAACAAATTGAATCCCAGCTGATCATGCGGCACTACGAAGGGTTCATGAAGGGCACGCGCATCCGCGGGCGCCGAAGCTAGGGCGCGGAAATGCCCTTGGTTATGTCTGCTAGAATGCGCGATTTACGGTGATGCGCGTCGTTCTGATGGGTCCCCCGGGCGTTGGAAAGGGGACTCAGGCCGAGAGGATGCAGGCCCTTTTGGGGGTCCCGCACGTTTCGACGGGGAACATCCTGAGGGCTGCGATCAAGGACGAGCGCTCCTCGCTCGGCGCCGAGGTCCGAAAGTTCGTCGAAACCGGGCGGCTCGTGCCGGACCGGCTGATGGGAGATCTGATCGGCGAAAGGCTGAAACGGGACGACGCGGCGGCGGGGTTCATCCTCGACGGGTTCCCGCGGACGGTCGAGCAGGTGTCGATCCTGAACGACGTGCTGGGCCGATTGGGAAAGCCGCTGGACAAGGTGCTGATGCTGGTGGTTCCGGAGACGGAGATCGTCAGGCGCCTGTCGGGGCGGCGCACGTGCGGGAATTGCGGGACGGTCTTCCACCTGGAAAGCCGTCCCCCGAAGCTGCCGGGCATCTGCGACGTTTGCGGCTCGGCTCTGATGCAGCGGCCGGACGACAACGAGGAGGTCGTTCGCGAGCGGTTGAAGGTTTACACGGATCAGACCGTGCCGGTGGCCGACGCATACCGGGCCAAGGGCCTCCTGGTGGCGATCGACGGCTTGGGCGACGTGAGCGAAGTCCAGACCCGGCTGGCGTCGGGCCTGGGAAGGGCTTGAGGAGAGCGTGACGCGGACGACGTTGAAGTCAGTGGCCGAGATCGCCCTGATGGACGAGGCGAACAGGATCATCCGCGGAATCCTCGCGGATCTGTCGGCCTTCGTCCGTCCCGGGGTGTCGACGCTCGACGTCGACCGATTCGCCGAAAAGCGGATCCGGGACGCCGGCGGTGTTCCCGCGTTCAAGGGATACCCGCACCGGAACGACGGCCGCGACTTCCCGGGAACGGTCTGTGCGTCCGTCAACGACGAAGTCGTGCACGGCGTCCCGAGCGCGCGCACGGTGCTCAAGACGGGGGACATCCTCTCGGTCGACCTCGGAATCCTTTACAACGGCTACTACGGCGACGCCGCCGAGACGTACCCGGTCGGCACGATTGCGCCCGAGGCCGAGAAGCTCCTGACGGTCACCCGCGAGGCGCTGCTCCTCGGGGTGAAGGAAGTCCGCCCGGGCCGGCGCGTGTCCGACATCGGATTCGCCGTGCAGTCGCACGTCGAATCGCACGGCTTCTCGGTGGTGCGGGAGTTCGTCGGTCACGGGATCGGCGCTTCCCTTCACGAGGAGCCCCAGATCCCGAACTTCGGGCAGCCCGGGCGTGGCATGCGTCTGGCGCCGGGCATGGTCCTCGCCATCGAGCCGATGGTGAATGCGGGAGGACCGGAGGTCGTGCTCTCGGCCGCGGATGGCTGGACGGCGCGCACCAAGGACGGAAGTTTGTCGGCTCACTTCGAATTGTCGGTGGCAGTCACGGACGGCGGGCCGAAAGTGTTGGGCGAGCCGTTGTCGGTAGCCGCCTGAGGCCGGGCGGGAAGGAGTTTTCAGGAACGATGTCGAAGGAAGAGGCGATCCAGGTCGAGGCCACGGTGGTCGAGCCGCTGCCGAACGCGATGTTCCGCGTCGAGCTCGAGAACAAGCACCGCGTGCTCGCCCACATCTCCGGAAAGATGCGGAAGCACTTCATCCGCATCCTGCCGGGGGATCGCGTCCTCGTGGAGCTGTCCCCGTACGATCTGACGCGGGGGCGCATCGTCTATCGCTACAAGTAGCTCGGGTCGAAAGAGAGGCAGCATGAAGGTCCGGACATCGGTCAAGAGAATCTGCGACAAGTGCAAGATCGTGCGGCGCAAGCGCGTGGTTCGGGTGGTCTGCGAGAACCCGAAGCACAAGCAGCGCCAGGGCTGAGGAGGGGAAGCGTGGCACGTATCGCGGGCGTGGACCTGCCGCCATCCAAGCGGGTCGAGATCGGGCTGACCTACATCTTCGGGATCGGCCGGTCGCGCGCGCTGGCGATCGTCGCGAAGGCGAACGTCAAGCCGAGCGTGAGGGTCAAGGATCTCTCCGAGGACGAGGTCCTGCGCATCACGCGCGTCATCAACCAAGAGGGGCGCGTCGAGGGCGATCTCCGCAAGAGCATCGGCCTGGACATCAAGCGGCTGATCGAGATCGGCTCGTACCGCGGCATGCGCCACCGCCGCAATCTGCCCAGCCGCGGGCAGCGCACGCACACGAACGCGCGGACGCGGCGCGGGCCGCGCCGCTCCATCGCGGGCAAGAAGAAAACCGTCGGGAAGAAGGGGTAGGGACGATTCATGGCGAAGGCGGTCAAGGCGCCCGGAAAGAAGGGCGGCAAGAAGGAAAAGAAGAACATCCCGCACGGGGTGGCGAACATCCACGCGTCGTTCAACAACACGATCGTGACCATCACCGACCCGAAGGGGAACGTGCTGTCCTGGTCGTCCGCCGGCGTGCAGGGCTTCAAGGGCTCGCGCAAGGGGACGCCGTTCGCCGCCCAGACGGCCGCGCAGGCCGCGGGGAACGCGGCGAAGGAGCACGGCGTGCGCTCGCTCGACGTGCGGGTCAAAGGCCCGGGCGCCGGGCGCGAGTCGTCGATCCGCGCGCTCCAGACCGCGGGGATGGACGTCAAGTCGATCAAGGACGTGACCCCGATACCGCACAACGGCTGCCGCCCTCCGAAGCGGCGCCGGGTCTGACGTAAGGGAAGGAGACGAGCGTGGCAAGAACGACCGGATCGGTTTGCAGGCTGTGCCGCCGGGAGGGGATGAAGCTCTTCCTCAAAGGCGACCGCTGCTTCAAGGAGAAGTGCGCGTTCGAGCGCCGCGGCTACGCCCCCGGGCAGCACGGCCGCCGCCGGACCAAGGTCCAGGCCTACGGAGTCCAGCTTCGCGAGAAGCAGAAGGTGAAGCGGATGTACGGCGTCCTCGAGCGCCAATTCCGCACGTACTTCGCGAAGGCCGCCCGGAGGAAGGGAATCACCGGCGCGAATCTCCTTCAGATGCTCGAGTGCCGCCTGGACAACGTGGTCTACCGGCTGGGGTTCGCCTTCTCGCGCCGCGCCGCGCGCCAGCTCGTCGCCCACGGTCACATTCTGGTCGACGGCCACCGCGTGGACGTTCCCTCGAGCCTCGTCAAGGCGGGGGCGGTGGTCTCGCTGCGGGAGGAATCGCGCAAGAACGAAGTCATCAAGATGTGTCTGGATACGGCGAAGGGGCGCGGCGTCCCCGGCTGGCTCGACCTCGACGCCGACCGGTTCCAAGGGACGGTGAAGCAGCTCCCGAGCCGCGAGGACATCGCGCTCCCCATCCAGGAGCAGCTCATCGTCGAGCTCTACTCGAAGTAAGCCCGTTCTCGGGGCGAGCGCCCCGTGGGAGGTACGACCGATGCTTTGGAAAGGATTCCAGAGGCCGAAGCGCTTGGAAGTCGAGCGGGAGACGCTCACGCCGCGCTTCGGACGCTTCTCCGCGCAGCCGTTCGAGCGGGGTTACGGCACCACGATCGGCAACGCGCTCCGCCGAATTCTGCTCTCCTCCATCGAGGGGGCGGCGATCACGTCGGTGAAGATCGAAGGGGTGCTGCACGAGTTCTCGTCGGTCCCCGGCGTCGTCGAGGATACGACCGACATCATCCTCAACCTGAAACAGATCCCCTTCCGCTGCCACAGCGACCATGCGGAGACGCTCGTCGTCCACGCCGTCGGGCCGCGCACGGTCAAGGCGGGGGACATCCAGGCGTCCGCCAACGTCGAGATCCTCGATCCCGAAGCGCCGATCGCGACCCTGTCCGAGGAAGGAAGGCTCACGATGGAGATGCGGCTCCGCAAGGGACGCGGCTACGTCTCCGCCGACCGGAACTTCGACGAGGACCTCGGGATCGGCTACATCCCGGTCGACTCGATCCACGCTCCCGTGCGCAAGGTCAACTACATCGTCGAAGACGCCCGCCTCGGCCAAAAGACCGACTACGACCGCCTGACCCTCGAGGTCTGGACCAACGGGGCGATCACCCCGCAGGACGCGCTCGCCATGGCGGCCAAGATCCTGAAGGACCACATGGCGATCTTCATCAACTTCGAGGAGGGCGGAGACGAGATCGTCGACTTCCCCTCGACCGAGGACGAGCGGGTCCTCGACCAGCTCAACCGCTCGGTGGACGAGCTGGAGCTTTCGGTCCGGTCCTACAATTGCCTGAAGAACGCCAACATCAAGACGATCTACGATCTCGTGACGAAGACCGAGCCCGAGATGCTGAAGACCAAGAATTTCGGCCGGAAGTCGCTGAACGAGATCAAGGACATCCTGGCCGAGATGGGGCTCTCGCTGGGGATGAACGTCGATGCGAGGAAGCTCAAAGCCCGGACGTGAATTGAGTTGATCGAGGAGAGGACGCGATGAAGCACAGGGTGGCGGGGCGGAAGCTCGGGCGGACGTCGATGCACAGGACCGCCTTGCTCCGGAATCTCTCGACGGAGCTGTTCCGGCACGAGAGCATCCGGACGACGCTGATCAAGGCGAAGGAGTTGCGGCCGTTTGCCGAGCGGCTGATCACCCTGTCGAAGCGCGAGACCCTCCACGCGCGACGCCTGGTCCTCAGGGACATCCACGACAAGGACGTGGTCGGGAAGATGTTCGACGCGATCTCGTCGCGGTTCGCGCAGCGGCCGGGCGGCTACACCCGCATCGTGAAACTGGGGCCGCGCCGCGGGGACAACGCGGAGATGGCGCTGATCGAGCTGATCGGGGCCGAGACCGCGAAGAAGGCCGCGCCTCCGGCCGCGGGCGAAGCGGCCGAGGCGGCGCCGGAGAAGGCCGGGAAGGCCGAGAAGCCTGGCAAGAAAGAGGCGAAGCCCAAGACCGCCGAGAAGGCCAAGCCCGAGAAGAAGGCGAAGCCGGCGAGAACGAAGGGCGCGCCGAAACCGCAGACCGAATCCAAGGGGAAGGCGAAGTCGGGAGCGGCCACGCGGAAGGTGGGCAAGTCGGGATCGTGAGATAGGCGACACTCCCCTTTTCCCGTCGTGACGGAACAGCAGCGTGCCGAAGCGCACCGACATCAAGAAGATCCTCGTCATCGGCTCGGGCCCGATCGTCATCGGGCAGGGCTGTGAGTTCGACTACTCCGGCACCCAGGCTTGCAAGGCGCTCCGCGAGGAAGGTTACGAGGTCGTCCTCGTCAACTCGAACCCCGCGACGATCATGACCGACCCGCAGACGGCCGATCGCACCTACATCGAGCCGCTGATCCCCGAGATCCTGGAGCTCGTCATCGCGCGAGAGAAGCCGGACGCTCTGCTCCCCACGGTCGGCGGCCAGACCGCGCTGAACCTCGCGGTCGCGCTCTGCGAGCGCGGGACCCTCGAGGCGCACGGCGTCGAGATGATCGGCGCCAACTTGCGCTCGATCCGGGTGGCGGAGGACCGCCTGGCGTTCAAGGAGGCGATGGACCGGATCGGCCTCGACACGCTCGAGAGCGGCACCGCGGGGACGCTCGAGGACGCGTTCGCCCTGCTCGACCGCGTGGGCTATCCCGCGATCATCCGCCCGTCGTTCACGCTCGGCGGGACCGGCGGTGGGATCGCCTACAACCGCGAGGAGTTCGAGGACATCGTCCAAGCGGGACTCGACGCCTCGCCGACGCACCAAGTGCTCATCGAAGAGTCGGTCCTGGGGTGGAAGGAGTACGAGCTCGAGGTCATGCGCGACCTCGCCGACAACGTCGTCATCATCTGCTCCATCGAGAACTTCGACGCGATGGGGGTGCACACGGGCGATTCGATCACCGTCGCGCCGGCGATGACGCTGACCGACAAGGAATATCAGGCGATGCGCGACGAGGCGATCCGCGTCATCCGCGAGGTCGGCGTCGAGACCGGCGGATCGAACATCCAGTTCGCCGTCGAGCCATCGACCGGCCGTCGGGTCGTGATCGAGATGAACCCACGCGTGTCCCGCTCCTCGGCCCTGGCCTCGAAGGCGACGGGGTTTCCGATCGCCAAGATCGCGGCCAAGCTCGCGGTCGGGTACACGCTCGACGAGATCCCGAACGACATCACGAAATCGACCCCGTCATCGTTCGAGCCGACGCTCGACTACGTCGTCGTCAAGATCCCGAGGTGGGCGTTCGAGAAGTTCCCCGCGACCTCGTCCGTCCTCGGCACCCAGATGAAATCCGTGGGAGAGGCGATGGCGATCGGCCGAACGTTCAAGGAAGCGCTCCAAAAGGCGCTCCGCTCGCTCGAGATCGGGCGCGGAGGGCTGGGCGCCGACGGCAAGGACGCGCCCGACCCCGTGCGGCTCCGCGAGAAGCTGATCACGCCGAATTGGGAGCGTATCTTCTACGTCCGATATGCTCTCCAGGGCGGGATGAGCGTCGAGGAGGTCGCGGCGCTGACCAAGATCGACGCCTGGTTCCTCCGTCAGATCGAGGAGATCGTCGCGACCGAGCGCGAGCTGGCGGCCACGGGCCTCGCGGAGATCCCGATCGATCTGTTGCGCCGCGCCAAGCGCTCGGGCTTCTCCGATCGACAGCTCGCCCACGTGTTGGGAGCGTCCGAGGACGACGTCCGCGGGCATCGCCGGCAGGCGGGGGTGGAGGCGGTCTACAAGCGGATCGACACGTGCGCGGCGGAGTTCGACGCCAACACGCCGTACATGTACTCCACCTACGAGGACGAGGACGAGAGCCGGCCGACCTCCCGGCGCAAGGTCATCATCCTGGGCGGCGGCCCCAACCGGATCGGGCAGGGGATCGAGTTCGACTACTGCTGCTGCCACGCCTCGTTCGCCCTCCGCGAGGAGGGGATCGAGAGCACGATGATCAACTGCAACCCGGAGACGGTCTCGACCGACTACGACACCTCCGACCGCCTCTACTTCGAGCCCTTGACCCTCGAGGACGTCCTGCGCGTCGTCGAGATCGAGAAGCCCGAAGGGGTCATCGTCCAGTTCGGCGGCCAGACGCCGCTGGGTCTCGCCCTGCCGCTGCAGCGAGCGGGCGTGACGATCCTCGGGACGTCCCCCGACTCGATCGACCTCGCGGAGGATCGGCACCGGTTCGGCTCCCTGCTCTCGGACCTCGCGATCCCGGCCCCGGCTTGGGGGACCGCGCGCTCCCTCGACGAGGCCCGGGAAATCGGCCGGCGCATCGGCTATCCGCTGCTGGTCCGGCCGTCCTATGTGCTGGGCGGCCGCGCGATGTTCGTCACGCACGACGAGGAGCGCCTGGCCGACACGATGCGCCGTGCCGTCGAGGCTTCGCCGGAGCACCCGGTCCTTCTCGACCGCTTCCTCGAGGACGCCTTCGAGCTGGACGTCGACGCCCTGTGCGACGGCGATCACGTCGTCGTCGCGGGCATCATGCAGCACATCGAGGAGGCGGGAATCCACTCGGGGGATTCGTCATGCGTCCTGCCGCCCTTCAGCCCGCGGGTCGCAGAGAAGCTGGACGTCATTCGCGATTACACGCGCCGCCTCGCGATGGCCCTTCACGTCCGCGGGCTGATGAACGTCCAGTTCGCGATCAAGGACGGCGAGGTTTTCGTCCTCGAGGTCAACCCGCGCGCCAGCCGGACGGTGCCGTTCGTCTCGAAGGCGACCGGGGTTCCTCTCGCGCGGATCGCCGCCAAGATCATGGTCGGGAAGACGCTCCGGGAGCTCGACTTGCTCGAAGAGCCGAAGCTTACGGGGCGCTTCGTCAAGGCCTCGGTCTTCCCCTTCACGAAGTTCCCGGGCGACGATCCGGTCCTCGGCCCCGAGATGCGCAGCACCGGCGAGGTCATGGGGTTCGCCGACGATTTCGGAGCGGCGTTCGCGAAAGCGTCGTACGGAGCCGGATCGAAGTTGCCCCTCGAAGGCACGGCGTTCGTCACGGTCAACGACCGCGACAAGGCGCAACTCCTCCCGCTCGCCCGAGCTCTGGCGTCGATGGGCTTCCGGCTCGTCGCCACCGACGGCACCGCGAGATTCCTCCGCGCCAACGACCTCCCGTGCTCCCACGTCTTCAAGGTCCTGGAAGGCCGCCCCAACGCGGTCGATCTGATGAAGAACGGCGAGATCCAACTCGTGATCAACACGCCGCTCGGCAAGGCGTCCTACTTCGACGAGAAGGCGATGCGCACGACCGCGACGCAGCGGGGTATCCCGCTGATCACCACCCTCTCGGGCGGCCACGCGATGGTCGAGGCGATCCGAGCGCTCCGGCGCGGGGCGCTGACGGTGAAAAGCCTGCAAGAGGTCTACAGGCAGCGCGGCGTCCCAGAGTGATCTAGGGTCCGACGCCCAGCGAACAGACGATCCCGGCGGCGGCCGGCTCCTTGGGGGCGCCCGTCGCGAGGAATCGCAACGCCACCTCCGCGCCCTCCGCCCAAGGGGGGGCTGCGCCGAGGTCGACGGAGCACGACGTCGCGAGGTTGGCGATCGAGCAGGCCGAGCCGATCGTGGTCCCGGCGACGCGGAGCGAGATGCTCCAGCTGCTCGGAACGCCCGGCGCGGCCGACGACTTGCAGCGAAGCGTCTTCGCGCGCAGGGCCGGCATCGCCAGGGAGACGGCCGACTCCGTCGAGCTGCACGCGGAGCCGTACGGCGAGCAGAACTGCGTGGTATGTCCCGTAGGCTTAGAAAATCCCACAACGGCTGTGGCCGGAGCGTCCGGGCCCGAAACGACGACCGTGCCCGTCGTGTTGGGCAGCGAGAGGGTGGTCCTACCCGTCGGGATCGTCGCCGGCTCGACGCTCAACAGGTCGCCGGCGTGGGCGCCCGCGAACTCCAATCCGCCGCCGGGCTTGAAGAAGCGGAAGCGCGCGCCCTGCGTGATCCACGCGACGATGTCGGGGTCACCCTTGGCGTTGTAGTTGTGCAGGACCATCGGGTGCTGATTCCCCGTTCCGACGTTTCGCGTGAGCCAGTTCATGCTCTCGAACGCAGAATTCGCTCCCGGCCTGTCGTCGGCATCGACGAGGATCGTGTTGCGCTCGATATCATCCCATTTCACGCTCGCTGCATAGCTGTTTCCGTGGCTGACGACGTTGAGCCAACGACCGGCGAGCCGCTGGCCGAGCTCGAAGTGAATTCGCGGCTTGTGGGCATCGTCTTGGGGCCGGCCCCACGCGAAATAGAACCCCCCGATCGTGACGAAGGTCCCGTTTTGACGGTGGTTGATCAAGTAACACGGGTCGCACTCGTAGGGGTTGCCCGGCGTCGGCTCGGTCCTGCAGTGCGGCGAGAATCCCCTGTACTGCTGGAGCCGCTCTCCGATCAGCGTCGTGGTCTCGTACCGCTCGCCGGGATCCGTCGCGATGATCGAAGCGGAACAACTCTCGTGGGTGTTGCCTTGCAGGAGCACCGTGCCCATCGCCGCTCCGATCTTGACGTCAGCCACAGGATCGGGCGAGCGGGGGTCGGAGTCCCAGAGAGTCCCGATGTAGGAGTTGTAGACGTACGTCTGTCCGCCGCGGAGATCGAGGCAGACGTTTCTGCAGAGCAACACGCTGTCCTCGATCTTCATGCCGGTCGTTTGGATTCCTTCTTGGAGATAGGACGTGTCGACGCCGATGGTGGTGATGTTGCGGAAGCTCGTTTCCGCGACCTGGCAATCGCAGGGCGTGCCGGGGCGCGGCGCCACCCGGACGGCGACGCTCGGGCTCTTCAGGTTGTCAATGCGGATGCTCTCGAAAACGTTTTGCTGGCTGGTTCCATGACCGTTGACACCGAGGTCCGAGGTGGTGTCGATGCCGATCGAGGCTTTGCGATCGCCGTCGATCGAGAAGCTCTCGAACCGCGACCAGGACACGTTCCAGAGCTGGAGCACGGCCCCCATGCCGTCTGTGCCTGCGAGAAGCGTCGTTCCGGCGAGATCATCCCCGTTGCTGTTTCTCTCCCCGGAGCCGTGGCCTCTGAGGACCAGCCCATCCTTTCCGGAGCAGGGGTCCGCCGCGCTGCGCGTCCCGATGCGAATGGTCTCCATGACGGTCACCACGCCTCGCGGCAGCACGATGGTGCAGCCCGTGGTCTTTGCCAGACCGCATCCGCAAGAATCGATCGCCTCCTGGATTCCTCCCGTGCGTGTCGTCGGGATGCCGGCGAAGTCTTCCGCGTAGACGAAGTGCCTGTCGGGGGCGTCGCTGGTCGAGGCGGCCGCGAGCGCCCCACGAGT
>CAZEII010000053.1:9636-21137 GCA_964511835.1 uncultured Acidobacteriota bacterium | reverse complement strand
TCCGCACGCCGATCTCCCGCGTCCGCTCCGTGACCGACACGAGCATGATGTTCATCACGCCGACGCCGCCGATGAGAAGGGACAGCGCGGCGATGAAGACCATCGCCCCGGTGATGCCGCCGGTGATCTGCTTGAACTGGCTGATCAACTGATCGGGCGTGGACACGCCGAAGTCGTTGGGCTTGTTGAAGGGCACCTTGCGGCGCTGCCGGAGCACCGACACGCACTTGTCGACGACGAGCCGCAGATCCTCGCTGCGGCGCGGCACGACGCTGATGTTCACGCCGTCCTGGAGGATGCGAAACGGGAACTGGCGGGCGAACGTTCCGAAGGGGAGCACCACCTTGTTGTCCGGCGACCAGCCGAACTGTTCCCCTTTGCGTGCGAGAACGCCGACGACGCGGTAGTGCTCGCCTTCCACCGTGATGTCTTTCCCGACGGGGTCCTCCTGCGGGAAAATCGCGTCCTTCACGTCGGCGCCGACGATGGCCACGGGGGCGGAGTGCGCGATCTCCGCGACCGTGAAGAAGCGTCCGTGGCCCACGTTGTAGGACGTGCCCTGCGGGTACCACTCGTCCACGCCGAGGACGTAGGGCAAGTTGGCCTCGAGATTGCCGTGCTTGACGTGGAGAACGGCGTCGGTGTGGGCGGCGAGGGCGGAGACCGCGAGCGCCTCCGGCACCGCGGCGCGCAGCGCGGCCGCGTCCTCCATGGTCAAGTTGTGGCGTTTCTTCTGCTCGTCGTAGTCCGTGTCGCCGGGACCGAACGACTCCTCGTATTTCTTGAATTCGATCCGGTTCGCGCCGAACGCCTGCAAATTGCCGATCACGTTGTTGTTGAACCCCGAAACGATCGCGACCATCCCCATGACGGTCGTCACGCCCACGACGATGCCGAGCGTCGTGAGACCCGCGCGGAGCTTGTGCTCGCGGATGGCCGTGAGCGCGAAGCGCACGTTTTCCCAGAAGCCGCGGCGGAAGATATCGAGGTAGCGTCGCATGATCGGCTCCTCTACTCGTAGCGCAACGCCTCGATGGGCGTCTTTCGCGCCGCCAGCGACGATGGTGCCGCTCCGGCGACGATTCCCACGACGACCGCAAGGACGAGCCCCAAGAGAATGAACTGGGGACGCACCGCTGCGGGGAACACGACGCTGATCCCGACCGCGGCGAGCGAACCGAGGGCGGCGCCGGCCACCCCGCCTGAAAGGGAGAGCATCGTCGCCTCGACGAGGAACTGGCGCCGGATGTCCTTCGAGCGCGCGCCGAGCGCCTTGCGGAGGCCGATCTCCTGCGTGCGCTCCACCACGGAGACGAACATGATGTTGGCGATCACGATGGCGCCCACGACGAGCGACATGCCCGACACGATGATCGTGGCGAGATAGGCTCCCTGCGAGATCGACCGCCAGACGGTCTGCACCGCCCTCGATCCGACGACTCCGAAGGGATCGTCGGCCATGAACCGGGTCTTGCGAGATGCGCGGAGGATGGTGCGGACCTCGTCCTCCACGCGGTCGAGCCCCGCCACGCCCCCCTGGGGACGCACCAGGATCGCGACCCCTCGATCGGAGCTCAAGACCCTCATCAGGAACGTGAGGGGGACGAAGAGCACCTTGTCGCGCGCCTGGCCGAGCATCGAGCCGAGACGCTTCTGGACGCCGACCACGCGTACGGGATAACCGTGGACGTAGAGCGTGCGGCCGATGGGGTCGACCCCGGGAAAGATCTCGTCCCTGACGTCGGCGCCGATGACCGCGACCGCGGTCGCGTGCGCCTCCTCGGTCGGATTGAAGAAGCGGCCGGATTCGAGGTCGAGGTTGAGCATGGATTCGGCGTTGGCCGTGTAGCCGGTGATCTCCACGCCCCCGAGCTTGTGCCGGCCCGCTTTGACGGAATCGGTCCGGTTCGCCTGAGCCCCCACCGCGGCGCAGCTCCGGCAGTTGGCCTCGACCAGCTTGCACTCCGTCATGGTGATCGGCTTTCTGCGGTTCGCGAGGAGGAACTCGGAGCGGCTCCGGAGGATCCCGTACTTGGTGAACACCAAGACGTCGGGGTTGAGGTTCACGAGGTTCGTGGCGACGAACTCGTTCAAGCCGCTGATGACCGAGACCACGGCCACCACGGTCATGACGCCGATGATGACGCCCAAGAGCGTCAAGCCCGAGCGCAGCTTGTGACTTCCCAGCGCCCGGAGCGACGTGGCGAACAGCTCGCGAACGTCCATCGCTCTAGGACGACCCGGCCGCCCCGGATTCCATGGCCTTGGTCTTCTCCTCGCTCATCGCCTTGACCCTGTCGCCTTCCTTGATGGTCCGAAGCGTCTTGAACGGACCGCTGATCACCGTCTCGCCGTCCTTGAGGCCGTTCTCCACCTCGATGTCCAGCTCTCCCGTGAGCCCGGTCTTGATCGGCGCGAACCGCGCATTGCCGGCGGCCACGGTGTAGACCCCCTCTTCGGTTTTGACCCGGCCCGAAGCGTCTTTCTCTCCTTTCGGAGAGTCGCGGATCACGACGGCCGCGAGCGGAATCGTCGGAACCTTCGATTTCGTGCCGGTGATGATGTCCGCGGTGACCGAGAAGCCCGGCCGGATGGTCTGAGGTGGATCGGAGATCTTGACCTTCACCTTGAAGTTGATCGCCTCGGTCGTGGTGATGAGCCCCTGAAGCTCCGTATCGTCCTTCTGGATCGGCGAGTGGCCGACCTCGGTGACGACGCCGTCGAACTTGCGTCCCGGATACGAGTCGAGCGTCAGCATCGCCTTCTGGCCGACCGCGATGTTCGGCGTGTCGGTCTCGTCCACCATGAGAACCGCCTGGACCGTCGACATGTCGGAGATGGTCATCAGCTGGGTGCCCGGATTGTTCATGGTGCCGAGCACCGTGACCTCCCCCGCCTTCACCCGCAGCGTCGTCACGATTCCGGAGATCGGCGCGCGCACGGTCGACTTCGTCACCGTGTCGTGGTTCGCATTGACGATCGCGCGGTTCTGCTCGATGCGCCGCTCCGCCGCCTGGTAGGCACCTTTGCTGCCGTCGTAGCTCGACTGGGCGCGCTGGTAGTCCGCCACGGGGATGATCCCTGCCTCGTTGTTCTTCTGCGCGCGTACGAGGTCGTTGGCCGCCTGCTGCATCGCCGCCTTGGCCGTGTCGAGCTCACCCAGGCTCGCCTGGAGCGCGGCGGCGGAGCTCGCCTCCTCGGCGGCGGCCCGGTTCTTGTCGATCTGAAGGAGAAAATCCCCCTCCTTGACGGGGTCCCCCTCCCGCACCACCAAATTCACGATCTGACCCATGACCAAGGCCGAGAGGTCGACCTTGTTCTCCGCTTGGATCTTGCCGTTGGCGATCACCTTGCCCACGACGTCCTGGACCTTGACCTTGGCCACGCTGACCTCGGTGGCCTGGTTCTTCTTCTTATAGATGCTCGAACCTATGAGCCCGGCCACCGCCAGCAAGATGACGCCGACGATGATTTTCCATTTATGACGGCGCCACATCCTGCTCCACCCTCCCCTGCCTGCCAAGACAATACGCTGGACGGGCGCTCTGGTTCTACTCCGAAGCCTCCTCCGGCCGGCGGGGGGAGATCCACCCGGCGTTCCGCCCGGGCGCCGGGTCGACGATCGCCTCGCCCACGGCGTACGCCGCGAGAAGCCTCTTGGAATCGAGCACCGGCAGCGGCGAGTTCTTCGGGCCCACGATGAGAGGGATCTCCGTGCAGCCGAGGATCGCGCACTCCGCGCCCTCGGAGCGAAGCTCGCGGATGGCGTCCAGGAACAAGTCGGTCGTCGACGGCAGGAACATGCCCTGGCAGAGCTCTTCGAAGATGGCGCGGTTCAGCCGCTCCTGGACCGCCTGGACCGGGCAGCGGGCGGACAGACCCAGCGCTTGGAGAGCGTGCGGGTAGACGGGACCGTTCATGGTCCACCGGGTGCCGAGCAGGCCGGCGACCTTCCATCCCGCCGCCGCCATCTCCGTGGCCACCACCTGGGCGATGTGCAGCCCCGGAATCGGCAGGGTCTCCGCGATCCGCTCCAGCACGATGTGAGCCGTGTTGTCGGGACACACGAAGAAGTCCGCGCCGGCGGCGGCGACTTGCTCGACGCCCCGACGAAGGCATTCCGCCACGGCGTCGTGATCCCCCGACTCCCAGCCCGGCATGCTCAGGGCCATCGGAATCGCGCTCATCAGGATTTCGGGGTGCATGTGGGGCCCGAGCCTCCGCTGGCCCTCGCGGCATGCCGTGATGAAGCAGAGGGTCCCGCCCTCCGCGCTGTGCGCCACGATGCCGATGCGCTTCACGACCTTCTAGCCCGCATGCTCGAAACTATCTTGCGGCGGCTTGACCCCTTTGACGATCAGCCAGACCGCGAGCGGCACCTCGAACGCAAGCATCGGGAGCCACCAGAGAAACGTGATCGTGCCGTGCACGAAACCGGCAAGCTGCAGCGGCAGGCCGGCGACGAGAATCACCGACGCGAAGACGCCGATCCAGGCCAGCGAAACGGGGATCATCCGCCCGCGCAGGAGCAGGTAAGAGAAGATCGTGCTCCCCACGGCGAAGAACGTCGCGGAGAACGCCGCGTCCGGCCTGCGCAAGTACGCGGCGAGGGCTTGCGCCGCCGCGGGCTCCGGCGCGTCGGCTCCGCTCGCCGTCGCGAGCCACTGGAGCGCGAGCGTGCCGGGAATGGCCGCGGCTCCAAGGAGGCCTTCGGCCACGCGGCAGATGAGCCCCATCATCGCCAGATCGCGGTCCTCGTCGCGCGTGATGGCGAACAGCGTCGCCGCCAGCGCGAATGCGGAGAAGCACTGGACCAGGCCGAGCAGGACGACGATTCCGACGCCGGTCCCGTGCTGCGCGATCGACGCGAGCTTTGCGGCCATCCCCTCCCCGCCTGCGGTCTTGCCCCAGACCACCATGCTGGTGATCCCGGCGGCGATGTACGCGAGAAAGGCGACTCCTGCGATGCGAGCGTTCGTGGTGCGCGTCATGACGGATTGACCTCCTCGCTCACGAAAGCCCCTGCGCCCCGCTCAGCAGATCGGCAGCGCTTAGCGATCGTTCTGGTAGACCATTAGTACCAGAACGAGCCGCAGAGACCGAGGGCGAGTCCGCCGCAAGCCGCCAAGAGGCGGCTGCCGGTGCGTGCCAGGGGGGAGCAAGATCGTGGCCGCGATCGAGGGCCATCCGTTTCGGCCGCGATCATCGTAGTCTACTGAGGACGACCGGAGGGTGGTTTGAGCCCCGGAACGGACCAGCCCGCCGCCGACGACTTCGCTCTGATGGATGCGGTGGCGTCGCGCGACGAACGAGCCTTGTCGCTCCTTTACGACCGGCACGCGTCGGAGGTCCTCGGTGTGTGCGTCCGGATCCTCAGAGAGCGGAGCGAGGCCGAAGAGGTGATGGGAGACGTGTTCATCGAGGTGTGGGAGCGCGCGGAGCGGTACGACGCGACGCGCGGCCATCCGGTCGCCTATCTCTTGAACCTCGCTCGCAGCCGCGCCATCGACCGCCTTCGTGCGAGGGCGCGCCGCGAGCGGATCGTCGTGGACGCCGAGCCCGCCGAGGCGATCGCCGCCGGAAATCCGTTCGCCGACGCGCGGACCGGGCAGATGCGCGCCCACATCGGTCGGGCGATGGGCGGGCTCCACCCCGAACAGAAGCGGGCGCTCACGCTCGCCTACTTCGACGGCATGAGCCACTCGGAGATCGCCTCCGCGCTCGGCGAGCCATTGGGAACGGTCAAGACGCGGATCCGGCAGGGCCTGCTGCGCCTGCGGGAATCGCTCGATGCCTTGTACGGCGAAGGAGCTCAGTCGTGAACTGCGCCGAGCGGAAGGACCTGATCCTCCTCTACGCGTTCGACCAGCTCGAGCCGGCGGAGGCGGCCGAGGTCGCGGCGCACCTTCGTGAGGGGTGCCCGCGCTGCGCCGGCGAGCTTGCCGCCGCGCGCACCCTTGCGGGCCACGTCGCCCTCTCCGCGCCGCCGGTCGCTCCGCGGCCCGCGGTCAAGGAGCGTCTCCTCCGTCGGATCGCCGACTCGAAGGTCGTTCCCTTCCGCGGCGGCCAACCGGCCGCGCCCCGATCGACGCCCAATCGTTGGCTGGCCGTCGGCGTCACCGCCGTTCTCGCGGCGAGCGTCGCCGCGATCGTGATCCTGATCCCCGCACGGCGGGAGATCGACTCGCTGCGCGGGAAGCTCGCGAGCGCCCGTGACGTGGCGCGCGCTCTCGAAACGCGCGCCGTCAAAGCCGAAACCGCGCTTCGCTCGATGGGCTCGCCCGCCACGCGCATGACGGCGCTCGAAGCGGCGGGACCGCTTCCCGAGGCCGCCGGCCGGCTCTTCTGGGACCAGTCGAAGGGCACGTGGCAGGTCTTCTTCACTCACATGAAGCCGACGGCCGCCGGGCGCACGTACGAGCTCTGGTTCGTCACCGCGGATCAGCGAAAGGTGCCGGCTGGAACGTTCGACGTCGGCGTGGATGGGGAAGGATCCATCGTCGTCGCGCCTCCCACGGACATCGGCCCGCTCGCGCTCGCCGCCGTGACCGAGGAGCCCGCGGGCGGGGTCCCGCAGCCGACCGGAGCGATCCTGCTCGTGGGGAAGCTCGGCACCTGACGCGCGCGATGCGGTCGTAGGTCGACCCTAGCAGCCGTCCGCCGCGCGTGTCGTCCGCGTGACCACGAGCGTCGGTGTCTCGCCCGCGCCGAACAGCCACGCGAAGTCCCGGTCGTCGATCGTGAACGTTCGCGACACGGATTTGACCTGGCAGCGGATCGCGATCTTTTCGATCGCGCCCAGGCGCAGACGGCGCGCGCCTTGCGCCAGGACCAGCTCGAGATCGGTCACCTTGTTCCCCCAGGCACGGAGGTCGACGGTCACGACGTAGGCGTGCGCGATCGATCCGAACCCCGGATCGATCGTGCGCTTGAACGAGACTCCCTCGAGCGCTAGGCCGTCCTCGGCGGCGCCCCCCGCGCCCTTCAACCGCCACGAGCCTTCGGGGGCCATACCGCCGGGCGCGACGAACTCCGCGTCGATCGAGACGGCATACGGAGGAGGCACCAGCCTCTCGGCGCCGAAGGGGGCGTCGTCGTGGGGACAGAGAGCTTGGGCTGAAGCGTCCGGCGCCCCGAGGGCGGCGAAGGACCACGTCAGAATCGCGAGCGTCGTGGCGTGCGGCATCCGTGCGGGCATCGGGGCTCCACTCTCAAATCGAGCGTGTGGGAAGGACGAGGCGGAAGGTCGCACCGCCACCGTCCGGAGCGTCGAGCGTCAGGTCGCCGCCCATGTCCCGCGCGAGACCGCGCGAGATCGCGAGCCCAAGCCCGACGCCGGGGACCGGGTCGGCGGCGTCGCGCCCGCCGCGCTCGAACGGGGCGAAGATCGCGCGCGCCTGCGCGCTAGGGACGCCGGGACCGTGGTCGCGCACGGTCATCACCAGCGAGCCGTTGTCGACGGCGGCCATGAGCTCGATGGCGTTCCGCTTCCCGCCCGACGCGTACTTCGCGGCGTTGTCGACGAGGTTGGCGAGGATCTGGCCGATCGCATCGACGTCAACCATGAGAGGCGCGGCGGGTCCCGCCGTCTGGACGTCGAGCGTCGTCCCCGAGGATTCGGCGCGCCTTCCGAGCGGCGGGCGCACCCGGTCGATCAGCGACTCGAGGCTCAAGGATTCGACCGGGCGGGGGCCGCGCCGCTCTTCGAGGCGAGCGTGAGACAGGACGTTCGCCACCGTCGCCGAAAGCCGTCGCGATTCTTCCTTGAGCGTCTTCATGTAGAGGCGCCGCTGCTCGTCGTCGCGGACGATGCCGTCCGCGAGCATCTCGGAGTACATCTGGAACGTGGTGAGCGGCGTGCGCATCTCGTGCGTCACCGCGGAAACGAAACGCCGGCGGCGCTCGCCGAGGTCGATGCTCTTCCGCAGCGTGAGTCCGACGGCGGCCATCCCGCCGATCGCAGCGATCCAGGCGACGGCCAGCGCCGCGCGAACCGCGGTGATGCCCGGAGCGGCAGCTGCCGACGGGCGCGGAGCGCGTAGCGCGACGGGAGCGTTCGCCAGCCCGAGCTCCCGCGCCCCGGCCGCGGCCGCGACCGTGGGCTCGGGCCCAAGGTCGGCCGAGGGAATGAGGTCGCGGATCTCCGACAGCAGTCGCTCGCGAAGCCCCGGCCAGTCGATGACGAATCCGGAGAACTTTTCTTCGCCGTCGGCCACGGCCCTTCTGAGGAAGACAAGGACCGGCGCCGCGGGCGGAGCCGGCGCGTCGAGCCAGGCGACCGTTTGGCGCGTGGCGGGATCCGCGCCGGGCGGCCCCGGTGTCGCGCAGGCCACGCGGGCGTCGTATTCGTTTTGCGACTTGAGGATCTGCACGTCGTACCACGTCGCCTTGTCGTCCGTTCGAGCCGCGCTCCCCTGCGTCGCCCCGAGCATCGCGTCGGCGCGGCGGAGCGCGGCCCGAAGCGTGTCGAGCCCGACGTACGCCACGAGACGCTCGACGCCGCGAGCGGTCACGACGCCGCGCCCGTCGACCTCGAAGCGCAGAGGAACGAGCTCGGAGTCGGGCGTCTCGTCGGTGCTGGGCCGCGCGGCTTCTTTCGCGAGAAAGAGCGACAGCCAGGAATCCATTCGCCAGAGCGCGAGCCGGAGCGATTCCTGGTAGTCGGTCTCGGCGCGGGCCCGAAGCTCCGAGCGCTCGAGCCTGAAAACGACCGCGGTCGTCCAGGCGAGCGCCGCCGCGACGACGAGATTGCCCGCCGCGAAGACGAGCCACGCCCGCGCGGCGCGCTTCATGCCCCCTCGTCCCCGGCGAGCTCGGCGAGCATGTAGCCGCGACTGCGGACGGTCACGAGGAGTGTCGGATTCGCCGGGTCGCGCTCGAGCTTCTCGCGTAATCGGCGGACGTGCATGTCGATCGCGCGCGTCTCCATCTCGCGAGAATTCCCGCCCCACACGCGCTGGAGCAGCTCGCGCCGGTCGATGGGTCGCCCGCGGTGCGCCGCGAGGTAACGCAGGATGCTCGATTCGAGCTCGGAGAGCCGGAGCTTCTCGCCCCCGGCGAGCGCGACCTCACCCACCTCCAGGTCGACGGTGCGGTCGCCCAGGCGCAGCGTGCGCAGGCCGCGAGGGCGCTCGGCCGAGCGGCGCAGCACCGCCTCGACGCGCGCCAGGAGCTCCGAGGCGCTGAACGGCTTGACCACGTAGTCGTCGGCTCCCAGCCTCAGGCCTCGCACCCGGTCGTCTTCGGCGCCACGCGCGGTCAGCATGATGACCGGAAGCTGCGGGTGGGAGCGGCGCAGGTCGCGAAGGATCTCGAACCCGTCCTTGCCGGGGAGAAGGACGTCGAGGAGCAGCAGGTCCGGGGATTCGGCGAGCGCCCGGCCGACGGCTTCGTCCCCCCGGGCACACTGGACGACGTCGTAGCCGGCGAAGGCCAGGGCATCCGCGAGCCCGCGGCGGATGGCGGCGTCGTCCTCGACGACCAGGATCTTCGTCTTCATCGCCAAGCATTGTGGGTCGAAATCCGGGCCGGATGGTCACTTCCGTGTAACAAGCCGGACGAAATCGTGATCGTGCTTTCGTTCTCGTGACCGCCGTGGCGCGGGGTCGAAGCCCAAAAAGCGTCACTCGACATCCTCCACCTCGCTCCCTAAGTTCCAACGCGAGGACCCAGCTCGAGGAGTCGATGATGAAGAACACCTACGGACGTCTTGCTCTGTGCCTCGTGGCGCTTTCCCTCCCTCTCGCCTCGCTCGCCGACGAGCCCGACGTGCAGGTCGCCCGCGTGAGCTACACCGACGGTGACGTGTCGTATCAGCGCGGCGACAGCGATGGATGGAACGCGCTCGCCGTCAATACGCCTCTCGTCTCGGGCGACTCGCTCTACACCGCGGACGACGGCAGGTCGGAGCTCTATTTGGGGAGCGGCAACGCCCTGCGTCTCGACTCCGGGACGCAGGTCGACCTCATCCGCAACGCCCACGATCTTTCACAGCTCGGACTGCGTAGCGGCTACGTCAGCCTGCGCGCGCGGTCGGTGCCGGAGTCGGCGACGCTCGAGATCGATACGCCCAGCGGAGCCGCCACGGTTCTGGAGCCGGGCACCTATCGCGTGGAAATCACCGGGCGCGGTGCCCGGTATTCCGCGGTGAAGGGGCGTCTGTCGGTCGCGCTCACCGGGCAACAGCTCGACGTGGAGGCCGGCGAAAGCCTCACCATCGACGGGACCGACGACCCGACTTATGCCTTCGGTCCGGTGGCGCCGCAGTCGAGCTTCGACCGATGGGCGCGGGACCGAGACGTCCGCGCCGACCGGTCCGAGAGCGCTCGCTACGTGCATCCCGACGTCGTGGGATACGAAGATCTCGACGACCACGGGTCCTGGCGCAACACGCCGGAGTACGGACGTGTGTGGACGCCTTCCGGCGTGTCCTCCGATTGGGCACCCTATCGGGCGGGGAGCTGGATGTGGCAGGACCCGTACGGCTGGACCTGGGTGTCCAACGAGTCATGGGGATGGGCTCCCTACCATTACGGCCGCTGGCTCTTCGTCGGAGGAGCCTGGGGATGGGTGCCGCCGCCTCCGATCGGGTACCGCGGCCCGTCCGTCGTCGCCGAAATCCGGCCGAGCTACGCGCCGGCCCTGGTCGCATTCGTGGGCGGCAAGAATTGGAGCCTCGGCGTGTCGCTCGGCGGAGGCCCGTCGATCGGCTGGGTTCCGCTCGCGCCCGCCGAGCACTACACCTATCCCTGGCAGCCCGCGCCGCGCGTGACGAACAATTACACCAACATCACGGTGATCAACGCTGTCACCGTCGTGAACACGACGAACTTCGGATCGGGTCCGATTCGTCCGATCCGCGTTCCGCCGCGCGAGGTGATCCACGCTCCCATCATCGGATCCACCGCGACGGGAATCGTCCCGACGCACGACAGCCTCTGCCCGTCTCGGCCCCGGGATCCGCATTCGCGCTACGTCCCGCGCCGACGCGACGAGGACGACCGCCCGTTGATCGTCCGCACGCCTCCGCCGCCCGCGCCGGTGCCGTTCCACGACAAGGTGGTCGAGATCCAGCGGACGGGCCGCCCGTTCGACGGCCACGACCGTGGCGAGCACAACGGATGGAAGGATCACGGCGATCGGGACCAGCGATTCGTGGCGGCCTCGGCACATCAGCCCGAAGGACACCAGAATCTGGCCCCGCGGCCGGGAACGCCCGCGAAGCAGCCTCGGCGGATCGACGAGGATGTCGCGATCAGGCCGCGCTCGCAGGGCGACAATCCGAGGAACGACGTCCGAATCGCGGATCGGCCGGCGCAGGCCGCCGAGCCTGCCGACCGAAAGGCCGGCTACGAGAGCCCCGCACCCTCGAACGAGCACGAGCGGGCCCACGGCCGTCCGGTCGAGCCGACCCGCGACGTGTACGAGCGCCAGCACGGTCCGCAACCGGATCCGCGCATCGCCCAGCAGTCGCAAGCCCCGCGCCCGGTCGAGCGCCCCGC
>CAZEII010000053.1:0-9536 GCA_964511835.1 uncultured Acidobacteriota bacterium | reverse complement strand
CGGATCCGCGCATCGCCCAGCAGTCGCAAGCCCCGCGCCCGGTCGAGCGCCCCGCGCCTTCGAACGAACCCGAGCGGGCCCACGGCCGTCCGGTCGAGCCGACCCGCGACGTGTACGAGCGCCAGCACGGTCCGCAACCGGATCCGCGCATCGCCCAGCAGTCGCAAGCCCCGCGCCCGGTCGAGCGCCCCGCGCCTTCGAACGAACCCGAGCGGGTCCACGGCCGACCGGCCGAGCCGGCGCGCGACATGTACGAGCGTCCGCACGCTCCGCCGTCGGATCCGCGGGTCATGCAGCAGCCGCAGGCCCGCCCGGCCGAGCCGACGCGTGACGCAAGCGTCGCGCCGGCGCCTGCGAACGCGCCGCGACCCGAGGCCGGCGCGCGCGCGCCGCAGCCGCAAGAGAGCCACGGCAAGCCGCAGCACGAGACGACGAAGGCAGACCCCAACAAGCCCAAGGACGAGAAGGGCAAGGGGAAGGACAAGCACGGGGGCGACGATCCCTCGAAGGACCACTGACCCGCCGCGTCGACGGCTGGCCGCCCGAGCGGGGACGAATCGATGACCAAGAATCATGTGGCGCTCGCGTCACTCTTGAAGATCGAGACCATGGACAGGAGCGGTCCGGTCGGCGTGGCCTCTGCCGCGGGCTCGCTCGATGGATTCCCGGTCGCGGTCGCTTGGACGAAGCAAGACCGGGCTTCGATCGTGAGAATCGTCGTGCGCTGCCGGCGCGCGAGCCTCTCGAGCTCCCCCGAATCGATTCGGGGCTCGATCGAATCGAACCCGAAGATTCTCGCGGCCTTGGGACGGAAGAAACTCTCGTCCTATGAAAGGAAGTCGCTCGTCGTCGCTCCCGACGGCATCGCGTTCGTTTGGCAGTACGCGTTCCGGGCTCCGAAGCCCGAGGCCGTGGCGAACGTGGTGCGCGCCCTGGTGGATGTCGCGGCGAGCGCGGCGAGACCGGTCGGCGCGGTGTGCGAGAAGTGTGATCAACAGACCGGCGAGCTGTTCGCGATCGACGGCGCCCTCACGTGCATCTGCGCCGGCTGTCGTGAAAAGGCCGGCGAGGAGGATCGCGCTAAAATTGCGGCTTACGCGGCGCTCGACTCACGCCCTCTGGCCGGCATCCTCGCGGGCGTTGCGGTCGCCGCCCTCATGGCGATCGCCTGGGGAGCCGTCGCCTACGCCCTCGATCGAGTGTTTCTCTTCGCATCGTTCCTGATCGGCGGAGCCATCGCATGGGCGGTCAATCGCGCCGCGGGGAAAGTCACGGTCCTCGGACGAGGCGTGACCGTCGCCCTCACGATCGCTTCGGTGATGGCCGGGGATTACATCTTCATCGTGCTGACCGCGGGGAAGGCGCTCCACCGCTCCGTCGACGCTTCGCTGCTTGCCGACGTCGCCGGAGCATTTCTCCAGATCGAGTTCTCCGAGTCGTCCGGCTGGATCAGCCTGCTCTTTGCGCTCCTCGGCGCAGGCTACATCCTGTACGTGAATCGACCTCCGGTCGCGAAGCGGAAAATGGTTCCGGTCCGCCCGGTGCTCGCCGCAGCGTATAAGCCGATCCAGTGACCCGTCGGGTCAGCGCGTGTGCTTGATCAGGAGGACTTGGTTCCCCGACTCGCTGTAGTACAGCTCGTCGGCGATCCGGCGCGCGATCAGCATCCCGAATCCGCCCGGCCTCATCCCCATCGCCTGCCGCCGCTCCATGTGGCGCACGGGATCGTCGGACGGGTTGGAGATCGCGGCGTGCTCGAGCTGGTCGAGCCGGAAGCCTTCGCCCGGATCGCGGAAGTGGAAGACGATCGTGCGCTCGGTGCGGACCGCCGAGACTTCCACCGTCCGGCCGGAACCGAAGCCCGCCCCGTGCTCCATGGCGTTGAGGAGAAGCTCGCGGAAGGCCATGAGAAGACCTTCGCGCGCCGCCGCCGACATGCCGGCCTGGATCTCGTCCATGAAGCGGACGAGGCGCTCCGCGGAGACCCGTCGAGACGCGACGCGCAGCGAGAGCCAATCGGGAAGCCCCGAGATCAGCTCGATGTCGTCCTTCCAGTCCCGCTCGCGGATCGCGCGCAAGACCATGTAGCCCAGCTCTTCGGGATTGAACGGGGCGGTGAACAGGGCGAAGACGTGCGCACGCATCGACGCGATGACGTCGGCGCGCTCCGCGGACGGCACGATGACGATGCCCCGCACTCCGGGACCTGCGGCGCGCGCCTCGTCCAGGAAGGCCAGGTCCTCGTCGAGGGGCGTCGAGCGGCCGGTCACCACGACCTCGTGGCCGCCGCGACGAAGGCGCCGGAGCGCCTCCGACTCGCCGTGGCATCCTTCGATCTCGCAGCCGTCGAGGGCCGGCAGAGCCCGGAGCGCCTCGAGGGTCTCGGGATCTCCGACGACGAGCACGCGTCCCGCCTCGGTCTCCATCCCACGCTCCTCCGCGATACGAGTCTACCTCTCCGTGGCGGGGGTGGGCCGGCGCCCTTGACCGGCGGCGCGCGCGGCCTAACTTCGCCTCTGACCTATGATCTGGGACGACGCGGGTTTTCAGAAAGCCTACCGCGCAAGGCTTGGGCACGTCCAGGCGAGCGGCGATGCCGAAGTGCAAGCTCAAGCGATGGCGTTCCAAGCCGAGGCGGCCAAAGCGGGGGGATCCAGCGGGGAGCATTTCACGCGGCGCGCCGGGGCCGCGGCGGCCATCATGCTATCCGGCTACGTTCGTAGCGCGATCGCCGCGTTCGATGAAACGCTTGCCGCCGTCGAGGCCGAGCTGGTCGAAGCCGATGTGAACGCGCTTCGGACGAGCCTCGAGCAAGAGATCGCGCGGAGGGCGAAGTCGCTTCCGGCGGCGCTGCGTGACTTCACCAAGCCCGCGGCGCCTCCCGCGTTGCTGCGCGTGATCCTCGAACAGGCCCCGATGAAGGCGCGCGAGCTCCTGGCGGAGCGCGTTTCGGCCGCCCGCGATCGCGTTCGCACCCGCGCGGGTGTCCGTGCGAGTGAGATACCCGACCGCGCCATCTTCATCAGCCACGACGTCCGCGATGTCGCGCTGGCCGACGCCTTGAGGCTCGCGATTTCCGCCGCTATCGGAGACGACGTGGCCCTGTGCGGCTCGTCCGATCTCGAGCGCATGCGGACCGCGCGCGACGGGTCCGAGCGCATGCTCACCCAGCTCAAGAGGAACCGGATGACGCTCTGGTTGGTCACGCCGCACTCGATCGGAGATCCGTGGCTCTGGTGGACGCTCGGGGTTGGGGCAGGCGCGGGAAAGCCGGCCTTCGCGCTGCGAACGGCCGGGGCGAGCTCCGACGTTCCTCTCCCGCTCCGGACGGAGCAGGTCATCCACCTGACGCAGCGCGAGGAGATCGTTCGACTGCTGCGGGCCATCCAGACGGACTTGAGGCGCCGCGGGAAGGATGTCTCGGAGCTGGATTTCGAAGACCTGCTTCGGGAGGCGGCGCGCTAGTCGCCCTTTGGGGTCGGCCCCGCCGCCTTTCCGCGGGGCGACGCGTTCTTGACGTACGCGTCGAACCATCGCAGCTCTTCGTACGCGAGCTGCTCGTTCGATTCCATTGCGGCGTACCAGTGCGGCTCGTGTGGCAGCATCACGAGGCGCGCCGTGCCGCCGTTGCCGCGGATCGCCTCGTAGAGCTTCACGGCCTGAAGCGGCGTCGTGCCCGGGTTCGCGTCGTCGGTGCCGTGCAGGATCAACAGCGGGAGCTTGATCTTGTCGGCGAAAAAGAACGGCGAGACTTTGAGGTAGACGCTTTGGCCCTTCCACACGGAGCGACGCTCGTTCTGGAACCCGAACGGGGTGAGGGTCTTGTTGTACGAGCCGCTGGTTGCCACTCCGGCGCGGAAGAGGTCGGTGTGCGCGATCAGGTTGGCCGTCATCAGCGCGCCATGGCTGTGGCCGGTGACCCCGATGCGATCGCGATCGACGACCCCCGTGCCGACGGCGGTCTCGACCGCCGCACGCGCGTCCTCGACGAGCTGATCGAGGTACGTGTCGTAGGCCTTCTTGGGGTCGCCGACGATCGGGAAGGCCGCGTTGTCGATGATCGCGTAGCCCGAGAGCAGCAGCAGCCGGTAATCGGCCAAACGCATGAAGCGTTGCTCCGAGCCGCTGATCTGACCGGCGGTTGCGGTGCTCGCGTAGTCGAGCGGATAGGCGTAGAGGATCGCCGGGAGGCGCGTGCCCTCCCGGTAATCGGGGGGCGTGAGCAGCGTGAACGACAGCTGCGTCCCGTCCTTGCGAGTGTATTTCACGAGGCGCTGCTTGATGGCGCGCACCGAGGGCGTCGGATCCGGGAGATGCGTCACGGCCCGCGTGGTCGAGGCGATCGCGGCCTCGCCAGGCGCTGCCGACGGCAGAGGCTCACCGAGCGTGCGGAGCATCGCGTTCGGAGGATCCTTCGGCGATTGGTGCCAGATGAGGAACTCGCGGCTCGTCGCGCCGGTGAAATCCAGGAAGCTCTCGTAGGCGGTCTTGTCGCTACGGAACAATCGAACCGACGTCCGCGTCTTGAGATCGAAACGATCGAGGAACGGGCGATCTCCGTCGAGCGACGCGCCCGCGCCGTCGAGGAAGATCGCGTCGCCCTCTTGGCGCACGACCCACCGCCCGCTGGGAAGCACCCTGGAGACCGGCTGACCGGGATCCTTGTAGCGCTCGTCGCTCGAGAGGTCCCAGACGATGGCCGGCTTCGCCGCCGGGTGATCGACGTCGGTGAGGAAGGTACGCTGCCAGTGCTTGTTCTCGTCGTACTCGTGGAGGAGCGCGACGCTTGTCTGCTCGCTCCAGTCGAAGCCGGCAAAGCGCTGCTCGGTTCGGGCGATCTCGGTCGCCTGGCCGCTCCACGGGGCCTTGAGGGTCATGACCTTGTCGCGCGCCGGGACCGTGACGTTCCAGTCACCGCCGTCGAGCGCCTCGGCCCAAACGAGCGTCGCGGGCTCGGTCGGACGCCAGTCGTAGTCGCGCGGGCCGGTCGGCACGCCGGCGATCGGCACGCGATCCGCCAGGGGCAGCTTGGCCAGCGTGTGAGTCCGGCGGCCGGCGCGGTCCCACAGCTCCACGTCATGCGGGAAATTCGGGTACGTGGTCACGTAGGAGTACGGCTTGTGAATCGTGGAGACGAGCAGGTTTTCACCATCGGGTGACGCTTCGACGTCGTCGATGATCGCGGGCTGGCCCAGCGCCGTGATCGCGCCCGAGCTCGCATCGACGAGGGCGAGCTGGCTGCTCGCGTAGTAGTCGAAGAGGTCCTCGTCGTGCTTGCCGGTGAGCGTGTCGCGCGTCTCGTACGTGCTGCTCTCGCCCTTCTGCCCCGTGGTCTCCTGGATATCCGGACCGTCCGCAGCGACCGACTCCGCGGGGGCCGGCGCGGCGTTCGCCGGCACGAGCTTCACGAGCAGCGTCCTCTGGTCGGGCATCCATTGCAGGGAGTTTCCCAGCATCGCGTTGAGCCTGACCCCGTCGAGACGCCGGGTCGCACCGGTCGCGGCATCGCCGATCCACAGCTCGACGGCATCCGTCGCCGTGTTCCGGAATGCGAACCGCTGGCCGTCGGCGGCCCACACGATGCTGTCGGCGCAGCCACCCGCCGGCAGGGTCACCGGGGTTTCGCGGCCCGTGGCGACTTCGACCAGCGCGACGCTCTGCGCGCAGGGCGCGATGCCGTAGCCGCGGCGGGTGTCGTGCTTGCGTCGCGTCCGCGGCTCGACCCGAACGCCCGCGAGGCGAAGAAACGGCTCCGCCACCTGAGCGATAGGGGGATACGTGACCCACGAGACGAGCAGAATTCGGTCACGCGTCGGGCTCACGAGCGGGTTCGGAGGCGATGGCGCGTGGAGCACGTCGAGCACCGCCTGCGGAGGCTTGTCGTACCCCGGCTTCACCGGCGTCGTTACGACGACAAAGGCCATGGGAATCGTGAAGAGCGTGACGAACACGCGGCGCGTCCGCATACCGAAAGCCTAACATGCCCGCCCGCCCGGAGGCTCCGACGGCGCGCGGTGACGACGCTTCAGGCGTTGAATCACGGTATCGAGGGTCGCGAGGAATCGTGATCGGTCGCGCGGAGTGAACGGCGGCGGTCCTCCTGCGGCTTCGCCCATGGCGCGGAGCTGATCCATCAGCGCGCGCTGCGCGACCGCGTTTCCGATTGTGTCCTCGGTGAACTCCTTGCCCGTGGGCGATACGGCCGCGGCGCCCCGCCGCAACGCGCGATCGGCGAGCGGGATGTCGGCGGTGACGACCACGTCGCCTTCGCCCGCGCGCTCGACGATCCAGTCGTCCGCCGCGTCGAACCCCTGCTTGACGCGGACGAACTCCACGCGCCCAGGGGCTTCTGTGCGCAGCGCCCCGCAGAACGCCACGTAAACCTTGAGCCCGTAGCGCAGCGCGACCTTGTAGACCTCGTCTTTGACGGGACAGGCGTCACCGTCGACGAAGATGTCCAGCACCTAGCGCCCGTGCCGGTCGCGGGGGGCGTGGCGATCGAGGATCGTCTCCAAGCGCGAGCGGCCGCGCCCGCCGCGCCCGCCTCCCCCCTGTCCCCCGCCCTTCGGCTTGGGCTGGGTCCTGGCCCTGCGTTTCGACGCCAGCCGCTCGTGAATCGGGATCTCCAGCTTCTCCTCGACCCTGCGCGTGTAGTCGAAGCCGGGTAGCGTCACGCGAGGCAACGGCTTACCGATCGCGCGCTCGATGCCGGCGAGATCGCCGGACTCGTCGGGTGACACGAAGGTGAACGCGTCCCCGGTCGCCTCGGCGCGTGCCGTGCGCCCCACCCGGTGGATGTACGAGTCGGGGTCGGCCGGAACGTCGAAGTTGATGACGTGCGAGAGATCCTCGACGTCGATGCCGCGCGCGACGATGTCGGTGGCCACGAGCACGCGGTAGCGTCCGGACTTGAACCCTTCGAGCGCTTGCGTCCGCTGGTTCTGGCTGCGGTTGCCGTGGATGCGCGCGTTTTGGATCCCGTGGCGCTCGAGGAAATCCCCTAGGCGATTGGCGCGATGCTTCGTGCGGGTGAATACGATCGCCTCGGCAACGATGCCGCGCTTGAGCAGCTCGACGAGCAGCGCCGATTTCAGTTCGCGCGCCACGGGGTAAACCGCTTGCGTGATCCCCACGGCAGGCTGGGACTTCCGCTCGAGGTTGATCGTGACGGGCTGGTGCAGCATCTCTCGCGCCAGGGCCGCGATCTCGTGGGGCATCGTCGCGCTGAAGAACAACGTCTGCTTCCGGGCCGGGAGATGCTTGAGCACCCGGCGGACGTCGGGCAGGAATCCCATGTCGAGCATCCGGTCGGCCTCGTCGAGCACCAAGATCTCGAGACCGTGAAGCGTTGCGTACGGGAACCGGAAGTGGTCGAGCAGCCGGCCGGGTGTCGCGACGAGGACGTCGACGCCGCTGCGGAACGCGTGCTCTTGCGGGCCCATGCCGACCCCGCCGAACACCGCAGCACCGGTCACGGCTGTGTGCACCGACATATCCTCCATGTGCTGGTGGATCTGCGCCGCCAACTCGCGCGTCGGGGTCAGGATCAGCGCTCGGGTCTTGCCCCTTGGCTTTCCGATCAGCCGGTGGAGGATCGGCAGCACGAACGCCGCCGTCTTTCCGCTGCCCGTCATGGCGCAGGCCAGGATGTCCTTCCCTTCCGCGGCAGGGGGAATCGCCCGCTCCTGGATGGGCGTCGGGCGGACGAATCCGAGCTCTTTGACCGCCCGGAGGAGGTCGGGGTGAAGCCGAAATCTCGAAAAAGGCATGGCCCATCCTACACATCGACGTGAGAGCGCTCCCCACGAGAGGCTGAGCCGCCGCTTCGGGGCGAGAATACGGCTCGCTGGCCAGCAGCGTGGAGGTGCACCATGCGGAGATCGATCGTCGGCCTCGCGGCGCTCGCGCTCGTTGGCGTCGCGCTCGGTGCGGAAGCGCCATCCAGTCCGGTCCGGAGTCCCGGGCAGCTCGCCCGGCAGCAATACACGTCGCCCAACCGCCAGATCGACTACGACGGCTTCCTGCAAAACGCGGTGGCGGTCAGCAAGCTGCGAGAGGAGCGCAGGGTGCGAGAGCAGGATTTCGTCGAGATGAGCCGCGAGCCGGACACGATCGTCTTCGACGCGCGCGGCGACGCCAAGTACCGGCTGCTCCACGTGAGGGGAGCGAAGCACCTCAGCCTGCCGGACGTCACCGCGGCCGAGCTGGCGACGTTGATCCCGAGCAAGACGACGCGCATCCTCATCTACTGCAACAACAACTTCGAGAACGAGCCGGAGGCATTCCCGACCAAGGCGCGTCGTGCGTCGTTGAACCTCTACACGTTCAACACGCTCTACAGCTACGGCTACACGAACGTCTACGAGCTCGGCCCGGTGATCGACATCAAGAGCTCCAAGATCCCGTTCGAAGGGACGAAGCTCGGACGCTGAACGGGTCCTACGGGTACGACAGCGCCAAACCGCTCGCGAAGCTTATGGTCGCGGACGCGGACGTCGCTTCCGCGTTCTCCAGCGCAAGCGGCGTCGGACCGTATGTCGTACCCGCCACTCTCCGGTACGAGAGGCTCAGCGCGATGTGCTGCCCAGCCGAAACCGCCACGTCCGCCATCCCACCAGGCTGTTGGATCGAGACCACCGCTCGCCCCGGCTGACCGTTCGCCAGCTCCACCGCGATCAAAGCATTCGGGAACAGCGCGCTGGCGTAGCTCGCGGAAGGCACGAACTCCAATTTCGTCGCGTCGTAGGCCACGTCGAAGTTGATCCCGCGGAGCGTCGTGCTCCCGGACGTCGGACCGCCCAAGACGACGTCCACTTGTTCCGTCGCGCCGTCCGTCGCTCCGCCGCATGTCATGGTGACGGCGTTGGCGCCTGCAGGGCCTCCATCGCTGCAAACCAGCGCGGGCGCCGTCAGGCCGCCTCCTTCTCCGCTGCTGCAGCCGTACGCCGCCAACAGCGCCGCGGCAAAGCCGAGCAAGCTCACGCTCCGCGCCATCGTTCTCATGCTCCTCATGGGCAGCTCCGGCCGAACGTGCTCATGAACAGATGGAAATCATCGAGATCGATGCAGGCCGACTGGTCCAGATTGGCCGCGGAATCGTAGGCCCGATCCCCCGGGCAGGTGTTCCAGGCGGCTGCCAGCACGACCAGGTCGCGGCCGTCGACACGATCGCTCGAGAAGCCGGTCGCGTCGAAGTTCGCAAACCCGTGCATACAGCCGCTCGATGGATCGCAGAAATCCGCCGTGCACGCCTGTCCGTCATTGCAGTCGAGCGCGGGGCCGCCGATGCAGGCGGCTCGAGCGTCGCACGCGTCCCCCGTCGTACAGGCGTTGCCATCGTCGCACGACGATCCGATCGCCTTCGCGGGGTTCGAGCAAGCACCGGTTGCCGTGTCGCAGACTCCGGCGGTGTGGCAGGAATCGGATGCGGTGCACGTCACCGGATTACCCCCGACGCACAATCCGCCAAAGCAGGCGTCTGCTTGCGTACAGGCGTTGCCGTCGTCGCAGGCGTTGGTGTTGTTCGTGAAGACGCA
>CAZEII010000052.1:16237-21276 GCA_964511835.1 uncultured Acidobacteriota bacterium | reverse complement strand
CGCAATACACCTTGATCGCGTCCTTCGCGTTCGTCAGCGCGTCGAACATCTTGTCGAAGCTCTCCAGGCCGTCGATCGGGTGGGTCAAGAACTGCTTGAGGAAGCCGGGGAAGGTCGCCTCGGCCTGGACCATGTCGCGCACGCCCTGCTCGAAGTCCTCGCGCGAGGCGTTGACGGTGCCGAGCATCAGCTTGTTGCCGAGCACGAACTCGAGGTTGATCTTGTCGGCGGGGATCTCGATGCGCTTGTCGCCGCCGGTGACGCTGGCGAGGACGAGGACGCCGTTCTTGGCGATGGCGCGCATGCTCTCGAAGACGACGCCGGAGTTGCCGGTGGCCTCGAGGGCGATGTCGAAGGGGCCGTACTTGGCGGCGCCGTCCAGGATCGACGTCTCGGTGGTGATGACGTAGCGGGCGCCGAGGCTCTCGACCAGGTCGGCGTTGCGGTTGGGCTTGGGGTTCCTGGCGAACGTCGTCACCTCGAAGCCGCGCAGGCGCAGGGCGAGCGTCGCGAGCATCCCGACGGTGCCGGCGCCCATGACGGCGGCCTTCTGCGGCTTCCACACCTTCAGGCGGCGCTGGGCTTCGAAGGCCTGGCGGATCCCCTTCGCGAAGATCGTGTAGGGCTCGAGGAGGACGCCGACCTCTTCGAGCACGGGCGGGAGCTTGACGATGTAGCGCGCGTCGTCGGCGTAGTACTCGGCGAGGTAGCCGTGGCGCAGGTTGATGCCGCGCTCGAAGTACTCGTCGTCGGTGGTGTTGTCCTGCTCGCCGATCATGTCGTACAAGCTCGAGCCGGGGCGGCGGACCATGGCGACGACGAAGTCGCCGGGCTTCAGGTCGCGGACGTTGGGGCCGACCTCCTCGACGACGCCGAAGCTCTCGTGGCCGATGACCAGGAACTTGTAGCCGTCGGGGGCGGCGCCGTAATCCGCGGCGTTGATCTCCTTGTCGGTGCCGTCGACGCCGACGCGCAGGACGCGGACGAGCACGCCGCGGCCCCCCTCGACGTCGGTCACCTTAGGCTTGGGCATGGTGGCGAGGTGGGCGGAGTTGGGCTTCCCGGGAAATACCGCGATCGCTTTCATCGTGCCGGTCACTTTGCGTCTCCCTTTTGGACGAGGCGGATGAAGTGCCCGTCCGGATCCTGAACCGTTGCGGCCTTGGCGTAGCCGACCGCTCGATCGTGAATGTCGACGGCGCCCGAGCTGACGTCGCCGTATCCCGCCTTCTCGAGCGCGGCGGCGTCCCCGGCAGCATTGTCGCTGACGAGAACGGTCGTCACCGCCACGAGATCGTTGGCTTGACGGTCGGCGGCGGCCTTGCGGCCGGTGCGCGGCGCCAGGTATTCGAGGAACTCGACCCCCGGGCCTGCGGGCGGGCGCATCGCCGTGATGTGCAGGCGCGCGCCGAAGACGTTGTTGAGGTGCGCTTGCTCGGTGCCGTAGTTCTCGCTCTCCCCCGCCTTCGTCATGCCGAGCGCGGCGCCGTAAAAGGCGGCGGAGGCCCCGGTGTCGCCGATGACGATCGCGGTGTGGTCGATCCCCAGGAAGAGGCGGTCCTTCGCGTGCCACTTCGCCGCGCCCTTCCCCTCGGGGAAGTGCAGGATCTCGAGCGGGTGCCCGTCGGGGTCTTTGAAATAGAACGCCTCGATGCCGCCGGCGTTCGGGTTCCAATCGGGGAGGCGCTGCGGACCGCTGCTGGCATGGCGGACGTTGTGCTCCCTCAGCCTCGCGTAGGCCTTCGCCATGTCGCTGACGATGATCGCGACGTGCTGGAACGAGCGGTCGTTCGACCGGGCGTCTTCGGGATAGGGCCGGCCCTCGGGGGCGAGAAATTGGATCAGCTCGAGCGACTCGTCCCCCAGGCGGAGGCGGGCGATGCGCGCGCGCATGCCGAAGACGCCGAACGATCTCTCGAACTCCTCCCCCGCGACCTCGACCTCCGAGACCTTCGTGAAGTCGAGGACGCCGGTGTAGAAGGCGATCGAGCGGTCGAGGTCGGACACCGGAATCGAGACGGCGTCGAGCGCCAGGATCTTCGCGGAGGCGGAGGTCGCGGCGAGCGCCAGGACGAGGGCGGCGGCGAGCACGGTGGCCGCAAGGTTGTTGGTGGTTCTCAACGCGGGGTGACCTCCCGGGGCGTCCCACTGCGAAAAAATCCGTGTTGCCGCAGCAATGCCGATCGTCCAGCGAGAGATCGTGCAATCAATTACTTGCAGCGACCGACTCCGTGGACCACCAACAACCTTGCGGCCACCGTGGCTCATCCCAGCCTCTCGAGGATGCGATCGCCGACGCGCAGGGCGTTCGCCATGATCGTCAGCGCCGGGTTCACCGCGGCGCTCGAGGGGAAGAAGCTCCCGTCGACGACGTAGAGGTTGTCGACCTCCCACGCCTTGCAGTCGGGATCGAGGGCTGCTGTCTTCGGGTCGCTCCCGAACCGCACGGTCCCGTTCTGGTGGGCGACGCCCGCCAAGGGAATGCGCTGGCCGACGAACAGCTCGCGCGGGATGAAGTGCTCCATCCCGTCGATCTGGCGGAGGAGGCTCTTGAGCTTCGCTTGGAGGCGCGTGTGCCCTTCTCCATTGTTGGGCTTGTACGTCAGGACGATCTTGCCGTTCCGGTCGAGGGTCACGCGATTGCTCGGGTCGGGGAGATCCTCCGAGGTCAGCCAGAAGTCGAGCGAGTGCTTGGCCATGATCTCGAGCGTCATCCCGGGGACGAGCTTGGGCGCGCCCGCGGAGAGCGTCACCGCGTCCATCTTGCCGACGAAGGAGACGTGCCCCATCGGGAAATCCCACTCGGGGGTCGCCTTGTAGAAATCGTTGATCGCCAGCGTCTTCTGGAAGACCGTCGGGTTGGGCTCGGGGGAGATCGCGAGCACGACCGAGTTCAAATGGCCCATGTAGTGCCGGCCGACGGTGTCCGAGCCGTTCGCGAGCCCGTTCGGATGCTTCTCGGAGGCCGAGCGCAGCAGGAGGGCCGCGGAGTTGATCGCCCCCGCGCTGACGACGACGATGTCGCCGCTGTAGATCTCGGGGACGCCGTTCCTCTCCACGTGGACCTTCGTCACGACGCGGCCGGCCGCGTCGGTCTCGAGCTTGGTCACGAGCGCGTTCGTCGCGAGCGTCGCGTTCGGGCGATCGAGCGCCGGGTCGACGCACATCGTCTGCGCGTCGGATTTGGCCCAGACCAGGCACGGGAAGCCATCGCAGGTCGAGCAGCGGATGCACCGGCTCTTCGGGCTTCCCTCGTCGAGCCGGACGCCGAGCGGAACGTGGAACGGCGTGAGGCCCAGCTTCGCCAGATTGTCGTGCAGCTTCTGGATGCGCGGCTCGTGGGAGACCTTGGGGAACTTGTACGGGCCGCTCGCCGCCGGCTCGCTCGGATCGGCGCCGCGCTCTCCGCGGACCTCGTAGAGGTGCTCGGCGGCCAGGTAGTACGGCTCCATGTCCTCGTAGGCGATCGGCCAGGCCGGGGAGACGCCGCCGTGGTGGCGGACGACGCCGAAGTCTTCTTTACGGAGCCGGAAGAGTGCCGCGCCGTAGAACTTCGTGTTCCCCCCGACGAAGTAGTTCGTGTGGGGATGGAGAGGCTGGCCCTGCGAGTCGTACCAGCTCTCCGTGGTGTTGTAGCGGGCCTCGACGTTCACCGCCTTCGGGCTCCAGTTGTCCTTCTCGCGCGGAACGTAGTCCCCGCGCTCGATCAACAGGACCTTCTTCCCGGCCATCGCAAGTTTGAAGAACAGCGTACCGCCCCCCGCGCCCGATCCGATGATGACGGCGTCGTAGTGATTCGTCGACACGGTCCTACCTCAGCTCGCCGTAGCGGCAAAGAAAGATGCAGCGTTTGTCGTTGTCGTGATGGAGCTTGGCGCAGTGCGCGATGCGCGCGCGGCCGATGCGCGCGTAGGCCTCCGCCGCAAGGAGCATTCCCGCGAGCGGCGCCACGAAGTAGACCCAGAGCGCCGTGTAGCGCGACGCCCCCACGGCCGAGCCCAGCGTGCGCGCCGGATTCATGCTCATGCCCGACAGAGGAGCCTCGAAGGTGATGTAGAGCGCCACCAAGGACCCGGCGAAGAACGCGGTGTACCGCGCCAGCTGCCGCGTGTTGGAGACGATGAGAACCGTGAGCATCATGAGGAACGCGATGACGATCTCCCCCGCCAGAGCGACCGCCACCCCGCCCGGGCCCGGGACCGTCACCGCGTAATCGACCCTCTGGTCCGCGATCGCGCTTCCCAGGAGCAGCGCCGCGACGAGCGTCCCCGTGATCGCCCCCAAGAATTGAAAGGTGACGTAGAACGCGGCGTCCCAGCCCTCCACCCGGCCCAGCCGGAAGAAGGTCAGCGTCGTCGCCGGGTTCATGTGGGCCCCCGAGCGCTTCCCCCACGGAGAGAGGATCAGCGCCACCGCGGTCGTCCCCATCGCGAGGCCCATCAGGAAGCGCGCCGCCAAAGGGGCGCGGACGATCTGCGCGAGGGGGGAGGACGGATGGAAGATCGCCGCCGTGAAGAGGTTCGCCGCGACCATGAACAGGCCGAGGCCGAGCGCCTCCATCAGGTACTCGGGCCAGTGATCCTCGAGCGCGCGAAGCATCGCAACGGGTCCTAAGCGACGAACTTCAGGAGGTGCGCGGCCCGGCCGGCGGCCGCGGCGTCGCCGCTCCCGAAGAGCACGAGGGCGCTCCGGGCGGCGCCCAGGACCGGGAGGGTCAGCATGATCTCTTTCTGCTCGCGCGCCGAGGTGCGCATCGTGACCCAGCGCCCGGCAGGATCGGTGCGCGCCTCGACCGTCTCGCGCTCGGCATGCGGGTCGAGAGCGAGCACGGTGAGATCGAAGCAGGGGAAGCCGTCGCGCATCAGGCCGCGGGGCTCGAAGAACGTCCTCAAGTCCTGCTGGTACGCGGCGGCGACCGTCTTCGAGTCGGCCATCTCGGCGCGGATCCGGTGGACGTTGGTGCTCGGGATCGAGAACCGGCTGAGCAGCGTCCAGTGCGCCAGCCGGAAGAAGCTGTCCGGGTGGTCGGGGCGGACGTG
>CAZEII010000052.1:11625-16137 GCA_964511835.1 uncultured Acidobacteriota bacterium | reverse complement strand
GCAGCGTCCAGTGCGCCAGCCGGAAGAAGCTGTCCGGGTGGTCGGGGCGGACGTGACGCTCGGTCGTCCAGAAGACGTGGAGCCGCGTCCAGAGCGGCGCCAGACGCGAGGCGTAGGGCTCCTCGGCCAGCATCGCGAAGAGCTTGCGCGAGATGCTCCCTCCGCAGAGGGCGACCGCGGCGACTCCCCGGTCCGAGATCGCCGTCTCGACGGCGTCGACGAACGCCTCGGCTGCGCCTTCGGACAAGCTCTCCCCGTCGCGAACGAAGTGAATTTGGCGTTGCGATATGACCGGCATCGTCTCCTCCTGGGCTGCTGCTCCGATGCGCGCGGCGGAGCGGCGGTTACGTGAAACGCCGCCGCCCCCCCGTGAATCGAACCGCCGTGACGACAACCTCGCGGGAGACTCCTCTCCCGCCCCAAGAGAAAGGAAGGCTCAAGATGTCCGCACACGCTCGATTCTCTCGTTGGATCCTGCCGGTCTCCGGCGTGCTCGCCTCCCTCGCTCTGACCGCCGTTCCAGGCATCTCCGGCGCCGATGCGCCGGACCGAGCCGAGAAGAAGATCCTCACGCTCGCCGGCGCGCGGGCCGTCGCCGCGGCCGCGGACGCCGAGGCGGCCAAAGGCGGCGCGACCCCCGCCGTCGCGATCGTCGACGACGGCGGGCAGGTGCTCCTCGTCGTCCGGCCCGAGAGCACCTTTCCGGCCGCCGCGGAGGTGTCGGTCCAGAAGGCTCGCACCGCGGCGATGTTCAGGAAGGAGACGATCGCCTTCGAGAACGCCGTCAACGGCGGCCGGTACGCCCTGCTCGGCGTCGACGTCATGACGCCGCTGATGGGGGGCGTTCCGATCGTCATGGACGGGCAGATCGTCGGAGCGATCGGAGTGTCCGGCGCCAAGAGCCAGCAGCAGGACGACGCGATCGCCCGCGCCGCCGCCGGAGCGGTCAAGTGACCCGCGCGCGCAACCTGCTCGCCTCGGTCCTGACCGCGGTCGCCGCGGCGGCGGCCTCCGCCGCCCCCGTCGGCCTCACCGGCCTCGACGGGCGCGCCGACGCGATCGTCGACCTTCGGACCGCCGACGGCGCCAGGTCGGTCGGCGCCGTGTGGAAATACGCGAACGCCTCGATCGTCCCGATCGACTTCCACGCCCCCGGCGCCGATCTCAAGCCGTCGGGGCCGCCGGCCAAGACGTTCGACCTCGTCCCCCGCGCCGGCGCCGTCGATTTCGACGACGCGTCGTGGGAGACCATCGAGCCGACGTCCCTCGAGGCTCGCCGCTCGACCGGAAAGCTCGCGTTCGGCTGGTATCGCCTGAAGCTCGCCATCCCGCAGAGCGTCGGCGGCTTCGACACGACCGGCGCCACCGCCGTCTTCGAGATCGTCGTCGACGACTACGCCGAGATCACCGTCGACGGGAAGTTCCCCGTCGTGCTCGGCGGCGGCGGACCCCTCGGAGCGACCATCCATGGATACAACGCGCCGCAGCGCGTGATCGTCGGTCGCGACCTGAAACCCGGGCAGACCGTGACGATCGCCATCCTGGCCGTCAACGGGCCGTTCTCGGATCTCCCGCCGAACTACGTCTGGGTCCGCTCGGCCACTCTCGATCTCTACAAGCCGCAGCGCATCGAGGACGCCCACCGCACGGGCGGCACCCTCGAGCGGCTCGATCCGGCTCTCGACGCCGTCGTGGCGTCCGGCACGGCGATCGAGAAGGTCGCCTCGGGGTTCCAATTCACCGAAGGGCCCGTGTGGCATCCGGACGGCTACCTGCTGTTCAGCGACCCGAACGCGAACACGATCTATCGGCTGACGCCCGACGGGGATCTCTCCCCGTATCGGACGAAGAGCGGCTACACGGGCGCCGACATCGGAGCGTACGGCCAGCCCGGATCGAACGGCCTCGCGCTCGACCCGCAGTCGCGTCTGACCATCGACGAGCACGGCAACCGCCGGGTGACCCGCCTCGAGAGGAACGGCACGCTGACCGTGCTCGCCGACCGGTTCGAAGGGAAGCGCTTGAACTCGCCGAACGACCTCGTCTACCGGTCCGACGGCGCGCTCTACTTCACCGATCCCCCGTTCGGGCTCCCGAAGTTCTTCGACGACCCGAAAAAAGAGCTCGCGTACTCCGGCGTCTTCCTGCTCAAGGACGGCAAGCTGTCCCTCCTGACGAAGGAGCTCGCCGGGCCGAACGGGCTCGCGTTCTCCCCCGACGAGAAGTTCCTCTACGTCGACAACTGGGACGAGAAGAAGAAGGTCGTCATGCGCTATCCCGTGCGCCCCGACGGCACGGTGGGCGAAGGGACCCTCTTCTACGACATGAAGGACGCGCCCGAATCCGAGGCGCTCGACGGGCTCAAGGTCGACACCGAGGGGAACCTCTACGTCTCCGGGCCCGGGGGCGTCTGGATCCTCTCCCCCGACGGCAAGCACCTGGGAACGATCAAGGCCCCCGAGCTGCCGGCGAACTTCGCCTTCGGCGGGAGCGATCGCAAGACCCTTTACATGGCGGCGCGGACGAGCGTCTATCGGATGCGGGTTCAGGTCGCGGGAAAGTAAGCCAGGTGGCTGTTCCAGTTCCCGCTCTCGTCGGCGATCCGGGACGGATTGGCGGGATCGACCAGCCACCGGCTCCCGTCGAGCAGGAACTTGTAAGAATGCGGACCGGGGGGCGCGGCATCGAGCCGCGCCTCCCAGAGCCCTTCTTCGATGCGCCGGGCGTGAAGCCCGGGTGAGCGCCACGCGTCCCACGATCCGAGCACCGCGACCGATGTCGCCTCGTGATCGTGGAGGAGGAATCGAACCTCCTCGCCTTCGATGACCGGGGACGCCGCGAAATCCGCCCGGCGGGAGTGACGATCCGCCAAGGCGAGCGTCACCGCGCGTCCCGCGTCGACCGCGCCGGCGCCCTGGCGCTCCGGGGAGGCGCCGGGGACGACCGTCGATGCCGCCTGCAGCAGCTCGCGGACTCGCCGGGGCGTCAGCGACCGGTTCGCCTCGAGCATGCAGGCCGCGATGCTCGCGACGATCGGCGCGGCGAAGCTCGTTCCCTCGACGTGCTGGTAGTGAGGGCTGACCAGCTTCCGCTCCGCGAGGGCGGCCTCGGCGGCGCGATCGCCCCGGCGGGAGAACAGCTCGAGCGCCTCCCGCGCGACGTCCGATCCCGGGAGGACCGGCGCAACGACGCGCAAGCTCGGCGCCACCAGCTCCGGCTTCGGCGCCCGCCCGGCCGTCTCTCCGTAATTGCTGTGCCAGAGCTGCCACGCCTCGTGCCCGAAATCGTTCCGGTCGTCGAGGCCACCGACCGTGATCGCGAAGGGAGCGGTCGCCGGAGGGACCAGGCGGCGCTCCCCGTCGTTCCCCGCCGCGGCGATCACGACGAGGCCGTCCGCCACGCAGGCCTCGACCTCGCGATCGACCTCGTTGTCCTCCCGCCGGGGAACAGGATCCCCGCCGAGAGATAGGCTGACGATCCGGATCCCGAGCCGCGGCGCGTTGCGGCGCACCCAGTGGAGAGCGCGAGCGATCGCGGCGTTGCCGATGCGGCCGGCGGGGTCGGCGGCCTGGACGAGCACGACGTCCGCCTCCGGCGCCAGCCCGCGGTAGAAGCCCCGGCTCAGCGTTCCGCTCCCGGCGGCGGAGGTCGTCGTCATCAGGCCATGCCACTGGCCGGCCGCTCCGGCGTCCCACCGCGGCCACGTGGGCTCTGCGTCACGGCCGAACTCCCGGGCGTCGATCTCGGGGCGGCCGGCGTCGGCCCACGCTCGTATCCGATTGATCGGGCGTGTCAGGTCTTGATGGGGAAAGAAGCCGGCGTCGACGAACGCGATCGTCACGCCCCGCCCGCCGAACCTCGGATCGGCGTGGAGCCGGAGCGGCGTGGGGATGGCGCCAAAGGCGGCCTCGGCGTCCAGAGGCCACGCCGCCTGGACGCTCGCGTGAAACACGTTGTGGCCGTGGTGCAGGAGGACGTGAAGGAGGGCTTCCTGAGCGCACGCGGGACACGCGCCGTCTCCTCGTTTCCAGTCGGGATGCGCGGATGCGAGGCGGGCGACCGCGTCTCCGGGAAGCCAGGCGGCCTCGGCCAGCTCGGCGGCCGTCGAGGCCGCTCCGCACAGCGGGCAGACCTGCCGGTCGTCGGATGAGGCCGTTGAGCGCATGCGCGCTCGTTGGATGCGCCGCCCCGCCTCAGGGTTTCCACGGTGGCCGCCACGGTGGCCGCAAGCGGAGGAGTCGCACGCCTACAAGGTGGCGGTGAGCTACAGCCGATCGTCCACCGAGAGATTGCGGCCACCGTGAAATCGAAAGATCCACTCGTGCATCGAAGGGTGCGGGAGGAGCCTGGAGATGACGACCATGACCCTCACGATGCCCGACGTCAGCGGCGAGTCGTTCGAGAAAGTGGCCTGGCCGCATCGCAGCGCGCTCTATCGCCTGGCCCTTCGCTTCGCGCGCCGCCCCGACGTCGCCGAGGACTTGGTGCAGGACACCTTCGTCAACGCCTTTC
>CAZEII010000052.1:0-11525 GCA_964511835.1 uncultured Acidobacteriota bacterium | reverse complement strand
CGCCGCCCCGACGTCGCCGAGGACTTGGTGCAGGACACCTTCGTCAACGCCTTTCGGTCGTTCGATTCGTTCCAGCCGGGCACCAATGCGCGAGCGTGGCTGATGCAGATCCTCCGCCGCACGTTCATCAGCCGCTATCGGGCGGAGAAAGCTCGGGGCGCCGGGGACGAGCGGCGAGCGACCGACGGGTTGGAAGCGGACGGTGCAAACCCCGAAGCCACGGTGATGAGCGCGCGGCTCCACCCCGAGCTCCACGACGCTCTGGGGGAGCTTCCGGCCTCGTTCCGCGAAGCCGTCACGTACGCGTGGATCGACGAGCTGACCTATCAGGAGATCGCCGAGCGGCTCGGCGTCCCGATCGGGACGGTCATGAGCCGGATCTACCGCGGGCGCAAGCTGCTGCAAGAGCGGCTCAGGGAGTTCGGCGCGGCGCGGCGCCTGCTGGTGGCGGAGGGTGACGGGCGGCTGGCCGCCTGACCAACAACCTTGCGGCCACCGTGGTGATAGGATCGCGCGCTGTCTGGCGGGACGATGGCGCAGCGCGCAACTCTGCTCGAGCTCGCACGCGTATTCCTGAAGCTGGGCACGGTCGCCTTCGGCGGCCCCGCGGCCCACATCGCGATGATGGAGGACGAGATCGTCCGGCGTCGCGCGTGGCTGTCGAGGGAGGAGTTCCTCGATCTCATCGCGGCGACGAATCTCATCCCGGGCCCGAACTCGACGGAGATGGCGATCCACGTCGGCCGCCGCCGCGCGGGCCTCCCCGGTCTTCTCGTCGCGGGCGCGTGCTTCATCGCTCCCGCGGTCGTCATCGTCGGCGCGATCGCGTGGGCGTACGTGCGATTCGGGGGGCTCCCGCAAGCCACGGGTTTCCTCTACGGCGTGAAGCCCGTCGTCATTGCCGTGATGATCCAGGCGATGTGGCGGCTGGCGAGGACGGCGATCAAGAGCGGTGCCTCGGCCGCCGTCGCCGCGGCGGCGGTGATCGCGAGCGTCCTCGGCGCCAACGAGCTGGTGATCCTGCTGGGCGCCGGGACGGCGATGATCGCGATCGCGACCGGACGCAGGGTGTTCCTCGCGGCCGCCGCGGCGTCGGGCGCCGCCGCGGGACAGGCCTTCGGCGTGATGCCGCTCTTTCTCTTCTTCCTCAAGGTCGGCTCGGTGCTCTTCGGGAGCGGCTACGTGCTCGTCGTCTTCCTCCGCGCCGATCTGGTCGAGCGGTGGCACTGGCTGACCGAAGCTCAGCTGCTCGACGCGGTCGCGGTCGGCCAGATCACCTCCGGCCCCGTGTTCACGAGCGCGACGTTCATCGGCTACCTGCTGGGCGGCACCGCGGGCGCGGGTGTGGCGACGCTCGGAATCTTCCTTCCCGCGTTCGTGTTCGTCGCCCTGTCGGCGCCGCTCGTCCCGATCTTGCGCAGCCGCCCGGCCGCGGGCGCATTCCTCGACGGCGTGGTCGTCGCGTCGTTGGGATTGATGGCCGTCGTCACCACGAGGCTCGGCCGGTCGGCGCTCCCCGACCTGCCGGCGATCGCGATAACCATGGTGTCGGGCGCCCTCCTGCTCCGGTACCGGCTCAACTCGGCGTGGCTCGTCGCCGCGGGAGCGATGATCGGGCTGTTCCTTCGAAGGGGCTGAGCGACCGATGGACGAATCGAAACCTGCCGCGAAGCGCTTCGGGATCGGGTTCAAGCTGGCCGGCCGCGTCTACATGCTCGGCGGCGGGGCCGCCGTCGCGCTCGCCTTGGGGCTGCTCGCGCTGATCGTGGGCGGCGCCGTCTGGTTCGCGATGGCGAAGCCCGCGGCTTTCAGGGCCACGGTGACGTCGCCGCTCTGGATCTCGTTCGCGCTCTGGATCGTGATGATGGCGTACTGGAGCGCCGCGGCGCGGCAATCGGCACCCGCCAAGCGGGCCGAATCCCAAGCGTCGCGCTCTCGCCACCAGCTTCTGCTCAACCTCGCGCTGCTCCTCGCGTTCCTCCCCATCCCTTTCCTTCGCCGCCGCTGGCTCCCCGATTCGGTCTGGACGGTCGTGGTCGGCCTCGCCGTTCAGCTCGGGGCGATGGGGCTCGACGTCTGGGCGATGCGCTGCCTCGGCCGGAACTGGAGCGGCGCCGTGACGATCAAGGTCGACCACCAGCTCGTCAAGCGCGGCCCGTACCGCCTCGTCCGCCACCCGATCTACACGGCGATGATCGGCATGTACGTCGGCACCTCGATCGTCTCGGGGGAGCTTCACGGGCTGGCCGGCGTCGTCGTCGCCGCGCTCGCCTACTGGAGAAAGACTCGCATGGAGGAGCGGGGGCTCATCGAGGCGTTCGGCCAGGCGTACGTGGACTACTCGCGCGAATCGTGGGCGTTGATTCCCTGGGTTCTCTGATCCCGAGCTTCGCGACCTCCGTCACCCCCTGCCGCGCGTAGTCGATCGCCTCGCCGATGATCCGGAGCGATTCCGCCGGAGCGTGGAAGCCGAGCGAGTTCTCGGCGTTCATGACGTCGGAGCGCCACTGCGCCTTTCGCTGGAGCAGACGCGCCGCCTTCAGCTGCTCGTCGGTCGCGCCCGACGCTTCTGCGCTCGCGATGGCGTGGATCAGCTCGACGAGGGCGATCTCGGCGCGGTCGAGCATCGCTTTGGTGCGCGCCTGGATCTGATCGACGCGCGATTGGATCTCGGATTCCGTGTAGTTGTGGCAGGTCTGGCACGAGAGGTTGACGTGCGCCATCGGGGTCTGGACCTGGTGGTCCGTGTACTTCATCGCCCCCTCGCGGCGGTACGGCATGTGGCAATCGGCGCAGGCGACGCCGCTCCTGGCATGGATCCCCTGGCTCCACATCTCGAACTCCGGGTGCTGCGCCTTCAGGACCTTGGCGCCCGAGTCCTTGTGCGTCCAGTCGCTCCAGCCGGTCTCGTCGTAGTACGCCTCCATCTCCTCGACCTTGAGCCCCTTGTGCCAGGGGAACGTCAAGCGCTTCTCGTCCCCCTTGAAGTAGTACTCGACGTGGCATTGCCCGCAGACCATCGAGCGCATCTCCTGGCGGGAGGCGAGATCGTTCGGGCCGTAAGGCGCCTTGCGCTCCCCCTTCCTCCACTGCTCGATGGACGGGAGGTGCGGCACGGGCTCGCTCGAGGCCGCCAGGCTCGCGATCCCCTCGAGGAACGCCGGTCTCGTGATGCGCAGGGTCATCGTCTTGGGGTCGTGGCAGTCGAGGCAGGTGATCGGGTGCGAGACGAGGGCGGTTGCCTCCGCGTACGTCAGGTGGTTGACCTTCTCCCATCCGGCGAAGAGCTGCTTCTGGCCGTCCGCCGAGCTCAGCGGATCGGAGAGGGAGCCGGGCGCCCCGGCCTTCAGCCCGACCTCCCGGTAGGCGACGACGTTCGACGCGTGGCAGTTGAGGCAGGCCCCCGGCTGCGGCTTCTGCTTGACCCGCTCGGTCTCGCGCTGGTCGAGCAGCATGTAGGCGTGGCCGCGCCGCTCCCGGTAGTCGATGGCGAAGGCGTACCCGTTGAAGATCGTCTTCAGCCGGGGGTCGCCCTCGAGCTTCGATTCGGCCTTCGTCGAGCCGGTCTCGTCCTCGGGCGGCCTCCCCTCGCTCCACTTGAACCGCGCCCGCGAGTTGTCGAGCGTTCGGATGTACCCGTCGTACTCGCGCGGGAAGTTCCTCCCCCACTCCGCGGGATCGATCGTCGTCTCGCCGACGGCGGCGACGCGCACGACCGTGCTCTGGGCCTCCATCTTGCGCTTCACGATGTTTCCGTAGAGCGCCATCGCCAGCATCGTCCCCGCGGCGAAGGCGGCGAGCGCGATCAAGAAGACCGTGGATCGGGCGGCTCCGTTCTTCATGCCGGCGTCTCCCTCATCGAGTCGGACCGTGGGCCACGCTGGCGTGGCAGCGAAGGCAGTCCACATGGCCGATCGCCCGCGTCATCTCCTCGTGGCAGCGGATGCAGTTGTCCACCACGACGTCGTAGCTGGATGCGGTCATCGCGATCGGCTCGTGCCAGTTCTGGAAGGTGAACTTCTTCGAGTGCCGATAACCGTGCTCCGCTTTGACCGCGTACTTGGCGAAGATCGATTGGTGAGGGACGTGGCAGTCGTTGCAGGTCGCGCGAGCGTGGTGCGACGCGCGCGACCAGGCGTCGTACTGGTCGTTCATGATGTGGCAGTTGACGCAGGCCTTCGGGTCGTCCGACAGGTACGACGTCGCCCGGGCGAAGTGAGCCGTGAACCCCACGGCGCCGCCGAACGAGCCGAGGACGGCCCCGAGAACTCCCGCGGCGAGCGTCTCCCTCCTCATCCGGGGTGATACTACGTCCATGCCGACGCGCATCACGAGTGCGTTTCTTCTCCTCGGATCGGCGCTCCTGTTCTTCTCCGGCTGGCGCGTCGCGGCCACGATCCGCGATCCGATCGGCCCGCCGCCCCAGGGAGGGTTCGAGGCAGGCCGGAAGGCCTGGGAGTACGGAACGTCGCGGACCTGCGCCCCCTGCCACGCCGGGCACGTGGCGAGCTGGGGCCGCACGTTCCATCGGACGATGACCCAGGACGCGGGCCCCGCGACGATCCGGGCCCCGTTCGACGGCCGCGCGATCGAGGCGTTGGGCGTGGTCTCTCTGGCGCGCCGGGAGGGGAAGGCCTTCTTCATCGATTGCCCCGATCCCGGATTGTCCCGCGTCGTGCCGCACCGGATCGATCGCGTCACCGGCAGTCGCCGGATGCAGCAGTTCGAAACGCGGGTCGACGATCGCTACGTGCGTCTCCCGATCGCCTGGTCGATCGAGGAGAGCCGCTGGCTGCACCTGTCGGAGGCGTTCTTCCACCCCGACGGCGACGATTTCCACGCGCATCGCGCCGTGTGGGATCTCAACTGCATCTTCTGTCACACGACGCGGCCGGTTCCCGGCCTCGGCGCGGGGGCGCGGCTCGCTTCGTCGTCCGCCGAGCTGGGCATCGCGTGCGAGGCGTGCCACGGTCCCGGGGAAGAGCACGCGCGGCGGATGCGGTCGCCACTGCGTCGCTATGCGTTCCGGATCGACCATCCCGCCGACCCGACGATCGTCAATCCGAAGCGGCTCGAGAAAACACGCAGCGTGCAGGTCTGCGGCCACTGCCACGGCCAGCGGCTCCCGGTCGACCGCGATTCGATACGCGAGATCCTCGCGCACGGCGATCCCTACCGGCCCGGCGACGACCTCTCCCGGACGTTCGAGCCGGTCACTCGCGACACGCGGCTCGGCGGCTACTCGTTCGCGACGCGCTTCTGGGGGGACGGGTCCCCCCGGTTGACCGCTTACGAGTATCAGGGGCTCCTCGCATCCCCGTGCTATCTCCGCGGGACGATGACCTGCCTCTCGTGCCACACGATGCATTCGGGAGATCCGCACGGCCAGATGCGACCCGATCGACAGGGAAACGCGATCTGCACCCAGTGTCACGAGAGCTACCTGGGGAATCGTCTGGCCGCGCACACCGGCCACCGGGCGGAAAGCCCGGGCAGCAGCTGCGTGGCGTGCCACATGCCGCCCCGGGTCTACGGCATCATGACGTGGCATCCGTCCCACCAGATCTCGTCTCCCGATCCTGCCGCCGCGGCCGCGAGCGGAACGCCGGATGCCTGCACGTTGTGCCACTCCGGCCGGTCGCTCGCGTGGGCGACGGCCGCCGTCGAGCGACTGTGGCCGCAGGCCGCCGCCCGGTCGAAGATCGCGCTCGACGTCGACCGCGCCTCCGCTCCCGAGATGGCGCGCGCCTTGTTCGCCGGCGATGCCGTCTATCGCTCGCTCGCCGCGTTCCGATTGGGCGAATCCTCCCCCGATCGCGAGGTAGCCGGCCGCGCGGTTCCGCTGCTCGCCGAGCTCTTGGTCGACCCTTACCCCGGCGTTCGCCGCGACGCCCGGGCGGCGCTGGTCAAGCTCTCCGGCCGCGCGGATCTTCCGCGGGCGCAGGACGCGGCAGCCCTGCGCGACGCCGCGCGGCAGCGCCTCGAAGGCGAAGCGCCTCGCCCCAGTCCTTTCGTGGCAGGATGGCCGTTCGACGCGAACGGCGTTCTCGACCGATCGCAGCTTGCCGCGTGGGAGCATGAGCGTCTACCGGACGACGAGATCTCGATCGGTGAGTGAGCCGGCTCGAGCGACCGGGCGCGCGACGTGGTGCGCGCGAACTTGCGGTTGGGGACTTTTTTCCTGGCTCCTCGGCGGGATCGCGCTCGAGGCCTTCAACGGGTTCAAGCTCGCGCCGTATCTCGAGGACCCGATTCGACGGCAGATGTGGACTCTGGCGCACACGCACGGCACGCTGCTGAGCCTCGTCGGCGTCGTTCTCGCGTGGGCGGGGCCGATCGGCTCGCTCCCGCCGGGCCGGGCGCGCGTCTGCGACCGCCTGTTCGCGGTGGGCGCCGTTTTGCTTCCCCTCGGGTTCGTGCTCGGCGGGATCTGGCATTCCGAGGCCGATCCCGGAATCGGAATTCTTCTCGTGCCCGCTGGGGGATTGCTCGCGGCCGGCGGAATCCTCGCCTGGCTGCTCGACGCACACGCGCACAAGTCAAATAAGTAAACTCTCGAAAGGCTCTCGAATTTGTCGAACACGGCTCGCGAAACCGGCGTAGATTTCTCGCGGCTGTCTTTTCTTTCGGGGGGCTGGAAGATGACGATGTCGCGCCGATGGTTTCCTACAGGTCTGTTCATCGCGCTCGTTGGCGTCGCCGGAGCGAATGGGGCTCCGGTGTCGCGTGTGGTCGGGACGCACAAGGTCGTCGCGCCGCCTGGAGCGGTCGACGAAAAGGCGGCCGGCGTTCAGCTGCTCGCCGACTACGGCACGTTCCGGCTGTATCGGGTCGCCGACGACACGCTCGGGACGCTCCCAAAACACGGGCGCGATGCGGTCACCGTCCGGGACGACATGGACGTGATCCAGCTCGACGCCTATCCGCTCGACGCTCGTAAGGACACGTCGGGCGTGCCGGCCGGGCTCAGGTCCCAGCCGTCGGCGGGGCGCGCGCTCCACCTGGTGCAGTTCATCGGCCCGATCAAGCAGGCCTGGCTCGACCAGCTGACTCACGCCGGCGTCCGGCCGGTCCAGTACATCGAGAGCAACGCCTATCTGGTCTGGGCGGACGCTTCCGGGCGGCAGGCGCTCGACAACCTCGTCGTGCAGGGCACGGTCGTCCAGTACGCAGGCGCATATCATCCTTATTACAAGCTCGGTCCGACCCTTCGCGAGCCCGCATCGCAGCGCATCGCTCAGGACCGGCCCGTCCCCGTGACCATTCAGATCCTCGACACCGAGGGGAAGGCAGGGACCGAGCAGAAGATCGCCGCCTGGGCGAGCTCGATCGACTCCGAGTGGTCGACCGTCCTTTCGTACCGCGACGTCAACGCGACCGTTCCGCTGTCGCGGGTCGCCGAGATCGCGGCGCTCCCGGATGTCACCTGGATCGGCGAGCGCCTGCCGATCACGAGAATGGACGAGAAGCAGGACCAGATCGTGGCCGCGCACTTCAACGGGCCTCAAACGGGTCCGTCGGCCCCGGGGTACAAGGCGTTCATCGACGGCAAGGGGTTCTCGACCGATCCCAACGCCTATCCGATCGTCAATCTGTCGGACGACGGGGTCGGCAACGGCACCGTGACCAACGGCGCCGGCGATCCGACCTTCACCAAGCTCGCCGACGGCACGACGAGCCGGATCGCCTACGTCGGCAACTGCACGACCAACGTCGCCGGCGACGGCCTCGACGGGCACGGCCACATCAACACCAGCATCGTCGGCGGCTACGACGTGCGGACCGGCGATCCGTACCAGGACCCCGACGGCTACCAGCGCGGCCTCGGGATCAACCCCTACGGCCGCATGGGTATGACCAAGATCTTCGCCAACGGCGGCTCGTACAGCATCTCCAACTGCGGCGGCACCGACGCCGGCGTCATCGCCTCCGGCTACAACAACGGCGGCCGGATCAGCAGCAACTCGTGGGGATGCTCGGGCTGCTCCGGCACCTACGACGCCAGCTCGCAGGCGTACGACGCCGGAACGCGCGACGCCCTTCCCGGAACGCCGGGGAACCAGGAGCTCCTGTTCGTGTTCGCGGCCGGAAACTCCGGTCCGGGCGCGGCAACGGTCGGAACGCCGGGGAACGGCAAGAACATGATCACGGCGGCCGCCTCCGAGAACCAGCGCCCCGACTGGACCGACGGCTGCGGCGTCGGCGCCTCCGGCGCCGACAACGCCATGGACATCATCGACTTCTCGAGCCGCGGCCCGTCCCCGGGCGCTCGCAAGAAGCCCGAGATCACGGCCCCGGGCACCCACATCCAGGGAACGGCCAGCACCGACCCCGGCTACAACGGCTCGGGCGTCTGCGACCAGTACATCCCGACCACGCAGACGATCTTCGCGGCCTCGTCGGGCACCAGCCACTCGACCCCGGCGATCGCCGGCACCGCCTCGCTGTACTACCGCTGGCTGCAAGACCATTACCTGAACGCGATCCCGAGCCCGGCCTTGATCAAGGCCTACATGCTGACCCACACGACCTACCTGACCGGAGCCGGCGCCAACGACACGCTCCCGAGCAACTCGCAGGGATACGGGATGGCCAACATCGACATGGCCCTCGACAGCACGCCGCGCTATCTGGTCGATCAGTCCGTAACGTTCGACAACACCGGCGACACGTACGTCTTCCACGGCTCGGTCGCCGACGCGTCGAAGCCGGTGCGCGTCGTCATGGTCTACACCGACGCCCCCGGGGCCGTCGGAACCAGCCCGCAGGTCAACAACCTCGACCTCGTGGCCACGGTCGGCGGCTCCACCTACAACGGGAACGTCTTCTCCGGCCAGTACAGCACGACCGGCGGCTCCACGGACGCGGCGAACAACTACGAGGCGGTGTTCCTGCCGGCCGGGACGACCGGCGCGATCACCATCAACGTCAACGCGGCCAACATCGCCGGGGACGGCGTGCCGGGCGTCGGCGACGGAACCGACCAGGACTTCGCCCTCGTCTGCTACAACTGCGCCACCTGCGCGGGGTCGATCAGCACGGATCATGCGACGTACAACTGCAGCTCGACGATCAACATCACCCTGGGCGACAGCGATCTCACCGGGTTGGGCACGCAGGTCATCACGATCAGATCCGGAACGGAGACGACTCCCGAGAACGTCACGCTGACCGAAAGCCCGGCGAACTCCGGCGTGTTCGTCGGAACGTTCCCGACGACGGCCGCCGCCCCGGTTCACGGAGACGGCGCGATCTCGGTCGCCGACGGCGACACGGTCACGCTCTCCTACCTCGACGCCTCCGCCTGCGGCACGCCGAACGTCACGGTGAACCAGACGGCCGCGATCGACTGCGTCGCCCCGGTGATCACGAACGTTCAATCGTCGAACGTCACCGGCAACAGCGCGCTCGTCACCTGGAACACCAACGAGGGCTCGAACAGCTCCGTGAGCTACGGCGTCGCCCCCGGTCCGCCCGGGACCACGCCTCCCGTCAACCCGACGCTGACGATGAGCCACTCCTACCCGCTGACCGGGCTTTCGGCCTGCACGTCCTACGTGTTCTCCGTCGCCTCGACCGACGCCTCGAGCAACTCCGCGGCGGACAACAACGGGGGCGCGTATTACGCCTTCACGACCGGCGTCAACGTGCAGCCGACCTACAACTACTCCGGACCCCCCGTGGCGATCCCGGACAACAGCCCGGTGGGCGCGACGGCGACGATCGTCGTTCCCGACAACAAGCCGATCGTCGATCTCAACGTCACCATCGGATCCCTGACGCACACGTACGACGGGGACATCGTCATCCACGTCATCGCTCCCGACAACACCGACGTCATCCTCTCGAACCGCCGCGGCGGCAGCGGGGACAACTTCATCAACACCGTCTTCGACGACTCCGCCGCGACCCTGATCGCAAACGGCGCGGCGCCGTTCACCGGCTCCTTCAAGCCGGACAATCTGCTCTCGACGTTCAACGGCAAGATCGCCGCGGGTACGTGGAAGCTGTTCGTGGTCGATCAAGCGGCCGCCGACGTCGGCAACATCAACGCCTGGAGCCTCAACTTCACCTATCCGACTCAGTCGTGCGGATCGCACGCGAAGTACAACTCGCACGCGCTCGTCAGCGACACCTGCTCGACCGGCGGAGCGGGAGGCAACGGCATCTGGGATGCCGGGGAACAAGTGAACTTCAAGGTGAACGTCAGCTCCGACGGCACGAGCGGGCTGACCGGCGTGTCCGCGACGGTCACGTCGTCGACGCCTGGCGTCGTGATGCTCAACGGCACGGCCAGCTATCCGGACATCCCGGCCGGAGCGACGGCCGATTCGAACGCGCCTCACTTCACGGTCAAGCTGCCCACCGGCTCGGCCTGCGGGTCGACCGTGGCGTTCCAGATCACCATCAACGCCAACGAGGGAAGCTGGGTCTCGAACTTCAACCAGGTGCTCGGCCAGCCGGTCTCCGGAAACGGGACCGCGCTGAACGAGAGCTTCTCTTCCGGCATCCCGGGGACTTGGACCGTCGTCGACGGCGGAGCCGGAGGTGGCGCGGCTGCGACCTGGACCACCGCCAACCCCGGCAACCGGACGATCGCCCCGCCGATGTCCGCACCGGTCGCCATCATCGACAGCGACAACGCCGGAAACGCGGTGGGGACGATTCAGGACGAGCAGCTGATCACCCCGGCGATGAACATGACGTCGGCGACCACCGTGACGCTCGACTTCGACCAGTACTTCCACTGGTACAGCGGCGGCATGAACGAGATCGGCGACGTCGACGTCAAGTCGACGGCGACGGGCGGGGTCTGGGTCAACGTCCTGCGCCAGCAGGGAGGCGACAGCCCGAACCCCGATCACAAGACGATCAACATCTCGGCTCAAGCGGTGGGCGCGCCCGACGTTCAGGTGCGATTCCACTATTACAACGCCCACTGGGAGTGGTACTGGCAGGTGGACAACGTCAAGGTCTCGTTCACCGCGCCCGGCGGATGCAACCAGACGGTCTGCCCCACGCCCCCGACGGCGGTGAAGCCTGTGCCGGACGGCTCGTTCGGCACGGCGATGACCGCGTCGCGCGTCGATCCCGCGGGGACGCAGATCGCCTTGACGTGGGACGTCTCGAGCTGCGTCTCGACCAACTACCACGTCCTGTACGGCAGTCTCGCGACGCTGCCGTCGTACGCGGTCGGCGGCTCGGCGTGCTTGATCGGCACGTCGGGCTCGTACGCGTGGACCGGCGTCGCCCCGGGCGACCTCTGGTACGTGATCGCCTCGGACGACGCGATCGCAACAGAGGGAAGCTGGGGAACGTCGCACATCGCGCACGTGGCCGGCGAGCGCGACGGCACGACGTCGTCCGGTCAGTGCAGCGTGGCGGCACGGGACAACTCGGGGACCTGTCCGTAGGGCTCCCGTAAGCTCGACTCATGGGGCGGGACCTCGTGTCCCGCCCCCTTTTTTCCCAACGTGGTGCGGAGCTTGTTGCTCCCGACTCGTGGAGCGGGTCGGTGGGCTCGA
>CAZEII010000051.1:0-21830 GCA_964511835.1 uncultured Acidobacteriota bacterium | reverse complement strand
TCCCCTTTTCCAGGTCCCCTATGATCTGCGGATGCCGCTGGCGCCGGGAGATCGTCTAGGACCCTACGAGATCATCGGGCCGCTCGGCGCCGGCGGGATGGGCGAGGTGTACCGGGCGAAGGACACACGCCTCGGACGCGACGTCGCGATCAAGATTCTCCCGGCGCACCTCTCGACCAACCCCGAGGTTCGCGAGCGGTTCGAGCGCGAGGCACGCGCGATCTCGTCGCTGAGCCACCCGAACATCTGCACGCTCTTCGACGTCGGCCGCGACGGGGACGCCGACTACTTCGTGATGGAGCTGCTCGACGGCGAGTCGCTCGCCGCTCGCCTCGAGCGCGGCCCGATGAAGCTCGACGAGGTCGTGAAAACCGGCGCCCAGATCGCGGACGGGCTCGCCGCGGCGCACAAGCAGGGGCTGATCCATCGCGACCTCAAGCCCGGGAACGTCGTCCTCACGAAGTCCGGAGCCAAGATCCTGGACTTCGGCGTGGCCAAGCTGAGGGACGCGTCGGTCGTCGAAATGGCCACGCGCACGACGCCGCTGACGACCCTGGGCTCCATGGTGGGTACCGTCCAGTACATGTCCCCGGAGCAGCTCGAGGGGCAGCCGATCGACCACCGCGCCGATCTCTTCGCGTTCGGCGCCGTGCTCTACGAGATGATCACGGGCCAGCGCGCGTTCCAAGGCCAAAGCCAGGCGAGCGTCATCGCTGCGATCCTCGACAAAGACCCGCGCCCGGTCTCGGAGCTCGTACCGACCTCCCCTCCCGCGCTCGACCGCATCGTCAAGAGCTGCCTCGCGAAGAACCCCGACGAGCGCTGGCAGAACGCGGGCGACCTCGCGCGCGAGCTGCGGTTCATCGGGGGCGGCACGGCGACCGGACCGGTCTCGGCCTCCGCCGTCAAGCCGGCCGCGTACGCGGTCCGCGCGGGGTCGCGCGGGCGCCTCCCCTGGACGATCGCCGCCGTCGCCACCATCGCCGCCCTAGGGTCGATCACCGTGCTGGAGACTCACAAACCTTTGGCCCCAGCACGACCGCCATTCAGGCGCTTCTCGGTCCTCGCACCGGAAGGCGCAAATCTTTCGACGGACGGCTGCTGGAGCAAGATCTCGCCGGACGGGCGCACGCTCGTCTTCCAGGCAGCCACTCCTGCTGGGACGATCTCGTATTGGGCTCGGCCGATCGACTCCCTCGTCGCCCATCCGCTGGCGGGCACGGAAGACGCAGGCATCGCGTTCTTCTCGCACGACGGCCGCTACCTGGCCTACTTCGGCGGGAAGAAGCTGACGAGGATCGCCATCGCGGGGGGCGCCCCCGAGACGATCTGCAACGGTGGGGATGGGCGAGGCGGGACGTGGAACAGGAACGGCGATATCGTCTTCGCCCCGGAAGCCGCGGGAGTCCTATACAGGGTTCGCGAGAGCGGAGGCGAGCCGGCACCGGTCACCGTGCTCGACGAATCGCGCCAGGAAACGAGTCACCGCTGGCCGTTCTTCCTTCCCGACGGCAAACACTTTCTTTTCGTCACGCTCCCGCCGAAGCAAGGGAAGTTCGACGTGTTCGTCGGATCTCTCGACGCCAACGAAAGGACGTTTCTCTTCGGCGCGTCGAGCGCGCCGATCTACGCAGAGCCGGGGTACCTCGTTTACCTGCGCGGGAGCACGCTCGTCGCGCAGCCGTTCGACGCGAGCCGCCTGGCGACTACGGGCGATCCGGTGAGCCTTGGGGAGGCGCCTGCGTTCTCCAGCTGGAGCGGCTCGCCGGTCGTCTCGGCATCGAGCGACGGGCTGCTGGCGCGGTGGGGGATGGGGCTCCCGAACACCGAGCTCACCTGGTTCGACCGAAGCGGCAAGTCCTCGGGCCCGCTCGCCGTGCCCCCCGGGCGCTACGAGCAGGTCAAATTCTCGCCGGATGGCAAGCGGATCGTCACCGTACGCCGATCGTCGGCCTCGGCGTCCGACCTGTGGACGTTCGACCTCGAGCGGCCGGTCCCGTCACGGTTCACCTTCGGGCCATCGAACAACTACTTCCCCGCTTGGTCGCCCGATGGCACGCGCATCGCGTTCGCCTCCGACCGCAACGGACCCGAGGACGTCTTCGTCAAGATTGCCGATGGATCGGCCGAGGAGACGGCCGTGCTTAGAGGCGGCGCGATGTTCAAGGAGCCGACGTCTTGGTCGGCCGACGGCAAGACGATTCTCTTCGAGCAGCCGGATCCCAAGCTGAGCTGGAACGTCGACACGGTGGCGGTCGACGGCAAGAGCCCGTTCGTGCCGTTCCTGCACGGTCCCGGCCTCCAGCGTCTCGGTGTGGTCTCGCCAGACGGACGATGGATCGCTTATGTCTCTGACGAGAGTGGCCGGATCGAGGTGTTCGTGCAGGCGTACCCCGCGCTCGGGGCGAAGTACCAGGTCTCTAGCAGCGGCGCCGCGAATATCGTCGTGCGGTGGACGAAGGGCGGGAAGGAGCTGATTTTCCTCGGCGCCGACGGAATATCGGTGATGGCTGCGGAGGTCGCGCCGGGGCCGACGTTTCATGCCGGGGAGCCTCGGCTGCTGTTCAAGCTGCGGTCGGACGTTCTAACCCCCGATGTTTCTCCCGATGGTCAGCGAATCCTCGCCCCCCTGCCAGTCGGCTCCGCGATTACCCCGTCGATTACAATTGACGTCAATTGGACCTCGCAGCTAGCGAAATAGGGTCCGCGGCTGCCCAAAAGAAAAAACATTTTGGCCCCGTCTCTGTAACCTCTCCGCCCCTATCGGCGGCTGTCTTCGCCTTCCGTTAGAGGCTCTAGAGGTGGTCGGCGGCTCCGGCCGTTGACCCAGCCTTGCGCGGTTCCGAAGTTGAATCCGCGATGAACACAAACGGAACGATTCGAGCGATCGCCCTAGCCGCCCTCGTGGCGGTCCCCGCAGCCGCGACGTACGCCGCCGGTCCGTTCCAAGTGCGCCGCGCCACCACGGGCCAGGCCGTCCGCACGGCCCCGCCCGTCGCCATCATCGCCACCGCGCCCTACGACGAAGACAGCGCCACGCGCGCGTCTGCGTCGGATTACTACTACGGGGTCTACGACGCCGCCGGCAATGCGCTCACGATCTCGGTGCAGACGAACCCGGTGACGAACGGGATCCGCATCGGCTTCGACGACGGGAACGGCACGTCGGCGCCCGTCAATGCGAACAGCTCTTCCGTCGTCGTCGCGCCGGCGTCGATTCGCGCCGACGGCTTGCAGACGGCTTCGATCACGATCGCTCCGCGCGACGCGAACGGCGTCCTCCTCGGCCGGGGCCTCTCCGTGTCGGTCGACACAACGCTCTTGTGGCCTGCCCACCTGAGCGGCGCCATCAACGACAGGGGCGACGGAACGTACACGGCGCTCGCGGTCGCGTCGGTCCCCGGAGCCGGCACGGTCCGCGTCACCGTCGAAGGCACGGCGCTCGCGCCCAATCCGACGATCACCGCGACCGCCGTCGATCCGAACGCATCGCTCCGCGACCTCGCGATCGCGCAGCTCCGGGATCTCATCGGAGCCGGAGGACCGCTCGCCACGCTTCAGGACGCGGCCGGCCCGCGGTCGTCTCAGTCGAGAGTGCTCGGCGAGGTGCTTGGAACCGGGAGCGATGCGCTTAGCACGCTGGTCAACGACGACCTGATGCGCGACGACAACGTGCTGAAGGGCGACTTCGACGTCATGGTCTCGCAGCTGGCGTTTATCCTCGACGCGCCGGGCTCGTTGAGCTCGCTCGACGTGCTCGACGCGATGAACGATCTGCTCGACGTCGCGAAGCTGATCGCGGAGTACCACATCGACCGCGCCTCCGAGGCGTGCGGCGTGTGCGACGGCTCCGGGCATCCCATGAAGGTCTGCAACGCCGTCGACGCGATGGCGCAAGCCGACGAGATGCGCACGCTCGTCAGCCCGGACTGGGGCGCCATCGCGGACGCCTACGCCCGCGCCGTCGAGTGGGCACTGCAAGCCTTCCATCTCTGCTAGAAAAAGGGGACACTCTTCCTTTCCGAGAGGGGGAGCATCCCATTTTTCTCGCATGAACGACTTTGGACGTCCGAAACTCCTCTGGAGCAAGCGGCTCGACGCCGCCGTGGCCTACGCCGGGGAGCTACACCGGAATCAGACGCGTAAAGGCTCCAGGGCACCGTATGTCGCGCATTTGCTCGACACCGCCTCGCTGGCGCTCAAGCACGACGGAACCGAGGACGAAGCGATTGCGGCGCTCCTCCACGATGCCCTCGAGGATTGCGATGTCCCGGCGAGAATCCGGCGCGAGGTCCGCCGCCGCTTCGGCCAGCGTGTGCTCGACATCGTCGAAGCTTGCACGGCGACGACCGCCCGACCCAAGCCGGACTGGTTGACCCGCAAGACGGCCTACGTTGCCACGATCGCCGCCAAATCGCAGCCGGCTAAATTCGTCTCAGCCTGCGACAAGGCGGCCAACCTGGGTGACATGATCGAGGACTTCCGCCGCGTCGGGCGCCGGCTCTGGAACCGCTTCAACGCCGACCGCAACCAGGTCCTTTGGTACTACAAGTCCTGCGCTCGCGAGTTCGCCAAGGGGAAGACGAGCCGCAAGCTCCGGGCCGTTCTCCCGATCCTGAGGCGGCGAGTTCGCGACCTGAGGGAAATGAGCGAGGATTAAACCGGCTACTATCCGGGCCATGCCCGCCCGCCCCGCACGCCTGCAACCTGCTGCCCTGCGCCTCGGCTCCCTGGTTGCGGTGATGTACTTCATCGTCTCGGGCGGCCCTTTCGGTCTCGAGGGGCTCGTCGGCGCCGTCGGCCCCGCGCTCGCGCTGACGCTCCTCGTCGCGACCCCGATCCTCTACAGCGTTCCGGAAGCGCTGCTCGTCGGCGAGTTGGCGTCGATGCTTCCGCTCGAAGGCGGCTACTACGAGTGGGTCAAGCGCGCGTTCGGCCGGTTCTGGGGGTTCTGGAACGGCTGGCTCTCGTGGGTCTACTCGCTGCTCGACATGGCGATCTACCCGGTGCTGCTCCTGCAGTACCTGCACTTCTTCGCGCCGGACCTCGGCCGCTTCGAGTCGTGGCTGATCGCCTGCGCGATGATCTGGGGCGCCACCTGGCTGAATCTGCGCGGCACGCGGGTGGTCGGGGCCGCCTCCGGCGCGTTCGTCGCGATGGTGCTCGCGCCGTTCGCGGTGCTCACGGTCATAGCTACGGCGCGCTGGCTATCCCTCGGCCACGCCATCTCGAGCTTCACCGCTTCCGCACGGCTCGCCAGGACATCGCTCCTGGGCGCCCTCGGCATCGGCGTCTCGCAGGCGATCTGGAACTACAGCGGCTGGGACAACGCGTCGACGATCAGCGGCGAGATCGAGGACGCCTCATCGACCTACCCGCGCGCCCTCGGCCGAGCGCTTCCGCTCGCCGCCGCCGTCTACCTGCTCGCCATCGTCCCGGTGCTCGCCGTGACGCCGGCGTCCGCGTGGACCGACGGCGCGTGGCCGAGCCTGGCCTCCGGACTCGCCGGCCCGTGGCTCGGCGCGTGGCTCGCCGCCGCCGGCATGCTGAGCGCGTTCGCCTTGTTCAATGCCCTGCTTCTCGCGTACTCGCGCATCCCGCTTGTACTCGCGCGCGACGATCTCCTCCCCGAGCCTCTCGCGCGCACCGACGAGCGCGGCGTACCGCGCAACGCCGTGCTCGTCTCTGCGGTCGCGTACTCGATCTTCGCGCTGATCCCGTTCGGCGGATTGCTCGCGGGAGACGTGTTGCTCTACACCGCGGCGCTGGCGCTCGAGTTCGCCGCACTCTTGAAGCTGAGGCACGCCGAGCCGGAGCTGCGCGGGGCGTTTCGTGTCCCGCTCCCGATTTCGGGGCTCGCCGTGCTCGCCGCTCTCCCCATCCTGCTGATCGTCGGCGCCGTCGCGCTCGAGATCCGCAGCGAGGAGATCGGGCTACCCGGCGTCGTCGCTGCCGCCGTGCTCGCAGTCGCGGGGCCAGCTTGGTACCGGATGGTGGAGGGAAAGCGCATCGTCAGCACCGAGTGAGTGCAGGAAGCCGAGCGATGAACGCCGTTCTCAAGGACAGGAAGGGAGCGTCGCATCGCGGTTTCCGATCTGCGTGCCATCGCCCCAGGTCCCCCCGTCGCATCGCATCATGTAATAGGTCGCGCCGCCAGGCGCGGGCACCGCCGGATCGGTTGTCATGCCTACCATCACGTTGTTCTCGAAGCAGGCTGCACCGGTGAAGCTGCCACCCGATGAACGCACGAGCCCCAAATCGCCCTTGACCACGTCAAAGGGACCCGAGACCACGCTGTCCGACCAAGAGATCGTTTGCTTGTCCTCCGCGAACCGGAGAGACCCACCCGCGATTCCACACACCGCCGGCGCCATCATATCGGCCTGGATCTCACCAGCGCCGAGCGCCCGGTTGTAGACGCGCACCTCGTCCATCTTGCCGGTCCAGTACTGCCCGTACAGCGGGTCGCCGCCGAGCGTCAAAGGGCCCGTCGACGTCTCGATCGAGCCCGTCTGCGCCCGACTTGCCACCTGCGTCCCGTTCACGTACAGCCGGACCGTCGCTCCGTCGTAGGTCGCAGCCAAATGCGACCACGCATTCAGGGGCAACGTCGCCGTCCCTTTCAGGGAGCTCGAACAGTATGTCCCGCCGGTTGCAGGAAACGCGGAAGGGTCCGACGAGCCCTCCAGGTAGTAGTTGTCGTTCGTCCCCTTGTAGACCACATCCCGCCAGCTTCCCAACGAGGTCGGGTTCACCCACGCCTCCAGCGTCATCGCCGAGGTCAATTCCAGCGACGGCGAGTCGTTCACGCTCACCATTGCCGTCGTGCCGTTGAATGACAGCGCGCTGCCATACTTCCCCGCGCTCGTTCGCGTCGCCGCGCCGAGCGATCCGGTATTCCCGTTCGCACTCCCATCCAGAGCGCTCGTTCCGCTGGCCTCCTCGAACCGGTACTGCGCCACCAATCCCGTCGCCTGGCTACCCACGGCAATAGTGACGTCGCTCGACGTCGTCGCATTGACTCCGTCCGAGACCGTCAGTCGGGCGATGTAGGTCCCGGCCGCAGAATACGTGTGCGTCGGGTTCGCCAGCGTCGACGTGCCCCCGTCGCCGAACGTCCAAGCGTACGTCAGCGCCACGCTCTCGGGATCGGAAGAGCCCGCGCTCGAAAACGTCACGGTCAACGGAGGCGCGCCGCTCCGGGGCGAGGCGCCGATGACGGCCTGCGGCGGGTAGTTGTAGGCGATGGGACAATCCGGGAGTAGGTTCACGCTCGCGGTCGTGCTGAGCCCCAAGGGATCGGTCACGGTGAGCGAGACGATGTAATAGTAGACGTTCCCGTCGCAGCCCACGGGCGAGATCGTCGTGCTCGAGGAGCAGTTCGTGTCGACCGGCTCCGTGTGCACGTGATTGTTGTGGTGCAGCAAAGTCTCCCAGGCGCAGGTCAGCTGACCGGAGCCTTGCTCGGCATCGCTGATGTTCGCTTGCAAGGGGTACACCGAGGTGCCGCTGAGAGGGTACCGCGTTCCGTCGACGGGGCTCGTGATCCGGACCGACGGCGGCGTGTCATTGACCCAGATGCGTAGCGACGCGACGCTCGTCTGCAACGTCGCGTCGGTCACGGTCAGTGAGACGTCGAATGCGGTTGGGACACCGGGAGCGGCCGTGAACGTGTGGACCGGGTTGACGTAGTTGCTGGTCGTGCCGTCGCCAAAGCGCCAGAGGTACTTGAGCGGAAAGCCTTCAGGGTCCGAGGACGCGCCTCCGGTGAAGTGCACGGTGAGCGGCGTCGCGCCGAAGAGCACGTCGGCGCTCGCAACCGCCTTGGGCGGCTGATTGCCGATCCCCACCCAGCGCACGCGCCGCACCGCGCTGGTCCAGCTCACGTAGTAGAGGCCACCCTCGGTTGGATGGGTCGTGACGAACACGACTCCGTCCGCGCTGTCTTGGAACAGGTCGACCCGCGTGGGCTGGTCGTTCGCATCAAAGCTGAAGTTGCGGATCCACCCCGCGCCGTAGTCGGCGTGGAAGTAGGTGTTCTGATACTGCGCCGGAAAGTCCGTGCCCGTGTACCAGACGCCGCCGGTCGACGCGTTGCCTCCAAAGCTCGAGCCCACGACCGGCGAGCCGGGCGCGCCGATCGTCACCGGCGTCAGCACTCCGCCCGTGAACACCTTGGAGCGGGCCGGGCCCGCCGCGCCATGATGCCAGTCGACCTCCGGCGCGGAGTGGACGAACGTTTGCGCCGTCGTGATCGTGCCACCGCACGGGTTCGGGAGGTTCGGGTTCGGCGGCTGCGTCTGCTGCGCGATCAGGTTCTGGAAATAGAAGTACGGCTGCGTGCAGGTGGTGCCGTTGTACAGCGGATTCGGCGCGTCCAGGTTTTGCGTGCTCACGTCGGGGTAGCCGATCGTGGGCTGCATGCCTTCGAAGAGCGGCCAGCCCAAGTTCTGGCCTCCCTGCTTCACGACGTGCAGATCCTCCCAGGTGTCCCAGCCCACGTCGCCCACGTAGAGCGTGCCCGGATCGCCATCCGCGGGGTCGTGCGAGCCCGTCTCCGGGCGCAGCGTCATCCGGTAGGGGTTGCGCACGCCCAGCGCCCAGACGCGCGAGGCCTTCGAATAGGGGTTCGCGGCGTTATAGAACGGATTGCTGGGTACTCCCGCGCCCGTCATCGGGTCGATGCGCCAGATCTTTCCCGACAGCGAATCGACCAATTGCGCGCGGAACGCGCCGACGTTCTCCTTCGGCGAGATGATCCCGTCGGAGAGCGCCTGCTGGTAGTAGGTCTCGGAGGCGCTGCCCGCGTCCACGCTGTCGAAACTTGCGCCGTCGCCGCATGCCGCGAACAGGGTCCCGTCGTCTGCGAAAACGAGAGAGCCCGTGCCGTGCGACGTGAACAGGATCGGACAGCCGTCGGTCTTGGTCGCGCCCACGAGCACGAGACGGCTCGCCGGATCCACGCTGTTGAAGCCATCGGCCGCATTCGCCGTGTAGCGCACGAGCCGACCGATGGTCGCATCGTGGTACTGGTTGGCGTTCGGGTCGTAGCTTGGAGAGCCCGCGTGCAGCAGGTTGTAGCGGTCGACGACATACAACAAGTAGATGTATCCATTCTGCGAGAAGTTCGGGTGCAGAGCGAAGCCGAGCAGTCCAAGGTCGTCCCAACCTCCTACCTCGTCGTGCAAGTCGATCAGCGGTGTCGCACGCTTCACGCCATCCTCGACGATCCACACGCGGCCCGCGCGCTCCCACACGTACATCCGTCCGCGCGCGTCGAAGGTGAGGCCTGCGACCTCATTCCATGTGCCGCCGACGTTCTCCTCGGTAAAGCCGGGTGGAAGGGCCCGAACCGGGGCGGCGACGGACAGCGCTGCGACGAACAGGCTCAGCCGCCCGAACGTCCGCAAGAGACCGAGCATTCCGAACTCCTTCAGGCGAGATTCTGCCCCGTGCGAGAGATCGCGATCAAGTCGACCACACGCGCCGCTCGACCCGGAGAGCATCCGTACCATATACGGAGGAACGGGCGCTCTCGCAAAACTCTTGCTCCGGCGCACGGCTCTCGGGGAAGCAATCGGCCCCGAGCGGCGGAGCGTGACCGGGATTGTCCGGGTTTTCGCGGGTGGCCATTCCTTCGCACCCTGTACCTTTGTCCGGACACTCTCCGCACTCGCCATCCCAAAAAGCCCGAAATCCCGCGACTGGCATCGTCATTGCCACATGTCAACTCGGGACCCCGCGGATTGGGGAAGGGAACGATGGGTCCGAGTGAGGTGCACTATGAACATCAAGAAAATGACGATCGCAGCGACGACCGCGATCGCGCTCACGTTCATGACGGGCGCGTTCGCACCCGCATCGCAAGCTTCGGTGAGCGTGTCGGGCGGAGTGTCGTTCGACTTCTTCTACTCCAACCTCAGCCCCAGCGGCCACTGGCTCGTTTCCGCTGGGTACGGACGCGTGTGGCAGCCGGCAATCTATCAGCCGGGGTGGAACCCCTATTACGACGGACACTGGGAATACACAGATTGCGGGTGGGTCTGGGTGTCCGACTATGACTGGGGCGCGGTCCCGTACCACTACGGCACGTGGGTGATGGACCCGGTGGTCGGCTGGGCGTGGGTTCCCGGCTACACGTGGGCGCCGGCGTGGGTGACGTTCCGCACCGGCCCGGATTTCATCGGGTGGGCCCCGGTCGCGCCGGGGTTCTCGGTCGGCGTGTCGTTCGGCGCGCCCGTGCCGATCGCAAGCTCTTTCGTGTTCGTGTCGGCACAGGATTTCGCCGCACCGCACATCCGGCGATTCGTCGCGCCGGAATCGCAGCGAGCGACGCTGATCAATCGAACCACGATCGTCAACAACAGCCTGACGGTCCAGAACAACGTGATCGTCAACCGCGGACCGGAGCTGCGCGCCGTCGAACAGGCGACGGGGCGGACGTTCCGGCCCGAGCCGATCGAAAGGGTCGCGCGCGTGGCGCCGTTTGAAGCGGTGCGTCGCGACCAGCTCGCCGTCGCGGCCGCGCAGCGGCACGAGGTGAGGGCGGCGGAGCCCGTATCCGCGAATCGTCCGCTACCCCGAGGCGAGGAGCGGGCGAGCGCGCAGCAGTTCGGCCACGAGCGTCCGGCGGATCGGCGGCCGGAGATGCAGCCGCAAGAGCGGCATCAAGAGCCGCGCAACGAGCCACGATCGCAGCCGTCGGAACGGCAGCAGATGCAACAGCAGGAGCGTCCGCAGCACCAGCACGCCGAGAAGGCCCGGCCGGACGACAAGGCTGCGGCTCCGCCCCGTCCGGAAAAGCACGCGCCTCCGCCGCCGGCCATGGGGCCCGCGAAGGCACAGCCTCGTCCGGAGCACGCCGCGCCGCAGCAGCAGCGGCCGCAGCCTCAGCAGCAGGCTCCTACGAAGCAGCCCCAAAAGAAAAACGAGGGGAAGAAGCCTCCGCAGAATGACGAGAAGCACGGTGGAGGTGGCGGCGGTGGCCGAGGACGCGCTCGAGCTTAGGTAACCAACGGCCGGCCTTCGTCGCTCGCATGCGGATGCGCGGCGGAGGCCGGCCATTTGTTTGTGGTCGAAGATCCTGATCTCACGCGGACCCGTCGTAGGATGCCCCGTTGCGTTGGAGGTCCGCCGTGCTGAGCTCAGGATCCCGGCTGCTTCCTAGCTTCCTCCTCGTCGCTTTTCTCGTCGCTCTCGACAACTGCGCGCGCGGGCCCGAGCCGGCGGACCTCGTCCTGCTCGGGGGGAAAATCGTCACGCTCGATCCGGTGCGGCACGACGCGACGGCGCTCGCGGCGCGCGCGGGAAAGATCGTCGCGGTCGGGAGCGACAAGGAGATCGAGCCGTTCACCGGATCGCGGACGATCGTCGTGCGCCTCGACGGCAAGCTCGCCGTGCCGGGGCTCATCGAATCGCACGGGCACCTACGCAACCTCGGCATCCTCCGGATGAACGTCGACCTCAAGGGGACGCGGTCGTGGGAGGAGATCGTCGAGAAGGTGCGCGCCGCGGCTGCGAAGGCCAAGCCGGGGAGCTGGATCTTCGGGAGGGGATGGCACCAGGAGAAGTGGGATCACGCCCCGGCGCGCGCGGTCGAAGGATACCCGACGCACGATGCGCTGGACGAGGCGGCCCCGGCGAACCCGGTGGTGCTGCGGCACGCCTCCGGCCACGCCATCATCGTCAACAAGGAGGCGCTCGCGGCCGCGGGGATCGGCCGAGGGATGAAGGATCCGCCGGGAGGGCGGATCCTTCGCGATGCGTCCGGGCAGGCGACGGGTGTGCTGATCGAGACCGCAGGCGACCTCGTCGAAAAGGAGATGGACGATGCGCTCGCGCGGCGACCCAAGGAGGAGATCGACGCGGAAACGGTCCGCGCGGTCGAGATCGCGCAGGACGAGTGCTTGTCGAAGGGGATCACCACGTTCGAGGACGCCGGCTCGACATTCGATACGATCGACCGGATCAAGGCAATGGCGGAGCAGGGGCGGCTCAAGATGCGCCTGTGGGTGATGGCCCGAGACGCGAATGATGAGATGCGCGAGAAGCTCGCGGCGCACAAGCTGATCGGATACGGGAACGGTTTCTTGACGGTGCGCGCGATCAAGCGGTACGTCGACGGCGCGCTCGGATCGCGCGGTGCGTGGATGCTCGCTCCGTACTCCGACATGCCGACGACGTCGGGATTGAACACGGAGCCGATCGCCGAGTCCGAGGAAACCGCAAAGATCGCGATCGAAAATGGTTTCCAGCTCTGCATCCATGCGATCGGCGACCGTGCGAATCGCGAGACGCTCGATCTCTACGAGCGGACGTTTCGCGCACATCCGGACAAGAAGGACCTACGCTGGCGAATCGAGCACGCACAGCATCTCGATCCCGCGGACGTGCCGCGCTTCGCGAAGCTCGGAGTGATCGCGTCGATGCAGGGGATCCACTGCACCTCCGACGGTCCCTGGGTGCCGGCCCGCATCGGCACGGCGCGGGCCGAGGCGGGGGCGTACGTGTGGCGCGATCTGATCGACTCGGGAGCGGTCGTCTGCAACGGCACCGACGTCCCCGTCGAGGACGTCGATCCGATCGCGAACTTCCATGCTTCGGTGACGCGCAAGCTCCCCGACGGCAGCGCCTTCTACCCGAAGCAGAAGATGACGCGCATGGAGGCGCTCCGCTCGTATACGCTGAACGGCGCCTACGCGGCGTTCGAAGACGACGTCAAGGGGTCGCTCTCGGTCGGTAAGCTCGCGGACGTCACGGTGCTGACGAAGGACATCCTCACGGTGCCCGACGATGACATCTTGGGCGCTCGAGTCGCCTATACGATCGTCGGGGGGCGCGTCGTTTACTCAGCACCTTGAGTTGCGGGCAGGCGCATCTCGACGTAACTTGATCGCGCCATGAAGACCGCCAGCCGTCTCGCTCCCACCTTCGTCTCGTCTTCGGGCGGCCTACCCGTCTACCGATACTGACGCCCAGAGGAATCTCCTCGGACATCGACGCTCGAGGCCGATGGTGCATGTCGCCCGTCGTGCCTCTGCGTCCCTTCTGGAATCACGAGGCCGTCATGATCGGAAGGCCCACGGACCGCTCCGCCTACGAAACGGCGAGCTTGAACGACGACGTCGATCCCCGCTGCGTGCCCATTCGACTCCACGAGCCGGCGCCTGAAGGCGAGTCGATCCCTGATCCCGCATACGAGCCCGAAGATCACGCCACCTGGACGACGCTCTACGCCAGGCAGCGCGCGCAGCTTCCCGGGCGGTCGTGCGTCGAGTTTCTCGACGGGCTCGCCGCGATGGGGTTCCCCGCAGAGCGCATCCCCTCGTTGAGAGACGCGAGCGGGGTCCTGACCGTGGCCACGGGATGGTCGGTGGCCCGTGTCCCAGGGCTCCTGCACGAAGAGGACTTCTTTGCCTTCCTCGCGCGCCGGGTCTTTCCGTCGACCGACTACATCCGTCCGCCGCACGAGCTGGACTACACGCCCGCGCCCGATCTCTTTCACGACGTATTCGCGCACATGCCGATGATCACGAACCCGGCGTTTGCCGAGTTCTATCAGACGATGGGGCGCGCGGCCCTCGCCGCACGCGGCGCGGACCGGCGACGGCTCGAGAGGTTCTACTGGTTCACGGTGGAGTTCGGCCTGATCCGGACGGACGAAGGGGTACGCGTCTACGGGAACGGCATCCTCTCGTCGCACCGGGAGATCGGCCACGCGCTGAGCGATGCGGTCGTCAAGCTCCCCTTCGATCCGGATCGGATCGTGGAGCAGGAATATGACGTCAATCACCTCCAGCCTCTCCTCTTCGTGATCGACTCGTTCGCCGATCTGGTCGACGGGTTCGAATCCTGGGCACGTCGGCGCGGTTTGTCGGCGTAGCTAATTCGGGACATTCTGCTTTTAGTTACAACGTCAATCAGGGGACAGGCCCAGTTTTCTCAGCGGCGTTACAAGCCTGCGCGGAGTTCAAAGATAGACGGGCCTGTCCCCTGATTGACGTTGTAACTAAAAGCAGAATGTCCCGAATTAGGAGTGCCTGCGCAGTGCCGTGAGGCTGGCTTCGACGGTAGGGACGTCCGCGGGCTCGGCCTGCTTCAGGATCGACAGGGACTCGTCGAGGGCTGTCTGGGCGTCCCTGTAACGGCCAAGCGCGGTGAGGCAGCGGCCGTGCTCCAAGAGGGCGCTGCCCAGCGCGTAGTGAGTCGGCGGGAGGGACCTCCGCGCGTTCGCCACGATGTCCGCGAAGATCGGCTCGGCCTCCGCCGCGCGACCCTGCTTCGTCAAGAGCTCTCCCAGCCGGGTCCGGGCCTCGAGCGTCGTCGGATTGTCGGGCTTGAGCGCGCGGCCGCTGCTGTCGACGGCCTGGCGGATGAGCGGCTCCGCCTCGCTCAGCTTTGCTTGAAGCATCAGGACACGAGCCAGGCCGATCGTCGACTCGATCGTTTCGGTGTTGTCGGGTCCGAGCTTCCGTCGCCTCGAGTCGAGCACGTCCCGAAAGATTCGCTCGGCTTCCTCGTAACGTCCTTGTTCTTCCGCGAGGATCGCCTGCGCGTTTCTCGCCGCCATCGCGCGCGGGTGATCGGGACCAAGCGTCTTCCGAAGCCCCTCCACGGCGCTTCCGACGAGCGACTCCGCTTCTTCGAATCTCCCGAGTTCGCCCAGGCAATCGCCCAGGAAGTACATCGAGAGAAGCGTCTGCGGATGATCGGGGCCGAGAACGCGCCGACGAGCAGCGAGCGCGTCGCGCAGATACCGCTCCGCCGCGGCCGGGTTCCCTTCTCCGTCGACGAGCAATCCGAGATTGCTGATCGCCGTCAGCGTGTGCGGATCGTCCTCGCCCAGGATGCGCCGCGCCTCCTCGACGAGCTGCGTCATGTAGGGCTTCGCCTCGGCGATTCTCCCTTCCTGTTTCAGGAGGTTCGCCAGGTTGTTGATCGGTGGAAGCCGGTCGTCGTCATCGGGCTTCAGCGTGCGCTGCTTGCCTGCGAGCGACTCGCGGAAGAGCGCTTCCGCCTCGGCGAGATTGCCGCGCGCCTGCAGGACGAGCGCCAGGTTGTTCTCCGCATTCAAGGTGTCTTTGTGATCCGGCCCCAGCACACGCCGCCGTCGCTCGAGCGCTTCGCGGAACAGCGTCTCGGCCTCCTCCAGCTTTCCCTCGTTCTCCAGCAGCGTCGCGAGGTCGTTGATCGACTCCATCGTCTCGTAGTCGTCGGAGCCGAGCTGCTTGCGGCGCAGATCCAGAGACTTCTGGAGGAGCGGAAGGGCGGAGGAGTACAGACCGAGATTCTTATAGACCTCCCCCATCGTGATCAGAAGATCGGCCTGGACCAGCGGCTCGCTCGCGAGGTCGTCGATCTTGGCGACGCCCTTGTCTAGGATCTCCCGCGCCGTGACGGTCTTTCCCTTCGCCTCGCTGGGATCGGAGACCTTGAAGAGGGAGATCAGAAAATCCGAAACGTGAGTGGCGCGATCCCGCTGTCGCTGGGCCGTGCGCATCTGAACGACGGCGAACGCGGTGCTCGCCAAGATGGCCACCGTCACCGCCGCCGCGATGCCGACGCCGATGCGGTGCCTGCGGACGAATTTTCGCGTCTTGTAGAGACGCGACGGAGGTCGCGCCTCGACCGGCTCTCCCTTGAGGTAGCGCTCGAGGTCTCGCGCGAACGACTCGGCCGACGGATAGCGGCTGGCCGGATCGCGCTCGAGCGCCCTGAGCAGGATGCTGTCGAGATCCCCCTTGAGCGCCCGGACCAGCTCCGGTCTACCGTGCGCGGCCCGGCTCGGAGGGACCGTGTCGCCCGATGTGATCGCGGCGCGGATCTCATCGCGCGAGCCCTGCTTGACGCGGTAGGGGAGCCGGCCGGCGAGCAGCTCGTAGAGCATCACGCCCAGCGAGTAGACGTCGCTCGACGTGGTGACGGGGCCGTCGCCCACCTGTTCGGGACTCGCGTAGCGCGGCGTCATCGGCGAGCCGCCGAGCTCGGTCGCGTCGGTCGCCGCCGCGGGGGCGCCGCCGGAGGCGAGGAGCTTCGCGATGCCGAAATCGAGGAGCATCGCGGCACCGTCCTTGTTGACGAGGACGTTGCTCGGCTTGAGGTCGCGGTGCACGACGAGGTTTCGATGCGCGAACTGAACCGCGTCCAGCACCTGAAAGAACAGCTCGATCCGCCGACGCAAGCCCAGACCCCGCTCGTCGGCGTACGCGGTGATCGGGACGCCGTCGACGTATTCCAGCGCCAAGAAGGGCTGACCGTCGGCCGTCACGCCGGCGTCGTACAGCCGCGCGATGTTCGCGTGCGCGAGGGCGGCCAAGATATCCCGTTCCCGGTCGAACCGTTCTCGCGATGCCCGGTCGAAGAAGGCGACGTGGGGGAGCTTGAGCGCGACCGACCGCTTGAGCGTGCCGTCCGAGCGCACGGCGAGCCAGACGCTCCCCATGCCGCCGCGACCCAGCTCGCGAACGACCTGATAGGCGCCTATGCGATCGCCCGGAATCCGGGGCGAGGCGACGACGGCGTCCTGCGTCGCATCGATCGTGTTCTCGACGGCCGGCAATGGGCCAAGGAAGCTCCGCGAATCCGCCGCGGCGTCCGCTGCGAGAAGGCGAACCAACTGCTCGTACCGCTCGGCGTTTCTGGCCTTGAGATCCGCAAGCCACGACTCGCGCGCGGCGCTGGAGAGCTCGAACACCTCGTCGAGCAAGGCCGAGAGCTCGCGCCAGGTGTTGGGGTCGAGCTCAGCCTGCATCGTCCACTCCCCGCGCTATCAGACGCGGAATCGCCCCCGAACCCTTCTCACTTGAGCGATTCGAAGAGGAACGCTCGGGCTTTCCTCCAGCGCCGCTCCACCGTCGTCTCGCTGATCGCAAGCGCCTCCGCGATCTCCGGAACCTGCAGCCCGGCGAAATAACGCATCTCGACGATCTGGGCCGCGTCGCCGTCGAGCGCTTCGAGCCGCGCGAGCGCCTCGTGCACCAACAGGATCTCGTCCTGCCGGTCGAAGACGGCGCCGATCCCATCCTTCAGCGAGATGGGCGCCGCGTCGCCGCCGCGGCGCGCGGCGTTGCGCTGCCGGACGAAATCGACGACCACCGACCTCATCGCCCGCGAGGCGTAAGCGAGGAACTGCCGGCGGTCGTTCGCCTCGACGGTTCCCGCCTCCGCCATCCGCATGAAGCTCTCGTGGACCACCGCGGTCGTATCGAGGATCGCGTCACGCCCACCGTCCCGGAGCCGGGCCCGGGCCAGCTTGCGCAGCGAGTCGTAGAGCTCCGCGTAGAGCCGCTCGGCCGCGCTCTTGTCGCCGGCGTTCGCCGCCCGAAGCAGGACCGTGATGTCGCCCAAGCGCCCCCCTACGAATCATCGGCGCCGCGCTTTTCCTGGACCTGGCGGAAGTATACGGCGGCGACGGGAGGGGAGGGTGACGGGCCCCACCCCCGGAATGCGTCCATAGGGTCAGAGAGGAGTCACCCGATGTTGAAAGCCGCCATCTTGGGCCTGCTGGCCGCCACGACAGCCTTCGCCGCGACCCCCCCGCCGCTCGTCAACTACCAGGGGGTGCTCCGCGACCAGAACGACAACCCCCTCACCGGGTCGTACGACATGCTCTTCCGCTTCATGGATGCAGCGTCGGGGGGAAACGAGATCCTCACCGACCAGCACGCTCTCGTCACCGGCAATCCGGTGACGGTCACCAACGGCCTCTTCAACCTGGCCTTGGGCTCGGGAACCGTCGCCGACGGCAGCGGCCCGGGCTCGTACACCTCCCTCGACGCGGTGTTCCGCGACTACGGGAACGTATGGCTCGAGATCAAGGTCGGCGCCGAGACCCTGACGCCGCGCACCAAGTTCCAGTCGGCGGCGTACGCCTTGAACGCGACCAACGCCGTCGCGGCGACGACCGCGAGCACCTTCAACGGTTATTCGACCAGCTTCTTCCTCGACACCTCGTCCACGTATCAAACGAAGTCGGGAGGGGTGCTCTTCCAGAACTACGACCCATCCATCCCGGCGATCGAAGCGTATTGCGCCAACAACACGCCGACGGGAATCACCTCCATCAACTGCACCGATACCGGCGGCTACTTCGCCGCCAACGGATCCTCCACGACCGGTGTCGTGGCCTCCGGCGGAGCGTACGGCGTGCGCGGATACGGAAACGTCGCGGGGCTGTTCATCGGACCCAACTCGTATGAGTACGCGTATTTGGGCGACGCCCCCGACCAGGCGGGTTTCGCGGTCAACGGCAGGCTGCGAGGAGGGTTCTTCTCGTCGAGCCAGGAGAATTACGGCGATCTCGGATTCTTCGACGGGTTCCGGTACTACGGCGTTTGGGCCCACGGTTTCTACACCGGCGGCTATTTCGAGGAGAACTATTCCGGCACGTTCGGTTTCGTGGCCGACGCCGTCGGCTCGACGATTCACGGGAACGGCTCGAAGGATTTCGTCCAGTCCGACCCCGAGCTGGACGATCGCACGATCACCTACGCCTCCCTCGAAGGAGACGAGGTCGGCACGTACACCCGCGGCACGGCGCGCCTCGTCGGCGGCGAAGCGAAAGTCGCCTTGGGCTCGACGTTCCGATTGGTGACGGATCCGGAGCTCGGCCTCACGGCCTACGTCGCCCCGATCGGCGCGCCGGCCAGACTCTACGTCGCGGAAAAGACGACGAGCGAGATCGTCGTCAAGGCGGCTCCCGGCGATCCCGACGTCGATTTCGACTACATCGTCGTGGGACTCCGCATCGGCTTCGAAAACTTCGCCGTCGTCCGCGAGAAGGACGCACCCGCGCCCATTCCGAAGATGAGGCTTCTCGACGAGCAGATGACGCGCCATCCCGAGCTTCGCGCCTCGACGCCGCGGTCGCGCTTCGAGACCATGGAGAAGAGCGCGGGCCGGGAGGTGCGTGCGAGCTACCCGGAGGCCGACGCGCTGATCGCGAAGATCAAGGCTTCGGATCACGGCGTCACGGAGAGCCCGGCGTCGAAGCTCGCGCGGCTGCCGGGGTTCGAGGAGCGCGTGAAGCGGCAGGCCGAGGCAGGCGCCGTCGCGGTGGCGCTGCCCGCCGCGATGGTCGGGCCGGAAAAGCGGTTGCCCGGCGCTCCCGTTCTTGAAACGCCCGCGCCGACACCCGCGCCCGTCGTTGCAGCGACCCGCGAGTTCGAGGCGAGCGAACCGGTGGACGCCGGCGATCTCCTCGCCCTCGATCCTTCGGCCCCGGGCAAGCTGCATCGCGCGATGCAAGCGTCCGATTCGACCGTCGTCGGCGTCGCCGTGGAGTCATCGAAGATGACGGAAAGCGGACTGACCGTAAGCGTCGCGGCGGCGATCTTTGCGAGCGTCAAAGCCGACGCCGAGACCGGTCCGATCCTCGCCGGCGATCTCCTCGTAGCGTCGCCAATCCCGGGTTACGCGACGGCGGCACAGAAACCGAGCCCGGGCACGGTCGTCGGGAAAGCACTCGACAACCTCGACGCGGGAACTGGAATGATCCGCGTCCTGCTGATGGCTCGATAGGAGAACAGTCCATGAAGAACCTACGGACCGTGCTCATCCTGACTTTGGCGCTGCCGACGTTCGCGGCGACCCCTCCGACGCTGGTCAACTACCAAGGGGTGCTCCGCGACCAGAACGACAACCCGCTGAGCGGGACCTACGACGTCACCTTCCGCTTCATGGATGCGGCGGCCGCCGGCAACGAGATCATGGTCGACCAGCACACGGCGGCAACCAGCAACGCGGTCGCCGTCACCGGCGGCATGCTCAACGTGGCGCTGGGATCGGGAACGATAGCCGACGGAAGCGGCTCCGGCTCCTACACGGCGCTTGATGCCGTGTTCGCCGACTACGGCACCGTGTGGCTCGAGATCATCGTCGGCGGCGAGATGCTCGTCCCGAGGACACCGATCCGATCCGCGCCCTACGCGCTGAACGCGTCGCAGCTCGGTGGCCAGCCGGCGAGCGCCTATGTCGATACCTCCGGAACGCAGCAATCGAAAAACGGCCGGCTCAACATTACGAACTCCAACAACAACGAGCCCGCGATCGACGCGCAAGACAACAGCCAGAACGGAACAGGTGTCAGGGGCAGCGGCGGGCTCTACGGCGTTTACGGCAGTGGCGGCACCTACGGGCTCGCAGGATTCTCGAGCCAGGTCGGCGCCTACGGCAGCGGCGATCTCTACGGCGTCTTCGGCCGAACGTCCGGCTTTAGTGCGTACGCGGGGTACTTTCTGAACACGAACACGAGTTTCGGCACGGGCGTCTACGCACGCGCACCGAGCTACGGAGGTCATTTCGAGAACTCCTCGGGATCGAATGTGACCGCCGACATCGCCACGACGAACTCGGGCGTTTCGGGCAACGCCCCGGCCTATGGCGGCATCGGCGTGTACGGATCCGGCGGAACCGTGGGCATTTGGGGGGCTGGCGGCGATACCGGCGGACAGTTCAGCGGGGGCGGGCTCGGCGCCGGCGTCTCCGCGTCGGGTCCCACGGGCGGCCGGTTCTATTCGACGAGTATGTCGGGAACGTCTGTCGAGCTCGCTTCGCCCAACTACGGCGTCAATGCGTCATCGAGCGGGACCTACGCCGGCTACTTCCAGGCGACCGGCTCGGCGCTGGACGGCGTTTACGCGAGCGGACCGACCGGCGGCCACTTCGAGTCGACGACGACGATCGGGAACTTCGTCAATCTCGCCACGCCGAGCGCTGGCGTCGAGGGGGCTGCCATCTCGGGCACCGGTGGCTACTTCACGTCCTCGAGCGGATCGGGCGTCTACGCCTCCGGCACGGGGTACGGCGTGAGAGCGCACGGCAACTCGATCGGCGCGTTCATCGACAGCAACGGCGGGGGCCAAGCCACGCTTGCGACCAGCGACAACATCGGGATCTCCACGCGTGGAACGCTGTACGGCGGATACTTCGCCAACGCCTCCCCGTACTTCTCGTACGCCTACATTCCGAGCTACGATCACGGGATCGAGGCCTACGGCGGATCCGTCGGAGGCGCGTTCCACAACTTCAACGTCGCCGGATCGTTTGCGTGGGTTTCGTACAACAACTACAAGATCTACGGCTCCGGCACGATGTCGTTCGTCCAGAACCACCCGAGCGATGCGTCGAAGGTGGTCGTGTACTCGGCGCCTGAGGGGGACGAGGTCGCCGTCTACACGCGCGGTTCCGGGCGTCTGGTCAACGGCGAGGCGACCGTGCGCCTCGGCGCAACATTCGCCCTGGTGACGAATCCGGATATCGGCCTGACGGCCACCGCAACGCCTCGCGGGGAGCCGGTACCGCTCGCGGTGTCGCGGGTGAGCCCAAGCGAGCTGGCCGTGCGCGGGCCGGCGGGCTCGACCGCGGAGTTCGACTACATGGTGTGGGGCCTTCGAATCGGATTCGAAGAGCAGAGCATCGTCCAGCCGAAGCCGATCGACGCGAAGATCCCGTCGATGCAGATGCACGAGAAGTTCTTCGAGGCGGAGCCAGCGCTCCGGACTTACACCGCGATCTCGCGGTTCGAAAGCATCGAGGGATCGGTCCGCGGGAGGACGCAGATCGACTTGTCGCATGCAGCTGGGCTTCGCGATGCGATCGGCGTCGGCGGGTACAACGACACGCCATCGCCCCCGGTTGTCGAGCCCGGCGGACCGATCCCCGATGAAACACGGGCGGCCAGCGCCGCCACGATCGCGCCTTCGCGCGTGGAGCGGACAGCCAGATCGACCGATGGGGCGCAGAACGTGGCCAGCAAGCTCGCGGACGATCTCGACCGGTTCTCGGCCGATGAGACGTTGGAAGCAGGGGACGTCGTCAGCCTCTCGCCGACC
>CAZEII010000050.1:16217-23016 GCA_964511835.1 uncultured Acidobacteriota bacterium | reverse complement strand
CCTTGGGGCACCCTGCGTGCGAGCGATCCGTGGTGCTCGAGCGATTCTCCACCAATCATCGAAGGGCTGCTTTGGCCATTGAACAGAGGCGATTCTGATTTCGTCGGCGTTCTGCGAGAGCAAAGTCGTCAGCCCGAACCACTCGGGAGTCTCTTCCAAGCTACTCAATTCTCGAGAACGGATCGAGCGGGAGGTACCGCCGAGTCGCTTCGCCAGACTGTCGAGTTCCCTTCCCCACTCTTCGGGAGCGAAATAGACCACCGAGTTGATTCCTCCCTGCGGCACACGGACCATGGCGTCAGACCCTCGCTTCAAGACCAGTTCCCTATAGTCCCCATGCATCGACCTCATGCAGTCGACGCTCGAGCACGACGCCAACGCGGCCTCGGCCTTGGCGCGCGCGTCGGTCTGGAACCGTCTATCGCCGGCGAACCAATTTCGGATGAGGCGATCGGCTAGTGTCTGCCGTCCAAGAGTTTCCGCGATCACGAAGGGATCGTTGCCGAGTGCCGCGAATAGCTCTCGAAGCATCTGAGGATCTCGGGAGCCTTTCACCATCCGGTCGAGCTCAGCTTGTAGCTGCTCGTCGGTGATGGGCCGTTGCCACCACGTCATCAGGGCGTCGGACTTCTGGAGGTAGTCCTCGACCTTTGATCGAATCGTTTCTTCGGACATCACCGACGAGAGCGGTGGCTTCGGCCGGGGATTCTGCGTCGGCCAAAGCCTATGACTCCAGTAGACCTGCTCGATCGCCTTCTGCGCGGCAACGCGCTCATCAAACGTGAGCTCGCGAGCGAGCAACGTCGATGCGCTGAACATGACCGCGGAGATCGCACGAATCGCGCTCGCGCGCTGCTTCGGGTTCATCGGCGGCGGCCCCCTGGCTGACTCCACGTGGAATCAGTTCTTGCCGAAAGATACGCGAAACGACCAGGGACCCGTGTCGACCTAACGATCGATTGGGGTGGTTGGCTGGAGGGTCGTTCTGACCGTGCCCCTATATAAATGATAGGGACTCAAATTATAATAATTAAATTGATCGCCCGGTATGCCCGGGAGGGAGCCGGTCGCTTCCCCCCGGGCCTTTCCGCGGCGATCAGGGGCACCCCGCGATCATCCGTGTCGCGCAGGCGGTGGCGGCGGCCGATCGCTCGGCGCCGTTGCCGTCTCCGTACGAGCCTTCGAATCCGACGTTCCGGGGGACGACGAGGTAGTAGCGATTCCCGAATTCTCCGGACAGCGTCGCCGAGGTCGCCCCGCCGGTCGTGCACATCTTGGGCGCATGAGAGTAGTAAGAGCCGAGCGTCCCCGCGTAGACCTCGTAGTCGTTGTCGCTCGACACGCAGGACGCCCCCCACTGCAGCGTCAGGTCGTCGCCGCTCTTCGTCAAAGTCAGCGGGACGCCCGGAGACGTCTCGGGGACGCGACCTGCGGGCCCGCCGGGGCCCTGTACGTCGATCCCCTCGACGTTGCTGAACGCCGTCGCGCTGCCGTCGGTGTAGACGCCGCGCACGCGATAGAAGTAGGAGCCGTTGAACCGGCCCGTGACCTGGTACTGCGTCTCCGTGGCCGGAACCTGCGCGATCGGGTGCCACGTCGCGCCGCTGATGGTGATGTCGTCGACCCACCATCCCGAGGTGACGTAGAGGAAGTAGTCCGAGGTGCCGCCGCTCATGCGGAAGCGAATGCGGAGCGGCTGTCCGATGTACGAGGTGAGATCGACCTCGTGATGTTGCATGCGCGTGTCGGCGGGCGGCGTCGACGGCGCATCGCTGAGCACCAGGAGCGTCGTCCAGGTGGTCCCTCCGTTCGTCGTGATCTCGACGCTTCCGGTGTCGTCCGGCTCGTTGAAGAAGCGGCTGAAGAACGTCAACCGGGCGCTCGCGACCGATGCCGGGATCGTGAGGTTCTGCGCCAACGTCAGGGCGTTGTTGAGCGAGACGATCCCCTCGCCTCCAGCCGACCAATAGCTCTCGGGGGGAGGAGGAGGGTTCGGCGTGTGGTTGTACGCCGTGCTCTGCGTCCAGGGCGGCGCCGAAGCGCTCCCGGGAGGATTCGTCGTCCAGTAGGTCGCGAGCGACCCCTGCGCGTCGTCGAAGAGGCCGAGCACGTAATTCGAGGACTCCTCGATGTCGTAGAGAGCGAGCGTCCGCGTCAGCCCCCGGTTGTTGCTCGTCTCCGCGGCGGACCAGCTCAACATGTAGTTGCCGTCGGAATCCGTGGTGCCGGGATCGTTGAGCTGAGGCGGATTGAGCAGGAGCACGGACGGGTCCTCGATCTTCGCGGTGTCGTACGCCTCGTAGGCGTGGCCGGCGCCGTCGTTCGCGTCGGAGTAGCTCAGGCGGATCGTGTCGCCCTTGTGCACGGCGAGCTGTCCCGGGCCCAAGATCTGTCCCTGATCGGGGATGATCAGCGTGACGTCGCCGCGGAAGGTCGAGCTGTCGCCCGACGTCTCGCCGAGGCTCACCGTGATTCCCGTCGGGTTCGTCGTGCTCGAGACCCGAGCGGTGATGAACTCGACGATCCCGGGGTTCGCGTTCCTGTCGAGGTCGGTGACGCGCAGCCGAGCCGAGACGCTCGGGATCGGATTGTAGGCGGGCTTCTCGATCTCGGCGCGGCCCCGGCTCGACCGGAGATCTCCGGTGGCGACGAGCGCGAACCCCTGTTTGCGCCCGGGGTCGGGGCCGAGGGAGCCCAGCGTCGCCGCCGTGACGGTGACCGTGTACGTACCCGGCGCCGGGTTGGCGAGGTAGACGCCCTCCCACGGATTCACGGCGTCCGGCGCCGGCGGCAGATCGAGCGCGTTGCTGAAGTCGTTCTGCGCCGGGTCGTTCCCTCGGTGAATTCCGCCGGAGGGATCGATGACGACGAGGTTCAGGTCGTTGACGAGCTTCCCGCCGTCGAGCATCGAGCCGGGATAATCGGTCCACACCAGAGTGACTTCGAGCGGCACCGTCTCGAACGGCCCCCCGTTCCCGACCTTGATCGTGAACGTCCGGCTCTCACCGTTCGCGGCGAGCCCCGTCGTCCCGGCGAGGTCGTATTCGTCGTGGAGCCAGAGGTCCCGGTGGTCCCCCTGGAAGTAGAGGACGTCGTCGGCCTTGATGCGCCCCCAACCCTGTCCGTTGGAGGGCCACGAGCCGCCGGAGCCGTTGTCCGTGTAGAGGCCGGTCATGTGCTCGCCGCTGTTGATGAGCAGAGCCTTGAGGAGCGCCGCGCTCGGCGGCGGGGTGCGCAGCTCGCTGCCCGCGGTCGGCTCGCCGTGCGGGTAGTAGCCGTCCCAGAGATACTGGCGCATCAGCAGGGCGACGCCCTGCGTCGTCGGCGTCGCCATGCTCGTTCCGGAGAGCTCCTGAGTTCCGCAGGGATCCTTGTAATTCGCGGAAACCAGCGTGCCGGGGGCCCCGATGGTCGGAGACAGACGATTCGACCCCGGGGGACCGCTCGCAGGGATCGGTCCGTGGCTCGAAAAGTCCGCCATGTTGTTCGGGTCGCCGTTGCCGTTCTCCGTCGCGCCGACCGTGACGATGTCCTTCGCGGTCCCCGGGTTGCCGACGGTGAGCGGAGCCGGCCCGTTGTTGCCGGCGGCGTAGAGGATCAGGAAGTCCGGGTGAACCCACATGAACTGGTCGAGCTGGGCGGTGCCCGAGTCGTAGGTCGAATCCGCGCTTCCCCACGAATTCGAGTGGGTTCGCGGCTCGACCGCCGGATCGTACACGCCGTTGCCGTTGAAATCGTAGGCGGGGGCGAACAGGTCGTCGTAGTAGTCGGACGGCGGATTGACCGTCAACCCGCCGCCGACGTTGATGTCCTGGAAGAAGAGCCTTGCCGAGAAGGCCTGCCCGTCGGCGGGGGACACCTCGTTCCACGGCTTCTGATCGCCGACGATGGAGCCGGCGACGTGGGTGCCGTGACCGGCTTCGTCGGTGTAGTTCCCGGTGGCGCCGTTGGGGACGGTGTACGCGACGATCTTCCTGTGGGATGGGCTGGGCTGAATCTGCGGTCCGCCGGAGCCGCCGTTTCCATCGTCGATGAAGTAGCAGCTGGCGTCGTTCGGGTTGGTGCCGAGGGGAGCGCCGGTCGTGTCGTCGAAATCGTACGCGTCCACGCCGCTGTCGGAGATCGCGCCCACCTGCCCCGCGCCGCTCAATCCGTGATCGTAGAGCGGCAGAAACCCCTTCTGGTTCGCCTGGACGACGTAGCGCGCGTTGTCGTTGATCATCTTGAAGACCGGCTTGTCCTGCACGTAGCGGACGCCGTCGATCGCCGCGAGCGCGGACATGAGATCGGCTCCCGCCCGGACGACGAGCAGCTTGACCCGAGCGCTCTCCCGGCGCTCGACGATCTCGGCGCCGGCGGCGGTCGCTTCCGAGGCGATCGCCGACAGGTCCGCATCGGGAAAGACGTCGACGAGCACCGTTCCTCCGGCGGCCGCCGGAGCGATCTTGTAAGCCGCGTGCAGCGCGCCGAGCCAGCGAACCGGCCGCATGGACGCGATCTCCGCCCGCTTGGCGCTCATCGAGCCGCCCTTGGCGTTCAAGCGTACGAGATAGGCGTTTCCGGAGATGGCGTCGTGGAATGTGACCCCCGCGGCGCGCAGCGCGTCCAGGTCAGCCCGGTTGGGAGGCGCCGCGAGCTGGAGCAGCGCGTAAGCACTGTCGACGCGCGCTCGAAGCCCGGCGGGAATCGATGGCTCGCCGTCGGTCAGCGGATCGAAGCTGTAGCCGCGAAGATCGATGCGATGGCTCGGGGCCGCGCTCGAGGCGGCGGCCATCGCCGGAGCCGTCATCGCGAGCGAGCACGCGAACAAGAGCCCGGCTTGCGCTCGAATGGTGGTCGATAACACGGTGTCGCCCTCCTTGCGTCGCCTCGAGAGAGGCGCCTGTCGGAAGGGTGGCGTGAAGATCTTTCGCCGGCCATGGGGAGAACACCCCGCGTAGCGGGGGAAATTCCCTCACGTCGGGCGGCATCCTCTAATCAATCCTCGGGAGGTCCGGATGCCGCGGCGAGCTGGTCCGCCTTCACCTTCGAGGCGTCGAACTTCTTCGCGGCGGCGAGCATCTTCGGCACCGTGTCCTCGAAGGTGCTCGCAGCACCGCGCTGGAATCGCAGGGGGTTGATCCGCGCGACGACGAACGCCTTGAGGTAAGGGCTCACGAACCCTCGCTCCTTGAGGGCATCGACCGCCGCGATCACGGCGTCGTCGAGCTCGATCAGCGCCGCCGCCCTCTCCTCGCGCGTCGCGAGCGCCGCGGGGAGCTTCGAGCCCATGAAGGCCTCGACCCGTCGCAGCATGGGAGCGTAGGCGCCGCCCGAGAAGCGGCCGCGTTTCTCGTAGCAGAGACCGAGCGTGAGAAGGGTCGGCTCCTCGAACTCCAGCGCGAATTCCTTCTCGGGGCGCGGGTCGAGCTCCGCCAGCGAGCGCGCCATGCGGATCACTTCCAGCGCCTTCTCGCGAACGTTGTGCGCCTTCTCGGTGTTGAGCGCGAGGATGCGGTACGCGACCTCGGGCTCGGGGACGACGAGCGCGACGATCGCGCGCGCGCCGAGCGAGCGCATCGCCGCGAGGCGGTGGTGCCCGTTCGGCGTCCAGTACCCACCTTCCGGATTGCGCACGGCGATGATCGGGTCGAGGAAGCGGTCGAGTCTGTTGATGACGTCCGCGAGACGCGCCGTGTGGCTCTCGGACAGGTCGCGCTGGAACGGTGTGGGCGCGACGCGCTCGACCGGGAGCGAGGCCAGGAGCTGCCAGCTCCCTCCCAGCGGGTCGCGGTAGGTCGCGAGCACGGCGCCGCCGTCGTCTTCGATCCCCCGCGAGAGCGCCTCGATCTTCGCAGGCGGCGAGCCCGTGCCGACCTTCGACGCCTCGACTCCGCGCGAGCCTGGCTCGGCCGCCGGCTTCTTCTTGCGTCTGCGAGGAGCCCCGTTGGTCTTGCCCATGCCTCAATCTCCATGCACAACGATAAACCGTCAAAGTTTCACTAGTTCAATGCGACGATTTTGAATCTGTGTCGACCCCAAAAGCATCTATTGTTCCCCGACTGGCGACGCCGTATATGAGCCACACCATCTTCAGAGGAGATAGGTCATGAGCAAGAAGACTCTGATCAACGTCGGTCTCGTCGTCGCCGCGATCGCGATGCTCGTGGTCGTCCAGATGTTGACCCCGACGATCACTCACGTCCAGGCCCAAGCGACGTCCGCAACTCCGACGCCCACGCCGACTCCGACACCGACCGCGACTCCGACACCGACTCCTACTCCGACGCCGACCCCGACGCCGGGCGCGCCGTGCAGCCCCGGGTTCTGGAAGAACCACACGGGGCTCTGGTACGGTCCGGACTACTGCGGCCTGACCTCGGCCCAGACGCTGTGCAACCTCAGGCCCCAGTGCAACAACGACGAAAGCGCGCGCTCGGCGGCTGCCGCGTGCCTCGAGGCGGCCAAGGGACATCTCTGCGACGAGTAGGACGAGAACTTTGACCACCCGCGGCAGGCTCGCCCTGCCGCGGGTGTTTTCCCTCGCGGTTCGAAACTGGTCTAGGCTTCTGCGCCGATGGCGGCGCTCCTCGTGTCTCTCGCGGCCCTCGCCTGCTTCGGCGCGTGCGGCGTCGCGATCCTTCGACGGCTCGAACCTGCCCTGGATCTCACCGAGCAGCTCGCCTACGGCGTTCCCCTCGGCGCTGTCGTCTCCTCGTGGGTGCTCCTCGGCCTCGCCTGCGTCTTCGGCCTCACTCCGACGCTCGTCGTCCTGGTCTCGGTCGCCGCTGCGGTCGCATCGCTGCTCGCCGTAAAGGGG
>CAZEII010000050.1:0-16117 GCA_964511835.1 uncultured Acidobacteriota bacterium | reverse complement strand
CGTCGTCCTGGTCTCGGTCGCCGCTGCGGTCGCATCGCTGCTCGCCGTAAAGGGGCCTGTCCCCTTTTCTGCTCGCAGCGTTCGGCCTGCGATGGCTGCTCTTCTGGACGACCGTGCTCCGCGTCGACGCCACCGGGTTGTGGGCGGCTCAGCGGAGCATCTGGGCGGACGCCGCGCAGCACTTGGGCGACGTCTGCTCGTTCGCTTACGGCGACAACTTTCCGCCCGTTCACCCGCGGTTTCCTGGCCACTCCTTCAACTATCACTTCTTGACCTCGGTGACGACGGCGGCCCTCGTCAAGCTCGGCCTCGCGCCGTGGACCGCGCTCTGTTTGCACAGCTTCGTGCTGTCGCTCCTCGTTGCCCTTTGCGTCTACGTCTTCGCGCGGAGGCTCGGGCTCGGTCCGAACGCCGCCGGGCTCGTCCTCGGTCTCCTGATGCTCGGCGGAGGGCTCGAGTGGTGGACGACGCTCGTCACGCACGCTCCTGCGACCTATCGCTGGCTGAACATCTACTTCTCGATGATCGCCCCCCAGCGGGGGCTTCTCTACGGCCTGCCGCTCGGACTGTTGACGCTGCGCCTCCTGCTCTTGGGAATCGAGCGTGACCGCGTCGCGAGCTTCATCTTCGCCGGGCTCGTCGCCGGGCTCCTTCCTTACGCGCACCTCGGCACGTTTCTCACGCTCGCGCTTCTCACGCCGTTCTTCGTGCTGACGTTCCCGACCCTCAACTGGCTTCCGTTCCTGGCGAGCTGGGTGATCGTCGGCGGACCGCAGATCCTCGTGCAACAAGCGGGCTCCGCCGGCGCCGCGGGCGCTCTGCGATGGCAGCCGGGCTGGCTCGCTCCCCCCGGGCCCTGGTTTCAATTCTGGCTGATGAACTTGGGGCTGTTCCTGCCGCTGCTCCTGACGGCCTTCGCGTACCCCGGCGAGCTGCCCCCGCGCTCGCGCCGATTCCTGCTCGCCTTTCAGCCGTTGTTCATCATCGCCAACCTCTTCGTCTTCCAGCCGTGGGACTGGGACAACACGAAGATCTTCATCTGGTGGTATCTGGCGGCGTCGATCTTGATCGCGTCCCTCTTGTCGCGCGTATGGAGCCTCCGACCGCTCGCGGTCACGCGGCCGCTGGCGGCGCTCGTCGTCCTCTCGTTGACGCTCTCCGGAATCCTCGAGAATTGGCACCAGGCGGCCGATGGAAAGCGCAACCGGATGCTGACCACCGAGGAGATCGACCTCGCGCGCCGGATTCGCGAGTCGACCCCGCCCCACGCCCTCTTCGCCACGGGGCTTCTCAGCAACAATCCGGTCTCGATGCTGTCCGGACGCCGAGTCTTGATGGGCTACACGGGGTGGCTGTGGAGTCAGGGGATCGACACGACGGGGCGCCAGCGCGAGCTGACGTCGATCATGACGCTCGCTCCGGAGGCCGGGAGATTGATCGACGAGCATCGAGTCGATTACGTCGTCGTCGGCCCCGACGAGGAGGGGCGATTCGGCTCTGACCCCGCGGCCTGGCGCGAGCGCTACCCGAGCGTCATCCGGACGGAGCATTACGACGTCTTCGCGGTCCGCGGCGCGAGCGCTACCGCAGCTTCCAACCCGGGAGGATCAGGCGCCAATTGAGCGCCGCGGGAGACAGCGGCAGCCCCACCAGGATCGGATAGAGAAAGACGAAGGCGGCCGCCACCGCGCCGACGTACGCCCAACCGATCCACCGCCAGCCGCCGCCGCGCCGGTGGAGCGCCAGCACGGCCGCCGCGGTCGCGAGAGCCCCGAACGGAACGGACGGGAGGAAGTGATAGGAGAAGGCGATCCGCGGGACGAGCGCCCAGGGTAGCCACTGCCCGAAGAACCCGATGAGGACGACCGTGAGCGCCGCGACGTTCTTTCGCCACCGGACCGCGAGCCCGACCATGGCGGGCAGAAACGATGCGTAGAGCACCGGGTTCGGCGCGGCGAAGCCGTTGACGACGCGCCCGCCCGCGGCAGCTCCGGTCCAGTACCAGACCGGGCGCAGCGCGAGCGGCCATTGCCACCAGCGCGACGACCACGGATGCGTCGCCGTCAGCCGGGTGTGATACATGAAGATCTGCTTCTGCAGCTCGAGCCACTGAGCGCCGGTGTGGCCGGTCGAGAAGAACGGGATGTACGCCGCGAGATACACCAGCACGGGGAGGAGCCCGACACCGGCGAGGATTCCGAGAGCGACCTTGCCCCGGACCTCGGGCGAGCGCACCGCCACCCGCACGCCGTGCGCGAGCACCGCCAGCCCGCAGAAGAACGCGAGATAGGCCGCGTTCCACTTCGTCGCGATTCCCAGACCGAGGAAGAGCCCGGTGCGGAGGAGCGGTCCCAGGAGGCGGCCGTCTTCGGCGGTCAGGACGTCGTACAGCGCATCGAGCGCCCCAAGAGCGAACACGGTTCCGAAGATATCGAGCATCCCGATGCGCGCCTGGGCGAAGTACATGCCGTCGCACAGCACGAGAAGCGCGGTGAGCAGCGCGAGCGCGCGATCGTTGGCGATGCGCATCGCGAGCCGGTAGATCAGCACGATCCCCGCCGCGCCGAAGAGGATCGACGCGAACCGCCAGCCGAACGCCGTGTCGCCCCAGATCTCGATCCCCGCGGCGATGCAGAGGACACCCGCGGGAGGGTGGTTCCACATGTACGCGACGCCCGGGCGGGGCGCGGTCGTATCCCAGACGTAAGCATCGGCGTTTCCCGCGACGTACTGGCCAGCCGTGTACGCGTGGTACACCTCGTCGAACTCGTAGTCGACCGGCAGGCCGAGGCGCGGCGCGAAAACCGCCATGGCGAGGAGAAACAACGCACCGGGGGCGACGTCTTGAAGCTTGAGCGTCGTGTCCGATCGCGGCATCGCGCGCGTATCGTACCCGAGCGATGGTCGGGACTTGCCGCCCTTTTCGGCATGAGCCTTGCGTTCAGCTCATACGGTCCCACATTTCCTCGCGGAAAGGAGACCGGACATGGTCAAGAGCCTGCCCTGGATTTGCGGAGTGTGTGCGTGCGCCCTCGTCGCCGCCTCGACCGCGAACGCTCAGGAGACGCACTTCAAGATTTACGGCGGTCCCGCGTACGTCGCGCCGATGAGCGATTCGAGCGTCACGATCGGGTCCATCAGCGACACGGTGAAAGCGGAAGACCAGGTCGGTTGGAATCTGGGGATCGAGGGGCGGTTCACGAAGTGGATCGGCCTCGAGATCGACTACGTCAATGCCGATCAAGACGTGAGCTTCGGCGGGTCGACGATCGGCGACGCCACGTTCTCCCCCCTCACGGCGACCTTCAACATCCACGTCGTGCACAGCACGATCGTCGACTTCTATCTGGGGCCTTCGTATTCCTACGTCAACTGGGGGGACATCCACCTCAACGCCAACGGCGGATCCATCACGGGCGGCAGCGAGATCGGGACCGAGAGCTCGAGCACGTGGGGCGCCAGCCTCGGCATCGATTTCGGGATCGGGAAGCATTTCGCGCTCGGCGGAGGCCTCAAGTACCTGGACACGAATCTGAAGCTGAACAACGGGCAGACGACCGACGTCAAGCCCTTGGTCGGGCGACTCACGGCCGCCTTCCGATTCTAGGCGTACATTAGTCCCGGTCGAGGAGACGGAGTTCGGAGGCCGGGCATGAACCGTCGAGCCGCGTCGCTCGTCGCCGTTCTCGCCGGCGCGACGACGCTCGTCGCCCGCGCCGACACGTGCACCACGACGCCTTGGATCGGAATGAGCGGTGTTCCCGCGATCACCGACTTTCCTTCGGGATATCTGTACCTCGGAGCCTACGAAGGACTGCTCTACGACGGATCGAACGCGATGCCGATCGACCACGCGGCCGACGGCCTGGCCTTCGCCGCCAACATCAGGCCGCGGACGACCTCGGGCTCGCTCTGCCTCTCGCCCGGGCCCGGCTGCAAGATCGTCTTCCTCTCGATCGGCTTCTCCAACAACACGATCGAGTTCTGCGGCGGTCAAGGGATCGGGGGCGATCCCGACGATCCCGCGGCGTCGGCCTGCCCTCTGCCGACCGCCGTGCCGCCGTACATCCAAGCCGAATCGTTCATCGCGCAGGCGGGCGCCGACGCCCGCGTCGATCACTCGTCCGTCGTTCTCGTCGACGGCGCGCAGGGCGGGAAGACGCTCGCCGATTGGGATCCGACCGCCTCGGGGTTTGCCGAGTACAACCGCGTTCGCGATTCGATCCTCTCACCTTCCGGGTTGTCTCCTCTGCAGGTGCAGTCGGTCTGGCTGAAGGACGCCGACGCCTCGCCGACCGTGTCGCTGGCGACCGGAGGGCCCGGCAACCCGCCGGACGCGCTCGTCGCCGAGCGGCACATGGGGAACATCGTGCGCGCGATCAAGGCCGCCTACCCCAACGCGCAGCAGGTGTTCATCAGTCCGCGGATCTACGGCGGGTACGCCAACACCGCGGTTCCGCCGAACAACCTGAATCCGGAGCCGTATGCGTTCGAGCTCGGCTTCTCGATCAAGTGGCTCGTGCGCGCGCAGATCGAAGAGGCCCGCGGGAATGCACCCGACCCGGATGCCGGGAGGCTCGACTACAAGAGCGGCGCCGCTCCGTGGGTCGGCTGGGGCCCGTACTTGTGGGCCAACGGGACGTCGGCGCGGCAGGACGGGCTGGTCTGGCTCAACAGCGACTTCCGCTATCGCTTCTCGTCGGGCTCCGGGGTGAACGAATGCACGCACCCGAGCGTGAACGCGGAGCGCAAGGTCGCGAGCCTGCTGCTCGACTTCATGACCGTGACACCGCAGACCGATTGGTTCCTGGCGACGCCCGCGATCTGCGGGATCCTCGGTGGATCGGTCCGCTTCGCTGCCGACAAGCAGACGATCTCGTGGGCGATCAGCGGAGCGCCGGCGCCGTTTGATGTCGTCCTGGGGGACCTCGGCGTGCTCCGCGCATCGGCCGGGAACTTCGGCGGGGCGAGCTGCCTCGACGACAACCTCGCGGCGAGCTCGACGACGGACTCCGCGCAGCCCGCCCCGGGGCAGGCTTTCTATTATCTCGTGCGCTGCGACGGCGGCACGTGGGCCGATGGCACGCAACAAGCGCAACGAGAGACGACGCTCGTCGCGTGCCCGTAGCCGGAGGAGAAAGGGGACACTCCCCTTTTCGAAAAAGGGGAGTGTCCCCTTTTCATGAAGCGCCACCGCAGGACGTCGTGAACTTTCGACCGGGCAAGTAATCCCTACACGCCCCCGGCGAGGCCGGAATTCCGAGATTTCCATTTCGAATCAAACTGCGACTTGCGGTCGGCGGGCGCCCAACAATGTCCCGGAACAAGCGAGATTCGGCGACTTTCGCCCCCTGTTCCGCCCGTCGTGGCACCGCGCTTGCTGCCTCCACGGACGCGGACCTCGGCATTTCCTCGAGTCCTCCATCGCGAGATCCCCGATGTCTCCGATGGCCGGGACGACCCCACGGTTCCGCGAGGAAAGCCGAGGTCAGCGCCTAAGCGAAAGGAGGCAGCACATGAAAGCCAGGCACCTCATTGGGATCGCATGGATCGGAGCAGTCGGACTCTTGCTCGCCGCATGCGCGCAGGCGCCGACCGTCGACGTCGACGCGGCCAAGCACGCCATGGATGAGGCGCGGCAGGCACAGGCGCCCGACTACGCGGCGCAGTCATGGCAGGCGGCGCAGGACACGGAGACCAAGCTCGAGACCGAGCTGGATGCCCAACAGCAGCGGTTTGCCGTGGTCCGTTCGTACACGGTCGCCCGTCAGCTCGCTCTCGACACCAAGACGGCGGCGGAAAAGTCTCGTGACGAGGCGGTCGCCGGGAAGCAGAAGGCGAAGACGGACGCCGAGACGATGATGGCGCAGGCGCGTGAGGAAGTCGGCAAGGCGCACGCCGCCGTCGAGTCGGCGCCTCGGGGCAAGGGCACCGAGGCCGATCTGGCGAGCCTGAAGTCGGACGCCAGCTCGATCGACGAAACGCTCGCGGACATGCAGCGCTCGTTCGACGCCGGTAACTACAACGACACCAAGATGAAGGCCCAGGCCGCCATCGACGCCGCCAAGAAGATCGAGGACGAGGTCGCGCAAGCCAAGACGGCCCGTCACAAGGCGTGAGGGAGGTCCAGATGAGACGAACACTCCTTCGACTCCCATGGGGTGTGCTCGCGGCGGCCGCGGCACTCCTCGCGTTCGTGCCGGCGCACGCCGAGACGGCGTTCGGCGTCCGCACCGGCGTCTACACCGACGCGAGCGCTGGATTCCTCGGCGGCGAGGTCGTGACCTCGATCGCGCCGTCGTGGTACTTCAATCCCAACCTCGAGGTCGCCCTCGCGAGCGGCCGCGACGTCGTCACGGTCAACGGCGACTTCCATTACGATTGGTTCCGCGACCGGCCGTACTGGGTCTGGGCCGGAGGCGGACCCGCGGTCGTTCACCGGGAGATCCCCGACAGCGCGGATCGCACGGATTTCGGGGTCAACTTCCTCGGTGGCATCGCGTGGAAGACGTCTGCGAAGATCTCCCCCTACCTTCAGGGGAAGGTCCTGGTTTCGAACAGCGATGAGGCCGTGCTGGCGTTCGGGCTGAGGTTCTAGACCCGGCGCTTCTTGCTGAGGGGGCGGTCTGCGATCCCCGCGTTCGCTTCCAACCTACGCCACCCCGCGGGGTTCGAGGCCGCCCTCTCAGTTCGATTTCGATCGGAGGGACCCGTGAGCGAAGCCGAAGCCTTCGCCTTGCAGCCTCGCCGATCGCCGTCGATCCCGACTCTGCTTTCCCGGACGTCCCTCGACGAGCCGATCGCATCGACCGACTCGAAGCTCGTCGTGGTCTCGAACCGCCTCCCTTACGACATCGGCCGGAGCGGGGCGGGCTCGCGCCGCAACGTCGGCGGGCTCGTCAACGCTCTCGAGCCGGTGTTCGAGCGGATGGGCGGCGTTTGGATCGGATGGGACGGCGTCTCGCTCCCGTCCTCCCGCGCCGTCTCCGACGTGCTGCGGTCGCCTCGCACGCTGACACTTCCTTCGGGGCGCGAGCTCCATGGCGTGCCGCTGAGCGAGCGGGAGCTGTCCCGCTACTACAACGGCCTCTGCAATCGGGCCCTCTGGCCGCTCCTCCACGACTTCCCGGACAAGGGCTCGTTCGTCACGGAGGACTGGGAGGCTTACGTCGAGGTCAACGCTCGCTTCGCCCGGATCGCTGCACGGCGCACGCCGCCAGGGGGACGAATCTGGGTTCACGACTACCAGCTGACGCTGGTGCCGCATTTCCTGCGCGAGATGGGATTCGTCGGCCGGATCGACTTCTTCCTCCACACGCCGTTCCCACCCGCCGAGATCTTCCGCGCGCTGCCGTGGCGATCCGAGGTGTTGCGCGGACTGCTCGCCGCGGACGCGGTGGTCTTTCACACCGCTCGCTACCGCGACAATTTCGTCGGCGCGGCTTGCTCGCTCGATCCCTCGGTCGCCTCCGTGACCCGCGCCGACGGAATCGTCGAGCTGTCGCACGGGGAGCGCTCGACGCAAGTCGCGGCCGAGCCGATCGGGATCGACGTCGAGGATTTCGCGAGGACCGCGGCCGCGCCCGAGACGCGCTCCCGCTCCCGGAGGATCCGCGCCGCGTACGGCGAGCGCGCGATCGTCTTCGGCGCCGAGCGACTCGACTACACGAAAGGGGTGCTCGAGCGGCTGCTCGCCGTCGAGCGGCTGCTGCGACTCCACCCCGACGCGGCGGGGACGTTCGTCCTCGTGCAGGTGGTGGTGCCCAGCCGCCACGTCGTCGAGGAGTACCGCCGCATGAAGCGCGACATCGACCGGGAGGTCGGGCGGATCAACGGGGAGTTCGGAGCCGACGGCTGGCAGCCCGTTCATTATCGGTACCGCGCTCTGGACCGTCCCGAGCTGATCGCTCACTTCCTCGCCTCGTCGGTCGCGCTCGTGACGCCGCTCCGGGACGGCATGAACCTCGTCGCCGCGGAGTTCGCGGCGTCCCGCGTCGACGGCGACGGCGTGCTCGTGCTGTCCGAGTTCGCCGGCATCGCGGATCTCGTCGACGGTGCCCTGCTCGTCAATCCGAACGACATCGAGAGCCTCGCCCGGACGCTCTACCGGGCCCTGGTCATGCCCGTGGAGGAACGGCGGGAGCGCATGGGCCGTCTGCGCCCGACCGTCGTTGCGAACCCGGCGCGCTCCTGGGCGGAGAGGTGCTTGGCCGTCGGCGCGACGAGCGATCGATGAGCGGAACGTCGAGCGTCTCGGACCTCGCGGCGGAGATCGTCGCCGCCGCGCGTCGGCGCGGCGCGGCTCGCGCGCTCATCCTGGACCTCGACGGCACGCTGGCGCCGCTCGCGAACCATCCTCGCGACGCCTGGGTGCCCGGCCCGGTGTTGGAGTCGCTGCGACGCCTTCTCGAGCACGGGTGGCGCATCGCGATCGTCAGCGGGCGATCCCGGGTAGAGGCGAGCCGGCTGGCGCCGGTCGCGGGCGTCGAGGTCTTCGGCTCGCACGGCATCGAAGGGCCGGGAGAGGCCGCGGCCCCGCGCGCGCTGCGGGCGGCGGGCGAGCGCTCCGCGCGGATCGCTCGGGCCGCCCGGCGATGGGTGCGCGAGTTCCCCGGCGCCCACGTCGAGCGAAAGCCCTTCGGCTGCGCCTTTCACTATCGGATGGTCGACTCCTCCGCGAGAGCGCGCTTCCTGGCTCGCTTGCGAGCCTGGCTCCCCGAGCGGGACTTGCGGGGCCTGGACGTGCTCGACGGTCGAGACGTCGTCGAGCTGCGCCCGTCCGGACTGGGCAAGGGGCTCATCGCGCGGCGATGGCCCGCCGCCCGATCGGCCGGGCGGGATGCGTCCCTCGTGGCGATCGGTGACGACCTCACCGACGAAGACCTCTTCGCGGCGCTCGCCGGACACGCGTTGACCGTGCGCGTCGGCCGCTCGCGCCGCTCGTCGCGGGCGCGCCGTAGGCTTTCGGGACCTCGCGCCGTTCATCGATTGCTCGGGCGGCTCGCCGCCTCGTTCCCCGGGGAGGAGCGCGATGAGCGAGCCTAGCGAGCGCGCGAAGCAGCCGTTCCGTTTCTTCGACTACGAAGGGCTCGTCGCCGCGGCCGGAGCCGAGGCGAGGAATCTACGGGAGTTTCTGGACGTCATCCGCCGCATCGACGGCGACGTCGTCCATCATCATCTCTTCCGCGCCGTGCTCAGCCACCGGTACGGGACCTGGGACTATCCGAACGACTTCTGCGCCTGGGCGGCGACGGGTCTGGGAGACCCTGCGCTCTCGGAGAAGCTGTCGAGCCTCGACCCGTTCCGCCGCGGGAACATCGAGGACGACCGGGCGGCGATCGTCGAGATCGTCGAGGAGCATCTCGAGTCGGTCTCCACGGTGCCGTGGGCGCGCCCCGGCTTCGAGTTCTATTTCGCCTCGGGAAGGTACTTCGCGCTCCCGAGCGGCCGCGAGGCGTGGACGCTGGGGGAGCTTCGCGAGGGGGTCTCCCAGATACCCTTGAGCTCGCTCTACTACCATTTTCACGAAGCGCGGCTGCGGGGCCAAGACGACGAGGACGACTTCTCGCGATGGCTCACGGACGGGCTCGGCCGGGACGATCTCTCGGAGCGGCTCCGCGGCATCGACTTCTACCTGTTCAGCCTCGAGGAGCTCCGGCAGCGCGTGGTCGCGATCCTCGGTGGCGAAGGGGACGACGCGTGAGCGGCGCGCCGGTTCTCGACGACTACGCCGGCATCGTCGGCAGCGAGCGGATCGACGTCCTGCGGCGCCTCGCGGCGCGGCTGTCCGGCCTGCGCCTGGTCGTCGTCAACTCGACGCGCGTGGGAGGCGGCGTCGCGGAGATCCTCATGCGGCACGTCCCGCTGCTCGGCGAGCTCGGGCTCGCGGTGCGGTGGGAGGTGGTCGCCGGCGATCCTCCTTTCTTCGCCGCCACCAAGCGGATCCACAACGCCCTGCAAGGCGGGCCGGTCGATCTGACACCGACGCTGCGCGAGGCGTACGTCGAAACCAATCGAGCGAACGCGGAGCGGCTGGCGCTCGGGGACGCCGACGTGGTCGTCGTTCACGATCCGCAGCCGGCCCCTCTGATCGAGTTCGCCCCCAAGGTCTGTCCGTGGGTTTGGCGCTGCCACATCGACGCCTCGCGTCCGTTCCGGCCCGTGTGGAAGCTCCTGCGGGGGTGGGTGCGGCGGTACGACGCCAGCGTCTTCTCGCTGGCCGCGTTCACGCGGTCCCTCGAGCATCCTCAGTTCCTGATCCCGCCGTCCATCGATCCGCTCTCCGACAAGAACCGCCCCCTGGCCGCCGACGAGGTCGACCGGAGGCTCGCCTCGCTCTCCGTCGACCGGGGAACGCCGCTGGTCGTCCAGGTTTCACGCTTCGACCGGTTCAAGAATCCGGTTGGATTGATCCGCGCGTTCCGGCGCGTGCGCAAGCGCGACGCCTGCCGTCTCGTGCTGGCCGGCGGCGGCGCGGACGACGATCCCGAGGGCGCCGAGGTGCTCCGCGAGGTCATGGACGAGGCCGACGGCGACCCCGACATCGACGTTCTGTCGCTGGCGCCGGACCGCCACCTCGACATCAACGCGCTGCAGCGCGCCGCGACGATCGTCGTCCAGAACTCGACGCGCGAGGGATTCGGCCTGACGGTGACGGAAGCCATGTGGAAAGCCAAGCCCGTCGTCGCCGGCGCCGCGGGCGGGATCACGCTCCAGGTCCACGATCATCAGACCGGGTTCCTCGTTCACTCCGAGGAGGGGTTGGCCTTCCGCCTGCGCTACCTGTTGAACCGGCGCCGCCTCGCCGCGACGATGGGCGAAGAGGGGCGCGAGCTGGTCCGCTACCGGTTTCTCCTGACCCGCCACATCCGCGATTGGCTGACGCTCCTCTTGATCGTCACCGGCCGCGCGGGGAGCTTCGAGAAGTAGATGCGAGGCTCCCCCGGCCCGGTGGGGTCGGGCCGGAGGAGCTTCGCGAGACAGCGACCGGATGATGAAATGGACTTTGGGAGGCCATCATGCGCAGCCGCTGGGTTGGGCCCCTCGATCAGCCTCGAGCCGACCCGGCTTTGACGGTCTTGAGGAAGGCCGTCGCGTCACGCGTCGGGGCGACCGCGTGATCCAGCAAGATCGACTTGGCCGAGACGTCTCTTCCGTAGACGTCGCGGTTCGCTCGAGCGTCGGGCTGCACGACGCTGCCGTTCAGCGCCGCACCGAGAAACGCTCCTTGCGACCGCGACCAGGAGAGGATCTGCGCGTTGACTTGCGCGTCGGTCGCCGCTTCGGCCGTGCGGCCGACCGGACCGGCCGTCGCGACCGCTTCGGCTCCGATCGTGAACCGGTCCTTCAAGAGGTGCTTCATGCCGTCGTCGTTCATGACGAGCAGAACGAGGTCGGTTTCCTGGCCTCCGAACTGCCAGCCGACGCTTCCTCCGCCGATCTTGAAGAACGCCGGCGCGCTCATCGTTCCGTTCCCGTCGCGGCAGGTGAATACGCCGGAGCCGCCTTGCCCGCCGACGATGAAGGCCGCCTTCTTGACGTCGGGAAACACGCCGACGCATTCGGCTTTCTCGAGCGCCGACTTCGGGACTCCTCTGTCGGGAGCGTCGAGCGAGGCCTTGAGGACCTCCTCGGCCCTCTGAAGCCGCTGGCGCTCCTCGGCCGTCCGGTCGCTCGCCATCGTAGGCAGCGCGACCATCGCGAAGACCAAGAGCTGAGCTAGCGAGTTCATGAGTTCCTCCTTTCGTTGACGAACCGCGTACCCCCCGGAAAGGGGCAAGCTCGATGCCAGCGACGCGGTTTCGCGCTCTTTTCCCGATCGTCCCGCGGGGCGACTGGAGACATTTACACGCCCCGGAACTTCTGACCGTCGCCACGTCGTCGCTGGGTATTTTTTCGACGCCGCAAACCACGCGCGAAGGACGATTCGCTCGGGCACGCGTGTTGCAGCTTCTTTCCTCCGTCAATGCGCGACGCGCGCGAGACCTTCGTCCCGCGTTGTCGAGCGCACGGGAACAGGAGGCTTCTCATGAAGATCGTCGGAACATGTCTGGTGCTGTTGCTGCTGCTCGCCCCTTTGGCCGTGGCGTCTCCCGACAAAGCCGCGATAGCGACGGCAGGCGGACAGGTCACGTCGGTTGACATCGACGCGAAATCGCTGGTCGTCAAGGTGGACGGTCCCAAGGGCGACCCGAAGGACATGACGTTCGTCCTCCAAGACGATTCCAAGATCGTCAAAGGCGGTGCCGCGGTCGCGTTGGCCGACCTGAAGCCGGGTGACCAAGTGACCGTCACCTACAAGGCCGAGGGCGGCAAGAACGTCGTCGTCAACATCGGCGTCGCTCCGAAAGCCTGATCGTGATCGGCGGCAGCGTCCGCGGGCCGGAGCCTTGGGCCTCCGGCCCGCTTCAGGGGGCGACTGAGGTGCTGGACATGGCCCGCGCCCTTTCCCGCTTGGGATACTCGGTCCGGGTCGACGGGGGTTTCGTCGACTCCGGGCAGTGGTTGATCCACGGGATCGTCGAATACGGATCGGAAGGACACGGCCCGTCGCAAGACGACGTCGCGGCGGAGGCTCGTCGCGAGCTCGTCACCGTCATCTCCGAGGAAGCGCGCGTGGCGCGGGCTCGCGGCGCCAAGCAGATCTATGTGGTGGTCGACGGTGACGAGGAGGTTGCGGGGCTCTTCCGTATGCTCGATGCGGTCGATCGCCGCAGGACGCGGCGGCGTCGAAGGGCTTGACACGCGGGGGATGCCCCTCCTAGTCTCGGACGTTCGCACGGCGCTCGTCCGAGGTCCCTCATGTCATCGTCGCCGAAGGCCGCCTCGGGTCTTTCCTTCCCGGGGAGTTTCGCGGGCCGCACGGCCGTCCTTGCGCTGATCGCGCTCGCCTACTTCGTGGCGGGAAAGGCCGGCCTCGAGCTCGCGTACGTGCATGCGAGCACGTCGGCGGTCTGGCCGCCGACGGGCATCGCCCTGGCGGCGTTGCTCCTGTTCGGAAACCGGGTCTGGCCTTCGATCCTCGCGGGGGCGTTCTTCGTCAATCTGACGACGGCGGGAAGCGTCGCCACTTCGGCGGCGATCGCCGCCGGCAACACCTTGGAGGGGTTGGCCGGCGCGTATCTCGTCACGCGATTCGCGGGAGGGACCGGCGCCTTCTTGAGCGTGAGGGGCATCCTTCGTTACTCCGTCCTCGCCGGCGCTGCGGCCACGGCGATCAGCGCGACGGCGGGAACGACGACGCTCACCGCAGCGGGGCTGGCGCCGTGGTCCCACTACGGCCGGATCTGGCTGACCTGGTGGCTGGGCGACGCGACGGGCGCTCTCGTCGTCGCCCCCGCGCTCGTGCTCGCCGTCGTGGAGATCGAGCCGCGTTGGCCGGCGCACAAGATCTTCGAGTGCGTGCTGCTTCTCCTGGGGCTGGCCGTCACCGGGGTCGTCGTTTTCAACGGCGTCGTCCCGCCTCCTCTCATTTATCTCTTCGTCCCGTTCCCCTTCTGGGCAGCGTTCCGATTCGGACGCCGGGAGGCCGCGGCCGTCGCGCTTCTCCTCTCGTGGCTCGCCGTCTGGGGCACGGTCCGCGGATTCGGCCCGTTCGCGCGCCCCGCGCCCAACGAATCGCTCCTTTTGCTCCAGGTATTCATGGGAGGACTGTCGGTGATGGCCCTCGCGGTCGCCGCCGTCGTCGCGGAGGCGCGCGGCGTCGAGCGCGAGCTGCGTGTCGCCCGCGACGAGCTCGAGGGAACCGTGTCCGCGCGGACGGAATCGCTCTCTCAAGCGGTGCGGGCGCTCGAGCACGAGGTCCTCGAGCGCCGCCGCGCGGAGCGCGAGCTGCGCGAATCCGAGGTGCGGCTGCGCGGCCTCCTGGAGGCCGCTCCCGACGCGATGATCGTCGTCGATCGCCGGGGCACCATCATCGAGGCGAGCGCGCAGGCCGAAAGCGTGTTCGGCTATCCCCGCGCGGAGCTCCTGGGGCGGTCGGTCGAGCAGCTCGTTCCCGAGGCCTTCCGCGGCCACCACAGAGGCCATCGGAGCCATTTCTCCGAGGATCCTCGAACGCGCCCGATGGGAGAGGGTCTCGAGCTGCACGCGCTGCGCCGCGACGGAACCGAGTTCCCGGTCGAGATCAGCCTGAGCCCCGTCCGCGCGGACGAGGGTCTCCTCGTGATGGCGGCGATCCGCGACATCACGGAGCGCAAGCAGGTCGAGCTGCGTATCCGCCGCCTGAACGCCGATCTCGAGCGCCGTGTCGCCGAGCGCACCGCCGAGCTGACCCGCTCCAACGAAGCGTTGAAGCAGTTCGCCTACGCCGCGAGCCACGACCTTCGCGAGCCCGCGCGCACGATGGGGACCTACGCCGAGCTGATCGCCCGTCGCTACCGTGGGCGCCTCGATGCGGACGCCGACGAGTTTCTGGGTTTCGTCGTCGATGGCGCCGAGTGGATGCATCAGCTCCTGCAAGGCCTCCTCGAGTACGCCGGCGTGGGAATGCGACCGCCGATCGCCGCCCCGACCTCGATGAGCGCCGCGGTCGACCAGGCGCTCGGCAATCTCGGCGCGGCAATCGCTGAGACCGGCGCGCGCGTGACTTGCGAGCCGCTGCCCAACGTGCTGGCCGACGACCTCCAGATGGTGCAGCTGTTCCAGAACCTCGTGGCGAACGCGATCAAGTTCCGGCGCCCCGGAGTCCCGCCCGAAGTCCGCGTGGGGGCGTCGGCCCGCGACTCCGAGTGGATCTTCTCGGTCGTGGACAACGGCATCGGGATCGACCCCCGGCACGTGGAGCGCATCTTCGCCATCTTCCAGCGCCTCCATCGGCGTCAGGAATACCCGGGGGCGGGCGTCGGTCTCGCCATCTGCAGAAAGATCGTCGACCAGCACGGAGGGCGAATCTGGGTCGAGCCGCGCGCCGAAGGTGGAACGACGCTCGTGTTCACCTTGCCCCGCTCCGGCGTGGCGGCGTCGTGATTCGCGGCCGTGCCGAGCATGGGCTTGCGGAAGTCCTCCTGGTCGAGGACAACCGCCCCGACGCGCGCTTGATCGAGGAGATCCTCCTCGAGGGCCGAGTTCCGAAGACCATTCGCGTCGTGGAGGGCGGCGACGAGGCGCTCGCGTTCCTCCGGCGCGAGGGGCGGTTCGTCGAGGCGCCGCGCCCGAGCCTCGTCGTGCTCGACCTGAACCTGCCGGGTCGCGACGGCCGCGACGTGCTGCGCGAGATCAAGAGCGACCCCGCCTTGTGCCGGATTCCCGTCGTCATCCTGACGACCTCGGGCGCGCCGACCGACGTTCAGCAGGCGTACGACCTCCAGGCGAACGCCTACATCGTGAAGCCGATCGGGTTGGATGCGTTCACCGAGGTCATCCGGACGATCGAGGCGTTCTGGCTCAGGGTCGCCCAGCTTCCAGGGGGTCACGCATGAGCGTGCTGTTGCGCCCGCGGGGCAAGCTGAACGTCCTCGTCGTCGAGGACAATCCAGCCGACGCCCGCTTCGTCCGCTTGGCGATGGGCCTGGTCTCCGGCGTCTCGATCGAGGTCACCGAAGCCGCGCGGCTCGCCGACGCGATCCGCGCGCTCGAGTCCCGGGCGTTCGACGTCGTCTTGCTCGACCTGGGTCTTCCCGACAGCGTCGGTCTTCCGACGTTCAGCGTGCTCCATTCCCGGTTTCGTCTGGTCCCGGTCGTCATCCTGAGCGCGCTGGCCGACGACACGACGATGTTCGATGCCGTCCGGCTGGGAGCGCAGGACTACCTGACCAAAGGCGCCTTCGACGCCGTTCTCCTCGTGCGGGTGATGCGCCACGCGATCGAGCGGCACCGTCTCGTGGTGCAGCTCGAGCGCTCCCTGGGATACGCCAGGAGCCTCCTCCAGCGGATCGCTCGAAGCTCGCCGCCGGAAGAAGCGCCGGGCATGTTCATCATGTGCAGCTGGTGCAAGCGGCTCAGGGATGCCGCGGGACGGTGGGAGCCGATCGAGGACTATCTTTCCGCCAACGCGGAGATACCTTTGACTCACGAAACGTGCCCGGAGTGCATCACCCAGATCCAAGACGAATGAGGGGACACTCCCCTTCCTCCATCTAGGGTCGGCGGATGATCCGCCCTCCCTTCATCACGAAGT
>CAZEII010000049.1:7187-23230 GCA_964511835.1 uncultured Acidobacteriota bacterium | reverse complement strand
CGCCAGCTCGGTGGCATCGTCGTCGAAGAAAACTGGGAGAGAGCGAAATAGGGGATCTTGATGTGTCCCCTATTCCCCTATTTCGCTCTCTCCCAGTGATCCGTCCAGCGTGGTGTCGTCGCGATGATGCCGTCACGGGTCACGCGCAAGCGGAGCTTCTCGTTGGGGACGTCGAACGACAAACCGGTCGCGTCGGTGATCGCTGCGGTGCAGGTCGGTGAGTCGGAGGGCGCGTCGTAAGAGACGCCCGGCCCGCCGAGATTGCTCTGGACGCCGTACACGATGTTCTCGCAGTACTTCCCTCCTCCGATCGAATAGCCGGCGATGAACGAGATCGACACGGCGCCGCCGTCGGAAGCGTTCCACTTCATGATCACCGTGCGACGGGTCTTCGTGTAGGTCATGAACCCAACGACGTCCGGGCTCTTGAGCTCCGTCCCCTCTTTCGTCACTCGCTTGACGAGCTGGTAAGAACCGACGAGCTCTTTACTTTGGCCCGCTGCGGCGGGGAACGCAGCCGAGAGAGCGAGCGCGGCGACCGAGGCCCGAAATGCGCGTTTTGGGAGTCGACCGGCCATGAGAGCGCCCTCCTCGTCAAAGTCTAAGCGGGATCGGCGCGTCTCGACCTAGAATCGGACGGTGAGCCTGACTGCCGGGACGCAGCTCGGCCCCTACGAGGTGATCTCGCCGTTGGGCGCCGGCGGCATGGGCGAAGTTTGGCGCGCACGGGATACCAAGCTCGACCGCGAAGCGGCGTTGAAGTTTCTCCCATCGTCGTTCGCGAACGATCCGGAGCGATCGTCTCGATTCGAGCGCGAGGCCAAGCTGTTGGCCGCGCTCAATCACGCGAGCATCGCCGCGATCTACGGCTTCCACGAGCACGGGGAACTTCGCTTCCTCGCGATGGAGCTGGTTCCCGGCGAGGATCTCTCGGAGCGGCTGCAAATCGGGCCTGTCCCCGTATCCGAGGCGCTCGACGTCGCGAGACAGATCGCCGAGGCGCTGGACGCGGCGCACGAGCACGGGATCGTCCACCGGGACCTGAAGCCCGCCAACATCAAGCTGACGCCCGAGGGGCGGGTGAAGGTCTTGGACTTCGGCCTCGCGAAGGCGCTCGATCCCGCGGCCGGCTCGCGTGCGCCTCTCGATGCGACGAACTCACCGACGGTCACGTCGCTCGGGACCGCCACCGGGGTCATCCTCGGCACCGCCGCCTACATGAGCCCCGAGCAGGCGCGAGGCCGGAGCGTCGACAAGCGCGCCGACATCTGGGCTTTCGGCTGCGTGCTCTACGAGCTGCTGGCCGGGAGGCGCGCCTTCGAAGGGGACACCGTATCGGACACGATGGCGGCCGTGCTGACCCGCGAGCCCGATTGGTCCGCGCTCCCGTCGCAGATCCCGCCGTGGGTCAAGCGACTGTTGGAGCATTGTCTTCGCAAGGACCCCCGCGAGCGGCTGCGCGACATCGGGGATGCGATCGCCGAACTTCGCGGGGGTGGCGACGCGCTGAGGGAGCAAGCCGAGCCGGTCCTCGGAGCGCGGAGCGCCTGGCTGCCGCTCGTCGCCGCTTTCGGGATCGTCGCCGCGCTCATCGGCGGTACGTTCGTCGGACGTCGCTTGGCGGCGACCTCGCCGGCGAGCTTTCGCCCGCTGACGTTCGGCCGCGGCGTTGTCTATTCCGCGCGCCTCTCCCCCGACGGACAGACGGTCGTCTACGGGGCCGCCTACGAGGGCCGGCCACTCGCTCTCTACTCGACGCGCGTCGACGGTTTCGAATCGCGCCCGATCGACGTCCCGAGCTCCGACATCGCGGGCATGTCGAAGGACGGTCAGATGGCGCTGCTCCTCGGGCGCCACTACAGCGGGAGCTGGCTCCGCGTCGGGACGCTGGCCCAGGTCGCCCTGGCCGGAGGCGCACCGCGGGAGATCTTGGAAGGCGTCTTCGACGCCGACATCTCTCCGGACGGCAAGGAATTCGCCGTCGTCGTTCAGGACGGCGACGACCAAGTCCTGCAGTATCCGATCGGAAAGGAGATTGCCCGCTCCCACGGCTGGATCAGCCAGCCTCGCTTCGCGCCCGACGGGAAGCGCCTCGCGTACGTCGACCATCGCGTCTGGGGGGACGACCTCGGCGAGGTCAAGCTGTTCGAGCCTGGCGGGAAGATCACCCTCGTCGGGCCGGAGCGGCAATTCACTCAGGGCGTTTGCTGGACCCCGGACGGCCGCGAGTTGCTGTTCACCATCGGCGACGACGTTCGGGGGGGTGTTCTTTTTCGCGTGGTCCCCGGGGAGATGCCACGCCCGGTCTTGAGATCGCCGACGCTGATTCGCGTTCAAGACATAGCCGCCGACGGGCGCGTGATCTTGCTGTCGGACTTCACGCGTGCCACCGTCGCCGGCGAGCTGGCCGGTGACACCAGCGAGCGGATCTATACCTTTTGGGACAACGATCAGATTGGTGCAATCTCGCAGGACGGGACGATCTATCTCGGGGACAACGCCAGCGTCGTCGAGAATGGCGAGTACGCGATTTTCTTCCGGCGCGGCGGCGAAGCGCCCGTCCAGCTCGGCTTGGGAATCGCCGCGGGCCTCAGTCCCGACGGCAAGCTTGCCTTCACGACCAACCTGACGGGCGACCGCTCGATGCTGACCGTTCGTCCGGTGGGGCCTGGCCAGGCCAGGACGATCGATCTCGGCGGACTCGAGCTCTCGGTCACCGCGCTGCAGAAGATGAGCTTCTCGTCCGACGGCCGTCGGGCCGCGTTCGTGCTCTCGAAACGAGGAGGACGAAGCGCGGCGTACGTGATGGATCTCGACTCCGGAAAGCCTCACGCCGTCTCGCCTGAGGGAGCGATCATCGCGATGCTCTCACCGGACGGATCGAGGGTCGTCGTCGCCGACGTCAAACGAGATCTCTACGTCGTACCGGCGTCCGGCGGGATCCCTGCGCCGGTGACCGGAGCCCGGAAGGATGACACTCCCCTAGCCTGGTCGGCCGACGGCCGCTCGATCCTGACCTTCGATCGGACGTATCCGCCCCGCATCTACCGCACGGACCTTGCGACAGGGCACCGGGAGCTGGCTCGCGAGCTCCTCTCGCCCGATCCGGCGGGAATCATCTACGGGTGGCCGATTCTGAGCCCCGACGGAAGGTTCTACTTGCAGCGGTACCGCCGCCTGCTCAGCACGGTGGAGCTCGTCACGGTGTCGGATCCGGCGACGGCGGCTCCCAAGTGAAGCGATGGGTTCGGCGCTCGCGGCCGTCGACCTTGTGCCGGCCGTTCGACGCCGAGAACGTGCGCAGTCTCTCGGCGAAGATCGGGCGCATCGTCACGGTCTCCAGCTCCACCGTCAGGGTCTGGGCCATCGGTCCGTAGCGAGCGCTCTCGAGGAACCGCAGGCTGGCGACGGGATCTTCGTCCCCCAGCTCCTTCGCTTCGCGCGCGAGGTCGATCAGGAAACCGCTCGTGTAGTCACGGACGGCGTCGGAGGGATAGACCGCCTCGGCCTCGAGGCGTGTGTGGGTCTCCGATCCGGACCGATCGAGCACGCGGTGTTTCAGGTGAACCGACACTCGCGAGCCGTTCAGATCTAAATCGCGCTCGGATTCCTCCCAGGCTCCCGGCTCCGGGATCCGTCCGATCCAGGCCCCGACCCAGGTTGTCCAATCCTCCGCGGCGAGGTCGCTCAGGACGTGCTCCATCGCCTCGGTGGCGGGCGGCATTGCGGGGAATCCGGCCGATCGAAGCACGGCAACGAGAAGCCGATTGGCGTCCCTCGTCTCGAGAAAACGGCCCTCACGGCTGACGACGATCGTCGGCGTGATGCTCTTCATCACGCGGCCGACGGCCAAGAGCGTGTGGGCTGCATCGACGTCTCCGGGGGTCTGGCCGTCGATCGACACGAGATGGGCGTCCGACAGACGGACCACGACGCGACCGGAATCCACGTCGGGCTCGACGTGCAGATGCATCGTCATGACGATCGTGCGGCTCTCGTCGCCGACGGAGCGCTCGTCCCTCAGCTCCACCGTCGCGTCGCCGTGGGGCGGCCAAGCGAATCGCAGCGCCGGCTTGGCGCCGCCCTCCGCGGAAAGGTCCAACGCGAGCGCCGACGCTGCAACCGCCGCACCGAATCCGCGCAGGTTTCGTGGCATGGCGTCCCCCTAGGCTGCGAAGAGCTCCTTCAAGAATGCCCCATCGGGGACGCCGCTCCAAGGAGCGATCGTCGCGAGCGACGGGAGGCGACGCCCGGGGTCGACATCGAGCGCCGAGACGAGCAGTTCGTGGAGCTCCGCCGAGATTCCGGGGCCGATCTGGCGTGCGGGCGGAATCGTCCTCGTCAGCTTGTCCTGGAGCAGCGCGCGCGTGGTCCGCCCCTCGTAGAGCGGCTTGCCCGCGACCAGCTCGTACGCGATGCAGGCGAACGAGTAGACGTCGATCGCCGTTCCCGTCTCCTCCCCCGTCATCTGGCCGGGGGGCATGTACAGCGGCGTCCCGAGCACGGTTCCCCTGAGCGTCTTCGTGTCGTCGGTCAGGTCCTCGTCTTCCTTCGCCAAGCCGAAATCCATCAGCTTCACCCGTCCCGCCGGAGTGAGCATGACGTTTCCGGGCTTGAGATCGCGGTGCACGACGCCGCGCTCGTGCACGAACTGAAGCGCTCCCGCGAGCTGGCCGAGGATCGGCCTCGCTTGGGCCTCGGGGAATGCGCCGCGGCGCGCCAAGAGGTCGGCGAGCGTCGCGCCCTCGCAGAATTCCATCACGATGAACTCGGTGCGGAAGGCGGGGAAGTGCCCCTTCATTCTGGCGATGTTCTCGTGCTCCAACGGCTCGACGATCCGCGCCTCGCGCTCGAAGCGCGAGGACGCGCCCGGCTGGTAGACCAGGCGATGGGACATCATCTTGAGCGCGACCCGCTCGCCCGTGGCGAGCTCGGTGGCCTCGTAGACGACGGCCATCCCACCTCGCCCGACACATCCCAGGATGCGATAGCCGTTGAGCACCTTGCCGCCGAGCCCGTCGTGAAGGGCCCGCCCCAGGCGGTCAGCCACGAGATTCGTCAAAACGATCGTCAGCTCAGGATTCTTCGCCGCCAGCGCATCGAAGTCGGCCGACGAGATGACGAGCACGCGGACTTCGGTCAGCGCGACGACGTCGGCGGTCGCCGGCTCCTGGGTGATCAGCGACATCTCCCCCGCGACGGAACCCCGCGTCAGGGTGCCGATCGGTCTCACGGTCGCCCGGTGGTCGCTCACGAGAACGCGGGCCTGACCGTCGAGGACGACGAAGAGGGCGTCGCCTCGCTGGCCCTGCCGGATGATCGCTTCGTTGGGCTCGTACCGCCGCTCTCGCGCGCAGGAGAACACCTGATCGACGAGCCTCGGCCTCAAGGCTCGGAACGGCTCGCTTTCGAGGAGGGCCTCGCGCGAGGCCGGCTCTGCCGGATGATCGGAAGCCATCGGCGAGAGAGTATAGGCCCGGGTACACTATCCTCCAGGGTCATGGCCGACGAGACGGAACCGTCACTGCCGCCGCTCTACCACGCGTGCGTGGCGAACGATCTGGACGAGGTGAAGCGTCTCCTCGAGGCGGGAGCCGATCCGAATGACGGCGAGTCCGTCTATCACTCGGCTCAGCTCAATCACCGCGCCTGTCTCGAGATCCTTCTCTCGCACGGTGCGAACCTCTCATCGCGCCATGCGACGTACCGGAACACACCGCTCTATTTTCTGGCGGGCCATCGCGAATCGGAGCGCGGTGCGGCTTGCGCGGCTCTCGGCATGCAGTGGCTGCTCGAGCACGGCGCCGATCCCAACGTGGCCAGCGAGGACCTCGAGGAGACGCCGCTGCACGCCATCGCGCGCGGCGGCTGGAGCCCCGGAGTCGCGGAGCTGCTCGTGGCCTTCGGCGCCGAGGTGAATCGAGCGCGCGCCGACGGGCGCACCCCTTACGTGCTGGCGGTGCGCACGGGGAACGAGCCTCTCGCGACGTTCTTGCGCGCGCGCGGCGCGTCCACGGCCGGGGTCGCCCCGGTCGATGCCTTCCTGGGAGCGTGCATCCGCGGCGACGAGCCGGCCGCTCGCGCGGCTCTCGCCGCGAACCCCGCGCTGGTCGCGGAGCTCGATGGCGAGGACCGCGGGGTGATGGTGCAAGCAGTTCACGAGCGGCGCGATGCCAGCGTTCGATTGATGGCAGCCATCGGATTCGACCCCGGGTGGGAAGGGATGTGGGGAGGCACGCCGCTCCACCACGCCGCGTGGCTCGGCCGCCCCACACTGGTGAAGACGCTGTTGGCCCTCGGCGCACCGCTCAACGCACGGGACAGCCGGTTCGGCAGCTCTCCCCTGGGCTGGGCGGCGCATGGCTCGGCCAACTACCAGGACCCCGGCGCCGACCACCTCGCCGCCGTGCTGTTGCTCCTCGATGCGGGCTCCGAGCGTGCGCCCTCGATCAACCGGTTTGGCGAGCCGCCGGAGAGCCTGGCGGCCCCGGAAATCGAACAAGTGTTGAGGGCGCGGGGATTTGCGCCTTAAACTTCGCGGATGCTCGACATCTCCCACGTGGAAGCGGCCGCGGCGCGCCTTGCAGGGAAGATTCATCGCACGCCCCTCCTGAGCGCGGCGTCGATCGGCGGTCGCGTGGGCGTCCGGCTCTTGCTGAAGTGCGAGAGCTTCCAGAAGACCGGCTCGTTCAAAGCGCGCGGGGCGCTGAACAAGATTCTTTGTCTCTCGAACGCGGAGCGCGCGAAAGGGATCGTGACCGTGTCCGCCGGGAACCACGCCCAGGCGGTGGCGTGGGCGGCACGCCTCGTCGAGGCGCCGTGCGTCGTCGTCATGCCATCGGATGCGCCGCGCTCGAAGATCGACGCCGTGCGCGGGTATGCCGCCGAGATCGTCTTTCACGACGATCGCAGCACCCTGTTCGACAAGCTGGCGGACGTCCGCGACGAGAGAGGGCTGACGTTCGTACATCCGTTCGACGATCCCGTCGTCCTGGCCGGCGCGGGCACGGCCGGTCTCGAGATCGTCGAGGAGGCTCCCGACGCTGAGGTGGTCGTGGTTCCCGTCGGCGGCGGCGGACTGCTCGGCGGCGTCGCGACGGCGGTCAAGGCCAAACGGCCGGCGGCACGCGTGGTGGCGGTCGAGCTGGCCGCCGGACCCGGGCTCTCGCCCGCGCTCGCCGCGGGAACGCCGGTTCCTGTCCCCCGTCCGAAGAGCACGCTCGCCGACGGCATGACCCCGCCGTTCGTCGGCGCCCTTCCGCTCGAGATCGCCCGGAGGCTCGGCGTCGAAGTGACGACGGTCGCCGAGGACGCCATCGAGGAAGCGATGCGGGTTCTCGCCGGACGCGCGAAGCTCGTCGCGGAGGGCTCGGGCGCCGCGGCGACCGCGAGCCTGCTGTCGGGGCGGATCGGCGTGCGGCCGGGATCGGTGGTCGTCGCCCTCGTCTCGGGGGGGAACATCGACCCCGGCCGGCTCGGTGCGGTGCTCTCGTCGTAGCGCCCAGGGAGGGTTTCGCCTTGAACACCTTGATCATTCCGCAGTCGCTCGTTCCCGAGCTCCTCCCCATGGGGGAGTGCGTCGACGTCATGGCCCGGGCGCTGCTCGCCCTGGCCAAGGGAGACGCCGTGCTGCCGCTTCGGACGATGGTGTGGATGCCGGACAAGTCGGGGCTCCTGGGATTGATGCCCTCGTATCTCGGCGCGCCGAGATCGCTCGGCCTGAAGGTCATCTCGTACCTGCCGGCCAACCACGGCACCGAGCGCGACTCGCATCAAGGTGCGGTGCTCTTGTTCGACGCGCAGATCGGCTCGCTGTTGGCGATGATCGATGCCAGCTCGATCACGGCGATCCGGACGGCGGCCGTCAGCGGGCTCGCCACACGGCTGCTCGCCCGGGAGGACGCCGGAGACCTCGCCATCATCGGCTCGGGCGTCCAGGCGAGCGCTCACCTCGAGGCCATGCGGACGGTCCGTCGCTTGCGGCGCGTGCGCGTCGCCAGCTCGACCCAACCGCGAGCGGAGCGCTTCGCCCGCCATCACGAGACGAAGCTGGGGTTTCCGATCGAGGCCGTGCGGGAGGTGAAAGACGCGGTGGCGGGGGCCGACCTGATCTGCACCGCGACGGCCTCCCGCGAGCCCGTGCTCCTCGGACGCTGGATCGCTCCGGGGGCGCACGTCAACGCGGTGGGCGCGTGCTTCAGGGACGCCCGGGAGCTCGATACGGAGGCGGTCGTCCGGTCTCGCCTTTACGTCGACCGGCGGGAATCCGCGCTCGCGGAGGCGGGCGATTTCCTGATCCCGAGAGCAGAGGGAGCCGTCGGCGACGATCACATCCTCGGTGAGATCGGCGGCATCCTGGCGGAAATCGTACCCGGGCGGCGGTCGCGGGACGAGATCACACTGTTCAAGTCGCTCGGCATCGCTGTCGAGGATCTCGCGGCGGCGCATCACATTCACGCGAAGGCGCGCGCGTCGGGGCGAGGGATCGCCGTGGATTTCGGAGGCCACCGCATTGCGTACGATTGAGGCGCCATCGCTCGATGCGATTCGCGCGGCGCGCTCCCGTATCGCGGGGTCGGCCCTGCGCACGCCGCTGCTTCGGCTCAACGCCGCCGACGCACCGGCGGACATCTGGCTCAAGCTCGAGAATCTCCAACCGATCGGATCCTTCAAGCTGCGCGGTGCCGGAAGCGCGATGGGATTGCTCTCTCGCGACGCGTTGGCCCACGGCGTTTACACGGCAAGCGCCGGAAACATGGCCCAAGGCGTCGCGTGGAACGCGAAGCGGCTCGGCGTTGCTTGCACCGTCGTCGTCCCCGAGCACGCGCCCCAGACGAAGATCGACGCGATCCGGCGTCTCGGCGGATCGATCGTCAAGCTTCCTTTCGAGGCCTGGTGGAACGTCATCATCGAGCACCATCATCCGGGCATCGAAGGTGCGTTCGTCCACCCCGTGAGCGACCCGGCCGTCATCGCGGGCAATGGGACGATCGGCCTCGAGATTCTCGAGGATCTCCCCGACGTCGACGCGGTGGTCGTTCCCTACGGCGGCGGCGGTCTGTCGAGCGGCATTGCCGCCGCGATGCGCGCGCTGAAGCCGAGCGTCAAGGTCTTCGCTTCCGAGGTCGCGTCCGCCGCGCCGCTGTCCGCTGCGCTCCAGGCGGGTGCCCCGCGAAAAATCAACTACACACCCACCTTCGTTGACGGCATCGGTTCGACGAGCGTGCTCGAGGAGATGTGGCCGCTGGTCTCGCGCCTCCTCGACGGGTCGTGCGTCGTCTCTCCGGCCGAGACGATCGCCGCGGTCAAACTCCTGGTCGAGAGGAATCACGTCGTAGCCGAGGGAGCGGGAGCGACGTCCGTCGCCGCCGCCCTTGCCGGGAAAGCGGGTCGCGGGCGGGTCGCGTGCGTCGTCTCAGGAGGGAACATCGACGCGAAGACGCTCGCCGCGATCCTCCGCGGCGAACTCTCCTGATTCGCATCCGTCGCCGGCCGGGAGCAAAAGGGGCCGGCCGACCTCCCGGTCGACCGGCCCCGTCGGGTGCTTCTCCCCGTGCGTTTCCCTTACGGACAGGTCGTGGTCACGCGCGGCGCCCCGGGAGCACCGTGGAGTCCCTGAGTGCCGAACGTGCCAATACCGCAAGTGTTCTCCGCGCGGGAGAGATACCAGAACCCCGTTCCGGGTGAGGGCACCGTCCCGTCGGAGAGCACCGCGGCCACGAGATCGTTGAAGCACGACTCGTCGCCGCCTCCGGGACCGACTGGCAGAGCGCTCAACGTGCCCCGCACGACGTCATACGCCGGCGTGTTGGGCATCGGATCCCAGATGAACGAGGTCTTGTCGGGTTGGACCCGGAGGTTGGCCGTCTCGGGCGGAACCGTGATCGGCGTTCCGGCGCAGGCGCCCGCGGTGCAGGCATCGTTGATCGTGCAGCCGTTGGAATCGTCGCACGGCGTGCCGTTTGGATTCGCCAGACAGAACGGGCAGGACGGCAGAGCGTTATTCCGTGTCGGCTCGCACGTCGTGGTCTGCTTCAGGTTCGTCACGGTGACGTCGTCGACGCCCAAGCCGCCGAAGCCGGCGCCGTTTCCGCTCTGGTCTCCACCCAGCCTCCAGCGGAACTGGATCGACTGTCCGGAGCTCGCCGCCACGGTCGCGATGTCGGTCAACGTCCAATACGGCGACGCCGGGCCGTTTCCGGTCCACGCGACTTGGCTCACCGCGAGCGGGCTGCAGAAGTCCTGCGCTACGGTCGCGGCCTGGGGCGGCGTGGTGAACGGCACGGCCGTCCATGCCCCTGCCCCGACCCTGGATTGCAGGATCGCGCCGTCGTAGAGGCTCGGTCCGCTGAACTCGACGCGGTAGGCGATCCGGAACTGCATGGTCACGTTGCCGTTGGCCACCCACGGCGGTGAGTACAGCGTCGACGAGTTGTAGTCGGGAGAGTAGTTCTGCCCGGACGTTCCGAACGGGCTGTTCCCGACCCACGCGCCGTAGCCGCCGCCGCCATTGCCGCACGCGGCGCACCAGTGGAAGTCGTTGACGTACGCCGGGCACGAGCCGTTGAGATCGTCATCCGGAGTGATTCCGGTCGCCCAACCGGGATCGGTCGAGAAGTTTTGCGTGTAGGTATACGCCCCACCGCTCGCCGTTGGGTTGAGATCGAGCGGGATGAGGAACTTCTGAAGGGTCGCAGCTCCGTCCAGCCCGTCTCCACTGATCGCCACGATGAATCGGGCCGTCGGCGGGTTCAGCGGATCGGTGCAGGCGACCGTCGACTTGACGTGGAACGTGAAACGGTCTCCGGGCGGGTTGGTTGCGTTGCTGCCCGGCCCCACGGTGCCGTAGAGTGCGGTGGCATCGCTGATGCAATCGATGTTCGGCGAATCCGCGAAGATCTGCACCTTGGCGTTGGTGAGCGCGGTGGTGAGATTGTTTTGAATCGTCAGATCCATCGTCACCGTCTCGTTGTTGTCCGCGAAGCCGTCGTTGTCCCCGTTGTCCGAGACTTGGGCATTGGAGAGGTAAACGACGTCGCCGCCCGTACAGCCGACGTTCGCGACCGCTGTGGTGGACCCGGCGGGTGACGAGTCGGTGTACGTGGCCGAAATCGTCTCGCTCGGGAGCACGAACAGAACGCCGTTGTTGGCTCCCACGCCGGACGTCGTCGAAAGAGTCAGAGTGCCGGAGAAGTACGGGGCCGAGCCCGTCAGGGTCACCACCTCGCTATCGCCGGTGCCCGGGCTGGTCACCGTGACGGTGAGACCCGTGACGCCGTTGGCATCCGTCACGGAGAGCACGGCGGTCCCCGTCGGGCAGTTGTCATATGAGAACTGATCGAACGCGACAAGTCCTGGCTGAGAAGCCGCGCTGCACGTGCCGACCTGGCCTTGCGCGTAGAACTCGTCGTAGACCAGCCGGTCGTTGTCGAGCGCGATATCGCGGTGCGTGCCGTGGGTTTGCGGAGCGCTGGTGAACCACCAGACGTCGGCATGCTGGTGCCCGTAAACCCACCACGTGTTGGAGTTCGCGGGGCCGCGGACCGAGTCCGGGAACGTGATGATCCACTGATTCGGCGCTCCGCCGGACGACGGGCCAAGATGAGGATCGTCCGGCGTTCCGGTGTTCGCCACCTCCCAATCCCAGCTTCCCGAACCCGAGGAGGGGTAATCGAAGAAGACGTTCTGATAGAAGTACGCCAAGGAAATCGGGAACTGGGTCATTTCGTCGCCCGTGGGATCCGACGGGAGGTTCCACCCGTCGTTGTAGAAGGCCCCCCAGACGCCGCCCTGGTTCCCTCCGGTCTCGGATGCGTGGTAGAAGGAATGCCACTTCCAGGCGTACTGATACGGCTGCCCCGATGGCGAGCTGCCGCGAAGCGCGGGCTGGAATCGCGTGAACAGGAACGAATCGGCGAAGTTGACGAAGTTCGCCGTGGTGCCGGAGTTCCCGGTCATCGCTGCTGCGTTCGGGACAGAGCTCCCGCACAAGGTGTCCGTTCGCACCTCGCTCTTCACGAGCGTCGGCGTGGTCGCGGCGCCGCTCCAGCGGAAGGTGTTCAGCGCCCCCGGCGTCGGGGAATGCGAGACCGCGGTCGATTCCAGGAACGTTCCGAGCGAGGTGTTGAAGGTCTGACACTGCGCGAGCCGTTGCACGACGTTGTTGGCCTGCAGGATCTGCGGCTGCGTGAAGCGTTTCGGCGTCGTGTATCCATCGGACGGCGACGTGACGTCGAAGTCGAGATTGACCGACGTCAGGGCCGCTGCGGTCAGATCGGTGAACAGCTGGAACACGGCGCCGACCGTCGCGCCGGCCGGAACGAACCCGATGTGAACCGGGTTGTTCAGGACGCTCATCTTGGAGGCCGCGCCACCGGAGAAGCTCAGGTTGACCGTGGCATCGTGAATCGGCGTGGCCAACGAGTTCTGGAACTTGAACGTGTAGGAGGAGTATTCCCCCGCGTCCATGTACTGCGTGTAGAACTCGTTCACGCCGCCGTTGAAGAGCGGACCGTTGGCGGGGTCGGTGCCGGCTGCCGAATCGTCGCAGCCCCCCTTGAGGATCAGCCCCTCATCGAGCCCCGAGATCTGGCACGCGATGGTCGACGTCGCGGGCAGGGCGCCGGTGTAGCTTGCCGTGATCGACCCGCCGTCCGCGACGATGAGGCCGCTGCCCAGCTGGATCGTGCCCACAAAAACGCCGTTCGACCCGCTGCAGCTGACGATCTGCGTGTCGATCGTCGTGGAGGAGCTGTTCTTGCTGACCAGGGTGACCGAAACCGGCGACGTCGCCGAGGAGTCGTTCACCGTGACGGTGACGAGGGCGTTGCAGGTGTACTTGGCCTTGTCGAGCGTGACCTGAGTGACATTTTGGCTGACCACATCGCCGGCGAGGACGAGGGAGTAGTTCATGCCGCCAGGATCGTTGACGCCCACGACGTCGACCTGAACGGTGCCCGAACTCGGGAGCCCGTGCGCCGCGTCGAGAAAGACGCCTTCGGTCGGGTTCGTGTGATCGCGTGTGGCGGTGCTGAAGGTGCTCCACCCGCCGGAGAAGTTGTTGCCCCAGTAGACGTGTCCGCCGACCGTGACCTTGAGGTCCACATCTTTCTGCAGAGCGTCGCCGGCCGCGTCGTAGTAGGCCAGCATGACGCGCAGCGGAATAGTGCTGCTGTTGATGTTGAACTGGAACGTCTTCGTCGCGCCGTCGCCCAGGAGATCGCTGTTCTGCACCCAAAGGTAGGGAGCGGTGCCGCCGATGTGAAGAGCGGCGGGAAGGTTCGCGCGGCCGTAACCGACGTCGCCGCTATAACGTTTGATGATCGGACTCGACGACGGAAACGAGGTCGCGGCCATATCTTCCCCGGAGGCGAGAATGACCGCTTTCACCAGCGCGCCGGACGGCGTGATCGCGTTTGCGGGGGTGGCGGTGCCCGTCGGATAGAACCCCTGCTGGAAGTAATCGCGGACGAGAGCCGCGAGCCCGGCGATGTCCGGCGCCGCGAACGACGTGCCGCCCTCGTTCCCGATGTTGATGTAGTTCATATAAGGCGTCTTCGTCGCGTCGGTCTGGCACATCGCGGTCGGGGCGTCGTAGGCCATCTGCTCGCCTCCGACGGGGACGCTCGCCCAGATAAAGCTCATGATGTCCGGCTTGTAACGCCCGGACCCCGAAACGGGGCCACGGCTCGACCCCAGATCTCCGGTGCTGCAACCGGCCAACCCGTCCCAACCGCAATCGATGAAGAGATCGTCCGGATTTGCCGCGTCGTTGCCACCGACGGTGATGGAATTCTTTGCGGTCGCCGGATTGCCCAACGTTTGCGCCCCGATGGCGCCCCGGTTGCCCGCGGACGTGGTGACCACGAAATTCGGATTGTTGAAGAGCGCCGTGTCGAGCAAGCTCGCGAGCGAGTCGTAGGTGTCGCTCGAATTGCCCCAAGAGTGGTTTTGCACGAACGACCCCTTCATGATCGCGGCGGTGATCGAGGGGCCCAGATCGAGCGGCGGATTGATCGACCCCGTCGCGTCGCCGATGTCCTGCATGTACACCTTGGCGCCGCGCGCGATCCCGTCGTCCCAGTTCGCGTTGGGGACGTGCATCGTGTCCGGGTTCGTGATCATGTTGGAGATCGAGCCGACCGCATGCTGCGAGGTCTTGGCTCCATGCCCGCCGTCGACGTCGGCGTTCCCGAGCACGCACAGATCGCCGCCGAAGTTTTCGTAAGCGACCACCTTGCGATGGGCCGGTCCGATGGTCCCGGTGTTCAGCGTGTCCTGCGAGAAGTGGTACATCTTCGTATTGAGGCCCGTGTCCATCATCGTGACGATCTGGCCGGTGGCGCCGCCGTCGATCCCGGCGTTCCAGAGCCTCCATCCCGCCGAGGTCGAGGTGTAGACGCCGTTGTTCTGCAAGATCATCGGAATCGCCGCGGGATTCGATGCGGAGGCGTTGAGCTCCGGGTAGCTCTTTTCAGCCACCCACTTGACGCCGGGAATCGTCGCCATGGCAGGAATCGCGGCTGGCAGGCTCCGGAGCTGGACGACCGTGAGCGCGTCCGTAGCGACGATTTCGTCGTCGTGCGGGAAGATGCCGATGCGGGCCAGCGCGGAAAGGACGTCTTGGAGGTAGACACCCTTGTGAAGCTGGAGCTCGAGCGCCCAAGGTTTTTCGTGGCCGGACGCATCGAGAGCTTCGGAGACGGGAACTTCTTCCAGCCCGATGCGGGGGCTGATCTTGTAGGCCGGTTGATAGTCGCCGACGAAGGTCACGAACGGGAGCGCTTTGACGGCGGCGAAGTCGGACGACGGAATCTTGGCGATGTACGTGTTGATGTTGATGTACTCGCCCAGGATCGCTCCCGCGCGCGTAAGGGCATCCACCTGCTCTTGCGTGCGCGAGAAGCCGCGCAGCTTGACGAGGTAAAACCCTTCGAGCTCCTTGAGTTGAGCGCCGGGCTCGATCAGCAACTCTTTCGGAAGGGCGGCGAGCGAGCCTTGGACGTCGCGTACGTTCAGCGATGCGATGCCGTTGACGGAGATCTCGTCCTCGCTCATGGCTTCAACGCGCTTCCCCATGGGGTTGTAAGGCGGCATCGGGCTCGCGTAGGGCCACCAGGCCTGGCCTCGAACCACCCGCTGCGCAGCCTTGGCGAGTCCGTCCGTGTGGGCGGTGTTGGGTGGAGCGGCGAACTGCTCGAGCGGGATGTGGCGGCCGTCGCCCGTCGTGACGTCGGCGATCCCCTTCGTTTGAGGCGGAGCACCCGCCGGGCCTTCCTTCTTGGGAGCATCGTCGGCGAATGCGAGCACTCCCGTCAGGAGCGCTGCCGACACGATCGCGAGACCGGCGGACCAACGGCGCATCGTCGTCATGGGCACCTCTTCGGACAGACAAGTGGGATGCAGAGACCCCCCGCCCCACAGTTAAAGTTGTACATGTACCGTGTTTCGGGCCCTCAGGCCACAGGAGAATCCCAACACGCGCGGTGTTTCCGAGCCGTTGCTAAAACGAAGGCGCGTCGTAACTTCCGGCCGGTCAAGGCGGAGGGCACGGGGACGAATTCGGAATCGGATTCGATTGGCCGTCCAATCCGGGCGCCGACTCCCTGCACTCGTTCCAGCGAGTCACTAGGTAATAGAAGAATGTCCCGGCCGCTGGGACGTCCGTGTCGACCACGCTGGTCCCGGACACACCTGGATCGAGACAGGTGTGGTTGTAGCTCCAGGGCGCGCCGGCGGGTCCGTTGACCCCGCGGTAGACGCCGTAGGGGCCGGGAACGTCGGTCCAGCTCAACGTCGTGTCCGTCGGAGATCGGTCCAGGTGGAGACTATCGTCGAGGATCTGAGGCGCCGCAACGGCGTGGCCGGCGCAGCTTCCGCTCGCGCAAACGTCCCCGCACGTCGTCGCGTCCGCGTCATCGCACGCGACGCCATCCCCCTTGGCTGGGTTCGAGCAAATCCCGGTGCCCGTATCGCACGTCCCCGCCAAGTGGCATTGATCGCTCGCCGTGCAGACGACGGGATTGCCGCTGATGCAGACGCCC
>CAZEII010000049.1:0-7087 GCA_964511835.1 uncultured Acidobacteriota bacterium | reverse complement strand
GTGGCATTGATCGCTCGCCGTGCAGACGACGGGATTGCCGCTGATGCAGACGCCCGACTGACACGTGTCGGTCTGCGTGCAGGCGTTGCCATCCGTGCACGCCGACCCGTCGGTCTTGCTCGGGTTCGAGCAGACTCCCGTTCCGGGATTGCAGACGCCGGGATCGTGGCACGGGTCGGGTGCGGGGCAAACGACCGGGTTGGACCCGACGCACAGCCCCGACTGGCACACGTCCGTCTGGGTGCAGGCATTCCCATCGGAGCAGGCCGACCCGTCGGTCAGGATCGTCAGCGTGCCGCTCCCCGTGTTGGTGGCCGAATGCGAGTCGGTGACGCGGAGCTTGATCGTATTGGCTCCGACGACGAGGCCGAGCGCCGTGAGCTGCGCGGCGGTGACGACCGGAGTCGCGCCCGTCACGTCGAAGGTGCCGTCGTTGTTGAGGTCCCACTCGTAGGAGACGATCGTGTCGCCGCAGATTGCGTCCGGATCGGTCGAGGCTGTCCCGTCGAGCGTCACGGAGCTGGCCTGGCAGACGGCGTAGGGACCGCCCGCGTTGGCGACCGGCGCGCGGTTTGCGATGACGGTGATGACGTTCCCGAACTTGGATTGTCCGTCCGGGTTCGTGATCGTGACGGTCTTGTTTCCCGGGGTCGCCGCGAGCGTGTTGAGCGAGAGTGCGACGCTCAGGACGCGATGGGTGGACGGAGCCGCGGGTATGACGATGTTCGCGCTGTTCACCGTGATGCCGCCCGTCACCGTGGCGGTGATGTGATTGGCGTAGCCCGGCCCGCCCGTATCGGGGCCCGGATCGAAGAATTCCGGGCACGCCCCGCCGCCCGTGCAGAGACCGTTCGTGCACGTCGGGGCGGCGCAGCTGTCGGATCCATTGACGGTCACCGGCGATGCGGTGACCCCCGCGCAAACGGCATTCGACGTGGTGACGATATTCGGCGGTGGCGGCGCTTTGAGCTGGACGGCCCGGAGCGACCAATTGTTCGCCGGAGTATCCGCATACTCTTGGAACGTCCAGAGGGTCATGTCGTCGTTGGGATCGACGTCGGTGAACGAGTAATCGCCCCACCGATTTCGGCCGCTGTTCTCGAGAAGCTGATACGGCGCCGAGCCGGCGAGAACGACCGTCTCGGGGGCCCGCGTGCCGCCCGAAGGGTCCGTCCTGAAGCGCCCCGCCGTCGAGACGCCGGCGAACTCCGCCGCGGAGGCGAAGGTCGCGCCGAGGGCCATGTGACCCTGCCCCGATGCCGCCACGGTGGGATACAGGAACCCGCGCTCTGTGTTGCTCGTCGCCGCCCCGACCGCGGTCGTGCACAACGTTCCGAACTGGAGGATCGTGGGGGTCGCGGTCAGGTTGCCGATCTCGTACCACTTCGCGCCCAGGCGGCGGTTGTTTCCGGAGCCCGCCGGCATGCACGTCGTGTCGGTCTCGACGGACTGAGCCGTCCACAGCGTCGTCGCACCCGTGATCTTGTTCTTGTGGATCGAGGCGGCGTACAGCTTGATGTTGGAAGCGTCGAGAGGCGTCCCCGACCCCGAGGCCGATTGGTTCAGCAGGTTCGTGTTCGACACGGACAGGGTGATGGTCGGACCGAGCGTGGGTGAGCCGCCGGGGTTCGAGACCCGGCGGAGGTTGATGCGCCCGGTGAAGCCGGCGTCGGTGCCGATGATGTACCCCTCGTTCCACGTGGGATCGTCGTTGTCGACGCCGCGGGGAGCGTAGGGTCCTGCCGAGCTGCTATCGCCGATGTTGTAGAACCCGGTGACGACGATCGGTCCCCCCGACAGGACGCTCGTCTTTCGGATCACGTACGCGGTCGTGTGGAAGGTGCCGCCGAACATGTTGCATCCCGTGTAGAGCGCGTTGGCGTCGACGCCGAACCCGGGGTAATCGCAAAACGACGAGAAATCGTTCGGGGATGGCGTGCCGATGTTGAACTGGTAGTACGTGAAGCTCGCCAATCCCGTGATCACGGCTCCGGAGCTGACGGCGACGACGATCCGATTGTTGGTCGACTCGAGCGTGATGGCGAGGAGGAACCAACGGCCCGAGAGGCGGTCGTAGCGAACTTCGGGATCGCTGATCCCGTTGTAGACCGGGGCCCAGAACGTGGCGTCCGAGACGTTCAACGGGCCCAGGACTCCCGTCTTGTCGAAGACTTTGACGCGGCCGTTGACATGAACGAGGATCTGCGACGGCCCGACGTCTCCCATGCTGTCCGGTGGAATGAACCCGGATTCCGAGATGCCCGTCCCCTTGAAGCTCACGCCGACAGGCTGCGGAAGATCCGGCGGTCCCGCCGGAGCGCCCGTCGATGCTGCCTGTTGGATCGGCGGCCAATGAGAGAGAGGAGGAGGCGCGTTGGGATCCTCCTTGAGCTCGAGCTCCTCTTCCTGCTCGTGGTGCGTTTCCCGCGGTACGGCAGGAATGACGGCCGGCGACAAACGCTCGCGGGCCATCATGTCGTCGACGGTGACGGTGATTCCTCTCTGAAGCGTGACGGGAATCCCGACGATTTCTTTCGAGCTGGTCTGCGCCGGGTCCGGGGTCGTCTTGGCGACGGAGGGCGACGTAAGGCGCGCCGCGACCTCGACGGGATAGCTCGCGTCGCTGGCGTCGATCAGGATGCGGATGCCGGTGACTCGGCCTTGCTCGTTCGTGGCCAGCTCGAACCTCGCGCCGAGCGTCGTGCCGTCGGCGCTCTTGGCATCGAGAGGGCCGATCCGGAGCGCGACCGCTCCGGCGTCGTCGACGAGATTGACGAAGTACCCGGCCATGACGGGATGCAGGGTGCCTCCGATGGACCACTCGAGCTCGCCCGCCGCCTCGACCGACGTCGGCACGTGGCCGGCCGGCTCCTTGATCGTCACGGTTTGCCGGAGACCGTCCGGATCGTTGCGGTACGAGAGGTGCATGGCCTCGAACTCGTAGTCCACTCGATTTTCCGATGCCGAGAGTCTCGCCGGGCCGATCAGGCTGAGGCGGCCGTCGATGGCGGTTCCGACTGGCTTGAAATCGAGCACCCACGCGCCAGGAACCCCATGGGGAGCCTCGATGAGGCCCGACGGATTGAATTCGAATCTCAAGCCGCCGACTGGATCGGCCGCCTCGTAGGTCGTCACCCCGTCCGCGAGCCCGGCGGTCTTGGGAGTGACACGATACGGGGAATTAACCCCGTCTCGGTCGGCGGCCGCCAGCCTGTCCGCCCCACCGAGGATCGAAACAACGGCCGCGGCCGCGCACAGCGCCGAGGCGCGCAGGGTCGAGGTTCCCGACGCCGTCATGGTTCCCCCCCAGCGAGATCTCGAGAAATGTTCGATCACATCCCCGAATCGCGCCACCGGTTTTTGCGATTTTAGCGTAGTACGTTGGGACTCGCTGGAGCCGCAACGACGATGCGCTTGAAACAGCTTGGCTTGGCGGTCATCGTGGTCGTCTGGGGCTGCGGAGACCCGCCCCCGCATCCCACCGCCGGCAAGGCGCTTCCCCCCAAGCGCATCATCCTCGTGACGATCGACACCTGGCGCTCGGATGCGCTGTCGGCCTCCGGCAGCGGCAAGGTCAAGACCCCCAACCTCGACGCTTTCGCTGTGGAGGGCCTCTACTGTCCGCGCGCCTGGTCGTCCGCGACTCTGACCGCTCCCTCGCACGCGACGATCCTCACAGGACTCCTGCCCTTCCATCACGGCGTACGCGACAACCACGGCTTTCGTCTTTCGCCTTCGGCTCGGACGCTCGCGGGCGCGTTGCGCGAGTATGGTTATGCGACGGCGGCGTTCGTCTCGGCCCATCCATTGGCGCGCATCAGCGGCCTCGACGCGGGGTTCGCCACCTACGACGACCATTGTCCGCCGGGGGATCTGCTGTCGGTGTCGCCCCGAGCGCGAGCCGGTTCGGAAACGATCGAAGCCGCCCGCGTCTGGATCGGGACGGCGCCGGAGCGGTTCTTCCTGTGGGTGCATCTCTACGAGCCGCACGATCCCTACCTGCCCCCCGAGCCGTATCGATCCGATTACAAAGCCGCGCCTTACTACGGAGAGGTGGCATTCGCGGATGAACTCGTCGGCCGGTTGAAGCGCGCTCTCGGCGCAGCCGGCGAGAAAGACGCACTCTGGATCGTCTGCGGCGATCACGGCGAGGCGCTCGGCGACCACGGCGAATCGACGCACAGCCTGTTCGTTTACGACGCGACCGCGCGCGTACCACTGATCTTCTGGTGCCCGGGTCTCGTCCGACCCGCTCGATCTAGCTTCGCGCGTCTGGTCGACATCGTGCCTACGGTCCTGTCGCTGGCGGGGTTTCCGCTGCTCGCCGAAACCGACGGGCGCGTCCTCGTGGGTGACGAGGGTACGCGGGCCTCGGGGACGGCCTACGTCGAGACCCTCTATCCCTATCTCAATTTCGGGGCCGCTCCGGTGCGGGCGCTGACCGATGGGCGAACGAAGGTGATCGATGTCCCGGACCGGGAGGTGTACGACCTCGATGCCGACCCGGCGGAAGCGCGCAATCTCGCCGGCGGGAAGCGTCTCGTCGGGGTCGATGCGCTTTGGCAGGCCCTTGCCGCGCTGCCGGCCGCGCTTCCCACGGCCTCGCGAGCGGCGGGAGACGATGCCGAGGCCCTGAAGTCGCTGGGATACATCGGATCGGGGGGCGAGTACGGGTTGGCTCGCGGCGGGATGGACCCGAAGGCGTTCGCTCCCCTGTATCGCAAGATCAACCTGGTCCACGAGCTGTGCGGAGGCAGGCGGTGGACGGAGGCGATGCCGATCTACCGCGAGCTGCTCGCATCGTTCCCGCGATCCTCGGTGCTGCTCGCCGAGCTGGGCCTCGTGGAGATGGCCGCCGGGCGCGGGTCCGACGCCGAAGCCCACCTTCGATCGGCGCTCGATCGAAATCCGAACAACACGCACGCTCTGCTCGGACTCGCGAACCTCGAGCTGGCTCGAGGCGATTTCAAGGCGACCGAGCAAGGTCTTCTCCACATCCTCAGACTGGATCCCGACGACGTCGAAGCCAACTTCGACCTCGGCGCCCTGTACCACCAGAATCTCGGACAGCCGGCGAAGGCGATTCCTTACTGGCAGAAGTTTCTGGAGCTGCAGCCCGAGGATCGAGAAGCTCCGCGCATTCGGAAGCTGGTCGAGGATGCCAAGAAGTAGCGGCGGCTAATGCGCCGCCAACCTTCGCTGCAGCTCGAGCGCGGACGGGTCGCTGGGATCGAGGGCGACGAGGCGGACCGCCATCGCCTGCGCTCCGGCGAGATCGCCTCGTCGGGCCAAGAGCAGGGCGTTGTTGTGAAGCGCGGCTCGGTTCCGCGGGTTGAGGGTGAGCGCGCGCTCGAAGTGCGCCGCCGCGTCCTCGAGGGCTCCGGTCGCAAGATACGCGCCTCCCAGGTTGGCCTCGACGTCGTCGGATGCGGGCTCGAGAGCCTGGGCCTCCTGGAACAGCGAGAGCGCGCCCGGCCAATCTCCTCGTCGAACCGCCATGTTCCCCAAGTTGAGGCAAACGAGGAAGTTCCTCGGGTCGGCCGAGTACGCCGCTTGGTAGTGCTGCATCGCGCCGGGCGCGTCGCCGCGTTCCTCCGCGAGCCGGCCCAGGTTGAACTCGACGAGATCCATCTTCGGCGCGAACGGGATGAGCGAGAGCGCGAACGTGGCGATGATCCCGGCCGCGGCGAGCAGGAAGCCTCGCGATCGATCGCGCCACGCGTCCCACGCCCCCGCCAGGGGAATCGCCGCGAGCGGAAGGACCGCCGGAACCAGAGGCAGACGGTAGCGTGAGAAGGGGAAGAACACGACCGTCGAGACGACCCATCCGGTGGCGAAGCACAAGCACGGCGCGAATCGACGAAGCTCACGGCGCGAGATCCACAGACCCGCAGCGGCGAGAACGGAGATCGTCGAGAACTCGACGAGCGGGAAGCGGTAGGCGGGAGAGAGCGAGCGCACCCAGTAGTAGTCCACGGCGTCCGGCTGCTCGTACCAGTCGAAGTAGCGAGCGAGCTTCCGGAGCTGCAGGCGGACGAAATCCACCGGGTGATGCATCGCCCATGCGAGCGCCTTGCGCAGCCAGTAGGACGAGACTTCGGCGGGCGAGAGAGCTCGCCCGACGTCCTGTTCGGCGAGGCGTTGCGGCTCGAGCCTCTCGAGCGCGGGAGTCTGCTTTCCCGGAACCATCGGCCGCCAGGTGCCGTCGGCCGCAGGATTGTTGCCGATGTAGAAATTCACCCCACCTTGATTGCTGGTCGGGAGCCACGCGCCGCCGACGAGGCCGTTCCGGATCGCGACGGGGGCGAGCGCGAGCCCCATCCCGAGAACGAGCGCTCCTCCCTTGCGCGCGAGGCCCGCGATGCCGCCGTCCCTGCGCCAGGCCGCGGGAGCGAGAAACGGAGCGATGAGGAGGGCGTTCTCGCGAAGGAGGGCGAGGGTGCCGAGCAGCGCGCCCGCGCCGAGCCACCGAAGCGTCGTCCCCGCCCCGGCGATCGCCCAGAGGAGCCCGGCCGTGACGGAAACCGCGAGCGATTCCTTGAGAAGCTGCGCGTCATAGAAGAGGAAGGGGCCGTAGAGCGCCGCGAGAGCCGCCGCGATGAGCGCCACACGCTCGTCCACCATCGCGAGCGTCGCTCGATACAGAGAGTAGATCCCCAGGATGGCGATCGCGATCTGGAGCAGGTAGACCGCGTCGAGTCTATGGCCCAGAGCCGTGTAGACCACGGCGAGCAAGTACGGATAGAGCGGAGCCTGGAAGAAGACTTCCGAGCCGATCCAGTGCCCCGAAGCGATTTCCCGAGCCCAGCGATCGTATTCTTGGCTGTCCATCACCAGCTGCGCGAAGAACGGTCGATCGTGGACGGCGGCGAAGTGAGCCAGCCGCAGCGCCAGCGCCGCCGCGAGAAGGACCGGGAGAAACCAAGGGCTCCGCGCGGCGCGAGTCATCCCCCCGATTATGGCTCGCCGCGATGCCGCGGCGTTGTGAATCCTCAACGCACCCGTCGTTGTGGATCTTCAACCGAAATCGTCAGCGGGCGACCTCGCTCGCCGCTCCGTTTCCGGTACGTTCGAGAGCGAAAGGAGA
>CAZEII010000048.1:0-23447 GCA_964511835.1 uncultured Acidobacteriota bacterium | reverse complement strand
TCGCCTCGACGGAGACCATGACTGCGGGCGCTTCGGTCACCGCGACCTGACCCCCCACCGTGAATTTGCTCAAGAGCTCCTTATCGAGAATGCGGAGATTTCGCGTAGCGCCGTCCGACGAACGAACCGTAGCGGCAGGGATCGTGGGGTCGATCGCGGTGATCGTCACGAGCGAGGAGATCGTGTACGCCGGCGCGGTCCCTTCGTCGTTTCCGGCGGGCTTCGCGCCCTTGGACGGCGCGCTGTCCCGATGGAGAGTCCCCGACGGTTGGATGTCGACTGCGACCCATTCGTAGTAGGTCACGAGGACCTTGTCCCCCCTCTTCAACGCCTCGAAGTGGGCGACGCCGGGCGCGGCGAGGAGATTCACCAGCTTTCCCTTGCTCGCGACGATCGTCATCGTCCCGTGCGCGTGGTCGATCGTCTCGATGTTCGCTTCGATCGTGCGCTCGTCCTTCACGCGGATCGGAGCCGGAGCGGCCGTCTCCGCGGCGGACGCACCGGTGCCTGCCGCGAGCATCAGGCCCAGGATCAGGACGGCGATCGCGCGGCTCATCGCGTCAGTTGGCAGGCTGAACGGACATCAGCAGCGCCGTGGTCTTGGTGACCTGGACCTGGTCGCCGACCTTGAATTGGCTCATCAGCTCCGGATGCCGGACGTGATAGGTCTTCTGCTCCCCGTCCGACGTCCTGACCGTGACCGCCGGTTTGGCCGGATCCATCGCGAGGATTTTCACCGTGGTGACGACCGTGTGCCCTGCGGCGCCGCCGGGCTTCTCGCCGGTGATCTTCCCGCCCCCCGCGACGATGGTGTCGGGGGCGACGGGCGTTCCGGGCTTTTGGAGCTCGAGAGCGACCTCCTCGTAATACGAGCCGGACACCTTGTCGCCCACCTTGAGCGCGTCGAAGCGGGTCACCCCTTCGTCCACGGTGAGCTCCATGACCTCCCCCTTCGGGTTCTTCAGCGACACCGTTCGGCTCGCCTTGTCGATCGCCACGACCGTGGCCTGGATGTTCATCATGTCCTTGACGACGACGGGAGCGTTCGCGGCTGTGTCGGCGGCCAGGATCCTGCCCGCGAGCACGAGGGCGAAAGCGGAGGCGAGGGCGGCTGCGGTCTTCATCATCGTGGTCTCCTCTCTACAAGGCGACGGAGGTCATCCGAGCTCCAGGTCGTTGCGGCTCAGGTGGAAATCGAGGGTCTTGCGAATGGCCGTCCTCAGGTCGGTCGTCGGTCGCCAACCCAGGAGCCTGTGCGCCCGCTCGACCGACGGAACGCGCGCGAGGATGTCCTGGTAAGACTTGCCGAAATAGTCGTCCGCCGACACGACCACGACCTTCGTGCGCTTCGCGCGCTCCTTGAAGTCCGGGTACTCGCTGAAGACCTCGAGAATGAGGCGCGCAAGCTGCTCGACGGAGACGTCGTTCTCGGGGTTCCCGATGTTGATGATCTGGCGGCTCGCGGCGCCATCCTTGTTGTCGATGATGCGCAGGAGACAGTCGATGGCGTCGTCGATGAAGGTGAACGATCGTCGCTGCCGTCCGCCGTCGACGAGCTGGAGGGGCCGCTCGTGGATGACGTTGCTGATGAACTGCGTGAACAGGCGCGAGCTGCCTTCTTTCGGCTCGAGGACGTTGTCGAGGTGCGGCCCGACCCAGTTGAACGGCCGGAACAAGGTGTAGTCCAGCCCGTCCCTCTCGCCGTAGGCGAAGATGACGCGGTCGAGGAGCTGTTTTCCCGCGGCGTAGATCCAGCGCTGCTTGTGGATCGGGCCGTAGACGAGCGTGGACGTCTCCTCGTCGAGGACCGGATCGGAGCACATGCCGTACACCTCGGAGGTCGACGGGAATAGGAGGCGCTTTCCCCACTTGACGCACCGCCGCACGATCTCGAGGTTGGCCTCGAAGTCCAGCTCGAAGACCCGGAGCGGGTCGCGCCCGTACTGGGTCGGGTTCGCGATCGCGACCAACGGGATGACCACGTCGCACTTCTTGATGTTGTACTCGATCCACTCGCGGTTGATCGTCACGTCCCCTTCGACGAAGTGCATGCGCGGATGGTCGACCAGCTCGCCGAGCTTGTGGGACGAGACGTCCATCCCGTAGATCTCCCAGTCCTTCTGTTTCAGGACGGCGGCCGAAAGGCTGGTCCCGATGAAGCCGTTGACGCCGAGGACGAGTACCTTGAGGGGCGGTTTCATGTCCGTTCTGATCTCCCGGGCGTCCCATGATAGCCTCGCCGGGTGCTGGAGAACATTCCCATGAGAACCCCCGTGCGTCGTCTGGGCGTGCTGCTCGTCTCGGCCCTGGCGGCGGCGTCTTGCTCGTCCACCAGCATCGTCCACTCGTGGGCCGCGCCGGGAGTCACCAAGACATCGGTGAAGAAGGTCCTGGTCTTCGGAATCTCCCCGAATCCCGCGCTGCGCCGCACCTACGAAGACACCTTCGCGGCCCGGTTGGAGAAACTCGGATATCAGACCGTCTCCGGGTACCTCTGGGCGCCCGACGCGACGAACATCGACAAGGACGCGATCGTGGCGAAGATCCGGGCCCAGAACGTCACTCACGTGCTCGTCACCCGGATCGTCCGCGCCAAGGACGTCGAGACGTACCATCCTCCGGCGACCGTTGGTGTCTCCTACGGCTACGGGCCCAGCTACTACGGTTCGTGGTCCTCGTACTACGGGGTCGGCTACGCGGCGATGGTCGAGCCCGGGTACACGACGGTCGACACGGTCGTGACGCTCGAGACGAACTTTTACGACGCCTCGAAGGACAAGGACGCCCTCGTCTGGTCGGGCGAGAGCGCCACGTGGACCGACCAGGCTCAAACCGGAAGCAAGATCGACTCGGTGGTCTCCGCCCTCGTCTACGAGATGAGAGCCAAAGGCGTCATCTGAGAAGTTCGGGACATTCTGCTTTTCGGTCCTAACCGACCGACCTGGGCGCCCAGCGCGTCGAGAGCGAGTGGGCGATCCCGAACTGATCGAGGATGCGTGCGACGGTGTGGTCGACGAGCTCCGAGATCGATTGCGGCATCGTGTAGAAGGCAGGCATCGGCGGCAGAATCATCGCGCCGTTCTCGGAAGCTTCGAGGAGCGCCTTCAAGTGACCGCGATGGAGCGGCGTCTCGCGCACGACCAGCACGAGCTTTCGCCGTTCCTTGAGCGTGACGTCGGCAGCCCGGATCAGGAGGTTGTCGGCCTGGCCGTAGGCGATCGCGGATGCGGTGCGCATCGAGCACGGGATGACGACCATTCCCATCGTGAGAAACGACCCGCTGGCGATCGACGCGCCGATGTCTCCCAGCGGGTGGACGACGGACGCGAGCGCGCGCACCGCGCTCAGGTCCCAGGCGGTTTCCTCCGCGATCGTGCGCTCGGCCGGCTTGCTCATGATCAGGTGGGTCGCGACATCGTCGTGGTTCTTCAAGACTTCGAGGAGCCGGACGCCGTACAACGCCCCGGAGGCACCGGACATGCCCACGATCAGCGGTTGTCTCATGGCGTCGAGGATAGCGCGCGCCATGCCGCGCCGCGCAGCGCCGTTTGATCGTTGAGGATCACGCGGACCGGCACGGCCTCCAGGAACGCGCGGAACCGGCCCTTGTCGTGGAACGCCTCCAGGAATCCGGGGCGCATCAGTCGAGGGAGAATCCGGGGAGCGATCCCGCCTCCGAGCCAAATGCCGCGGCTCGCCTTCATCTTCAACGCGAGATTGCCGGCCTCCGCTCCATAAGCCGTGACGAAGATGTCGAGGGCCCGGACCGCCGTGTCGTTGCTCTCCGCCAGGGCGGCGTTGGAGATCGCGGCGGCCGGATCGCCACTGCGCATGGCCTCGGTCAGCTCGGTGGACACGTGCCTGCGTTTGGCGTCTCGGAGAAACGTGAAGATGTTGACGAGGCCCGGCCCGGACACCACACGCTCCCAGCTGACGTGGCCAAAGCGGCGATGCAGCCATCGGTAGAGCTCGAGCGTCACCTCGTCGTAGGGCGCGAAATCGGCGTGCCCTCCCTCCGACGCGAACGGGCGGAGGGCGGAGCCGTCCCCGAAGTATCCGGCCTCGCCGAGGCCTGTTCCCGCCGAGATGATCGCGGCATTTCCGTCCTTCGACGGCCTGCCCGAGGAAAGGGTCGCCACGTCCTCGTCGGAGAGCGTGAACACGCCCCACGCGTTCGCTTCGAGGTCGTTCAGCAGCGTCACGTGCGGGAGCGACAGCTCGCGCGCGAGCTCGGCGGCCTCGATGACCCAGGGAAGATTCGGCGTCTCGACTCGACCGTCCCGGATGGGACCTGCGATGCCGAAGCAGGCCCCCTCGATCGGTTGACGGTGCTTCGCCGTGAATTCGCGCACGATGTCCAGGAGTCCCGGATAATCGCGGCCCGCAAAACGCTCATGCGCCGCGCGACGCAGGACGCCTGTCGAAGCATCGAAGAAGCCCAGGCGGGTCGAAGTCCCGCCGATGTCCCCCGCGAGGATCAACGAGTCCGCCCTTCTCGGGAGTTCCTCAACCGTGAAGTCCGAGGGTCCGCATCGACCAGCCTAACATCAGCAGTCCGATCGCGGCGATCCAGCTCCCGGCCACGCGAACCACGATGCGCATCCAAGGCGCCCTCAGCGAGACGACGGTACCGGAGACGAGCGCGGCGAGGACGAAGATCGTGCACGCCACCCCGAGCACGGAGGGCGCCGGGGAGCCCGCCGCCGGGAGCGCGGCCCCGTTCAGCGCTCCGTGGACGAGGCCGAGGACCATGGCGCAGGCGGCGACGACGGAGAGCGGCGGGCGGCGGTCCGCGGCGACCAGGAGACCAAGCGCGATCGTCGTCGCCGCCGTCAACCCCGGCGCGGCGGAGGGAGGCGCCAGCGAGCGGCCGACGATCATCCCGGCGAGCCAGGCCGTCGGCAGCGCAAACAGGACGACTCTCCCCGACCGCGCTCCTCCCAGACCCCCCAAAAGAGCCATCCCGATCACGGGGAGGAGATCGTCGATCGTCACCAGGGGATGCGCGAGCCCGTCATAGAACGGTCCGAACCCCGTGTTCATGAGGTGCGCGGACGCCACCGTCGGCGCGAGAGAGGCGGCCGCGAGCAGCACCGCCAGCGACGCACGTCTCCTCACAGGAGCGCCTGCCAGAGAAAGAGCGCGCCCGCGCCCGCGACGACGGCGCCGGCGACGCGTATCGCCGTTCGACCGGCGGACCAACGATGCACGAGACCGATGGCGATGCCGGTGGCGTGGAGGCAACCGGTCGCGATCACGAATCCGGCGCTGTAGAGCAGCCCGTTCGCGCCGGGCGGAAGCTCGGCGCCGTGCGCGTGGCCGTGGAAGATCGCGAAGAAGCCCACGACGACCGCGGCCAGAACCAACGGCGGCCGCGCCTCGAGCATGACGGCGCATCCCAGCGCGATCGCCGACAGCGCGATCCCGATCTCCGTTCCGGGGAGCGGCACTCCGAGGATGGCGAGCATCCCCCCTAGGGCCATCACCATCGGGAAGGTCACGGGTAAGAGCCAGATCGCGGGAGCGCCGAGCTGCGCCCCCCACAAGCCGACGGCGATCATCGCCATCACGTGATCGAGACCTGAGATCGGATGCTCGAGGCCGCCGAGGAATCCGATCGCCTCCCCTCCCTGCTGATGGGCCAGCGCCGCCGCCGGCCAGAGCACGGCGGCGAGAGCCAACGCACCCCTCGCAGCCGACCGCTCCCTCATCGCGATCCTCCAAACATCATCCACGTCCGCTGGATCGTCCAGTACGCGCCGAGCGAGCCCACCGCGTAGCCGGGGGCCAGCTCGACCCAGCGCGGCCAGCGGATCTCGAGCGCGCGGAACGACCGCTCGAGCAGGAGGATCAGGGCGACGAAGCCGAGCTGACCCGCCTCGACGCCGAGGTTGAAGCAGAGAAGCGCCAGCGGGATCTCGCCGTGGGGAAGCCCGATCGTGCTGAGACCGCTGGCGAAGCCGAACCCGTGCAGGAGTCCGAACGCGAACGCCACGATCCACGGATGTCTCAGCGTCACGCTCGTGCCGCCGCGCTCGTGCCGCACGATCTCCGGCCCGAGAAACAGGATGCTCAGCGCGATCGCCGCGTTGAGCGGAGGCACCGGAGCGCTCGCGTACCCGAGCGTTGCGACGGCCAAGGTCACGCTGTGCGCGAGCGTGAACGAGGTGATCGTCCTGACCAGCATCCAGCGATCGGGAACGATGAGGAGAAGGCCGAGCACGAACAGGAGGTGGTCGATCCCGAGGACGATGTGGTCCCGTCCGAGCCGGAGATAGGTGACCGCGACGCGCCAGGTGCTGGGCGCGGCGGCCACGACGAACGAAGGTGCGTCCGGGGTCAAGCGCACGACTTGCGGCCGCCCGTCGCGACCGACGAGGCGGACGAGCGCCTCGGTCGCACTCCCGGGAAGCCCGGTGATTCCGATCGTCCCTCCGGCGAGCCCACCCCGGCAAGTCACGCTCCACCGCTCCGTGAACGCGTTGTCGATGAAGGTGCTCCGTGGCTCGGAGGCGCTGACGCACGCCGCCGGAAGCTCGGGGAAGAGAGCCAGGCGCACGCTTTCGCCACTCGCCGGAACCTTGAAGAGCACGTCATAGACCTCGGTGCCGGTCTGGCGCAGCTCGAGGTAAGCGGGGCGCAGCTCGTGCGCCGCCGCCGGAAGCGTCGCCACCCCGAGCGCCACGATCGTCGCGAGAGCGCGCTTCGTCATCGCGTCGACTCCGCCGTCCCCTCCCGCTCGACCACAACCGTGTATTTCGCGAGCAAGGCGTCGTAGAACGCTTCGTTCGCCTCGATCCGTTGAGCGCTCATCCACTCGCGAAGCACACGGTCGCGCGCGTCGGCGAACGCCGGGATTCCGCCTTCCGTGCGTGCACCGAGATATACGAGATGGACGCCTGAAGCGGATGCCACCGGCCCGACCCAGCGGCCCCTCGGGAGCGCCGCCAGGCTTCTCGCGAACGTCTCCCCGAACTGACGCCGCACCTCGGTCAGCGGTGCGTCCTCGAGCGAGCTCGGCGCCGGAAGCGGGTCGCCGATCTTCGACAGGTCCGCCTTCGGTCCGGCGGCGATCAACGAGGAACGCAGCCGTGCCGCGTCTCGCTCCATCGTCTCGCGATGCCGGCCGGCGCTCAGGTAGACCTGCCGGAACGAGAAGCGCGGCTCGACCCGGAACGCCTCCGTGTGCGACTCGAAGTACGCACGAAGCTCCTGGTCGGTCGGCTCGCGAGCGACCCCGGTGTCTTCCGAGACGAACTCGAGCTTCTGGCGCAGCCGGCGGCGGATGATCGCATCGTCCTTGTCGAGCCCCAACGCAACGGCTTCCCGGCAGTAGATCTCCTCACGAACGCGGTCGCGGATCAGCCCTTCGAGCTCGTCGCGGATGGGCGGGCGTCGCCAGGTGCGCGTGAACTCCGCCGTGATCGCCGCAATCTGTCCTTGGGTGACGACGATCTTTCCCGATGCCGAGCTCGCCCGGCCGCCCGCGAAATCGAAGGCGGCGAACAGCAGCGCGCCGAGGACCAAGAAGTGGACGAGCGGTTCCTCGGCGAGGCGCTTCATCGGGGGCCGGCCTAGAACGAGAGCACGAAGCCGACGGTCGGACCGGTGAGCGTTTGCACGTTCTCGATCTCGACCTGCGACGCGTTCGTCGTGGTGACGTCCATGTGCAGGTGACGCCACCCGAGCGCCAGATGGTAGTGATCGGTCTTTCCGAACCGGACCGTGAACGCCACGACCGAGTTCCAGGTGAGATCGGTCCCTCCGGTCGCTGCATCGGCGCGAAGGGCGACCTGCCACCGCGTCCCGATCGGCGTCCGGTACCGGACTCCCGCGAATCCGTCGACGAGAGTCTTGTCGGTGCCCCAGTCCCGCGTCGCGCCGATCGGCGCCGGGATCGTCGCGTCGACCCCCGCGCGAAGGTCATAGACGCGGACGCCGAAGATCAGATCGACTCCGACCTTCGGCCCCCCCGCGCGATAGAAGCCGCCGGCTTCATAGAGGCCCATCTTCAAGTCCGTGTCGCTGACCGTGCCGCCGGGAAGCGGCGGCCGGGCCGCGCTGGTCTGCTGGGCCCCGAGATCGACGTAGAGAGCGTCCGCGAGAACTCCGGCGTGCGGGCACTCCCCCTCGAAGTGCAGCGCCAGTTCGAGGTCGGTCTTGTCCAGCAGATCCGACAGGCTGGCGTCGGCGCCGATCACCGGATCACCCTTCGCGGTGACGTCGAGGCTGACCGAGGGCCCCCAGAAGTACGGCGTGACGCGCCAGTCCCAATCGGCGGCGCTCTCGGCTCTGGCGGGTGGCGCCGCCGCGAGCCAAGCAAGTACCGCAAGCCCAGTTCCCCATCGCTTCATCGAGTTCTCCGCAAGGCTCAACGCATCGTCACCCGACCCGGCCAGCGCCACTCGCGGACCTCCGGGAGATCCTCCCCGTGCTCGCCGACGTAGCGCCTGTGCTTCGCCAGCACGTCGCGGATCGCCTGCTGGGCATTGCCGGCGCGCTCGGCGAGAGTCGGTACACGCTCGATCACGTCGTTGACCAGGTGGAACCGGTCGAGGTCGTTCAGCACGGTCATGTCGAACGGGGTCGTCGTCGTTCCGTTCTCCTTGTATCCGCGCACGTGCAGATTGTCGTGGTTGCGGCGCTTGTACGTCAGCCGGTGGATGAGCCACGGGTAGCCGTGGAAGGCGAAGACGATCGGACGATCGGTGGTGAAGACGGCGTCGAACTCCTCGTCGGGAAGGCCGTGCGGGTGCTCGCGCTGGGGCTGCAGGCACATCAGATTGACGACGTTGACGACGCGGATGGCGAGTTCGGGGAGCTCCTCCCGGAGGATCGACACGGCGGCCAGGGTCTCGAGCGTCGGTACGTCGCCGCAGCAGGCCATGACGACGTCGGGAACGCGCCCCTCGTCGGTCGAGGCGAACCGCCAGATCCCGAGGCCCGCGTCGCAGTGCGCGATCGCCTCGTCCAGCGTCAGCCACTGCGGGGCCGGCTGCTTTCCGGCGACGATGACGTTGACGTAGTGGCGGCTCCTCAGGCACCGGTCGGTCACCGCGAGGAGGGTATTCGCGTCGGGGGGCAGATAGACGCGGATGACCTCGGCCTTCTTGTTGACGACGTGGTCGATGAAGCCGGGATCCTGGTGCGAGAAGCCGTTGTGATCCTGTCGCCAGACGTGGGAGGTCAATAGGTAATTGAGGGACGCGATCGGACGGCGCCACGGGATCTCGCGCGTCGTCTTCAGCCACTTGGCGTGCTGGTTGAACATCGAGTCGACGACGTGGACGAAGGCCTCGTAGCACGAGAAGAATCCGTGGCGCCCGGTGAGCAGGTACCCTTCGAGCCAACCCTCGCACTGATGCTCTGAGAGGACCTCCATCACGCGCCCGTCCGGCGAGACGCGATCGTCGTCCGGCTCGACGCGGGCGACCAGGCAGCGGTTCTCGACCTCGAGAACAGCGTCCCATCGGTTGGACGTCGTCTCGTCCGGTGAGAAGATGCGGAAGTTCTTCGCCCGGGCGTTCAGCTTCATGACGTCGCGCAGGAACCTCCCTTGGATACGCGTCGCCTCGGCGTCGACCCCCCCGGGGGAAGGTACGTCGACCGCGTATTCCGCGAAATCCGGAAGCCTGAGGTCGCGCAAGAGCTCGCCTCCGTTCGCGTGCGGGTTGGCGCTCATGCGCCTCCTACCGCGCGGGGCGAGGCTCCGGATCGCCGCGATCGGCGCGCCCTTCGCGTCGAACAGCTCGCGCGGCCGGTAGCTCAGGAGCCACTCCTCGAGCCGCTTGAGGTGCGCGGGATTCTCACGCACCTGGCCGAAGGGTACCTGATGGGAGCGAAAGGTCCCTTCGATCCGCTTGCCGTCGATCTCCCTCGGGCCGGTCCAGCCCTTGGGCGAGCGCAGGACGATCATCGGCCAGCGGATGCTCTCGAGCTTCGCCGTCCGCTCGCGCGACGCCGACTGGATGCGGCGGATGCCGGCGACGCAGGCATCGAGCGCCTTCGCCATCGCGGCATGCATGCGCGCAGGCTCGGACCCCGACACCAGTCGCGGCTCGTAGCCGTAGCCGCGCATGAGCTGCATGAGCGACGGCTTCGGTATGCGGTCGAGGAGGGTCGGCCCGGCGATCTTGGCGCCGTTCAAGTGGAGAATGGGAAGGACGGCGCCGTCGCGAGCCGGGTTCAGGAATTTGTTCGAGTGCCATCCCGTCGCCAGAGGGCCCGTTTCCGCTTCCCCGTCGCCGACGATGCAGGCGACGATCAGGCCGGGATTGTCGAAAGCCGCTCCGAACGCGTGCGAGAGCGCGTACCCCAGCTCCCCGCCCTCGTGGATCGAGCCGGGCGTCTCGGGAGCGACGTGGCTCGGGATCCCCCCGGGAAACGAGAACTGCTTGAACAGCTTTCGCATCCCCTCGGCGTCCTGCGAGATGTTGGGGTAGACCTCCGAGTAGGTCCCCTCGAGCCACGCATTCGCGACGGCGGCCGGGCCGCCGTGCCCGGGGCCCATCACGTAGATCATGTCGAGGCTGTGCTCGCGAATGAGGCGATTGAGGTGAACGTAGACGAAGTTGAGCCCCGGCGTCGTCCCCCAGTGGCCGAGGAGCCTCGGCTTGACGTGGTCGGCGCGGAGCGGCTCCACGAGCAGCGGGTTGTCGAGCAAGTAGATCTGCCCGACCGAGAGGTAGTTCGCCGCGCGCCACCAGGCATCGAGTGGGGTCATGACGCCACCCCCACGACGACCACCGTCATATCGTCGTGCTGCAGCGCGCCCCCGGCGAACGCGTCGGCCGCTGCGAACAGGGCCTCCAGAAGGTGCGCGGCCCCGCACGGCAGGGCGGCCCTGGCGGCGGCGGCCAAGCGGTCCTCGCCCCACTCCTCCTCGCGCGCGTTCATCGCCTCGCTGATCCCGTCGGAGAACGCGACGAGCACATCGCCGGGGGACACCTGCACGCTCCGCTGCTCGAAGCGACCCCCTTCGACCAACCCCACAACCGGGCCCGTCGCGCGAAGCCGCTCGACGGCGCCCGCCGCGCGAAAAAGCATCGGCGCGTTGTGTCCGGCGTTGACGTAGTCGAGCCGCCGTGTCGCGGGGTCGAGCTCGCCGTAGAAAAACGTCGCGTAGCGGTTTTCCGGCGAGGCCTCGTGGATCAGAAAGTTCAGGTTGTTCATGAGTTGTGCGAGATCGGCGGGGCCCGACAGTCTCTGTCCGCGCAGCGAGGCTTGAAGGCTCGCCATCAACAGCGCGGCCGGGATCCCCTTGCCCGCAACATCCCCCAGCGCGATGCCCAGTCGCCCGCCCGAGAGCGCGAGAAAATCGTAGTAATCCCCTCCGACGCCCTGGGCGGGACGGCAGAAACCCGCGCAGTGGACCCCGGGAATCTGCGGCAGCTTCTGCGGAAACAGCCTCTCCTGGACCCCGCGGGCGATCTCGATCTCCCGGCCCATCCGCTCTCGCTTCGCGATCTCCGAGACGACCGTCGCCATCAGCTGGCTGTTCTCGAGAGCGAGCCCGGTCTGGGCAGCGACGGATCCCAAGAGCTTCGCGTCGGAGATCGAGTAGGGCTCCTCGCTCTTCTTGGGGCCGAGTGTGATCACGCCGAGGAGGTCCTTCTTTCCGTTGAGAGGAAGGATCAGCTCGGCGTCGACCTCCGCCAGCCGCGCGCGATTCTCCTCGGAGACGGTCTCGCGGCGCAGTGGGCTTTCGGGATCGTCGTGGCGGACGCGGAGCGGCCGCCCGGATTCGCGCAGTCGGACGAGCGCGTCGTCGCCGGGCGCGAACGTGACGGTCGGGGGCGACGCGAATCCGCGCGATCGGAAGGGGACCAGGTGCGGCCCGTCGTGCACGAAGGCGACGAGGCGATCGACGTGCAGCGCGGAGCCGATCCGGTCTAGCACGGTGTCCAGGAGCGGCCCGGTCTCGGCGATCGTCCTCACCTGCTCCGAGAGGTCGGTGAGGATCCGGTCCACGTCGTAGGCCTCGCGAAAGAACCGCCGGTCGGTCCATTCGAACGCATGCTTCGCGAACCGCGGCACGACGATCGCCGCCGCCACTCCGATCGCGATAGCTTGCAGCTTGCGCGGCCGGTTGGCTCCCGGATCGTTGATCAGGTTCCACGCATTCCAGGCGACGCCCGCCATGAACAGAAGGACGACGGCTCGGATGGCACCGCGGGTCGCCGCGTATCGCAGCCCCTGGCGCACGACGACGCGGACGTCCATCGCGCGGTCCACGAGGATTACGTACGCCAGCGCAAGCGGAAACACGGGCATGAAGATCAAGCACGCCACGATCACGCCCACGGGCAGGGCTTCCAGGGGGCGGTGGAGAACCCACCCCAGGACGATCAAGAGGAAGACGGGCGTCAGCGCAACGGTGCCGCCACCGTGAAGGAGGCGCAGCCTCCTGCGGCTGTCCGCGTTCGGGGCGAGACCGGTCTTCCACCCTACGACGATGAAAAAGAACATCACCGTAGCCATCCCGAACAGTTGCGCAACGGGTTGGGCCGCCGTGAGGGCGCGGCCCAGAGGGGCGAGCGCCGGAAGGAGGAGATTCTCGCCGAGCGTCGCGACGAACGCCCCCGCGGCGAAGGCCATCATCGGCCCCACGATGACCCACTTGATCCAGCCGTACCGGCGCTCCCACTCCAGGCGGTACGCGAAGTGGACGCCGAACAGCGCAAACCATGTGGACCAGGTCATTCCGAACGCGACGCCGTACATGGCCACGGGGATGCGCACGGCAGGCGGCCACGCCTCGGCAGAAGGACGCTGCACGACGGCGACCTGAAACCCGAGGAGCATCAGGAGCAGGAGCCAGGCGACCGGGTCTCGCGGGCGCACCGCTGCGACCCAGAACCCGACGAGGAAGCAGACCCACGCCATCAGGAGATCGATGACGCCGACGAGCGCGCGGATGGCGAACGGTCCCTCTCCCTCCGCCACGGAGCGGAGCGTCAACGTGGAGGCGATCGTCTCGTCCGCCCCGTGGGGTGTCTTGCGGGCGACGACGATGTGGATCGTGCCCCCGGGCCCGAGGTCGGAGGCGCGCTGGGAGATCGCCCATTGAGCTCGGAAGGGCTCTCCGTCAACGGACACGATCCGGTCGCCCCGTTCGAGGGGCGGGGTCGAGCGCTTGTCGAGATCGCGCGAAACCGACTTGATCTCCCCGCTCGGCCAGTCGACCAGGAACGGGTCCGCAACCACCTCCCGCGGCCGGAAGACGATCCGAAAGGCGCCGACGGAAGTCGGAACGATGTAGCTCAGCGCCCACGCGAAGAGGACCCCAAGCCCCCCGTAGAGAACCCCGAGCGGGATTCTTGTTCCGTCGTGGTGTTCCATCGTCTCCGGAGGTTACCATGCGCCCCGCCCCGACCCGGAGACGAGCATGACCCCCTATCCTCACGGCCCGATCTCGTTCGTCGACGACGGTCTGTTCGTGGTCGAAGGAAAGTGGAAGCGATCGCCGTTCGAGCGAAAGATGACGGTGTTCCTGCTCTCTTCGGGTGAGGTCGCCGTCCACTCCGCGATCGCCATGGACGAGGCCGGGATGGCGGCGCTCGAGGCGATCGGGCAACCGGGATGGGTCCTCGTCCCCAATTCGATCCACTGCTCGGAGGCGAGCTGGTATGGAGCGCGCTACCCGTCCGCGCGCGTGCTCGTGCCCGCGTCGGTCCGCGTGAAGCTTTTCGAGAAGGTTCGCCGGATCGACGGCTCCCTCGACGACGACTGGCCCGAGTCCCTTCGCGGCGAGCTGACGATCATCCCGCTACGAGGAACGCGAATCGGCGAAGTCGCGTTCGTCCACGCACCGTCGCGCACGCTGGTGTTGACCGACGCGGTCTTCAACTACCGGCAGCGGGATCTGCCGTTGCTCGCGCGCACCTTCATGCGGGTCAACCGTGCCTACGGCCGCTTCGGTCCCTCGCGGATCTTCGATTCGTTCGTCGTCGTCGATCGCAACGCCCTCAACGCTTCGATCGACGCGGTGCTCGAGCACGACTTCGACCGCGTCATCATGTCGCACGGGCGCATCCTCGATTCCGGCGGCAAAGACGCCATCGTCGAGGCCTTTCGATGAGGGGACGTTCTGCTCTTACTCGCAACGCCTCAGAGGCTTGAAGCTTTGGAAGCAAAAGCAGAATGTCCCGCCCTCTCGTGGTGATCGAGGAAGCGGGCCATGTTCGAAGGGCCCATGTAGCGGCGAAGGGCGGTTCGAGAGGTGCGACGGAGGTCGACGAGGATCAGCACGTCGAGGACGTTGGCGAAGGCCGGGTCGACGTTGTAGCCCAACAGGCGACCTTCGAGGCGCAGGTACTGCTTCAGCAAGATCGGAACCCCCTTCTGATCGGCCTCGATCTCGGAGATGAACGTCGACACGTCGTCGAGATCGATCAAGTTCGCGGGCCTCAACGAGGCCCCCGCCCGGCGTGGTTCGCGGAAGGGGTTCGTGGGACGGACCCACTCCGACCAGTCGGCCAGCTTGCGATTGCGCTCCAGAAACGCGACGATGAGACGCTGGGAGAGCGACCGGTATTCCGCGCTGATGCTGACGGGACCGAACAGCGTCGCGTAATGTGGGCGGCGGCCGACGAACTCTCCGATTCCCTTCCAGAGCAACATCAGACCGACGTAGCTCTTTTGGTGCTCCGTGCGGATCCAGGAGCGACCCATCTCGATCGCCGGCCCCATCGCGTCGAACAGCTTCGGGTCGTACTTGAAGAGCGACGCCGTGTACAGACCATCGACCCCCGACGCCGCCAGGATCTCGTCGGTCGGACCGAGGCGGTAGGCGCCGACGATTTCCCGTCCGGCGCGATTCCAGATGAACAGGTGCAAATAGGTCGCGTCGAACTCGTCGAGATCGATCTCCCGCCCGGTTCCCTCGCCGACGTCCCGGAAGGTCACCTCGCGGAGGCGCCCGATCTCCCGCAGGACGTTCGGAATCGCCGGAGCCCGCGCGACGAACACCCGCAGGTCCTCGCTCGCAACGAGCAGCGCCTCCTCGGGGAGTGAAGCGATCTCGTCGGCGACGATGTCCGCGGGAACCGCCGGGACGATAGCGGCCGCTCCCTCGGGGGTGCGCCGGGGCTGGACGGCGCCGAGGCGCGAGAGCGCGGGTGTCGTGACCCGCTCCGCGAGTATCTCGGTGCGATCGCGAAGGTAGGCGATCGCCAGCCGGTCATCCGCAAATTCCGCGAGGCGCGTGGGCGGGACGGGAGTTCCAACGCGAAGCTCGATCGTCGTCCCGCGCCGAGCCAGAAACTCGCGCGGAAGCAGCGCCGTACGCAGCGAGGGGTGGACCAAACCCACGGTCTGAAAGAGAGCGCGGTTGCGCCCGGGGACGAACACCGGGAGCGCAGGAGCGCCGGCCAACCTCGCCAGCGCCGCCGCGGCGGGGTTCCACGCCGGATCGGCGACGCGCCGCTCGTGAAGATCGAGCGAGGCGACCTCGCCCGCCGGAAAGACGATCAGCGCCCCTCCTCCCGAAAGCCAGTCGAGCCCGCGGCGGAGCGTCCTCGCGTTCGTCATCGTTGACGACCTTCGAGCGAAAGGATCGACCAGGAGAAAGAAATCGCGGAGCTCGGGGATGCGGCCCAGGAGGAAGTTCGCGAGGATCTTGACGTCGGGACGCACGAGTGTGAGCGCGCGGGCGAGCGCAATCCCTTCGAGTCCGCCGAAGGGGTGGTTGGCGACCACGACCACCGGCCCCGACGCCGGGATCCGTTCGAGATCGGCGTTGGCGACCCGAAGACCGACGCCGACGTAGTCGAGGATCCAGACGAGCAAGTCGCTCCCGACGATCTCCGCCGGGTGATCCCGGCGCATCCGCTCGAACCGGGTGAGCCCCAACCCGCGCTCGAGCCATCCACGAATCCGCCGCGAGCGCGGCCAGTCGAGGGAGAAGACCGTGTCGACCGGTTCGCTCATCCGGGCGGGTCTTGGCCGAGAAGCGCCGCCGCGACGAGCTCGAGAACGGCGACGGAACCGGGATGCGCCGGATCGATCGGGCCGGCGTCCGCCCGCGGCCACCAGGCCAGCGTCGCGAGACCCCGCGCCCCGTCCACGCGCAACTGCGTGATGCTGCGGGTGGCGCTCGTCTCGCGCGTCATGAAGGGGGCCGACGCTTCGGCCCCCGCGGGGGCCAGCATGTGGAGCGTCGGCAGTCCGCTCGCTTCGGGCGATCCCGCGGCGAGCCAGTCGTCGAAGGCTCGCCGACGCCACAGAGCCACCTCGGGCTCGTTCCAGGACGACGAGGTGAGAAGCATCCAGCCAGGCTGCACGGCCTCGCGGGTGAGCCCCACGCCGCGCCGCCAGCAGATCACCTCGCCCCCCTCCTTCGAGACCACGAGAAGCGTGAACGAGGGGTAGGCCGAAAAGTCGAGCGACCCGGGGAGGCGCGCCGGGCCGACCCCGTCCTGCTCCTCGAGCACGCGCGGAATGATCGATCCGCGGCTCGGCACCGCGGCATCGTCGCGGAGCGCCTCGTCGGCGGGCTCATACCCGTTCAGGATGCAGCTCGCAACGCCGCGCTGGTTGACACCAACCCACGTCCCACCCGAGGCGCTGTCGAACGGCGCCAGCCAAGCGGGCCGCCCGGGCTCTCCCGGAATCCGGCGCGGCGCTTCCTCGGGGGCGCGGTCGCGGCGCTCGTCTCGATTCACCGTCAGGAGGAGGGACCCGTCACCGCAGCGCAGGGTCGCGGTGCACATCAGATCCTCGTCATGAGAGTCTCACGGTGCGCCGCGGTCGAGAACGCGGCGCCCAACTCCGCGGGGATGACGATCCCGGCGGCGCGCGCCGCGAAGGCCATGATCGCGATGTGATGAATCGTGTGCCCCGAAAGGAAAGCCAGCTCTCGGTCGAGGCGTGACGGCGAGCTGAGCTGAGGGCGTCCCGGCGCCGCGGATTGCGTCACCGTCAGCGGACGCAAGAGGTCGTTCTCGCAGATGACCGACAGCTCCGCGGCGATCTCCGCGAGCGCGCGGCGCACAGCGGACGGATCGAGCTCGAGGCGCCGGTCGCGGGCCCGCGCGTCGTAATCGACCGACCCGGCCCGCCATCCATCGAGGAGGAGCCGGAAGTGGTCGACGCAGTGCCTCAGGTGAGGTCCGACGGCGGCATAGGCTGCCGGATCGCGGTCGACGACGACATCGACGACGGTGTCGCACCGGCGGCACGCCTCGAGGCATCCGATCACGACATCCGGAACGTGCTCGGCGGGGGCAGCACTCATCGGACCACGCACCTCGACGTAGGGCGGGCAAGTCTCTCAGGGAAGCCGGGAGCGCGCAAGCGGGGGCGGGTGGCCGCGACCGTGGCGTATGGTTCTTCAGGTCTCGATGACAGGGCCGCGCGGGCGCGGCTCCGGGGGTTTCTTCGCCGCCGGCGTGATCCTGCGAATGGTCTCCCTCAATTGATGGAGGGTAAACGGCTTCTGGATCACTCGCGCCCCGGTCGCGGCGACCCGATGAGCGGTTTCCTCCGCGAGCGGGCTCCCGGTCAGGCAGAACACGCGGCCCTGAAGACCGGGGTGGGCGGGCAAGACCTCTTCCAGCCAGCCGAGCGGATCGCCCCGATCGATCGCGAGGTCGAGGGTGAGGAGATCGATGCGGACCGCGTGGAGGATCTCCCTGGCTTCAGTGAGACCGGTCACGGTGAAGCAGGTGTGCCCGTCGGCTTCGAGCGCCAGCTTGACCAGCTCGGCGAGAAACGTCTCATGGTCGATGACGAGGACCTTCACGGACGTCCCCCCGGCGCTCCCGACCGCGCACGTCCCAGGCTCCTCGGGCGCAGGCTCTTGAAGAAGTATACCGTGCTGAGTTGGGAGGAACCATGTCGAAGAAGATTCGGAAGACCGAATCCGAGTGGCGCGCGCAGCTCACCCCGGAGCAGTACAGGATCGCTCGCGAGAAGGGAACGGAGCGCGCCTTCACGGGCAGGTATTGGGACCATCACGGGAAAGGGATGTATACCTGCATCGGATGCGGAGCACCGCTGTTCGACTCCACGACCAAATTCGAAAGCGGCTCCGGCTGGCCGAGCTACACGGCGCCCGCCAACGCTGGCGCGGTCGAGACCGAAGTCGATCGTAGCTTCGGCATGGCGCGCACCGAGGTGCATTGTGCGCGCTGCGACTCGCACCTGGGCCACGTGTTTCCGGATGGGCCGGGCCCGACCGGAACGCGCTACTGCATCAACTCCGCTTGCTTGAGATTCGTACCGAAGTAGGGTGATGGCTCTCCCGTGATCAGGGGAATCGTCGAAGAATCTCTGGGCCGACCGGATAGCCGAGCGTTTGCGCGCGCCTGATATCGGGAGCACCCTCGGCGGCTCTCCCCATCTGTTCGAGCGCCAGCCCGCGATTGAGGTAGGCCTCTGCGAACTCCGGGTTCAGGCGTATCGCTTCGTTCAGGGAAGCCAAGGCCTCGTTCCAGCGCCCTTTGTCGCCGAGCGTAAGCCCCAGATTGAACCGGTACGTGGCGCGATTCGGGTTCAGACGAATGGCTTCGCGCAGATCGGCGATCGCATCGTCGAGTCTTCCGAGCTCGGCCTTGGAGTCCCCTCGGTTCGCCCACGCATCGGCGAAACCTGGGGCGGCGGCGATCGCGGCGTCGTAGTCCGCGATCGCCCCCATGTTGTCCCTCGCGGCCGCGCGGGCCACGCCGCGGTTCTGGTGAGCGAGGGCCACGTCCGGATACTTCGCGAGCACGTCGTTCCAGAGAGTCAGGCCGTCGTGCCACACCCGACACCGCGCCGCGGCCCCCGCTCCGAGGGCGAGGGCCGCCGCGAGGACGACGCACGCCATCGTGCGTGGGTACGGGATTACGGTCAGGACCGCCGCGATCACGAGACCGAAGGCGACGGACGGGAGATACGAATAGCGGTCGGCCGCGACCGCGCCCCCGACAGGAATCACTTGCAGGACGAGCGCCAGCGTCGCTACGTAGAAGCCCGCCGCGTAGGCCGCGAGCCGCGCCCGCTCCCGCATTCCCACGAGAGCGATCAGAACCGCGGCCGAGGCGACCGCTGCGAGGACCACGACGAGCGGCAATCCGCCCGAGGGAGTCGCCGGGTAAGGGTAGAACGCCGACAGGCTCCAGGGAGAGAGCGACTTCGCCACGTAGAACGTCAGTCCGTAGCCCGCGAGGGCGAGCCGGCCGAGAAGCCCGTGGTCGTGGGCCACCGGAATCGCGCCCGCCGTCTTCTGCGCGGCGAGGGCGACGATGCCGACCGCGAGGGCCAGCGTGGCGAACGGAATCTTCTCGATGAGCGCGCGGGCCGTGGGGAGCCTTCCAACATACCAGTCGGTGAGCAGGATGACCGGCACGAAGCACACCGCCGTCGCCTTCGAGAGGGCCGAGCCGACGAAGAGCGCGAGGGACAGCGCGTACGTCTTTCCCGCGCCGGCATCCTTCTTCGCGTGGCGCAGGTAGGCGAGCAGCGCGAGCAAGAAGAAAAGGGTGTAGAGAACGTCCTTTCGCGCGGAGACCCAGGCAACCGATTCGACGCGAAGCGGGTGCACGGCCCAGAGAAGAGCTCCGGCCCATGCTGCGAGCCGGCGCGCTCCGAGGGCCAGCAGCACGAAGCCGACGAGCGCGCCGTTGGCAGCGTGGAGGAGCACGCTCGTCAGATGGAAGCCGAACGCGCCGGTGCCGTACCAGAGGCGGTCGAGGAGCAGGCTCGCCATCGTCAGCGGGTGGTAGTTCCCGGCGACGACGGTGCGCGCGAGCCGCCCGAGTACGGCGGGAAACGCGGCGTGGACGACCGGGTTGTTGCGGAGATAGTCCACGTCGTCCCACACGAAGCCGCCCGAGAGCGCCGGGTAGAACGCCACGAGTACCGCCGCGGCGACGACGATCGCAGCGGGATCCATCGAGGAGCCCGGCGCCGGAGCGCGCGCGGTCTTCTTCGCCATGAGCGGGCGATCCTACCTTTCGGGAGCGAGGGTCGTCAGGGACAAATCGGGGCCGAGTTGGAGCAGCCCCACACCGCCGCCATCACGGCGAGGTCCTTGCCGTCGAGGCAGCCGTCCTTCGTGTATTCGACCTGCGCCCAGGGCTGGGATCCCGGTGTCGCCGAGCAGGTGCCGAAGTAGCGCCCGAGGAGCGACAGGTCGATGCCATTGACCGCTCCGTCGGGTCCCCCGAAGTCGGCGCAGGTTGCCTCGTCGACCGCCCCGTTGCAGTTGTTGTCCTTGCCGTCGCACAGCTCCGGGGCTCCCGGATAAACCGCCGGGTCGGTGTCGTCGCAATCGCCCTGAGCGACCGTGAAGCCATCGCCGTCGGCGTCGCCGGTGAAGCAGCTCTCGTGGATGTTCCCGGGGTTGAACTCCACCCAGCCGAGACACCCGTCCTGCGCTTGGACCAGATCGACCACGCTTCCGGCATCATTCATGAATACCTGCACGTCGGAGAGCGTGCCGTAGGGGCCGATCGCCGCGCTTCGGATCCAGCCGCTGCTGAAGTCCCCGAAGAAGAGGCGGGCCTCGTAGGCCGGCGGAAAGTTGCCGCTCCGATAGACGGGCCCACCGATGATCGTCGACCCGGTGAACGGAGACGACAGGCCGGGGTGTCCGTAGACCAGCGCGGGAAAGACCGCGCCGATCGGCGGAGGGGAGCAGGGAAGGAACGGGACGTCCCCCTCGTAGCAGGGCCACCCGTAGTCCGCTCCCAAAGTGCCGTGGTCGATCTCTTCCCACCGGTCTTCGCCGACGTCCGCGATCCACGGCGTACCGGTCGCCGGGTCGATGGAGATGCGGAAGGGATTGCGGAGCCCCCACGCCCAGATCTCTCCCCGCTTGCCCGGCTGGCCGACGAACGGATTGTCACCGGGAATGCCGCCGTCTCGCTGGATGCGAAGGATCTTGCCGCGGAGATCCGACAGGTCGCGCGATTTCGGAAAGGCGTCCATGTCGGTGTCGTTGTCCCCCATCGAGATGAACAGCGTCTTGTCCGGCGCGAACCGCAGCGTGCCGCCGTTGTGGTTCGTCGCCGACGTGAGAATGGGCCCTTCCAGGAGAATCTGCTCTCCGGACAGCGTTCCTCCCGACTCCTTGTAGCGCACCACGCGGTTTCGCGATCCGACGCTTCCGGGAATCGAACAGGTCCCGGAGCTCGGCGACTGACGCGTGTAGTAGAGATAGACCCAGCGCGTGGACGCGCTCTGCAGATAATCCGGATCGAACGCGATGCCGAGGAGACCGCGCTCGCCGTTCGCGTCGACGCATGTCAGGGTCAGGGCGGTCGTCACGGCGCCCCCCGCAGACGCCCGACGGCGAACCCGCGCGTTTCCGCCGGCATCCCCCTCCTCGAGAACGAATGCGTTGCCCGAGCCTGGCTCATAAGCGAGGGCTGTCGGCAGCGTCGCGCTGAAGAGGATCGAATCGACGAAACCGGCCGGCGGGGTGGCCGCCGCACCCGGGCGAACCGCCAGAATCGCTGCGGCAATGATGAACCCGGACCTCTCGATCCTCATGACGGGCGTGAGGATGCCACGCCGCGATCCGCGACGCTAGAACCACGTGACGAGGCAGCTGCCGGGGGTGATAACGTTCGCGATCGTGGCGCGACAGGCAGAGCGGTCGCCGGTCAAAAAGACACTCGACCGCATGCTTTCGAAGGCGGGTCTGGGCTCGCGCACCGAGGCCCGCCGGTGGATCGCCGACGGCCGCGTCGCCGTCAACGGCCGTGTCGTCACCGACTCAGAGCGGTGGGTCGATCCGCAAATGGACCGCATCGCTCTCGACGGCGAACCCCTGCGCGCCGCCCGCAGGGTGTATCTCCTTCTCCACAAGCCCCCCGGGTACCTGACCACCTATCGCGATCCCAAAGGGCGCAAGACCGTCTACGAGCTACTTCCGAGCCGCCACGCCTACCTTTTTCCGGTCGGGCGCCTCGATCTCGAAACAAGCGGGCTTCTGATCATGACGAACGACTCGGCCTTCGCCGAGGCCGTCTCGAATCCCTCCGGCAAGGTGCCGAAGACCTACCGAGTCCGCTCGTCGGCGAGTCTGACGGATGCGCAGCTCGAGGCGTTGAGCAGCGGCGTCAATCTCTCGGACGGTCCGACCCGGCCAGCCCGCGTGGTGCGTCTTCAACACCGAGAGCGCGGCACGGTCTTCGAGATCACCATCACGGAAGGCCGGAACCGTCAGGTCCGCAGGATGGTCGAATCCCTTGGAGCGGAGGTCGTCGAGCTCGCCCGCGTGGCGATCGGCGGGATCCGCATCGGCTCGCTTCCGCCTGGGGCGTCGAGACCGCTGCGCCCGGACGAGGTGATACGACTGGCCCCGACGACGGCGAGGCGCGGCGCGCGATCAGTGCGCCACGGAAAGTGACGCCGCGACGGCCGCCTGGATGTTCGGGTTCGACGACGTCGCGGCCGCGGTGGCGGTCCCATTCGCCGCGATGGCGTGGTCACCGGTGGTGCTGGAGCTCGACGAGAGGTTCTGGTCTGTTCCCTCCGTCCATCCGTTGCCCCACGTGAACGACCCCTTCCTGCCGTCGACCGTCGCCCCGATGGCCATTCCGTCGGCCGTGACGCTGACGGAGGTCGTCAACGGGTTGGGCGTCGTTCCGCCGGTCGAGTTGACGTTGCTCGCAAGGATCGGATTGACCTGATCGACGTTCGCGTAAGTCGCCGCGGCGTAGCTCGGGTCCGACGGCGTCGAGCCCCCGAACGTCACGACGAACGTCGTGTTGGTCGCCGCGACGATCCCCGCTTCCTTGAGATACCAGAGCTCGATCCGGTCGAATGCGCCGGCCACCGAGCCGTTGATCCGGGTCAGACTCTGGCCGCCGTAGGCCACGGCGTTGACGTGGACGTCCGTCGCGTTCTCGTAGCTCACCATGAAGATCAGGAGACGATCGTTGCCCGCGCCATTGCTGTGCGTGAGACCGGTCGTCCAAGCGCCGACGCGGGCGGTGACACAGGCGTCCCCGACCCCGTTTCCGTTGGAGTCTTGCTGGCCGGGGTTCGCGACCTTCCGGCAGTTGTCACAGGCGTCGCCGACGCCGTCGCCGTCGGTGTCGGTCTGCGCGGCGTTCGCGACCGTGGGACAGTTGTCCACGTTGCCGCAGACCCCGTCGCCATCGACGTCGTTCGCCGCGTCCAGCGGGCAGGCGTCGCACGCGTCACCAAAGGCGTCGCCGTCGGCGTTGGCCTGGTTGGCATTGGCGACCGTCGGGCAGTTGTCGCAAGCGTCTCCCCGGCCGTCGCCGTCGGTGTCGGTCTGAGTTGCATTGGCGACCGTTGGGCAGTTGTCGCAAGCGTCCCCCCGCCCGTCCCCGTCGGCATCCACCTGATTCTGGTTGGTCACAGCCGGGCAGTTGTCGCAAGCGTCCCCGAGCGTGTCCCCGTCTCCGTTGATCTGGTTGGCGTTGGCGACCGCCGGGCAATTGTCGCAAGCATCCCCCCGGCCGTCGCCGTCGGCGTCGAGCTGGCTC
>CAZEII010000047.1:0-23496 GCA_964511835.1 uncultured Acidobacteriota bacterium | reverse complement strand
GGGGGTCAGGTCGCGGTGACCGAAGCGCCCGCAGTCATGGTCTCCGTCGAGGCGACGAACTAGCCGACGCCCTGAATCGCCAAACGGCCCGAGCGTCCCGGCACCGAGCCCGTCGCGACCCGGCAGCTCGGGATCTTCGACCGATCGAGAGCCGCCGAGTGGTCCGCGAGGCTGCCCAGCTCGTACCCCTGCGCGCGCCAGAGGGACAACAGCGCGTCGAACTCCGGCAGGAGACGTCCGCCCTCGATCTCGGCGTGGAGCGTGAACACGTGCCCCGTGTCCGTCTCGGCTGCGGTCGAGGCGGCGAGCGAGTCGACGGGGGTCGCCTGGGAAAGGTCGTCGCGCCCGATCAGCTCGTCGAGGGTCGGCAGCGTCGTCGGGAGCTGCAGGCAGCTCACCCTCTCGCCGCCTACGACGGGCCAATACGGCGAGTGGCCCCGCGCGTCGGAGGCATACCGGAATCCGAGGTCGGCCTCCGCGCGATACGCAAAGTCGTTCATCTGCCACCCGGCGGCGCCATGCACCTCCGCTTTGCGGCCAAAGATCTCGGCGAAGCGATCGCAGGCGAGGTCGAGCTGGCGGCGCGTCCATGTCGCGTCGGCCGAGGCGACGCCGTCCTGCCACAGGCAATGATCGAAGGCGTGGATGCCGACCTCGTGGCCGGCTGCCGCGACCGAGCGCATGACCTCCGCCGTGCGCCGTCCGATGTCGGGACCGGGCAAGAGCGTCCCGTAAAGAAGCGTCTTGACGCCGTAGTGGCTGACGACCGACGTCCGGCGCACTTTGCCGAAAAACCCCGGTCGGAAGATTCTACGGATCGCACGTCCCGTGTGATCGGGCCCGAGGCTGAACAGAAACGTCGCGCGAGCGCCGCGCCGGTCCAAGAGCCTCAGCAGGGCCGGGACGCCCACGCGCGTTCCCTCGAGCGTGTCGACGTCGACCTTGAGCGCGAGCCTCATCGACGGGTCAAGGCAAAGGCAGGGGAAGCGGCTGTCCCTGGATTTCGTGGGCCAGCGCCTCGAGGTCGAACGCGGCGCCCGTGCGATCGGCCGCCTCCACGAGGCGAACCGTCCCTCCGTCGCCGCAAGCGGCGAAGCAGCGGCCGCCTTCACCGTGCAGGTGAAGAGCGGCGCCTCGCGGCTTCGGGGACGCCTCGAGCAGGGTGCGATGGATGAATACCCTTCGACCGCGGATCTCGGTGAACGCTCCGGGGAACGGGGGAGCCACCGCGCGAACCAGGTTGTGGACCGCCGCCGCCGGCTTCCGCCAATCGATCGCGCCGTCCTCCGGCTTTCGGCCTCCGAACGTCGTGGCGCGCGATTCGTCCTGCGCCACGGCGACCGCGGTTCCGTCGATCAGCCCGGGAAGGGTGCGGTCGAGGAGCCTCTCGGCGGCGGGAGTGACTTTCCGAAAGACGTCGAGCGCCGTGTCATCGGGGAGGATCGAGACCGCTTCCTGGCCGACGATCGCGCCGGTGTCCGCGCGCTTCTCCATGGAGTGGAGGCTCGCTCCGGTCTCCGTCTCGCCGTTCAAGATGGCCCAGTTGATCGGAGACCGGCCGCGGTACCGCGGAAGCAGCGAGCCGTGCATGTTGAGCGCACCCCGGCGCGCCGCGCCCAGAATCGCCATCGGAATCATCCGCCGGTAGTAGAACGAAAAAATGAAATCGGGGGCCAGGCCGGCGATGCGCGCGGCGAGACCCGGATCCTTCGGGTCGGGCGGCGTGACGACGGGGAGATCGTGACGTCGCGCGAGCTCTTCGACGCTGGCGAACCAGATCGTCTCGCCGGGGTCGTCCCTGTGGGTGACGACGAGCGGGATCTCCATTCCGCGCGCCAAGAGGACGGAGAGGCAGCGCACGCCGACGTCGTGATAGGCGAAAACGACGGCGCGCCTCACGCCTTCGGCTCCCCGGGCCCCAGGATCGTCCGGATCACGTACCGAGGGCGCTGGCGGACCTGCTGGTAGATCCGGACGACGTACTCTCCCAGAAGTCCGATCCCGAAGAGACAGATGCCGAGCAGGAAGAACAGGATCCCGAACAGCGTGAAGAGCCCCTCCGCCTCGGGGCCGACGATCAGCCGCCGCAGCGCGAGCACGAGGACGAGCAGGAACGACAGCCCCGTGATCGTCAGCCCGACCATGGAAAAGATCTGGAGGGGGAGCACCGAGAACCCCGTCATCAGATCGAAGTTCAGCCGTAGGAGCCGATAGAGCGAGTACTTGGAGGTTCCGGCCGCACGCTCCGCATGGGCGACCTCGATCTCCTGCGGCGAGCGCGCGAACGAGTAGGCGAGGGCGGGGACGAACGTATTCGATTCCGGGCAGCGGTTGATCAGATCGATGAGGTTGCGGTCGTAGGCGCGCAGCATGGACCCCTGATCGCCGACATGGATGCCGGTCGTCCGCTCGCGAAGTGCGTTGATGCCCAGGGAGGCCCAGCGGCGCCAGGCGGCGTCTTGCCGGTCCCGCCGGATCGTCCCCACGTAATCCGCGCCGGCGTCGATCTCGGCGAGGAGGCGAGGGATCTCCTCCGGCGGGTTCTGCAGGTCGGCATCGAGCGTGACGACCGCGGCCCCCGTCGTGTGCTCGAATGCCGCCAGGATCGCCATGTGCTGGCCGAAATTCCCGTTGAGCACGAGGACGCGCGTCACGTCCGGGCGGGCTTCGAACTGCTGTCGCAGGAGCGCCACCGATCGGTCCTTGCTGCCATCGTCGACGAACACGACTTCGTACGGTTTTCCCAGGCCGTCGAGGACGGCGTACAACCGAGCGAACAGCGCCGGAAGGACCGCCTCCTCGTTGTAGACGGGGACGACGACCGAAACGGCAGGGCTCACCGGCGGTGCGCCTCGAAGATCGCGGTGATCGCGGCGCAGACGCGCTCCACGTCGCCGTCGGCCATCGCCGGGAACAGCGGGAGGGTGACCGTCTCGCGGCCGACCCGCTCGGCGATAGGGAAATCGCCCTCGCGGTGGCCCAGGGAGAGATAGTGCTTGAAGAGGTGGATCGCGGGATAGTGCACGCCCACACCGATGTCGCGGCCGTGCATCTCGCGGATGAACTCCGCGCGCGTCAAGGCCAGCCGGTCGAGCGGCAGTAGCGGCGTGAACGCGTGCCAGCTATGCCCTTCGTCCGACCGGTCCGGGAGGAGCATGGCGGGCTCCGGCTGCAGAAGCTCGAAGTAACGGGCGACCAGCGCGCGCCGCCTTGCGTTGAACGATTCGAGGTGAGGCAGCTGTCCCAGTCCCACGCGCGCGGCGACGTCGGACAGGTTCGACTTCCCGCCCGGGAGGTGGACCTCCGCGTCCCCGTTCTCGTCCTTCGTCAAGCCGTGGAAGCGATGCCGCTCGACGGCGGTCAGCTCCGCGCCCTCGGCGCCGGCAATCGCTCCCCCCTCGATCGTCGTGACGTTCTTGTTTGGGTGGAAGCTGAACACGACGAGATCGCCGAAGCTGCCGATCTTTCGGCCGCGCCATCGGCTTCCGATCGCGTGCGCAGCGTCCTCGACGACGCGGAGGCCGCGGCGCTTCGCGATCTCGTACAGCCGGTCCATGTCGACCGGGCGACCGCCGAAGTGCACCGGCATCAGCGCCTTCGTGCGCGGCGTCACGGCGGACTCCGCCTGCGGGAGGCTCATGTTCCGCGACCCGAGCTCGATGTCCACGAAGACCGGCTTCGCACCGACGCGGCAGATCACGTTCGCCGTGGCGACGAAGCTCATCGCCGGCGTGATCACCTCGTCGCCGGGGCCGATTCCGCAGACGCGCAGGGCGATCTCGAGCGCCTCGGTAGCGGACGTCATCACACGGACCGAGCGGCCGCCGAGATAAGCGGAGAGCGCCGCCTCCAGCTCCTGAACCTTGGGTCCGCTCGCAATCCATCCCGAGCGCAGCACTTCGGCGACGCCGGCGATGGTCTCTTCGTCGATCGTGGGGCGCGTGAAGGGCAGGAACGGCATCGTGATCTCCGGAGGGAAGCCCGACGGTACGCCAACCCCGACCCAGCGGGCAAGTTCCGCAGTCCGGCCTTCTCGTCTAGACTCCGGCGGTGCGTCCCGCCAACCTCGCTCTCGTCGGCGTGTTGCTCGGCGGATCGTGCCTACTCGGCCTGACGCGAGGGCTCTGGACCCCCGACGAGCCCCGCGAGGCGGGAATCAGCCGAGACATGTACGAACACCCTGGGGTCATCCCGTCTTTGAACGGCGAGCCGTTCATCGAAAAGCCGCCCCTCTACTACTGGACGACCGCGTTCTCATTCGTCCTCGCGAGGGGTCCCTCGGTTCCGGCGGCGCGCTCGGTCAGCGGCGTCGCGGGGATCCTCACTCTCGCGCTTCTGTTCGTCTGGATCCGCCGCGCCTCGTCGCCCGACGCGGCCGCCGTCGCAGCCGTCCTGCTGTCGACCTCGGTCGCGTTCGTGACCTCCGCGCACTGGGTTCGGATCGACGCGCTCCTCATGGCGTTCTGCACCCTCGCCCTTTGGGCGGCCTGGGAGCGCATCGGCCGGAGCGCGGCGGGCGGCTTCCTCGCGCTGTTCTACGCAGCGCTCGTGCTCGCTCTCTGGACGAAGGGGTTGATCGGCCCGGTGCTGATCGGTGCGGGCCTCGCCGTTTACGCTGCGATGTCGAAGAGCCTCCGCGTGCTCGCCCCGCTCCGGCCGGTCGCGGGCCTTGCGGTGATCGGAGCCGCGATCGGGAGCCTCGCTGCCGCGATCGCCGCCACGGGCGGGGCGGAGGCGCTGCGCACCTGGTTCTGGGTCAACCACGTCGAGCGGTTCCTGCACCCGGTCGCCACCGGCCACGAACGACCGCTCCTCTACTACCTCTGGACGCTTCCGATCGCGGTGGCGCCATGGGTCGTCCCGCTCCTCGCACTGCTCGACATCCGGGCGCCGGTGTGGCGGCGCGACCGCCCCGACGCTGGCCTCAGGCGCTACGCCTTGGCGATGACGATCGGCCCCCTTCTCCTCCTGAGCCTCTCCTCGTCGAAACGGGAGGTCTACCTCCTTCCGCTGCTGCCGCCCTTGACGACCCTCATGGCGATGGCGATCCTTGATCGCGCCGCGCGAGAAAGGGACGGTTCGTCAACTGGTCGCTGGACGCGCTGCGGCGACTGGGTCCAAGCAACGATCCTCGCACTGGTCGGGCTGGCCCCCGCCATCGCGCACGTCGCTTACACGCGGCAGGCGACGCCGGTTTCGGCCCTCTTTCTGCTGCTCGGCGTGGCGGCGGCGGCCCTCGCCGCGATCGCGGTCGCTCGGCGGCAAGCGATGCGGGGCTTCTGGATCGGATCGGCCTCGATGGGGTTGGCCCTGGCCGGGTTCGTCGCGCTCGTCGTGCCGCAGGCCGATGCGGTCAAGAATTTCGAGCCCTTCATGGTCCGCATCGATGCCGCGCTCCCGAAGGGTGAACCAGTGCGCGCGATCGGCGCGGACGAGACGCTGCTGGGAATCGTTCCGTTCGTCACCGGTCGGAGAGTGGTTCCCGTCGCGGCCGGTGAGCTGGCCGGTTCAACGTTCGTGCTGGTCCAGACATCCGGCGACGATCGAGATCCTCTGGAGGCGGAATCGGCCTACGAGCGGGTCGAGGGTCGAGAGTTCGGGAGAGGGCGCCGGATCGCGCTCTGGCGTCGGAGAGCCGCTCCGAGCAGCTAGACCGATCCCGAGCCTCAGGCGACGGTGACGTCCTGCGCGAGATAGACGTCCTGGATGACGTTCAAGAGCTTGACACCCTCCGCCATTGGACGCTGGAATGCCTTGCGCCCGGAGATCAGCCCCATCCCTCCGGCGCGCTTGTTGATGACGGCGGTCGTGACCGCTTCGGCGAAATCGTTGGCCCCCGAGGCGCCCCCCGAGTTGATCAACCCCGCGCGCCCCATGTAGCAGTTCGCGACCTGATAGCGGCACAGGTCGATCGGGTGGTCGCTCGAAAGCTCCGTGTACATCCTCTCGTCGAGCTTCCCGTAAGACGAGCCGCCCGTCCCCATCGCCTTGAAGCCGCCGTTGTTCTCCGGGAGCTTCTGCTTGATGATGTCCGCCTGGATCGTCACGCCCAGATGGTTCGCCTGCCCCGTGAGATCGGCGGACAGGTGGTAGTCCTTCTCCTTCTTGAAGGCGGGGTTCCTGAGGTAGCACCAGAGCACGGTCGCCATCCCCATCTCGTGCGCGGCGTGGAACGCCTCCGCGATCTCGACGATCTGGCGTCCGCTTTCCTCCGATCCGAAGTAGATCGTCGCCCCGAACGCGGCGGCTCCCATCTCGTGCGCTTCCTTGACGGTCCCGAAGAGGATCTGATCGGCCTTGTTGGGATAGGTCAGCAGCTCGTTGTGGTTGGCCTTGACGAGAAATGGGATCTTGTGGGCGTAGCGGCGGGCGGTCATGCCGAGGACGCCGAAGGTCGATGCGACCGCGTTGCAGCCCCCTTCGATCGCGAGTCGAACGATGTTCTCCGGGTCGAAGTAGTCGGGATTCTTTGCGAACGAAGCGCCGGCCGAGTGCTCCACCCCTTGATCCACCGGGAGGATCGAAAGGTAGCCGGTCCCCGCGAGCCGCCCGCAGCCGACGATCCGCTGCAGGCTCGCGAGCACGCGGTTGTTCCGATCGGACGGGGCGAAGATCCGGTCGACGACGTCGGGTCCCGGAAGATGGATTCGCTCCTTTCCGATCTTCGGCTTCGAGAAGCCCAGGTAGTAGTCCGCCTGGTCGCCGAGCAGCGTCTGGATGGAGGAGTTCATGGTCGGGGCGCTCCCTCGAGATGCGGTCATTCTAGCAGGCGGGATTTCAGAGACCGGAGGCGGCGGCCGGGTCCAAGAGCATCGTCACCGGAGCGTCGCCCATCATGGCGAGCGCCAACGGGAGCTCCGATTCTTCGTCCTTGAGAGAACCCCGGATAGCCCCCGCTTTCGCCGCACCCGTGGCGAATACCACGATCCGGTGGGCGGCGGTCAGCACTTTCAAGGTGAGGGTCATTCTTCGAGGCGGGGGTTTCGGCGCGTCGTCCAGGAACGCGACGTTGCGATCCCACACCCGGAGCAGCCTATGGCCGGGAAAGAGCGACGCGACGTGGCCGTCCTCGCCGACGCCGAGGAGAGTCAGGTCCAGGCGAGCCGGATCACCGAGGCGCTCGGAAAGAGATTGAGCGTACCGAGCGGCCTCCTCGGCGCCCGGCGCCTCGCCGAGCATCCGGTGGATCGCCGCCGCGGGGAGGGCGACCCTGTCGAGCCATGTCGATCGGGCGAGGCGATAGTTCGAGACGGCATCGTCGGGCGGGACCATTCTCTCGTCGACCCAGAAGACCTCGACCTTGCCCCAGTCGATCGACGAGGGAATCAATGCAGGGAGGAGGGTCTCGGCCGCCGAGCCTCCGGGGACGGCGATCGCGAAGCTTCCGTGACGCGCGACTGCTCGCGAGAATTCGTCCTCGACCAGCCGGGCGAACCGCGCCGCCAGCCGGGGGACTTCGTCGATCGCAATCTCGGCGCGCATGGCGCGGTTGAGGCTAACATGATCGCCTCGTCTTCCCCTGATGAAGGAGCATCGTCATGCAACTCGGGATCATCGGTCTTGGCCGGATGGGCGGGAATATGGCCCGGCGCCTGATCCGCGGTGGCCACCAGTGCGTCGTGTACAACCGGTCGGCGGGGCCGGTGGACGAGCTGGTGAAGGATGGGGCACAGGGGTCGACCGAGCTCAAGGAGTTCGTGTCGATGATGGCGGCTCCGAGGGCGGTCTGGCTGATGGTGCCCGCCGCCGTCGTCGACCGCGTGCTCGACGACATCACGCCGCTGCTGGCTCCCGGCGACACCGTGATCGATGGCGGGAACTCCTACTATCGCGACGACATCTCCCGCGCCAAGCGTCTCGCCACCGACCGGCTCCACTACGTCGACTGCGGAACGTCGGGGGGTGTTTTCGGCCTCGAGCGCGGCTACTGCCTGATGATCGGCGGCGAGGCGGAGACTGTGAAACGCCTGGACCCGATCTTCGCGACGCTCGCGCCCGGGAAGGGCACGATCACGGCGACGCGGGGACGCGAAGGCGCGGCGGGGACCGCGGAGCGGGGGTATCTCCACTGCGGACCGCACGGCGCCGGGCACTTCGTCAAGATGGTTCACAACGGGATCGAATACGGGATCATGGCCGCGTACGCCGAGGGGCTCAACATCCTTCGTCACGCCGGCATCGGGAACGCGGGGCGCGAGGTCGATGCGGAGACGACGCCCCTGCGCGACCCCGAGTTCTATCGCTACGCCTTCGATCTCGCCGACGTCACCGAGCTCTGGCGCCGGGGTAGCGTCGTCTCCTCCTGGCTCCTCGACCTGACCGCCGAGGCGCTCGCGGGCAGTCCGGAGCTGGCCGAGTTCTCGGGGCGCGTGTCCGATTCCGGCGAAGGCCGCTGGACGATCCTCGCCGCCGTCGACGAGGGCGTCCCTGCGCACGTGCTCACGGCGTCGCTCTACGAGCGGTTCGACTCGCGCGGTGCAGCCGAATTCCAGAACCGCGTGTTGTCCGCCATGCGGTACGCCTTCGGCGGCCACAAGGAGAAGTAAAAAGGGGACAGGCCCCGTTTTCTCACAAAGCTCCCCGGATACCGCTTTGATGAGAAAACGGGGCCTGTCCCCTTTTTGCGTGCGATGAGCGAGCTGCCAGACGGGATCGAGCCGGCGGAGATTCCTGAGCCGAAAGATTCGGCGCTCGGGATCGTCGTGCGGCGACGGCGCGGCGGCCTGGAGGTCCTGCTCGGGCTCCGCGCTCGGAAGACGCGATTCATGCCCGGGAACCTCGCCTTCCCCGGCGGCCGGCTCGAGGACCAGGACGAGCGGGAGCGCGTAGGCGCATTCGAGCGGTGCGCATCGCGAGAGCTCCGGGAGGAGACGGGATTGGCGATCCCGGCTGCGAGCTGGCGCCCGGCCGGGGAGCGCACGACCCCTCCTATCTTTCCCGTGCGCTTCCGCACACTCTTCTTCGTCACGGAGCTTCCCGAAGATGCGCAGCTTCCTGCGGCTCCTCACGCGCCGGAGGAGATCGAATCGCAGTCGTTCGCCGAACCCGGAGCGGTGCTCTTGGAGTGGGCGGCTGGTCGAGCGCTGGTGCCGCCGCCGCTGCTCCCGATCCTCCGGTATCTCGCCGGCGCGGACGCGGGCGACGCGGTGACCCTCGCCGCGGAGATTGCCGCCGTCAACTCTCGGGAAAACGAGGCGCCGCGGATCGAGTTCGTCCCGGGGTACTGGACGCTTCCCGTGAGGACGCGCACTCTCCCACCCGCATCGTGCACGAACGTCTGGATTCCCGGCGGCCGCCGCTTCGTCGTCATCGATCCCGGAAGCCCCGAGCCCGACGAGAACGCTCGGCTTCTCGCCATCATCGAGAAGCGGGCTCGGACAGGAGCCGCGGCGGACGCGATCGTGCTGACGCATCACCACCGCGACCATGTCTCGGGGCTGGGGACGATCGCGGCGGCCCTGGGCGTTCCCGTGCTCGCGCACACCGAGACGCTCGCACGTATTCCGTCGCTCCCCGCTGGGATTCGAACCCGCCCGCTGGCCGACGGCGACGTGCTCGATCTCGACGGGATGACCCTGCGGGCCGTGCACACGCCCGGCCATGCTCCCGGCCACCTCGCCTTTTTCGACGACGAGCGCCGCGTGTTGATCGCGGGGGATCTCGTCAGCGGGTTGTCGACGATCCTCGTCGGCCTCGCCGACGGTGACATGGACGCCTACATCGACGCGCTGCGACGCGCGGCGACTTTCAATCCGGTGACCGTCCTGCCGGCGCATGGGCCGCCTCTTCCCGGCAAGGTGTTGACGGCGACCATCGCCCACCGCCAGGAGCGCGAGGCGCGGATCGTCGCGGCGCTCGAGAGGGCCTCGACGCGCGACCTGGCGTCCATCGCCGAGGCCGCGTATGCGGGGGCCGAGGACGCTCCCCGGTTCCTCAGGGAGCTGCAGGCGCGCGCCCACCTCGACCGCCTCGTCCGGCACGGCGTCGTCGAGAGGGTGGGGGAGCGCTACCGGCGTCTCGCGCCCTAGACGGCCGTTCTACTGCGGCGGCGGCGACGGCATCGGCATGCCCGGGATGGCGATCGCATCGTAGTTCGGGCGGGCCATCCCCTCGGGGTTCTTCTCGAAGGCCAGCTTGTTCGCCTCGTCGATGAACAAGTAGATCCGGCCGCCGTAAGCCAGGCGCGGCGCATCGCTCGCCGGACGGAACCGCTGCTTCGTCACCGGGTCGGTCAGAACCCCACACGAGGCTGTGGGGTCGGCGTCGAAGAGGCGCTTTTCGGATTCGTCGGCGAAGAAGAACGTCTCGTAGTTGACGAACGACCGGTGAGCGACGTCCAGAATCGCGGGTTTTCCGCGATCGAGCAGATCGGGAACCGCGATGCCGAGCTCTTGCAGCTGGACTTGAGGGTCTTGCACGAAGACCTTGACGCAGGGCCGTCAGCAGAAGCCGATCGGCATTCCGTTGACGTAGACCGGCGGGAAGTACTTCGAAAGCTTCCGCTTCGTCACAGGGCAGCGGTCGTTCGCGGAGACCGACCCGTCGGCAAACTTGAGATGAGGGTGCTCCGCGGCCGGATCGATGACTTCGACGTTTCCCACCGGCGGAACCAACTCCGCGGAGCGTCCCCCGCAGGCGATGGCGGCGATCAAGAGGGTCCACGCGGCCGACCATTTCACCCGAGAATTCTCTCAGAACTGCTGCCCGGCCGCCGCAAGAAACGGGGGCCGGGAACTAGCGCCTGACGAAACGGTCCCATCTTGGGAAACAGATCGTCTCCAGAGAAGGAGGCCGGACATGTTCGACGGCACGCTCGAAGCCCAATCGCTCCACGCGGGGGAGCGCCACCTCAGCTCGATGTCGGTCGCCGTGATGGCGCATCTCGGCGCCGTCTCGGCGATCGTCTTCGTGTCGTCTTTCTTCGTCCCTCCGATCAAGCCTCCCGAGCCGGCGCCGGTCTTCGTTCCCATTTTCTCCGCTGGAATCTCGATCGACGATCTTAAGCCGCCAGCTCCGGAGCCGCCCCGTGCGAGGAAAGGGACGGACGCACCGGCTCCGGTCGCGACGCCCCGCCCTCCAAAACCGATTCCCGAGCCGCCGTCGATCACCCCGCCACAGCAGCCGTCGGAGCCGCCCGAGAACGCTTTGGTCTCGGACTCGGAACACGCTGGAAGAGGCACGCCGGGACGTTCGGACGGGAGCGATCAGGGAACAGGTCTCACCGAGGGCTCCGGCAACGAGGACGGCGGGGGAAGCGACATCGGCGAACCGGTCGAAGTGACGGGAGAGATGATCCGCCCCATCCTCCTTGAGCGCGTCGAGCCGGCCTATCCCGACGCGGCGCGGATCGCGAGACTGGGCGGACGCGTGACGCTTCGTGCCGTCATAGCCGAGGACGGCGCGGTCGAGTCGGTCGAAGTGCTCGCCTCGACGAGCACTCTGTTCAACGACGCCGCAGTCGATGCGGTCCGCAAGTGGCGGTATCGCCCGGCGCTGATGAATGGGAAGCCGGTCCGTGTTTACTTCACCGTGGTGGTCACCTTCGTCGTCCGCTGACCCCGGGGTGACCGCCTTGCGGCCACCGTGCTTATACTCGCGGCCATGGGACAGCCCCGGGTGTTCACAGCCAGCCGCCTGACCTCCGGCAACCTGATTTTTCCGACCCGCATCGAGATCTCCCCCGACAGCGTCGCGAGGATCAAGCCGCGGTGGATCGGAGGGAGCGAGGCGAGCATTCCCGTCTCCAAGATCGCCTCGGTTTCGATCACGACCGGGCTGATCTTCTCGTCGATCCGTATCGAATCGAGCGGCGGCGCGACCCCGATCGTATCCGACGGGCACTACAAGGGTGACGCGATCGCGATTCGCGATTTGATCCACGAATACCAAGCCGGGCGCAGCACGTAGAGTCACGCGAACAGGAGGAGCCATGCTCAAAGAGTTCAAGGAATTTGCGTTGAAGGGGAACGTTGTCGACATGGCTGTCGGGATCATCATCGGGGCCGCGTTCGGAAAGATCGTCAGCTCGCTCGTGGGCGACGTCCTCATGCCCCCAATCGGAAAGCTGTTGGGAAATCTCGATTTCAGCAGCCTGTTTCTGTCGCTGAACGGAGTGCACTACGACTCGCTGACCGCCGCGAAGGCGGCTGGCGCGCCGACGATCAACTACGGAATGTTCGTCAACAGCGTCATCGATTTTCTGATCGTCGCGTTCGTCATCTTCCTCCTGGTCAAGCAGGTGAACCGCCTCAAGAAAGAGGCGCCAGCAGCAGCGCCGACGACGCGAGACTGCCCGTATTGCATGAGCTCGATCGCGATCAAGGCCTCCCGATGCCCGTGCTGCACCTCCGAGATCAAGCCCGCGTGAATGGTAGGATGGCGCCGGTTTTTCGAGGGGAGCCCGTTCCGGATCCGGCCTCAAGGAGGAGCGACATGCGACGTTGGATGTTGACCGTGTGTGCTGCGGCGCTCGGCCTCCTCGCGGCGCCGGCCGCGAGGACCGCGATGGAAGACGAGCGGCCGGGGGAGCTCGGCGTCCTCGCCGGAATCGGCTTGGGAGACGAGAATCTGGTCGGGAAGGACAACAATACACACGTCAACGCCCTCGTTGGTGGTCGGTTCGCCTGGCACTTCAGCGCGCACGTTGCGGGGTATCTCGACGCCACGTGGGTCAAATACTCGGGTGACAACGCCCTCTACGGAGACGTCAGCGAGTACGCGTTCCGCGCCGGACCGGAGTGGTACGTCAACCCCCAGTCGAATTGGCAGTTCTTCGCCAACGTCGGCGTCGGGGCCATCCGGTACAGGACCGATTTCGGAGGAAACGAGGGCCGAGGGATGGCTTCCGCCGGCTTCGGCGTCAGGCGCGGTTGGCTGCCGGGCGCGCTACGGATCGAGCTTCGCGGCGACCGTACGGTCTCGGACGCCGATTCGCTCGGCGGCCGGGACTTCAACGCGTTCAAACTGATCGCCGGTTGGACGTGGGGGATTGGCCCACGGCCGGTCGACAGCGACGGCGACGGGGTCTACGACAAGAAGGACAAGTGCCCGGACACACCGCACGGCGCGATCGTCGACGCGGTAGGGTGCCCCTCGGACGCGGACGGCGACGGGGTCTACAACGGCATCGATCAATGCCCGGACACCCCGAAAGGCTGGCCGGTCGACGCCAAGGGCTGCCCACTCGACACCGACGGCGACGGCGTCCCCGACGGCAAGGACAAGTGCCCGAACACGCCAACGGGATGCAAGGTCGACGCGGACGGCTGTCCGCTCGACGAGGACAAGGACGGCGTTTGCGACGGCGTTGACCAGTGCCCGGGCACGCCCGCCGGGTGTCGCGTCGACGCGCGCGGGTGCCCGATGGACTCCGACAAGGATGGCGTCTGCGACGGCGTCGACCAGTGCCCTGGTACGCCGCCTGGCGTCAAAGTGGACGCCAAGGGTTGCCCGCCGCCTCCGCCCCCAGCGCCGGTCTACATCCCCGAGGCCAAGAAAGAGCTGGTCCTCGAGCGGGTCTACTTCGACACCGACAAGGCGACGCTGAAACCGGAATCCAGCGACACGCTCGACAAAGTCGCCGCATCGCTGAAAGATTTCCCGAACGTCAAGATCCAGATCGCCGGGCACACGGACAACACCGGCTCCGCGGCGCACAATATGAAGCTGTCCGAAGCCCGCGCGAAGGCGGTGATGGAGTACCTGATCTCGAAAGGTGTGAACCCCGCGATGCTGTCCGCGAAGGGATTCGGCAAGAACGAGCCGATCGCCGAAAACAAGACCGCCGCAGGACGGGCGCAGAACCGCCGCGTCGGTCTCCGCCGCGTGGACTAGGAGGTCACCAGGCGCCGGAGCGCGTCGAGGAGACGCGCTTTCGGCATGAAGAGCTCCTCGAGCGCCTTGCTGAAGGGGACGGGCGTGTCGAGCCCTCCCAGCCGTTCGACCGGGGCGTCGAGGTCGCGGAAGCACTCTCGGGAGACGACCGCGGCGACCTCCGCGCCGAAGCCTCCGGTCACCGGCGCCTCGTGGAGCACCAGCGCTTTGGAGGTCTTACCGACCGACTGCGCGACGGTAGCGAGGTCCCACGGGTTCAGCGTGCGCAGGTCGATGACCTCGGCCTCGAACCCTTCGCCGGCGAGCGTCGCCGCGGCGCTGACGGCCCACGGTACTCCCGCCCCGTAAGTGACGATCGTCGCGTCCGCGCCCGGGCGCGCCACCCGAGCCTTGCCGATTGGCAGCGTGTAATACCCCTCCGGAACGCGCCCCTTGGCCGAGCGGTAGAGCCCCTTGTGCTCGAGGAAGAGAACGGGGTTCCCGTCCTCGAACGAAGCGAGCAATAGCCCTTTCGCGTCGAAAGGTGTCGCGGGGGCGACGACCTTCAACCCGGCGACCTGCGTGAACCAGCCTTCCATGTTTTGCGAATGAAACGGCCCGGCGCCGACGCCGCCGCCGACGGGAAGTCGGACGACCACCGGCAGGCGCGCGCCCCACCGGTAGTGCGTTTTCGCCAGGTTGTTGACGATCTGGTTGAACCCGCAGGTGACGAAATCGCCGAACTGCATCTCGATCATGGGCACGAACCCGTCGAGCGCCAGCCCCATCGCCGCCCCGACGGCACCCGATTCGATGATCGGGGTGTTGCGAACGCGGGCCTTGCCGAACCGCTCGGACAGCCCTTCCGTGCACTTGAACACGCCTCCGTACTCGGCGATGTCTTGCCCCATGAGGACGACGTTGGGATGGCGGGCCAGCGCCTCGCGCAGCGCATCGCGCACGGCATCGACGTAGCGAATCTCCGGGGCGGACGCGAGGGCCGAAGGCTCCGGCTCGCGCGGGACCAGAAGCGATGGGGCGTAGACGTCGGCCAGTTCGCGCTCGGCGGTCGAGTCGGGATCGGGAAGAGCGAGTGCCTGATCGACGAGATCGTCGATGCTCGATTTGAACTCCTTGCGGATTGCGGCGACCTCCTGTTTCGTCAGGATGCCGCGCTCGATCACCTGATTCTCGTAGCGGGTCACCGGGTCCTTCTTCGCCCACTCGGCGAACAGCTCCTTGGGAACGTAGGCCGTCCCCGAGGCCTCCTCGTGCCCTCGCATGCGAAAGGTCTTGAACTCGAGGAGCGTGGGGCCTTGCCCGGCACGGGCGCGTTCCGCCGCTTCCCAGACCGCGTCGCAGACGGCGATCAGGTCGTTCCCATCGACGATCCGCCCTTCGATGCCGTAGCCGATCGCCTTGTCCGCGATGTCCTTCGCGGCGTATTGCTCGCGGAGCGGCGTCGAGAGCCCGTACTGGTTGTTCTCGACGACGAACAGGACCGGCAGCTTCCACACGGCCGCGAGGTTGACCGCTTCGTGAAAGTCTCCTTCGCTGGTCGAACCATCGCCGGTGAAGGCCGCGGCGACGCGCTTCTCGCCGCGAAGCTGGGCGGCGAGCGCCAATCCGTCCGCGACGGGGAGCATCGCGCCCAAGTGAGAGATCATCCCGACGATCTTGTGATCAAGCGTCCCGAAGTGGAACGTCCGGTCGCGCCCCTTCGTGAACCCGCCTTCCTTGCCCAGGAGCTGCCGGAACAATCGGCCGAGATCGACGCCGCGCGTCGTGAACACGCCCAGGTTCCGATGCATCGGCAGGATGAAATCGTCGTCGTGGAGCGTGGCGGTGACGCCGACCGCGATCGCTTCCTGGCCGATCCCGGAAAACCACTTGGACAGTCGCCCCTGCCGCAGCAAGTTGAGCATCTTTTCCTCGATCATCCGGGGAAGGACGATCGAGCGGTAGAGCGCGACGAGCCTTTTGTTCGAGGTCACCGTCGGGGGCATGGGCGAGATTGGAGCAGCGAAGAGGCGGGCTGTCCACCGGACCGATTCACTCGCGCGGGATCTCGGCCATCGCCCGCCGGGTGACCTCGTCGGCGCAGCCCCACGATAGGGTGACCCCGCCTCCTCCGTGCCCGTAGTTGTGGACAACGACTCCACCGGACCGCCGCTCGGTGTCCAGCCGAACTTCCTTCCGTCCGGGGCGCAAACCGACGGCTTGCGAGAGGACCTGGGCGTTCGCCAGAGCGGGCTCGAGGGCCCGGCAGCGGGTAAGAATCGCCTCCGTGATCTCACCGCGCACGTCGAGGTCCCAGACACCTTCATCGTCGGTCCCACCGAGGACCGTGCAGTCGGCTCGTGGGATGACGTAGGTCAGCGGCCTCTGGGCGCTCGTGACCTGCATGAACCGGTCCGCGTAGCCGGGCGTGACGCGAACGACCTGGCCGCGGATCGGGAACAGCTCTTCGTCCTTGACCAGCTCGCGCGCGGCGAGGCCGGTGCAGTTGACCACGAGCGACGCTTCGAGCAGGAGGCTGTCGAGGCTCGCGACGCTGCGCGTCTCGACGCCGCCGCCGAGACTCTGAACCTGATCCTCGAGCCACTTGAGGTAGACCGGCATCGCGACGACGGGCGCCGTGAAGACGTGCGCCGCCGGGAAGCCCGGCGGCAGCTCGCTCGGAGAAGCCGCGCGCAAGGAATCGACCGCTTCCTTCCACCAGGGCTCCGGAACCTCCGCGGTGTCGTGCAGATCGATCCCCTCCACCATCGTCACGCCCGTTTCGGGATCCTTCGCGAGATCTCGGAGCACGCGAAACGTCTTCCGACTCCAGAGGAGGGCACGGTCGGGGGGGCCGCATCGGAACGGGTACCAGACGGCCGCGGCGATGTCCGACGTGGTGTTCGGCGTGCGCTCGCGAGTCGCCACGCGGACCTGAAAGCCGGCCTCGAGGAGCCGGATGGCGCAGGAGAGCCCCGAGACGCCCGCTCCGACGACGATCGCCTTGCGCGTCAGAATCGTCCTTTTGAAGGGCGAGATCATGGGCACGAGTTTACGCCAGAGACATCTTGTAGCCGGCGTAGGGGAATGATAGAAACACCCGGACGACGGGGGGCTGAATCCATGCCGCTGATTCCGCGTGAGGTGAAGTTCTTCGATCTGATCGAGCAGCAGTCGAACGCGGTGGTGCGCGGCGCCAAGCTCCTCCAGGAGTGCCTCGAATCGAAGGGCTCGATCGACGACATGTACCTGGCCAGCAAGCGCATCCACGATGTCGAGCACGAGGGGGACGAGCTGGTCCACCGCCTGATGGACCGCCTCAACAAGAGCTTCATCACGCCGCTCGACCGGGAGGACATCCACGAGCTGACGAGCAAGCTCGACGACGTTCTCGACTACGTCGACGCGGTCGCCAAGCGCCTGGTCACCTTCAAGATTGCCACCCCGACCCCGCACGCGATCGAGCTGGGCCGGATCATCGTCCGCGGGACCGAAGAGACGGCCGTGGCGGTCGCGCTCCTGCGCGACCTCTCGAAATCCGAGGCGATCATCCGCCAGTGCGCGAAGATCAACCAGCTCGAGAACGACGCCGACCAGGTGATGCGCGATGCGCTGAACGACCTGTTCAACGGCGGGGCGCGCGACCCCCTCGAGGTGATCAAGTGGAAGGACATCTACGAGCACCTCGAGCTGGCGACCGACAAGTGCGAAGACGTCGCGAACATCATCGAATCCGTCCTCGTGAAGTACAGCTAGGCCGATCTTGAGCCAGGGCTTCCTACACGACCTCGCGACGGTCTTCGCCCACCCGTACGTCGCGATCATCTTCGTTGCCGCGTTGGCCTTCGATTTCATCAATGGATTTCACGACGCCGCGAACTCGATCGCCACGATCGTCGGAACGCGGGTCATGCGGCCGGGGCCGGCGGTTCTCTGGGCAGCCTGGTGGAACTTCGCGGCGGCGTGGTTCTTCGGACTGGCCGTGGCGAACACGGTCGCCAAGTGGGTGCACCCGGAGTTCGTCACGACCGACGTGATCCTGGCCGGACTCTTGGGCGCGATCGTCTGGGACCTGATCACCTGGTACGTCGGGCTCCCGACGAGCTCGTCGCACGCCCTCCTCGGCGGCTTCGGCGGGGCGGCGATGGCCTACGCGGCGTCGACGGCCGGCGTGCTGCAGACCGGAAAGGTGCTGATGACGATCGAGTTCATCGTCCTCGCGCCGCTGATCGGCTTCGCTCTTGCGCTCGGCTTCGTGCTGATCGTCATCAGGGTCTTCTGGCGGTTCGCGGCCAGCCGCGTCGACCGATGGTTCCGCATCATCCAGCTCGGGTCCGCCGCGGCGTATTCCCTGGGTCACGGCGCGAACGACGCGCAGAAGACGATGGGAATCATCGCCGCGCTCTTCTACGCGACGATCTGGCGCCCGCAGCAGTCGCTGTTCGAGGCCGGAAAGGTCCAATTCCCCTTCTGGATCGTTCTCGTCTGCCATCTCGCGATCGCCCTCGGCACGATGACCGGCGGCTGGCGGATCGTGAAGACGATGGGGATGAAGATCACCAAGCTGCGTCCGTACGGCGGGGCGTGCGCCGAGACCGCGGCGGCGGTCTCCCTGTTCGTCTCGGCGAGCCTGGGCGTTCCCGTGAGCACGACGCACACGATCACCGGCGCGATCGTCGGCGTAGGCGCGGCGCAGCGCATCTCGGCGGTCCGATGGGGGATCGCGCGGCGCGTCGTCTGGGCGTGGGTTCTGACCATCCCGATGTCGGCGATCGTCGGCGCGGCCTGCTACTGGCTGATCGCCGCTCTCCGCTGATCTCGCGGCCAACCCGTTCCCCGCGACGTATACTCAAGGCGAGGACGGAGGACGACATGCTGAAGCTGCACCACCTCGACCGCTCGCCGTTTGGTTGGAAGGTTCGGATGGTTCTCGAAGAAAAGAAGGTGCCGTACCGGCTCGTCATTCCCGAAAACAAGTCCGAAGATCCGGCGTTTCTCAAGCTGAACCCGTTCCGCCTCACACCGGTCTTGGAGCTTCCGGACGGCGAGACGATTTACGAATCGACGGTGATCAACGAGTACCTCGAAGACGCGTACCCCGAGCCAGCCATGCTCCCGAAAGAGCCTTACGAGCGGGCCCGCCTCCGGATGATCGAGGATACGACCGACCAGTACGTCTACACGACCATCCGCGAGTTCCGCATGGCGCAATTCGAGTACGCTCCGCCGTTCCTGATCCGCAAGAAGGCCGACGAAGTCGACCGCAAGCTCCTCGAAACCTCCCGCGTCAAGCTGCACGAGCACCTCACGCGGCTCGAGGGCGAGCTGGCCGGGCGCACGTATTTCGGCGGCTCGGTGTTCTCGCTCGCGGACGTGGCGCTCGCTCCGCCGTTGACCGCATCCCTCAAGCTCCTCTCCGTCCTTCCCGACAAGCGCTACCCGCTGATCGCGGCCTGGACGGCGCGCGTCGTCGAGCGGTCGTCCTACATCGCCTCGGCGCCGAAGGAGCCGCTCCGCATCCGCGACTGATGGAGCCAGGCTTCGTCCGGATCGGCGATGCTGCCCAGTGGGTCAAAGGGCGCGGCCGACGCATCGAGCTGGACGGCCAAGCGATCGCGGTGTTCTGGGACGGCGCTCAGTGGACGGCCGTCGACGACACCTGTCCTCACATGGGAGCTTCCCTGGCCGACGGGCATTTGTTCGGCTCCGAGCTTCAATGCTCTTGGCACGAGTGGCGCTACGATCGCGCCACCGGCCAGTGCCCCGTGCGGTCGTGGGCGCGCGTCCGGGTCCACGAGGTGCGAATCGATGCGGGCGGGGTGTGGCTCAGGCTCGCGCCGCCCAAGCCTCCGGCACCGCACGCGGAGTCCGAGGACGAGCCCGAGTGGCTCGACTGGGATCCGGAGCGATACTTCAAGCGGAAATAACGGACGATTTCGCGCTCATCACCGCACGCTGCTCGCCGGTTCTCGCTGTACACTTCGTGCAGGGAAGGACGCACATTCGTGCGCACTGGGAAAGCCATCACCGGTGTCCTCATCGCCTGGGCGGCGGTGTGGGGGGCCAAAGAAAAGCCGGACGCCACCTCGCTGACGGAGACCCTCGAAAAGCGTCTGGTACAGCTCGACGTCAGCGTCGAAGGGGACCGCGACGCGATTCGCGCGGTTTCGGCGAAAGACTTCGCGCTCTACGTGGGAGAGCATGAGATTCGGGGACTGATCGTCGACCGACTGTGTGGCGAGTCTCCGGCGCCGCCGGGATCTCCGAGGCAAGCCGAAGCGCCTGTTGCCCAGATCGCGCGACCACGGGCCACGTTCGTCTTCTTCTTCGATCAGCCCCACCTCACGATGGCGGGCCGCGCGCAGTCCCTCGAGACCTCTCAAGACCTGATCAACCGCCTGATCGTCAATGGCGCACGTGCGTCGCTCGTATCGAATGCCAAACGGCTCGAAACAATCGTCCCGATGACGGCAGATCGTCAAAGGCTCCTCGACGGGCTCGAACGACTTCGAAACGATTCGAAGCAGTGGGACTCGTATTCAGAGACCGAGCGGGCGCGAGCCATGGAGGTTCGCATGGCCTGGGAGATGGTCGGCGGATGTCCGCCGCCACTTGCCGAGATTTACGCGCGCGAAGAGATCCTACTGGCGCGACGAAGCACAGAGAGAATGGCTATTGCGACGGGGACACTCGCCGAAGCACCCTCTCCGAAGGCGCTCATCTATTTTGGGGACAGTCTCCGTCAGCGCGCAGGTCTGCATTACTTCCACGTCGTCCCATGTGACGACGATCAAACCAAGCGCGAGGAGCTGACCCCATCGGCCGCCGCCGAATTAGATGCTGGAATCAACGATGCGCTGGCCCGCGGTGTCCATTACTTCACGATACAGGCTGAAGGCCTGCTCGCTTACCGTCCCGGCTGGGACACCGAGCGCCACCAGCACGCGCAGGACGCCTTGGTGAGCCTCGCAGCAGAGACCGGCGGCGAGGCGTTCCTCGGCGGCGCCTCGAAGGCACACATCGCCGACAGGATCAACGAGCTGACGTCATGCCGGCTCCTGCTGAGCTTTCCCCCCGGAGATCTTCCTCGCGACCAGGCGATGAGCGTCACGCTCGAGCTTCACGTGCCGAAGGTGAAGATCCGAACCCAAGGGCGCATCGTCGTACCCAGCCAAGCATCGATCGACAAGGCGCGCTTGCTCGCCGCATTCGTCGATCCCGCCTCGTCGGATGACGGGTCGTTGCGGGCGCTGCTGATTCCGCGCGGCGGCGACGGGAAGATCTGGAAGGCGAGCGTCCAGCTTCGACTGCGGCCATCGGGCCTTCCGGACAGCAGCGCGGATCTCGGTGCGTCGATCGTCCGTCGCGACAAGGTGACCGACCACTTCGCCTCGTCGATCGCGACGAAGAGCGGATCGCGGGAGAAGGTCTTGGAGAAGACCCTCGACATCGCGCCGGGGGAGTTCTCGGTGGTGGCGGTAGCTCACGATGCCAAGCGGGACGACATCGGGTCGAGCCGCGTGGACGCCGACTGGCCGAATCCCGCGAAGAGCGACGCGGCGATCGTGCCGGTCGCCGTCCTACAGACCGGTTCCGCGGCGATGTCGAAGGACGGAGCCCTCGCCTCGACGGGCTCGCTCGCGCGAGATGTCGACGAGCCGCTGAACCCGTCGGTCGCGATCTCCCTCGTGTCGGTCGTATGCCGGGGGGCGAAGACTCGCGCTCCGGTCGTCGTCGAGCGCTGGATCGAGGACGGCTCGCGGGGCGAGTTCGAGCCGATGACGATCGCGGAGACAGCGGAGCCTTGCATCCGGACCGTCGACGCCCTGTCCGCGGGTCGCCTCAAGCCGGGCGTCGTGGATTACCGCGTCGTCGCCCGCATCGGCGACGAGATCGTCGCGCAGGAGAGACGGACGCTGCGGGTTGCGGGGTCGCCGTGAGGCCCACGGCTCGCTGCGTCGCAGCGGTCGGCATCTTCTCGGCGCTGACAACCACCGCGCAAGAACCGACGAAGACGAGCCTCACGGAAACCGTCGAAAAGCGACTCGTGCAGCTCGACGTCAGCGTCGAAGGGGACCGCGACGCCATCCGCGCCCTCACGGCGAAAGACTTCGCGCTGTCTGTCGGAGAGCACGAGGTCCACGGGTTGATCGTCGATTCGCTGTGCGGCGACTCGCCGAGACTTACTGGGTTCCCAACGAAGGAGGAAGTGGGTCCACGGTCCGCGCGCTCACGCGCAACATTCATGTTCTTCTTCGATCAGCCGCATCTAACGTTGCCAGGTCGAACCCGATCGCTCGAAATCTCCCGAGATCTGATCACCCGATTGGTTGTCAATGGTGCGCAGGCATCGATCGTCTCGAACGGCAAGCGTCTCGAGACCGTGGTCCCGCTTACCGAGAACCAAGGGTGGTTGCTCGACGGACTCGAACGGCTCCGTAACGGGCTAGTTCATTGGGATGGGTACTCCGATGGCGAAGGCGCGCGCGCCGAGCAGATCCGAGATGCTTACGAGATGGACCCTCGCCCTCCGTGCCTGAAGCTATGCCCGCCTTTGATCGCGAAGGCGTACGCACGGGATGAATTCCGGATCGCGCGAGACAGCATGGCTCGGCTGGCGATCGCCGTGGACGACCTCGCCGAGGCGCCGGCCCCGAAAGCGCTTGTCTATTTCGGGGACAACCTCCGCCAAGACGCAGGATTGCACTACCTCCAGGTCATCGCCTGTTTGCCGCCTCCGTGCCAAGACCTGTTTCATGAAGTCGCTCACGCCGAGATGACTCCCGCTGCCGCCCAGGAGTTCGATGCGCTCATCAATGAAGCGCTCGCGCGTGGTGTCCACTTTTTCACGGTCCAGGCTGAAGGGATTCTTGGGTACCGTCCCGGTTTGGACGCTAAGCGCCACAGGCATGCCGAAGATGCACTCGTGGGTCTCGCAGCCGAATCTGACGGCGAGGCCTTCCTAGGCGGCGCCTCCAGCGCGCACATTGCGACGACGATTGAAGAGCGCACATCGTGCAGGCTCCTGCTCAGCTTCCCTCCGGGTGACCTGCCTCGCGACAGGGCCATGAACGTCACGCTCGCGCTTCACGTGCCCAAGGTGAAGATCCAAACCCAAGGGCGCATCGTCGTCCCCAGCCAAGCATCGATCGACAAGGCGCGCTTGCTCGCCGCGTTCGTCGACCCAGCTTCGTCGGACGATGGGTCGTTGCGGGCGCTGCTGATTCCGCGCGGCGGCGACGGGAAGACTTGGAAGGCGGGCGTCCAGCTTCGACTGCGCCCATCGGGACTCCCCGACAGCAGCGCGGAGCTGGGGGCGTCGATCGTCCGTCGCGACAAGGTGACGGACCATTTCGCCTCGTCGATCGCGACCAAGAGCGGATCGCGCGAGAGAGTTTTGGAGAAAACTCTCGAGATTGCGCCGGGGGAGTTCTCGGTCGTGGCGGTGGCACACGACGCCAAGCGGGACGACATCGGGTCGAGCCGGGTGGACGCCGACTGGCCGAATCCCGCGAAGAGCGACGCGGCGATCGTGCCGGTCGCCGTCCTACAGACCGGTTCCGCGGCGATGTCGAAGGACGGAGCCCTCGCCTCGACGGGCTCGCTCGCGCGAGATGTCGACGAGCCGCTGAACCCGTCGGTCGCGATCTCCCTCGTGTCGGTCGTATGCCGGGGGGCGAAGAC
>CAZEII010000046.1:0-24377 GCA_964511835.1 uncultured Acidobacteriota bacterium | reverse complement strand
ACTTGGCGCTCGCGATTCCCGAATCCGAGGGCGCAGGCGCCGGGCTGCGCGCGCTCGCCGTCGTGCCCGTGGAACCCCGACCGCGCGCGTCGCTCATCGCTGCCATGCCGGCTCCCGACGGCAGGCTCATGGAGGCCGACGTTCGCTTCATGGCCACGCTTGCAGGCCACGTAGCCGTCGGACTCGAGAAGGTACGGATTCACGAGGAGCTGCGGGCGAGCCGCGACCGCCTGGAGGAGATCGTCGGCGCCCGCACCCGCTCGCTCCGGCGAGCGTACGACGAGCTCAAGACGGTCGAGGCGACGAAGGACCGATTCCTGGCCAACGTCTCCCACGAGATGCGGTCTCCGCTGACCGCGATCATCGGCGCCGCGGCCGTTCTGAAGGAGGGCGGGGGAGATCGAGCCTACGACGACGAGATGGTCGACGCCATCCTCGGGTCGTCGGAGCTCTTGACGCGCCTCGTCGACGGCCTCCTGCGGGTCGCGAGTCTCAAGGGGGGCGACGGGGATGTTTTGGAGGATCTCTCCCCCGCCGACGTCGTTTCGGAAGCTCTGCGCCTCGCGTCGGCCGGAGACCTGGTCCGCGTGGCTCTCGACCCGGTGATCGGGCCGTTTCCCGCGGATCTCGCAGGCCTTGCGCGGGCCCTGGCCAACCTGCTCGAGAACGCGGTCAAGTTCGGTCCGGCGGGGGAGCCGGTCGAGCTGCGCGCGGCACGCTGCGTGCTCGGCCGCCCCGGCGGCGCCATCTCCGGAGTGGCGTTCGCGGTCCTCGACCGCGGGCCGGGTCTCGCCGAGGAGGACGTCGAGCGCGCGTTCGCACCGTTCGAGCAGGGGGGCGATCCGACGACCGGGAAGCCCTCGGGTCTGGGTTTGGGACTCTACGAAGCGCGATCGATCGCGCGCCGCCACGGCGGGACGCTCATCTACTTGCCCCGCCCCGGAGGGGGAAGCGAGTTCAGGATCTCGCTCCCTGCGGGCCCCGCGGCCGTGGCGCCTCTGACGCGGGAGGCTCGGCGTGCCTGAGCGGCTTCGGGCTCATCGGTCGACGTTCACGAGCGATCCGCTCAGGCTGCGGGAGGCCAGGCGCTGGCTCACCGGCATCGCCCGCGATGCCGGACTGGCTCGCGAGGACGTCGACGCGCTCGCGGTGGCTTTCAGCGAGGCGACCTCCAACCTGCACCGCCATGCGTACGGAGGCCGCCGCGACGGCCGGGTCGACGTCGGCGTCGCGATCGCACGAGATCGCGCCACCGTCACGCTCGAGCACGAGGGGACGCCGTTCGACCCGGCGGCGTATACACCGCCCGATCTCCAGCGTCCGGCGGAGTCGGGCTACGGCCTCTATCTCATCGAATCGCTTGTCGACGACGTGTCGTTCGAAAACACAGGCCGCGGGGGGCGCGTGACGCTCGTCAAGCTCCGCCGCGAGGTCGCGCCCGCGTCGACCCGAGCGCGCCAGGGGGTGGTGATGTCCGAGACGAACAGAGAACCGGAATCGCAGGAGGCCGCCGGCGACGTCCTTCCGGACCTCGCCGAGCTGTGCCGCATTCACGAGATCGGTCTCGATCTCATCGGGCGGAGCGACGACCTCGAGGAGCTGCTCGACCGCGTGCTCGACGAATACGAGGCGCGGCTGTCGGTGCTGCCCAACGACGCGCTCGATCCGCGCAGCCGGGCACCGAATGCGGACAGCGTCCGGAAGCTACGCGGGCTGGTGATGTTCGCGACGCAGGCCGCGGCCCTCAAGGAGAAGGCCGTCGCCAACGCCGAGCTGAAGCGACGGGCCGCGATGCTGGAGCAAGCCAACAAGCGCCTTTCCGCCGCCCTCGACGAGGCGAGGCAATCCCACGCTCGGCTGGACGGGGTGCTCGCGGCGCTCTCCTCCGGCGTGATGATCTTCGATTCGGGCGCCACGCTCTTCACGGCCAACGCGGCAGCGCGCGAGCTGGCGGGGACTGCCGACGATGCCGCCCTCGCGCGCCTTCTCCTTCAGAGCGTGCCGAAAGGCGGCGAGGCCGAGATCGAGCTGCACGGCCGCGGAGGCGCCCGGCGCACGCTCCTGGCGACGCGGCGGTCGATGTCCAGCGGGGCCGGCAGCGAAGTCGTGCTCATCACGGACGTCACGGAGCGCAACCGCGCGGTCGAGGAGCGCGTGCGACTCGAGAAGCTGGCCGAGGCGCTGAAGACTCTCTCGGTCCTGAGCCACAAGATCAACAATCCATTGACCGCCCTCCTGGGCCGCGCTCAGATCCTTCAGGCGCAGAAGTCCGGGGATCCCGGGGTCGCGAAAGCGGCGGCGGTCATCGAGGAGGCGTCGATGCGCATCGCAGGACTCATCCGGGAGCTCGCGCAGGTCGTCAAGGACGGGCGTCAGGACGCGGTGGACGAGCTGCTCGATATGAGCGGGACGCGGGCCGGAACGGAGAGCCACTCATGAGGATTCTCGCCGTCCGCGAAGGCGCCGTCGTCCGGCTGTCTCTGGCCGGGTGCGACGCGATCGACAGCGTCAACGCCCCGTGCGTGAAGGCCGAGGCGCTCCGCCTGATCGGCGAAGCCCGCGATGTTGTCGTCGATCTTTCCGGCGTCGCGTTCCTCGACTCCGCAGGCGTCGGGGTTCTGGTGGGCCTGTTCAAGAACTCCCGGCTGCGCGGGGGACGCGCGCGTTTCTGCGGCCTGACGCCCGGCGTCCGGTCGGTGCTCGAGTTGATCCAGCTCGACAAGATCTTCGAGATCTACGACGACGCGGAGACCGCCACTCGAGCTTGATCGTCAACGGGCGGGGGCCCTCCGCTGAAGGGCGAATGCCGCGAGGAATGCGGCGATCAACGCGAGGCTGACCGACGCTCCCGCCGGGAGCCCGGCTTTCGCCGGCCCGAACGCGAGGCGCGGCATCGCACCCAGCAGCAGCCAGTTGATCCAGGCGTGGAGCGAGGCCGCGAACCAGAGGTTGTCGGTCAAGAGCACGAGCATCCCGAGGAGCGTGCCGAGAGCCAGTGCGAACACGAGCTGACGCCCGACCTCGTTCCATTCGGCGGCGAAGCCCAGGTGCTCCATCCCGAACAGAAGAGAGGTCAGGCCAAGCGCGACCCAGCGGCGCACGGCGGGCGAAGGCAGACCCAGCCGCGGCCCCAAGCGCAGGAGCTCGCCAAGCAGCAGGCCGCGGTAATAGGTCTCTTCGGCGAGCGCGATCGCCGCTTGTCCCGCGATCACGATGAGCAGCGGACCCTGGGCCTGAGGCCGCGCGACTGAGACGGCCGAGCCAGCCGCGAAGGCGAGGGCGGCCAGCACCACCGCGGTGCTGCCGATCGCGGCCGCCGCGATCCCGATCCCGGCGAGAGCGGTCGGACCGGCCAGGCGGACCCGGACCCACGACGCTGCGGGGCGCGAGAAGCGTGAGGCGACGAGCACGATGGCGAGCAGGCCGACCCCGCACAACCCGCGGAACCAGGCGTCCGCCGTCTCGTCCGGCGCGCTGGCCGGCGCGAGGAAGGCGAAGACCGGCTGGTAGAACGCCGATGAGACCCACTTCTCGACGAGCAGCATCAAGAGAAGAGGGGTCACGCTGCCGAGGCGGATTCCCGGGCCGGGAGCCGCCCCGATCTGGCGCTCGCGGGCGGCGACCAGGAAGAGGAAGAGAACGCAGGCGAACAAGAGACTTCCGACAGCGGGGGAGAGGAACGGCGACGTGGGCGTCAAGTCGTGGAAGTGCCGGAGAAGCCCGGCGGTGAACATCGCCATGGCGATGAGGAGCCAAGCGAGCGCGCGAGGAATCCTCATCCCCGCTCCGCGTGATCGACCAACACCGAGATGCCCCGGGAGTCCGCGAGCCCGCGCGCCATCCGCGGTGTGTTGAACGCAGCGGCGGCGCGGCCGCCGCGGTCGACGAGGATCACGCCGCCGAAGCCGGACACTCTCGTCAACGCGCGCAGCGCGAGGCGGGCGGCCGCGTCGGCGCGACGCCGATCCAGCGCGTCCACCGCCGTCTTGGCCAGGACGGCGCGGAGGATCGGCTCTCCCCATCCGGTGCACGAGGCGGCCCCGTAACGGTCGTCGGCGTACGTGCCGCTGCCGACGATGGCGCTGTCACCGACGCGCCCCGGGGCCTTGTCCTGCGTACCGCCGGTGGAGGTCGCGGCCGCGACGCGGCCCCGAAGATCGAGCGCGACGGCCCCGACGGTCCCGTGCGGCCGCGCTCGCGGCGTGAACTCCTGCGTGACGAGCTCGCGCCCTCCGGCGCGAATGCGCTTCCAGCGCGCGAGCTCGCGCCCCACGAGCAGTTCGCTCGTCGCGCACAGCTCCGCGCCGGCTTCCTTCGCGAAGCGCCGTGCGCCGCGGTCGACGAGGAGCACGTGGGGGGAGCGCTCCATGACCAGCCGCGCGACGGAGACCGGGTGCCGAACGCCGCCGATCGCCGCGACGGCGCCTGCGCGCCGCGTCGTCCCTTCCATGATCGACGCGTCCATCTCGAGCTCACCCGCGCGGTTCAAGTGGCCGCCGCGTCCCGCATTGAAGGCCGGATCGCTCTCCAGCAGCCTCACGGCGAGCTCGACGACGTCGAGGGCCGCGGCTCCGCGCCGGAGCGCGTCGAAGCCTTCGAGCAGCGGCGCGACGAGCCCCCGTCGATGGGAGGCCACGGCGGCATCGGGGATGTTCCACGCGCCGCCGTGGATGGCGAGAGCGATCTTCAAGCGCCTCTCCGTGGCGGAAGCGCGTGGGAGTCGAACCCACCCCGGACGGCGGAGCCGCCCGACACGCGGTTTTGAAGACCGGGAGGGCCACCAGGCCCCATCCGCTTCCGTTCGCCGTCGTCGACCTCCGCCGCGCGAGAAGCCGGCGGCGGCCGCGTAGACTATCGCCGCGCGGTTTGGGGCGTCAACGACGCGGGCGTCGGCGCGCGGTTTCTTGACGCTCGTAAACGGCGGGTGCGACAATGCGCCGGTTGCGTCGGGGCTGTAGCTCAGCTGGGAGAGCGCATGACTGGCAGTCATGAGGTCGAGGGTTCGATCCCCTTCAGCTCCACCATCTTCTGAGGAGGCCGAGCGCTTCGTCGCCCTCCCCGGATTTGAACCCGGCCCGCGCTGCGACGTATACCGGATGCTCGGGCGGCGTCCCGGGAGGAATCGATGAACAAGAGATTGCTCGCGTTTCTCGCGATCCTGGGAGCCTTGGGCTTCCTCGCGCTCTGCGCCGTGGTCGCGATCTCGTTCTTCGGCGCGTATCCGAAGGGGAGCCTCCCCTCGAAGATCCTCGTCGAAGCCGACCTCGAGAAGTCGATCGAGGAATACATGCCGGATCAGCCCATCACGAAGGCTTTCGGCGGCGACGAGCCGACGACGCGCGACATCGTCGACGCCTTGGACCGCGCGGCGGGGGACGACCGGGTCTCCGGATTCGTCGCGCGCCTCGGTGCCGTCCCGATGGGCCTCGCTCAGATTCAGGAGATCCGGGACGCGGTCTCGCGATTCCGCAAGTCCGGAAAGCCCGCGTTCGCGTGGGCGGAGACGTTCGGGGAATTCGGGGCCGGGAACGGCTCGTACTACCTGGCGACGGCCTTCGACCAGATCTACCTGCAGCCCTCGGGAGACATCGGGCTCACGGGGTTGATGTACGAGTCGCCGTTCGTGAAAGGTCTCTTCGACAAGCTCGACGTCGTCCCGCGCATGGATCATCGCTACGAGTACAAGAATGCGATGAACTTCTACACCGAGACGAAATACACCGAGCCGCATCGCGAGGCGATGAAGAAGCTGATGGACTCGCAGTTCGGCCAAATGGTCGGCGGCATCGCGGCCGGCCGGAAGCTCTCGGAGGCGCAGGTCCGGGCGACCTTCGACGACGGGCCGTATCTGGGCCAACAGGCGGTCGACGCGAAGCTGGTCGACGGGCTGCTCTACCGTGACGAGGTCTACGCGAAGGCGCGTCAGAAAGCCGGGGACGACGCGAAGCTCCTCTACCTCGCGAAGTATCTCGAGAAGGCCGGGCACCCGCACGAGAAAGGGCAGAAGATCGCCTTGATCTACGGCGTCGGTGCCGTGCAGCGGGGCTCGGGCGGCTTCAGCCCGATCTCCGGCACCGCGCTGGGGTCGGACACCGTGGCCGCCGCGTTTCGCTCGGCCCGCACGGACGACGACGTGAAGGCGATCATCTTCCGCGTCGACAGTCCGGGGGGCTCGTACGTTGCCTCGGACACGATCTGGCGCGAGACGCAGCTCGCCCGCAAGGCGGGGAAGCCGGTGATCGTGACGATGGGGAATCTGGCCGGGTCGGGCGGCTACTTCGTCGCGATGGGCGCGGACAAGATCGTCGCCCAGCCCGGTACGATCACGGCGTCGATCGGCGTTCTCGGCGGAAAGCTCATGACGAAAGGGTTCTGGGAGAAGATCGGGATCACGTACGACGAGGTCCACACGAGCGAGAACGGGACGATGTTCACCGGGGCGCAGGATTACACGCCGAAGGAGTGGAGCAAGTTCCAGCAGTGGCTCGACCGCGTCTACGCCGACTTCACCACGAAGGTCGCCGAGGGCCGCAATCTTCCCAAGGAGAAGGTCCTGCAGATCGCGAAGGGCCGCATCTGGACGGGGGAGGACGCCCTCGGCCTCGGGCTGGTCGACGCCCTCGGCGGGTTCGACGTCGCGCTGAAGCTCGCGAAGGAGGCGGCGAAGATCCCGGCGAAGGACGACGTCAGCATCGTCGTCTATCCGCGCAAGAAGAGCTTCTTCGAGGAGCTGACGCAGAAGATGCCGGACAACAGCGAGGGCGAAGCTTGGACGCGCGTCGCCGCCGAGCTCGTCACGGAGCTCGAGCCCGCGATCGCGGCTCTGCGAGAGCTCGGGCTCGTGCAGAATCCTCCTGGCGTCCTGAGCATGGCTCCCGTTCCCGGCGTCAAATAGAAAAAAAGGGACAGGCCCCTTTTTCTTCAAGACTCCCCGGATACCGCCTTGCGCGAAAAAGGGGCCTGTCCCCTTTTCCCTAATCCGGGTACAGAAGCGCGCGTCGACGGTGGCGCTGGAATTCAGCGAGACCGGGAGCCCATGCGGATTCCATCGCCGGCAAGCTGGCGCCCGCTTCGAGCATCGGTCTCAGATCCGCGCGGCCGAGAAGCAGATCGATCGCGAGGCGGTCTTCGACGAACTCGTAGCGCTGGCGCCGCCAGTCGAACAGGTCGGGTGCCTGCTCGCGCGCTTCGCGGAGGAGGACGAGGTAGGTTGCGAACGGCCGCGCCTTGGCGCGGTCGACGACGTGGACTTGCACCCCCCCGCAGCTCGTCCCCGCGTGCTTCTGAAACATGGGCCGAAACCATGCGGCCCGGAACAGCACGCCATCGAGCCCTTCCGCGTCTCCGGCGAGCGCGAGAGTCTCGGCGAACGCGGCGGCGTCCAGCCACGGCGCTCCGACGAGCTCGAAAGGTCGCGTCGTGCCGCGCCCCTCGGAGAGATTCGTGCCCTCGACGAGGCAGCCGCCCGGATAGACCAGAGCGGTCTCCATGGTCGGCATGTTCGGTGACGGGAGCACCCAAGGCAGTCCGGTTTCGTCGAAGTGCATCCGGCGGGACCATCCCGACATCGGGACGACACGAAGATCGCAGGCGATCCCGAACGCGTCGCGAAAAAGGATCGCCAACTCACCGGTCGTCATCCCGTGCCGCACCGGGATCGGAAATCGGCCTACGAACGAGGCAAACGCCGGCTCGAGGACGGGACCTTCGACGGCGATCCCGCCGATCGGGTTGGGTCGATCGAGCACCACGATCGGAAGACCCGCCTCGGCGGCGGCGTCCATGACGTAAGAGAGCGTGGTGACGAACGTGTAGAAGCGGGAGCCGACGTCCTGCAGGTCGTAGACGATCGCGTCGAGACCCTTGAGGTGCTCGGGCGAGGGTCTCAGAGATCCCTCCTCACTTCCGTAGAGGCTGACGATCGGCAGACGCGTCGCGCGATCCTCCGCCTCCGCCACGGCCTCCATGTCCTGCGCCTCGCCGCGCACACCGTGCTCCGGGGCGAGCAGCCGAACGACCCGGAAGCGAGCGTCGCGAACCAGACGGTCGACCAGGTGGCGCCCTCCCGCATCGATCGACGCGGGATGCGCGACGATGCCCAGTCGAGCTCCGCGCGCCAACCCCGCCGCCTCGGAGGCGGGATCGAGAAAGGCTTCGACTCCTGTGCGCACGCGGCTCATCGACCTTCTCCGCTCTCGACCATCGTAGCAGCGAGGCGCGGGTACAATGGGTAACCTCACGTCGGAGGCACCGTGAACTACGTCTGCGTCGACTGCGAAGCCTCGGGCCCGGTTCCCCCGATCTACAACCTCCTCTCGATCGGCGCCGTCGTCGTGCGTCCGGAAGGGTCGCGTCACGCGCTCGGCGCGTCGTTCTACGTCGAGCTCCAGCCCATCTTCCCCGGGTTCGATCCGGGCGCGATGGCCGTTTGCGGCTTGGATCCCGACCGCCTGCGCCGCGAGGGCCTCGCCCCGAAAGAGGCTCTGGCACGGCTGACGCGGTTCGCACTCGACAACAACGAGGGTTCACAGGAACGGCCCTGCTTCGTCGGGCACAACGCCGTGTTCGACTGGTCCCACATCGCCTACTACTACGCGCACTTCGGGATGGACAATCCGTTCGGTTACAAGGCACTCGACACCAAGAGCCTCGCGATGGGCCGCCTCGGGATCCCGTGGCGCGACACGTCGAAGGAGAACCTCGAGCGCTTCTTGTCCCTGCCCGCTCAGGATGCGTCGCGGATCCACCGGGCGGACTACGACGCGCACTACCAGGCGCTGATTCTCCAGGCTCTGCTCGATCGGAGTTCTTGACAGGCTCCGGGCGGAAGCCTAGTCTGGCCGGCTTCTCGACGGCCCGGAGATCGCCTCGATGACGCCGGGGAATCAGTCCGACGACTCCGCCGCGGAGCCCACGCGCGTCGACGCCGGCCTTGACGTCTGGATCGCACCGAACGCCACGCTCACCGGCCGGATCACGCTAGGGGACCGCGCGTCGGTGTGGTACGGCTGCGTGCTGCGAGGAGATCTCGCTCCGATCGCCATCGGCGGCGAGACGAACGTCCAGGACCTGACCGTCGTTCACGTGGATCACGGTTGCCCGGTCGTGGTGGGTCGGCGCGTCACGATCGGGCATCGTGCGGTCATCCACGGCTGCTCGATCGACGACGACGCGGTGATCGGTATGGGCGCGGTGCTTCTGTCGGGGAGCCGCGTCGGATCCGGAGCGCTCGTCGCGGCGGGAGCGGTCCTCCGCGAAGGATTCGAGGTGCCGGCGGGCGCGATCGCGGCGGGTGTGCCCGCCTCGATACGCGGGGCGGTGAGCCCGGACCTGCGCGTCCGATTCCGAGAAGGGGTCGCGAGCTATCTCCGCCTCGCGGAGCGCGCGCGGAGCGGCGCATGATCGGGTCGCGCGATCACGACGCGTTCCGAGGGCTCCTCGAGCGCGCGAAGCTCCACGTCCTCGTCACGCACGTCAATCCCGACGGCGACGCGATCGGATCGCAGGTCGGACTGGGACGCTACCTGATCTCCCGAGGGCTCGAGGTCCGCATCGTCAACCAGGACGCGACCCCGCACGAGCTCAAGTTCCTTGAGTTCGACGGACCGGAGGTCGAGAGTTACGATCCCTCGCGCCACGACGGGCTCCTGGACGCCGCCGACGCCATCGTGCTCATCGACAATTCCGCGCCCGATCGCCTCGGCCGTATGGAAGCGCTGGTTCGCGCCCGCGCGGCGAAGGCGTTCTGCATCGATCATCATCCGACGCGGGGGACCGCCTGGGCCGACAACGTGATCGACACGACGGCCAGCGCGACCGCCGTGATCGTCTACGAGCTGATTCTCGCGGCCGGAGGCCGGCCCGATCGCGCCGCCGCCGATGCGCTCTACGCGGGGCTCGCGACCGACACCGGGTTCTTCCGGTTCAACTCGACCTCGTCGCGCGCGTTTCGCGTCGCTGCGGACCTGCTCGAAGCCGGCGCCGACCCGACTCGCTGCTACCGCGAGGTGTACGAACGGAACTCGCCGGCCTACACGCGGCTTCTGGGCCGGGCGTTGGCAGGATTGTCCCTGACCGCCGACGGCGCCGTCGCGTCCGTCGGCATCACGCTGGCGATGATCGAGGCGTGCGGCGCGCAGGGCGTCGACACGTCCGAGGTCACGACGCCGCTCCTCGCCGTCGACGGCGTACGTCTCGCCATCCTCTTTCGCGAGCTCGCCGGCGGAAAGGTCAAGGTTTCGCTGCGATCGAAAGGGGCGCTCGACGTCCAGCGCATCGCGTCGGAGTTCGGAGGCGGAGGGCACCGGAACGCGTCGGGGATCGTCATGCCGGGCCGATTCGACGAGGTCGTCGGGCAGGTCACCGCGCGCGCGACGGCGGTGGCGTCGGAGAGCGCATGATCGTGCGCGTCCTCTATTTCGCGTCCTTGAAGGACCGAGCGGGAGCCCACGAGGAGACGCTCGATCTTCCAGCCGACGCCGACGTCGCGGCGGCGTGGGCGACGGCCCAGGAGCGGCATCCGCGTCTGCGCGAGGTGACGATCCGACCGATGGTCGCGTGCGACATGATCTACGCGGCGTGGGACCGTTCCCTGCGGGGCGTCTCGGAGATCGCCTTCCTCCCGCCCGTCAGCGGCGGTTGAGCATGGTCCGCATCCAGCCGGGCCCGATCGACCTCGCGGCGCTCGTCGCCGAGGCTCGGGGCGACGGCGACGGGGCCGTGTCGCTGTTCTTGGGAACGGCCCGCAACGTGAACAAGGGCCGCCGCGTCCTCTTCCTCGATTACGAGGCTTACGCGGGGATGGCCGAGCGCGAGATGCACCGGATCGCCGCCGAGGCGATCGTCCAGTTCGGCGTGAGCCGCGTCGTCATCGTGCATCGCGTCGGCCGCGTCGAGATCGGCGAGGCCTCGGTCGGCATCGCGGTGGCCTCGCCCCATCGCGCCGCGGCGATCGAAGCCTGCCGTTTCGTCATCGACACGCTCAAGACGACGGTCCCGATTTGGAAGCGCGAGCACTTCGAGGATGGATCGGTCTGGGTCGAGGGTGGGGCCTAGGGGACGCTCCCGTTTTTTGGGGCCTATCCCCAATTCTCTAAGAAAAACGGGAGCGCCCCTAGTCCAGGTCCAGATCCGCCATGTCCTCCTCGGCGAAACCCAAATAATGCGCGAGCTCGTGGTGGAGGGTGCGGACGATCTCGTCGACGAGGTCGTCTTCATCACGCGCGAAGCGCTCGAGATTGCGCTGGAAAAGGAAAATGCGCGGTGGGGCCTCGACGCCGGGCGTCGCGAAGGTGCGCTCCGTCAGCGCGGTGCCGACGAACAGACCCAACAGCTCCGGATCGAGCGGGGGGGCCTCGTCCATCAGGATCGATTCGGGGGGTAGGGCCTCGACGACGACGGCCACCTCGTCGAGACGGGACCGGAATTCTTCGGGGAGCATCGTTCCGGCACGCTCGACGACGCCCGCGAAGGCCTCCCTCGAGAGTCTGACCGGCATCGGAAAGCGCTCCGGGTCGACCTTCGCGGAGGCGCGGAACCGCACGTCCGCTTCTTCGTACCGCCCCTCGCGCTCGAGGACGAGGCCCAGCACCTGGAGGGCGTCGGCCTTCGCGGGATCGGACGCGAGAGCCCGCTCCGCATCCCGGCGAGCGGGCGCGAATCGACAGAGGGCGAAGAGCGTGTGTGCGCGCGCGGCGCGGAACTCCGGATCGTCGGGATCGGCGGCGACCGCGACGTCGAACTCCGCAAGGGCCCCTTCGGGCTGGTCGAGCTCGCCGAGCGCGATGCCGGCGAGGAAGTGAAGCACGGGATCGTCGGGAGCGTCGCGCAGCGCGATGCGCGCCGACGCGAGCGCCCGCTCGGGCTCGTCCGCGTCGAGCGCGTCGTAGATCTCCTCGACGACGCGATCCTCGTCTTCGGGGCGCTTGCCGCTCATCGAGAATCGCGCATGCTACCATGCGCCGCCGATGCCGCAGAAAACCCGCGACGACGTCCGGAACCTCGCCATCATCGCTCATGTGGACCACGGCAAGACGACCCTGGTCGATGCTCTGCTCTGGCAGAGCGGGATCTTCCGCGACAACGAGTACGTCGCGGAGCGCGTCATGGATTCGATCGACCTCGAGCGCGAGAAGGGCATCACGATCATGGCCAAGAACACGGCCATCGTCTACCGCGGCACGCGCATCAACATCGTCGACACTCCCGGCCACGCGGACTTCGGCGGCGAGGTCGAGCGGACCCTGAAGATGGTGGACGGCGTCATGCTCTTGGTCGACGCCTCCGAAGGGCCGCTGCCTCAAACTCGATTCGTGCTGCGGAAGGCGCTCGAGGCCGGCCTCGCGCCGATCGTCGTCGTCAACAAGATCGACCGCCAGGACGCCCGACCCAAGGAGGTCCTGAACGAGGTCTACGACCTGTTCATCGACCTCGACGCGACGGAAGCGCAGCTCGAATTCCCCGTCCTCTACGCCAACGCCCGGCGCGGCATCGTGCGCCGCAGCCCCGAGGGCCCCGACGAGCCCCTCACCCCTCTGTTCGACGAGATCCTCAGGACGGTTCCTCCTCCGCGCTACGACGATCTCCTCCCGCTCCAGCTCCTGATCACGACGCTCGACTACAACGACTACGTCGGGCGCCTGGCGATCGGGCGCCTGTTCAACGGCCGCATCGTCAAGGGACGGGAGTACGGGCATTGCCGGCTCGACGGCACGGTCGTGCGCGTGCGCGTCACGGCGCTCTACGGGTACGACGGGCTGAAGCGCGTCGAGATCGACGAGGCCGGGCCGGGGGACATCGTCGCCGTCGCCGGGCTCCTCTCGGTGACGATCGGCGAGACGATCTCGGACGCCGAGACGCCGATCGCGCTGCCGCCGATCACCGTGGATGAGCCGACGATCTCGATGCTCATCTCGACCAACGACTCGCCGGTCGCCGGCCTCGAGGGGCAGTTCGTCACCTCGCGGAAGCTCCGGGAGCGGCTGTGGAAGGAGATCCTCACGAACGTATCGATCCGCGTCGAGGAGACCGCCTCGCCCGACGCTTTCAAGGTTTCTGGACGCGGCGAGCTGCAGCTCGCGATCCTGATCGAGATGATGCGCCGCGAAGGGTACGAGATGTCGGTCGGGAAGCCGACGATCGTGACGAAAGAGATCAACGGCGTCGTGCAGGAGCCGGAGGAGCAGCTGATCATCGACTGCCCGGAGAGCTTCGTCGGCGTCGTCACCCAGAAGGTCGGCTCGCGCAAGGGTCGAATGACGCGCATGGTCAACCACGGCACGGGGCGCGTCCGCCTCGATTTTCGAATTCCTTCGCGCGGACTCCTCGGGTTCCGCACGGAGTTCCTCTCAGAAACCCGCGGCACCGGGATCATGAACCACCTCTTCAACGGCTACGTGCCGTGGCAGGGCGAGATCCCTTCGCGATCCACCGGCGCGCTCGTGGCGGACCGGCCGGGCCGCGCGACCGCGAACGCGATCGAGCACATCCAGGAGCGCGGCACGATGTTCATCGCGCCGGGCGAGCAGGTCTACGAGGGGATGATCGTCGGCGAGAACGCCCGTTCGAACGACCTCGACGTCAACATCACGAAGGAGAAGAAGCTGACCAACATGCGTGCGTCGGGGTCGGATGATGCGGTCCGGCTCGTCCCACCGCGGACGATGAGCCTCGAGCAGGCCCTCGAATTCATCAAGGAGGACGAGGTCGTCGAGGTCACGCCCAAGGCGTTTCGCCTGCGCAAGAGAGTCCTCGCCATGGTCCGGCGGGCCCGCAAGACCTAACCCTTCAGGATCCCGCGGTCCCGCGCAGCGCCGTGGCGGCCGGAACGAAGGTCGGATCGACCGCCAGGGCCCTCTCGTATTGGGCGCGCGCCTCGGGCTTGCGGCCGAGACGTTCGTAGATGACGCCGATGTCGTAGAGCGCTTCCGGGTCGCCGTCCGCCAGGGGCGCCGCCTTCTGAAGCCAGAGGAGCGCCTCCGAGGCATCTCGTCGCGCTTTGAGCATGCCGATCTGCCCGTAAGCGCGCCCCGCGGACGCGGGATCGAGCGCCGCGGTGCGGAGGAGCAGCACGATCGCCGCCCCCTCGTCGCCCTCCGAGGCCGCAACGCTCGCCGCGACGCGAACCGCGTCCGGATCGGACGGCGCCAGCGCGAGCGCCCGGTCGATCAACCCCCGGGCCGCCCTGACATCGCCGCGACGATCACGAATCCGAGCGAAGAGAACGAGCGCCCGCTCGTGCTCCGGCGCCACGGCCAGCGCCGACTCGAGGAGAGTCTGCGCGCGGTCGTCGTCGCCCCCCTGCGCTTGCTCGAGGGCGCTCTTGTAGCGGGCTTCGGCGTTCTTCGGATCCGCGCCGATCAGCTCCGCCCACGGCACGGCGGCCGCCGGGGGGCGCGTCTTCGGCCGATCCGCACCTCCCAGCGCGAGCGCCAGAACGTCGCGCCAGCGATCCGCGGCGAAGATCGGCCCACGAGTGATTCTCTCGACACGCCGCCACGCCTGGCCGAGTGCGGGATCGGCGAATCGATTCGCGCCCGAGACGAGACTCGCGAGATATCCGGCTGGAATCGCCCGCCGGAAATGACCGATCCGCCAGTTGTCGTTCAGCTCCGCGGGTAGTCGCGACAGGAACGGATCGGTGACCGCGTGGAAGTCGACGATGTGGACGCGAGGCCCAGCGTGGTACCCGAGAAGCCCGACCGCGCCCGCCACGGTCAGGTCGACGTGGTTGCGTCTTAGGTCGAGGCCCGCGTTGACCCAGGGATCCGCCGGAGACGGCCGTGGAACGCCACGGGAGCCGCCGAACAGACCCGTGCTGGGAAAGTAGTAGCGCCTCTCGTCCGCGATGCCGTGCGGGCCGATCGCATTGAGGTCACGCGCCGCATAGGACACGCCGCCGACGAGCGGCGGCACGACGCCGATCGCGCCCAGAGCCAAGAGCGCGCCGCCCACGACGAGTCGCGGCCGACGGGAGGCTCCGAGCAGCCGCTCCGCGAGCAGGACCGCACCCACGAGCAGAGGCGCCGTCAGAAACCGCCCCGCCATGAAGTCCCCTCCGATGCGGACCACGTAGGCGACGTACGCGGCCAGCCCGCAGCCGATCGCGACGGCCATGGGACGGCGCGGCCGCGTGAGCGCGGCCGCCAGGCCGGCGGCGATCAACGCGGGGGAGATCGGATCGCGCCGGAGCGCATCCACCAAGTAGAGCGTCCCTTGTCCAACCATCTCGCCGGCCGGGATTCCCGTGTTCAGCTTCGCGAACGCTGCGTTCGGCCAGGGGGACCCGTAGTAGACGATCGCGAAGATCTCCCAGAGGAGAAACGGGGCGAAGCCGGCGAGCACGATCCCGGACGAGCGCATCGTCCGCTGAACTCCCAGCCGATAGCCGAGGGCGGGAGCGACGAGAATGACGGCGTCCATCCGGTTGGTGACCAAGAGCCCCGCAAGGAGCGAAAGGAGCGCCAGGCGCCGGTCCGTCCACGCTTCGCCGCCGATCGCGAGGAGGATGAAGGAGGCGAGAAGGAGGTGAGAGAGGGGGTTCTCGAGGCCCGACGTCGAGTAATCGACGAACGCCCTCGAGAGCGCGAGGGCGACGATGAGGCCGGCCGCGATCGCCGGATCACGAGACGCGAATCGCCAGGCGAGCATGCCGACGGTGGCCAACGACGCGACGGCGCCCAGCACCAACGCGGCGGGGTACGCGTCGCGTACGCACGCGACCGCGATCGTCAGGGCGAGGAACCAGAGCGGGTGGGTGTAAACCTGGACCCGCTCGTCGACGTTCCAGCGCGGGCCGTAGCCGTGGAGGGCGTTGTCGACGACGCGCAGCGTGATGAAGGCGTCGTCCGCCACCCAAGACGTCCGCACGAGGGCGACGAAGTAGAGGCCGAGCGCGGCCATGAGAACGACGCGCCGCAACGATTCCCCCGAGAAGCGGGCGAAGTATAGCGGCGCTTCCTTGACGCTCTCGAAAATCGCGTGGTAGCTTGCCTCGATGACGCCTCTTGCGATTCTCAACTTCCGCTACGGGCCGTTCGCCGAGAACACCTACGTCGTGGTCGGCCCGTCGGGACGGAACGCGATGGTCGTCGATCCGGGGATCGAGAGCGAGCCTGTTCTGGACGCGCTGCGCTCCCGCGGGCTGACCTGCGCGATGATCGCCAACACCCACGGTCACCTCGATCACGTCGCTTGCAACGCGTTCTTCAAGCGCGAGACGGGCGCGCCGCTCGCGATTCACGCCGCCGACCTTCCGTTCCTCAGAAACGTGAGCGCGCAGGCGTCGCTCTACGGCCTCGACGCCGAGAATTCACCGGACCCGGACCTCCTGTTGGTCGAAGGCGTGCCGCTCACCTTCGACGGCATCTCCTTCGACGTGATCCACACGCCGGGGCATACGCCCGGCGGCGTGTGCTTGAGGCGCGGCGACCAGATGCTCGTCGGCGACACGCTGTTCGCCGGCTCCGTCGGCCGCACCGACCTTCCGGGCGGCGACTGGAACACGCTCGTGGACTCGATCCGGCGCAAGCTTTTCCTCCTTCCGGACGATGTGCGCTGCCTCCCCGGCCACGAGGGGGAGACCACGATCGGCCGCGAGAGGCTGTCGAACCCGTTCGTCGGCGAGCGGGCGCTGGGGATGGCGCGGTGAGCGGCTGGGGTCTCCTCGCCGCGAGCCTGATCGTGGGGGCCTTGGGCGGGGCGCTGGGCTGGTTCCTCAACAACCGCCTGGGCGCAAGCAGCCTGGTTGCCGCGAAGCTCAAATCCGAGGAGTTCCAGCGATCGGCCGCGCGCGAGGCGGAGAACCTCAAACGCCAGCAGCTCGTCGAGGCCCGCGATCAGATCCTCAAAGAGAAGACGAAGGCGGATTCGGACCTTCGATCGCGAAAAGGGCAGGTGGCGAAGCGCGAGCGCGACCTCAAGCAGCTGCAGGACAGTCTCGCCGAGTCGGAGGCCGAGAATCAGAGGCAGCGCGAGGCGCTCGCCGAGACGGAGACGGCGCTCGGCGTCCGCGAGGCCGAGCTCGCCCGCGGGCGCGAGGATCTCGAGCAGCTCGTCCGCGAAGAGAACGCGCGCCTCGAGCACGTCTCGGGGCTGACCCGCGACGAGGCGCGCCGGCAGCTCCTGTCGAACCTTAAGGCGGAGGCCCGCTTCGAGGCTGCGGGGCTGGTCAAGGAGATCAAGGACGACGCCCAGCGGAACGCCGAGACCGAGGCCCAGAAGATCATCGCGCTCGCCATGGAGCGCATCGCCTCCGACGTCTCGGCGGAGCGCACCGTCACCCGCTTCGCCCTACCGCAGGGCGGTCCGATGCGCGGGCGGATCATCGGGCACGAAGGCAAGAACATCCGCGCGTTCGAGCAGGTCACGGGGATTCAGCTCCTCCTGGACGAGACGGGCGAGTCGGTCCAGCTCTCGGGCTTCAATCCCGTCAAGCGCGAGGTGGCCCGGCGAGTCCTCGAGATGCTCTTGAAGGACGGCAACATCCACCCCCGGCGCATCGAGGAGCTGACGCGGCGCCACGCGCGCCGGCTCGAAGACGAAATGAAGAAGGCGGGGGAGCAGACCCTCAGGGAGATGGGGATCAAGAACGTCCAGCCCGAGATGGTCAAGCTCCTCGGACGGCTGCTGTTCCGGACCTCGTACGGCCAGAACGTCCTCATGCACTCGAAAGAGGTCGGGCACCTGACGGGGATCATGGCGGCCGAGCTGGGGCTCGACGAGGCGGTGGCCCGCCGCGCGGGGCTGTTCCACGACATCGGCAAGGCGGTCGACTACGAGCGCGAGGGGACGCACCCGGAGATCGGGGCCGAAGTGGCGACACGCTGCGGCGAGAACTGGGAGGTCGTCAACGCCATCGCCGCACACCACGAGGACGTCGAGGTGACGACGCCGATCACGATTCTCGTCGCCGCCGCCGATGCTCTGTCCGGCGCCCGTCCCGGCGCGCGCCGCAAGAGCGCCGCGGAGTACATCCGCCGCATCGAGCAGCTCGAAGGGCTCGCGAACGGCATGGACGGGGTGGAGCAATCGTATGCGCTCCAGGCGGGGCGCGAGATCCGCGTCATCGCCAACACCGATCTCGTCGACGACGCCCGAATCGATCTGCTCGCCTCCGATCTCGCCCGGCGGATCGAGTCCGAGATGGACTATCCGGGACGCATCAAAGTGACCGTCATTCGCGAGATCCGGGCGCAGGAAGTCGCCCGGTAGTGCCTGGTGGCATTCCGTCGGTCCTCCCGCTGACGGCCGCGGCGACGGCGGCGTTCCACACCCTCATTCCCGACCACTGGCTTCCCTTCGTCCTGGTCGGGCGCGCGCGGGGGTGGTCCGCTCGCACGACGGCCGCAATCTCCGGGCTGTCCGCCCTCGTGCACACTCTGCTGTCGATCGCGTTGGGAATCGTCGCCGTCAAGCTCGGCGAGACGGCGGCGCACGCCATCGGCGAGAAGCTCGAGCGCGGGAGCGGGCTCCTGCTCATCACGTTCGGAGGACTCTACGCGCTCTGGGCGTGGCGCAAGGGAGGGCACTTTCACCCGGGCGGAGCGCTGCTGCACGCCGCGAACGAGCAGGCTCACTGCGACGGCCGCGAGGGGTCGGCCGGGAGCGAACATCTTCATTACCACGCGGACGACGCTTGGATCCGGACCGATGCGGCGAAAGGGGCGGTGCCGCTCGCGCTGATCGTCGGCCTCAATCCGTGCGTTCTCGTTCTGCCGATCATGGTGGCGACCGCGGAACAAGGGCCGCGCGCCGTCATCCTCGTCGCGGTCGCCTACGCCGTGACGACGATCGTCCTGATGGTAGGGCTTTCGGTCGCCGGCGTCGCCGGTGCACGGCGCCTCCCCGTACCGGCGGCGGCGCGCCACATGGAGACGGCGAGCGGCGTGCTGATCGCGCTGTCGGGAATCGTGTTCCTCGCGATCGGCCGCTAGGGGGCCTTCGGCTTGCCGTCGGCGCGCCCCTTCGCCGCGCGGATGACCGCGACCACGGTCTGATCGTCGTCCTGAGTGGCGCCGCTTCCCATGTGCCGGCGGACGGCGCCGAACGCCGCTTCCACGAGCTCGCGCGCCGAGTTCCCGGCGCACTCGCGGACGACCCCGCGCAGCCGCTCCACCCCGAACGCCTCGTCCGCCGGGTTGACGGCCTCCACGATGCCGTCGGTGTAGGCGAGGAGGATCGAGCCCGGGGCGAGCGTCTCGTAGCCCCGCTCGTACTGCGACGTCGGGTTGGGTCCGAGGATCATCCCGCCGCGCGAGAGCTCTCGAAACGATTCCCCGTTCCAAAGGAGCGGGGCATTGTGCCCGGCGTTGCAGTAGACGACCGTGCCCGCGGATTCGAGCTCGGCGTAGAAGAGCGAGATGAACTTCGAGGCGAGGGCCGAATGGTTGACCACCCGGTTCAGCTTCTCGAGCGTCGCCGAGATGCGGAGGTTCTCCTCGACGCCCATCCGGAGGCCGATGATCGCGTCGCGGGCCTGGAGCGCGGCGGGAAGGCCGTGACCGGAGGCATCCGCCACAGCGATCCCTAGGCTCCTTTGCGAGACGCGAATGAAGTCGTACAGATCTCCGCCCACCTCCTCGGCGGGGACCGATGCCGCGTAAATGTCGTAGTCGCCGAACGAAGGGGCAGCGGTCGGCAGGAGCGACAATTGGATCGCGCGCGCTTCGGCGAAGCGGTCGGCGAACTTCTCACTGCGGAGCTTCAGGTTGATCGCATGCCGGATCGTGTTCAGCGTGTGGCCCACCTCCTCGGGATCGCTGTTCTCCTCGAGCGTGAACGCGACGATTTGGCGGCTGGCCTCGCCGATGCCGATCGCGGCGAAGCGCGACACGCCGAGGGCTCGCTCGATCTCCACGTCGACGCCGGCATCGCCGAGCCGGCTGTAGACGTATCCCTTTTCGATCAGCTCCAGGATCGGCGGGTAGGTGACGGGAAGCTTGAATCCTTTGGGGGCGCGCGGAGTCGGGTATTCGCGCTTCAGCAAATAGCTCGACCCCTTGCGATCGTAGATCCGACCTCCGACGAGACCGAGGTCGTCTCGGAAATCGTCGACGAGGCGCCTCAGGATCTCGGCCAGCGTCGTAACGAGGTCGCCCGAGCGCTCGATGGTGCGGAGGTTGCGCTCGATCTTGCGGAAGAGGTTCTTGTAATCCATGGGGAAAGTCCGAGCCAGGCGCGCATCCTAGCAAACGGAGGTCGGCGTCCCCACGTGGTACAGTGCGCCTCTTTTTTCGGGGGACTTCGATGACCCGCGAGCTGCTCACCAAGCAGAACATCGAGTTCATGGAGCGCGCGCGCGAGCTGGCGGAACGGCACGTCCGCCCGATCGCGGTCAAGCACGATGTCGAGCAGACCTACCCGTGGGAGTTCCAGAGGGCCGTCAAGGACGCCGGGCTGTCGGGCGTTTGGATCCCGAAGGAGTACGGGGGCGCGGGTGGCAGCGTCCTCGACCTCTGCCTCGTCGTCGAGCAGATCTCGCGCGCGTGCGGCGGCATGGGCGTCGCCTACGCCGTCAACGCGCTCGGCTCGTTCCCCATCCTCCTCGGAGGCACGGACGACCAGAAAGCGCGGTGGCTGACGGGCATCGCCTCGGGCGACAAGCTGATCTCGTTCGGACTCTCCGAGAAGGACGCCGGCTCGGACGCCGGCTCGATGACGACCAAAGCGGATCGGGATGGGGACGAGTTCGTCATCAACGGCGAAAAGAAGTGGAACACCGGTGGTGCCGTGGCGTCCTACAACACGATCTTCGCGGTCACGCAGCCCGGACGCGGCGCGCGCGGCATCTCCGCGTTCGTCGTCGAGGCGGGCACGCCGGGCTACCGGGTGGGTAAATCGGAGGACAAGATGGGGATCCGCTGCGTCCCCGTCGTCGAGATCCACCTCGAAAACTGTCGGGTCAAGAAAGAGCAGATGTTGGGAGCGGAGGGGCAGGGATTCCGCCACGCCATGATGACCCTCGACCTCGCGCGTCCCGGGGTCGCGGCTCAGGCGCTGGGGCTGGCACAGGGGGCGTTCGAGCTTGCGGTCGAGTACACCGGCAAGCGAAAGCAGTTCGGACAGTCCATCAACTCGTTCCAGGGCATCCAGTGGATGCTGGCGGACATGGGGACTCAGATCGAGGCGGCGCGAACGCTCATCCACACGGCTGCCCGCGCGGCCGACGCGAAGGCCAAGGACGTCTCGAAGCTCTCGGCGATGTGCAAGCTGTTCGCGACCGACGTGGCGATGATGGTCACGACGAACGCCGTGCAGCTGTTCGGCGGATACGGCTATTGCAAGGACTACCCCATCGAAAAGTACATGCGCGACGCCAAGATCACGCAGATCTACGAAGGGACCAACCAGATTCAGAGACTGGTCATAGCGCGGAGCATCCTGCGCGAGGCCGCAAGCGCGCAGGTTTGAACGACCGCCCGCGTGGGCGGCGCCATTCCGGCGTCCGTCTGGCCACTCTGCGTCAGCATGGCGTCCGTCCAAGGGCAGCCGAAAAGCGGCGCTCGGCCCGAAATTGCGGAAAATCAACGGATATCGACGAATTCTCACCGGGAAATGTTCTGGCATTGCGGTTGCTCTAACGTCCGCTCGTCACATGACCTCCTCCTGGTCAGTGTTCGACCTCTTCCGGGCCTGATGGAAACGCCCCCCCACTGGCCCGGGAGAGGTCAAGTTTTTTGTAGGCCTACCTCGACATGCCGGTCGTCCCGTCCCAATCGAGTGGTGTGCTCCGCGACGAAGCTCTGAGAATGCTGCTGTCCGAGCGCCGCGCGGCGATCGTCTCCGTCGCCGCCGGCGATGCGAGCATGGCCCCGCATCTGTACGGCGGCGATGCCATCCTCGCCGCGCCTCTCGACTCCGCGCCCGCACCTGGCGATCTCCTCCTCTATCGCCAACAGGACTACTGGGTGGTGCACCGTTGCCTTGGAGCCGTGCGCGCCCAGGGCGGCGGCGAGGGTTACCGCACACGCGGAGACGGACGGAACGACCTCGATCCATGGCTCGCCCGGAACGACGTTCGCGCGCGAGTCGTTGCCTTGCGGCGAGGCGGGGCCTGGCGCTCGCTCGAAGGCGCCGGGGCCCGCGCGTACGCGCGCTTCATGGCCTGGCACGATCTCTTCTGGTCAGCGGCGGGAATCGTGGCGGGGAAGATCGGCGCGGCCCGCGCGGTGGCGGCGATCGACCGGTCGGTCCTCTCGTTGCTCGTGCCGCTTCTCTTTCCGCTCGTTCATCGCCGGATTCCGCCTCCCGTCGAGCCGGGGTCGGCCGCGGACGTCTGATAGAGTAAACACAGATGATCAATGCCCTTCTGACGAAGATCGTCGGCTCGAAGAACGAGCGGACCCTCAAGCGGCTCCGGCCCAGCGTCGAGCGGATCAACGCCCTCGAGCCGTCGATCGCCCGGCTCTCCGACGACGAGCTGCGCGCGAAGAAGGGAGAGTTCCAGAACAGGCTGACCCAAGGCACCGCGCTCGACGAGCTCCTCCCCGAGGCGTTTGCCGTGGTGAGGGAGGCAGGAAAACGCGTCCTGGGAATGAGGCACTTCGACGTCCAGCTCATCGGCGGGATGGTGCTGCACGAAGGTCGGATCGCCGAGATGCGGACCGGCGAGGGAAAGACGCTCGTGGCCACGCTGCCGGCGTACTTGAACGCCCTGACCGGCGGCGGCGTCCACATCGTCACGGTCAACGACTACCTCGCGCGACGCGACTCCGAGTGGATGGGTCGCCTGCACCGCTTCCTCGGCATGACCGTGGGCTGCATCCAGCACGATTTGAACGATCAGGAGCGCCAGGCGGCCTACGCGTCGGACATCACCTACGGCACGAACAACGAGCTGGGATTCGACTACCTGCGCGACAACATGAAGTTCGCGCTGACGGCCATGGTCCAGCGGGGCCACCCGTTCGCGATCGTCGACGAGGTGGACTCGATCCTCATCGACGAAGCGCGGACGCCGTTGATCATCTCGGGGCCCGCCGAGGAGTCGAACGACCTTTACGTGCGCGTCGATCGGGTCATCCCCAAGCTCGAAAAGGGCGCCGTCATTCAGGGCGGCAAGGACTACGAGCACGACGACGTGGGCGACTACGTCGTCGACGAGAAGGCCCGGACGGTCTCCCTGACCGACCGCGGCGTCGAGCACTGCCAGCGGCTCCTCGGGATCGAGAATCTCTACGACCCGACCCACATGGAGACGCTCCATCACGTCAATCAGGCGCTCAAAGCCCACGTGCTCTTCAAGCGCGACGTCGACTACATGATCAAGGACGGCCAGGTCGTCATCGTCGACGAGTTCACCGGCCGTCTCATGCCCGGCCGGCGCTGGAGCGACGGCCTCCACCAAGCGGTCGAGGCGAAGGAAGGGGTCAAGATCGAGCGGGAGAACCAGACGCTCGCGACGATCACCTTCCAGAACTACTTCCGCATGTACAAGAAGCTCTCCGGCATGACGGGCACCGCGGACACGGAGGCCGTCGAGTTCGACAAGATCTACTCGCTCGAGGTCGTGGTCGTCCCGACCAACCGGCCGATGGTGAGGAACGACCACCAGGACGTGGTCTATCGCACCGAGGAAGAAAAGTGGCGTGGCGTCGTCGAAGAGATAGCCGACTGCCAGAAGAGGCGCCAGCCGGTGCTCGTGGGCACGGTCTCGATTGAAAAATCCGAGACGCTTTCGACGCTCTTGAAGCGCAAGGGGATCAAGCACGTCGTCCTGAACGCGAAGTACCACGAGATGGAGGCGGAGTTCGTCGCGCAGGCGGGCCGCCTCGGGGCGGTGACCATCGCGACCAACATGGCCGGCCGCGGCACGGACATTCTCCTGGGCGGCAACCCCGAGTTCCTCGCGCGGCAGGAGCTCAACCTCCGCGGCATGAAGCCCTCGGAGACGCCTCCGGAGACGTGGAACGCGGCCTACGACGAGGCGCTCGTCCGGATGAAGGAGGAGTGCCGGAGGGAGCACGACGAGGTCGTCGGCATCGGAGGACTCCACATCCTCGGCACCGAAAGGCACGAGTCCCGACGCATCGACAATCAGCTCCGCGGCCGCTCCGGGCGCCAGGGCGACCCCGGATCGTCCCGCTTCTTCCTCTCCCTCGACGACGACCTCATGCGGATCTTCGGCGGGGACCGGCTGAAGAACGCCATGCAGAAATTCGGTATGGAGGAGGACGTCCCGATCGAGTCCGGCATGGTCAGCCGCGCGATCGAGCGGGCGCAGAAGCAGGTCGAGCAGAGAAACTTCGAGACCCGCAAGCACCTCCTGGAGTACGACGACGTCAACAACAAGCAGCGCCAGGAGATCTACGGCCTCCGCCGCGAGCTGCTCGAGGGGAAGAATCAGAAGGAATACGTGCTCGACAAGGCGCGCGAGATCT
>CAZEII010000045.1:7795-26446 GCA_964511835.1 uncultured Acidobacteriota bacterium | reverse complement strand
GACCGGCGCCTCCCGCTGATTTCGGCGACCGGCTCCTGCCGGATGGGGCGCCGGATCGCGGTCGTCGTCGGCGAGCGGCTCGGCCGCACCCTCCTCGAGCTGGGCGGGAACAACGCGATCATCGTCATGAACGACGCCCATCCCGATCTCGTGGTCCGAGCGGTGCTTTTTGGCGCGGTCGGCACTGCCGGACAGCGCTGCACGACCACGCGCCGCCTGATCCTCCAGCGAGGCATCGCGAGCGACGTCGTCGCGCGGCTCGAAAAGGCCTATGGGCAGGTCCGCGTCGGCGATCCTCTCGAGCCCTCGACCCTGATGGGCCCGCTGATCGACGCCGGGGCGGTCGACGACATGAAGGCCGCTCTCGACCGAGTCACCCGGGAGGGCGGGACGATCATCCGGGGAGGCATGGCGATCGATCGTCCGGGGAACTTCGTCGAGCCCACCCTCGTGCGGGTGAAGCGAGGGATGGAAACGCCGAAGGACGAGACGTTCGCCCCCATCCTCTATGTCTACGAAGTCGACACGCTGGACGAGGCGATCGCCATCCAGAACGAGGTCCCGCAGGGCCTGTCGTCCGCGATGTTCACCGACAGCATGCGAAGCGCCGAGGAGTTCCTCTCGCACCGCGGCAGCGACTGCGGCATCGCCAACGTCAACATCGGGACGTCGGGCGCCGAGATCGGCGGGGCCTTCGGCGGCGAGAAGGAGACCGGCGGAGGGCGTGAGTCGGGCTCCGACGCGTGGAAGGCCTACATGCGCCGCCAGACGAACACGATCAACTGGGGCAAGGACCTGCCCCTCGCGCAGGGCGTCAAGTTCGACCTTTAGCGCCCTACGAACAGGTCGCGTGGACGCGCGGGTTTCCGCTGGTGTCTGTCCCGAACCCGCCGTTGCCGCAGACGTTCCGCGCCGAGATCAAATAATAGAAGCCGGCTCCCGGTAGCGGGCTCGCGGGATCGCTCGCAGAGGTCGCCGTCGACCCGCCCAGACAGAAAGCCGCGGAGATCGTGCCGCTCGCCCGGAGATCGGCGAGGTGTCCCTTGACGACGTCGTAGATCGTCCCGGCCCCTGCCTCGCGCGTCAGCGGCGTCCAAGAGATCGTCGTCTTGTCGGCGCCCGCGGCGAGCCCCGCGACCTCGGGCGGCGTGTCGTAGGCCCCGCCGTCCGAAGGGGCGCAGTCGCAAACGTCGGCGATGCCGTCGCCGTCGCTGTCCGGTCCGAGGTGGATCGCGTCGTACGCGTCGATCAAGCCATAGCCGAAGAGATTGTTGGGGCGATCGGACACTCCGGTTCCGCCGCACACCTGCGCCGTGGACAGCTGCACGACACTTCGCGCCGAACGACTGATCAGGCAGCGCGTCAGGCCGATCAAGCCGCGGACCTGCGGCTTGGCCGACCAGAGCAGCGCGGCCGCTCCCGCGACGTGCGGCGCCGCCATGCTCGTCCCGTTGAACGTCGCATACGTGTCGGTCGGGACGGAGGAGCGGACGCCGACCCCCGGAGCGGCGACGTCGGGCTTCAAACGATTGCTGCCGTCGGCGGTCACGGGTCCGCGGGAGGAGAACCCCGCGAGGAAGTTCGAGCTGTCGGTCGCGGCGACGTCGAACGATTCGTCGTAGATCGCGGGAGGATCGAGGATGGAGCTGCAGCTCGAGCCGTAGTTCTGCGCGGAGACGGCGGCAAGGATCCCGGCCGCGCGGAGCGCCGCGAAGCTCGCCCGGAGCGAGTCGGCGTCGCACCCCTCCGAAGGAGGGCAGCTCCAAGAGTTGTTGACGATGTCCGGCGCCTTCGCGGGATCGCCGTCCACCTCGGGGTCGCCGCCGTGTGGGTAGGGCGCGAGGAAGAACTGATTACACGCGATGTAGCGCGACGGGGTGCCGTCGCCGTTCGCGTCCATGTTGCGGCAGGCGATCCAACGGGCTCCTGGAGCAACGCCGATCTGATTCCCCGCGCCGGCATCTCCCACCATCGTCCCGGTCGTGTGCGTCCCGTGATCGTACGGATCGAGCGGAGCCGCCACGTTCTGGACCGAATCGAACCAGTTGAAGTCGTGGCTGGCGGTGGAGCCGTTCCACCCGCGGTATTTGCCGATGAGCGCCGGGTGGTTCCACTGGACACCGGTGTCCGCCGACGCGACGACGATCCCTTCTCCGCGCACGCCATCGACGCTCCAGACCTTGTCGGCGTCGATCCTCGTGACCCCCCACTCCGGTGACGCGGCGGGTGAGGCGGGCGGGGGAGCCAGCAGATCCGCCTCGACGCCGCGGACGAGGGGGTCGCCGACGACCCGGACGACTTCACCGTGCGCCGCGAGCTGTCGCGCGAGCGCGAGCGATCCGCGGACCGCGAGCCCGTTGACGATATAGAGCGTGCGGAACGGGATGCCCGCCTCTGTGAGCTCGCCGCGCACGCGCGCTTGCATGGATCGAGCGCGCAGGCGCAGCGCCTCGTAGATCGCGCGGCGCGGATCGGGGGCGATCTTGGCGGACGCGATCGCGGCGACGAGATGGGTCTCGTCGTCGAACAGCACGATGAAAGACTCCTCGCCCGAGGAGTTCAGCCGGCCGAGGAGCCACGGGGCGATCTTGGCATCGGCAGCCTGAGCAGCGGCGAACGGGAGGAAGAAAGCGGCCGCGACGGCGCCCGCGATCCAACGGACGATTCTCAACGGCACTCCTTCCCCTTCCGTGATCTACGGCGAGGACCTGCCGCTGTCAACCTGGGGCTGGCCGATGCCGCTGATGTTGAAGTCCGGCGGCTCGATTTGAAGCGTGACGTGGTCGATTCCATAGAGCCGCGCCAGCTCAACGGTCGCCGCTCGAAGAACCTCGTGGGCCTTGACCGAAAGGTCGAGGACGATGTGCGCGGTGAGGAGCGGCGCATTGCCGCCGAGCGACCAGAGGTGAAGATCGTGCACGCCGGCCACGCCGGGGATCGTCCGTATCGCACGGCCGATCTCCTCGGCGTCCAAGTGGGACGGCGCTCCCTCCATCAGGACGTGAATCGACTCGCGAACCAGGCGCGCCGAGCTCCACACGACGACGCCTCCGATGAAAATGCTGGCGACGGGGTCGGCCCAGCGCCACCCGAACAGGGCGATGAGGACGGCTGCGACCAGCGCGCCGACGGAGCCCATGAGATCCCCGACCACGTGCAGGAAGGCCGCCCTCGCGTTGAGCCCTTTCGCATGCCCTCGAAGAATCCAGGCCGAAAGCGCGTTGACCGCGAGGCCGCCCGCCGCGACCGAGGCCATGAGGGGGGTCGCGACGGCGGGCGGCGCGGCCATCCGGTGGATCGCCTCCCAAAAAATGAAGCCGCAGACGGCGACCAGGAAGACTCCGTTGGTCAGCGCCGCCAGGATCTCCGCCCGCTGGTATCCGAACGTGCGGCCCCAATCGGGCGGCCGCGTGGCGAACCAGCCGGCCAACACGGCCAGGCCCAGCGCCAGCGCGTCCGTAGCCATGTGACCGGCGTCCGCAAGAAGGGCGAGGCTGTTCGACTCGATCCCCCCGGCGATCTCGGCGATGGTGTAGACCAGCGTCAGGGCGAGAATCCACTGCAGCCGCCGGCTCACGGTCCGCCCGCCCCCGACGCTGGGGGCCGAACTCAACTCCACCGATTCCACGTGCAAGCGACGCGGCTCCTCCGGCACGAAGGTTAGCTCAAGGGGGCGAAACCCGCCGAGGGCGGGGTGCGTAGAATCCCAGTGTGCGGGGCATTCCCCTGCGCGCGGAGGGTTCGATGTTCGTACTCCTGTTCCTCATGTTTCTGGTGGGGTGCCTGCTCGTCGTTCCGCTCCTGCTGGTTGGCCTGGTACTGCGGCTGGCGATCGGCGTGGTTCTGCTTCCGCTCCGCATCGCCGGATTCGCCCTCCGGCTGACCTTGGGCCTCGTGCTCGGGCTCGTCGCCTTGGTGCTCGCGGGAAGCATGCTGCTCATTCCGCTCCTTCCCGTGATCGCTCTCGTTGGGGCGATCGGGCTGCTGTTTCGCTTGACCCGACGCCACCCCGCGGCGCCGCTCGCGACGCACTAGTTGACGCTCCTCGGGCCGCCCCCGCGGCCGGCCTTGAGGGACAGCACCCGCCTCAGGATGTCGTCGAGGATGGCGGCGACGCGCTGGTGCCGCTCGACGAGATCGTCGAGCTCCAAGAGCTCCTGGCGGACCGAGGGCTCCGAGGGAAGGCTGGCGCAGGCGTGGTTGACCGCCGTGGCGAACGGCATCCGCTCGTCGAAGACCATCCTCGGCTGATCGTTGCCGGTCAGCTCGCGCACCAGATAGACCTGCGAAGCGAGCAAGTCGAGCTTGGCTCGTCGAATCGCCGGATCGTTCTCATCGACCGGCCGCTCCGGATACTCCTCCGCGCGGACGAAACGATAGGGAGTTTCGCGAAGGACCTCGCCCAGGCGCACGCGGGTCAGACCGTTGAGCCTGAAGTAATAGCGGCCGTCCCGCGTCGTCTCGATCTCCTCCATCCGCCCGGCGGTCGCGACCGGAAAATACGCCGGGCTCCCGTCGTAACGCTGCTCCCACCCGGGTTGCAGGAGCGCGACGGCGAGCACGTTGTCCGCCGCGAGAGCGTCCTTGACCATCGCGCGGTAGCGGGTCTCGAAGACATGGAGCGGCAAGACCGTGCCCGGAAAGAAGACGACGTCGGGAAGGGGAAATACCGGGAGGGCGCGAGATGCCGCCATGGGGGATGTCGGCGGTTTTAGGCGGGCTTCCTGGCGACGATCCCCGCGAGCGCGCAGAGAGGTCCGCCGGGGACTGCGCTGTCCACTCTCTCGTGGACGCGCAGCAGGTCGAAATCCGCGAATACCTGCGCCAGCTCGCCGGCCTTCAGCAGATGTGCGGGGTCCTTGGGCCGCCCGAACCGGATCTGCTCTTCGAGATAGGTCTGGAAGACGACCACCCCGCCCGGTTTCAGGCCATCCTTGATATCCCGAAACAGCGGCCGGTGAAGGAAGTTGAACACGACGATGACGTCGTACGCCTCCATCGGGATGATGTACGTGCCGTCCTCGACGTTGCCGACGACGGCGCGGATCGGCGCATGGAAGCGGCGCGCCGTCGCGCGCGCTTGGGCGACGACGACCGGATCGACGTCGACGCCGTCCACATCGAACCCACGCGTGGCCAGGTAGACGGCGTTGCGCCCGTTTCCCATCGCGACGTCGAGCGCAAGACCCTTCGGAAGCGCATTGAAGTTGTCGACGAGCCAAGGAGTCGGCGCGATGAGCTGGTGCGGAAGATGCTGTCCGTTGATCCCCGCGGCCAAAGGTCCAGGCCACCGATCGATCCCGCCGTCGAGGTTGAACAGATGCCGGTAACCGTGCTCGGCGAGGAAGCTGCAGGCCGACGTGCTGCGGTGCCCGTGCTCGGCGACAACCGCGACCGGCGTGCTTCCGTTGGGAACCTCGGCGAGGCGGGCGGGCAGCTCGTGAAGCGGCATGAGGATCGAGCCGGGGATGTGTGCTTCCGTGTATTCGGCTTCGGTGCGGACGTCGACGAGACAGAACGGCTCGCCCATCGCCAGCTTCTGATAAAGAACGTCGGGCTCGATGGCTTTGAAGCGGTCAGCCGGCGGCAACGGTCGAATCCTCCCCCAAAGACCCTCGCTCGAGACCGCAGGGCAATATAGCGAACGGCTCGCGGGAACGCCCGTCCGTCAATGGGATCTCGGGTAAGGGCAGTCGGGGAAAAGGCCGCAAGCCCCGCAGGCCGGTTTGCGGGCGCCGCAGATGCGCCTTCCGTGCCAGATGAGCGCGGTCGAGGCGAAGCCCCATTCTTCCTCGGGTAGCAGCTTCTGCAGCGCCATCTCGATCTTCACCGGGTCGGTCTCCTTGGTCAGGGCCAGACGCCCCGCAAGGCGCTGCACGTGCGTATCGACGGGGATCGCCGGGCGGTGAAACCAAACCGAAAGCACCACGTTCGCGGTCTTTCTCCCGACGCCGGGAAGCCCGACCAGCACGTCCAGATCCTCGGGCACCCTGCCGCCGTGCTCGGCGACGAGCCTTTTCCCCAATCCGATGATCGACCTGGCCTTGTTCCTGAAAAACCCGGTCGAGTGGATGAGCCCCTCGAGCTCCGTTGGGTCGGCTGCGGCGTAGTCCTTTGCGGTCCGGTAACGCGTGAAAAGCGCCGGCGTCACCATGTTGACGCGGTGATCGGTGCACTGGGCCGAGAGGATCGTGGCGACGAGGAGCTGCAGCGCGGTCTTGTGCTCGAGCTCGCACTCCGCCTCGGGGTAGAGCCGCTTCAATCCGGCGACGATCCGCCTCGCGCGTTCCGGGGTCGCCGTCGACCTCATGCGCCCGCCCCCTTTCGCCGGCGGTGAAGCCAGTCCAACAGCTCCGGCAGAGGGCGCGCGTTGAGGACGTCGTCGGCCGTGCACCACCCGCGCCGTGCGGTCTCAATGCCGTAGGCGACGTCCTTGAGGCCGGCGGTGTCGTGGGAGTCGGGGTCGATCGCGGTCTTCATCCCCTTCGCCAGCCCGTGCCGCACCCCCGCGGGGTCGAGATCGAGCCGCGACGGGTGGGCGTTGATCTCGATCGCGACCCCGCGCTCCGCCGCGGCGTCGATGACGGCGAACAGGTCGAGCGGGTAGGGATCGCGCGTCAGCAAAAGCCTTCCCGTCGGGTGGCCGACGATGTCGACGTAGGGGTTCGACACCGCGCGGATCATCCGCTCGGTCTGCTCCTTCGCCTCGAGATTGAATCGGCTGTGGACCGACGCGACGACAAGGTCGAAGGTCTTGAGGACGTCGTCGGGATAATCCAGCGTGCCGTCCGTGAGGATGTCGACCTCGACCCCCTTGAGGACTCGGAATGATTTCCCGAGCTTTTTGTTCAGGGCGTCGATGGCCTGGTGCTGCTCGCGGACACGTTCGATCGACATCCCGCCCGCGTAGGCCGCCGCGCGAGAGTGATCGCAGAGACCGAGGTAGCCCATCCCCATCGCTCGGGCGGCCTCCGCCATCTCCTCGATCGAGTTCTGCCCATCCGACCAGGTCGAGTGACAATGAAGGATTCCCTTCAGGTCCACGAGCTCGACGAGCTTCGGTAGCTTTTCCTCCTCGGCCGCTTCGATCTCGCCCAGATCTTCGCGTAATTCGGGCGGGATGAAAGGCAGCCCCAGCGCTTTGTAGATGGCCCTCTCGTCCTTGCATGGGACCGGCGTGCCGTCGGACTCCCGGACCAGGGCGTACTCGTTGAGCTTCAAGCCCATCGCCTGCGCGCGCCCGCGCAGCGCGACGTTGTGGGCCTTGCTCCCGGTGAAGTAGAAGAGGGCGAACGGGTAGGCCTCCTTCGGGACGACGCGGAGGTCGGCGTTCGGGCCGGCCTCGAGCCTCACGCTGCTCTTGGTCGGTCCGCGCCCGACGACCTCGACGACGCCGGGATCGGCGACGAACGCATCCATCACGGCGGCGGCGTCGTTCGCGGTCACCACGATGTCGATGTCCTTCGACGTCGATGCGCCCCGGCGCGCGGAGCCGGCGACCTCGACATGCGCGACGCCCTTCACGGCCTTCAAGAGCGCGATCAGTCGCCGCGCCTCGCCGAGGATCACGGGACGGAGGAAGCGCCCGGCGTGATCGCGGACGTGCGCGATGCCGGCCAGAATCTTTTTCTCGGACGTCTCGCCGAAGCCCGGTAGGTCTCGCAGCTTTCCGTCCTTGGCTGCTTGCTCCAACTCCTCCAGAGTGGAGATCCCCAAGGTCACGTGGATCGCGCGCGCCTTCTTCGGGCCGAGCCCCGGAATCTTCTGCCACTCGAGCATGCCGGCCGGCACCTGCTTCCGAAGCTCTTCGAGGTAGGGGAGCCTTCCGGTGGTGACGAGCGTCGTGATCTTGTCGACGAGAGCGGGGCCGATTCCCTTCTGCGCGCCGAGCGCCTTGCGGGCGATCAGGTCCTCGAGAGCGGAGTCGAGCCCGCGAACGATCCTCGCCGCGTTGTCGTAGGCGCGGGTCTTGAAGGGGTTTTCTCCGAGAAGCTCCAGAAGAACGCCGATCTCCTCGAGCGCGTCGGCGACCTCGGCGCGGTCCATCACCGGAGCACCCTGTACCGGCAGAAGATCTCGCCCCCGACGACCTCGGACGCCGCCAGCTCCAGGCGCCGCCGCGCGGCCATCGCGAAGCCGTCTCCTTCGCAAGGGGTCGGCGCCTCGCGGCCACCCAGGACGGTGGGGGCGACGGTGACGTACACCTCGTCGACCAGGTCGTCGCGGAAGAATCCCCAGTTCAGCTCTCCGCCCCCCTCCACCAGCAGCCGCTCGATGCCCCGAGCCGAGAGGCGCGAGAGGAGAGCCGGGAGGTCCACGGCCCCGCGCCCGAGGGTCCAGACCTCGGCGACCTCCGACAATCTCGCGATCCGCTCGGCCTCGACGTTCTCGACCGTTGCGACGATGCAGCGGTCCCGGCCGCCCCTGAAGATGCGGGCGCCGGGATCGACCTTCGCGCTCGCGGTGACGAGAACGTTGAGGAGGGATTCGGGCTTGCCGAGCGATCGACGGTAAGCCTTCATCTCGGAATCGCGCACGTGAAGGGGCGGGTCGTCGGCGCGCAGGGTTCCGGCACCGACGAGGATGGCGTCGGCCTCCGCGCGCAGCTTGTCCATCGTCTTCTTGTCGCGGGGCGAGGTGAAGGAAGGCTCCTCGCGTCGCGCCGAGGTGATCTTGCCGTCGGCGGACATGGCCATGTTGATGGAGACGAACGGCCGCTTCACGCGGTCATTGTAGCGATCCCCGGCCGCTCTAGATCAGGCCGGGGAGGAGCCGCTTGGTGCGCGCGCAGTAGGCGTCGTAGGCGGCGCCGAGCACGCGGCGAAGCGCGGCCTCCTCGACGCGCATCCGGTACGCGAAAGCGACGAGGATCGGCACCATGAGCACGGCGAGGCTGACCGTGTTTCCCAACGACACGCCGAAGCCGAGGAAGGCCGCGAGAAGACCTGTGTACGACGGATGGCGAACGAACCGGAACGGGCCGGTGTCGACGAGCTTGTGGTCGGCATGCGTGGCCACGTCGACGGTGAAGAACTTGCCGAGAGTGATCACGGCCCACCAGCGCACCGCAACGCCGGAGAGCATCAGGACGAGCGCGATGGCGCGGATCGCGCGGGGAGAGAGCGGGAGGCGGCCCGGCGGGTAGGCCGAGAGGGAGACCGCGAGCATGATCGCCGCGGAGATCACGACCCACAGCAGAGGGGCCGAGAGACGGTCGGCGCGCGTCGCCCCGCCGGAGAACCGGGCTCGCTTGACGATCGCGAGGGTGAGCTCCGACGCGAAGAACAAGACGGCGGCCACGGCGAGTGTCGCATCGCGCACGGCTCAGCCCCGGCGGTCCCCGATCCCAAATTCGGCGGCGATGAACTCCTTCGCGCCGGGGCCGCCCGTGATCTCGAGAACGAGCCGGCCGTCGCCCGCGCCAACGCGTCGAGCGAACCGCAGAAACGAGCAGCAGCGCTCTTCGAGGTCGATCAGCTCTTCGATCTGCAGCGCGCTCGCTCGGTTCGCGTCGATGTGGACGGCGTATCCGGTGGAAAGAGCCCGCACCTCGATGGCGGCTCCCAGGATCTCCCGCGCGAGCACCGCTCGCCGCGCGCGCTCCGCTTCGGTGAGCGCCGACAGCTCGCACGCCAGCACCGGAAGCCGGGCGACGTCCATCAGACCGTCGCCACTTGGACGGTGTGAATCGGCGGGAGCGAGTCGAACAGACAGCTCCAGTCCTCGCCGCCGTTCCGGCCGATCCAGAGCTGTCCGGTCGTCGTGCCGAAGTACAGGGCCGGGGATTTGTGCTCGTCGATGTCCATGCCGTCGCGCTGCACCGTGAAGAAGGTCGACTTCTTCGGGAAGCCGCGGTTCAGGCGCCTCCACGAGTCGCCGCCGTCCTCGCTGCGCCAGACCGCGGGCGAAGCGCCCGGGCAGGTCCGCGTCTGCGGCTCGAGCGGAAGGACGTAGACGGTGTCGGGGTCGTGCGGGTGGACGACGATCGGGAAGCCGAAATCGGAAGGGAGACCCTTGGCGATCGATCGCCAGGTGTGACCGTGGTCGTCGCTGCGGAGCACGCCGATGCCGGGCCGATCCGGCCAACCGCCGTGGTTCTGGATGTAGAGGCGCCCCGGCACATCCTTGTGCCGGACGATCTTGTGGACGCACTGACCGAACTCGGGATACGGATCGGGGACGAACCCGGCGCCGATCCCTTTGTTCGACGCGCTGAAGCTCTTGCCGCCGTCCTCGCTCAAGTAATGCCCGCCCGTCGAAATGCCGATGTGCATCCGGTTCCCGTCGCGCAGGATCGTGTGCAGGCACAGGCCGCCGCCGCCGGGTTGCCACTTGCGAGCGTGCTCGTGATTGCTGAGGCTCGAAACCATCTCCCACGAGTCGCCGCCGTCGACGCTTCGGAACAGCGAAGCCGGCTCGACCCCGCACCAGAGTTCTTTCTTCGTGTCGCCCGGCTCGAGCGACCAGATGTTGGCCATAGCGCGGCCGTCGTCCTTCGGAAACGCCGGAGCGGACTTCGTCTCCTTGAACGACTTCCCGAGATCGGTCGACCGCAGCACCTTCATCCCGAAGAACGGGTTGCAGCTCGACGCGTAGATCCTCGGCGCGCCGCGCGTCTCGATGAGGGTGGCGTAAACCGCGACGCCCGGCCCGAACGGCCCCCGCAGAGCGAAGCTCCGCCTGCTCGAGGCCCCCTCCGCGATGAAAAGGCCCTTCCTCGTTCCGATCGCGAGAATCACACGCTCCGGCATCGTCGACCTCCTGAAACTGCGGGAAGAAAGATGACCTCGTCCCCCGACACGAGCGCCGTGTCGAGCCCTTCACGGTCGCGTATATGCGACGTGTTGACGAAAACGCCAATGTGGCGGCGAACCGCGCCCGTTTCGTCGCAGATGTTACGGTACAAATCCGGGTGGAGGCGCTCGATTTCTTTGAGCGCTCCCCCGACGGTCGGCGCCGAGAGCGTCAGCTCCCTGGCGCCGTCACAGTAATCGCGGAGCGGGCCCGGAATGACGGCCGTGAAGGTCATCGCACCCTCGACTCCGGAATACGGTCACGTGGCTGACGGATCTCGAGTTTCCGTCCAAGCATACCTGAACGCGGTGGGAGCAGGAGCTCGAAGTAGACCAGCGGGGTCGTCCGGTACACGACCCGCCCGCGATCCGTGTAGCCGCACTTCGCGTAGAACGCCCCCGCACCGGCCTCGGCGTCGTAGGCGTCGAGGCGGATCGCATCCGCCGGCCAGCCGACCGCCGTGGCGTGGGCGTCGGCCATCGCCTGCCGCCCCAGCCCCGATCTCTGGTGCTCGACGCTCACCGCCATGCCGGTCAAGTAGAGCGGCAGCTTCACCGGGGTGAAGTAGGCCACGTCGATCGCCCACGGCTTCTTCTTCGCCAGCCTCAGGACGGTGACGATCGTCCCGTCCAGCTTCCCGACGCGAACCTTCGCGTGCTTGAGCGAGTGGGCGACACCCCTGGCCGTCGTCGCCCCCGACCAGTGACCCTTGCCGTAGCGCGCGGTGAGATCTTCGGCGACGGCGTTCTGGAGCGCGGCGATGGCGTCGACGTCCTCTTGGGTTGCCTCGTCGAAAACCAAGCGCACGGATTCGCTCCCGCTACCGGAACACGAGGTGAGCGATCGGCGCCTCCCAATTCCAGTAGATCAACGCGACCGCTGCAACGTCGAACGCTGCGTGGGCGATCATCAGGAGCCCGAGCTGTCGCCGCCAAGCGTAGACGGCGCCGAACACCGAGCCCGTGAACGCGGCCTGCTCGGCGCCCGGGAGACCTTGGCCGGGGTAGTGGGCGGCGGAAAACAGCAGCGTCGAGACGGCCACGGCTGCCGCCAGCGCGGCTTTGCCCCGGCCGAACAGCTTGCCGCCACGCTCAAACAAGTAGCCGCGGTAGAACAGCTCCTCCCCGAAGCCGCCGCCGACGACGACCATCGCGAGCATCCCCGGCAACGCAGACGTGTTTCCCGCGAGATCGTGGAACTGCGGATTGGCCGCGGGCGCGCCCAACAAGGGCATGACGACCGCTTTCATGAGCAGCTTGAAGGTGATCCCCAACGGGGCGCCGACGAGCGCCGTGACCGCCCAGCTCCGCGGACGGAGGAGCCCGAGATCGGCCATCGGAGTGTCCGAGAGCCAGGCCCAGAGCAGGACAGCGGCCGCGGCGACGATCGGTCCCAGAACCGCCGCAGCGAAAACCAAGAGGATCGCCAGGAGGCCCAGAGGGCCGAATCCTCGAAGGCGCGTCGAGAGCGCGCTTGATCTCGATGTCACGGCTCGGGCGTCCCGGTGTCCTTCTTCCCCTTGCGAAGCTCCTCACGCGCCTCGCTGGCGAGCCCCTGGTACCGCCGCCGAAAGACCTCGAGCGTCTCCTCCTCGAGCTCTTCGAGATCGAGGAGGGCGTTGTGCGCTCCGTGCGTGGCGCGTATCAGCTCGTCGAGCTTGACCTGGATCGCCTCGGTGTCCCGGTTTTGCGTATTCTGAATGAGAAAAACCATCAAGAACGTGACGATGGTCGTCCCCGTGTTGATGACGAGCTGCCACGTGTCGCTGAAGTGGAACAGCGGTCCGGTTACGATCCAGACGAAGATCACCCCGACGGCGAGCACGAAGACGCGAGGCCGGCCGCAAAACCGTGCGGCGGATCTTGCCAGCTGCGAATACCAGGTTGTCGGGACCATCTCCACGCCTCCCGGGCCTCACGGCTTCTTGGGCGCGATCGCCTGCGCCGGTGCCGCGGGCTTCTTCTGAGCCGGAGGCCTCTTGGCGGGCTCCTGTTTTTTCGGCGCGCCGGTGAAGAACTTCTCCACGTTCGGCGGCGTCCAGCTTCCGTCGATGATTTTCTGGTCGGGCCAGTAGCAGCGGAGATAGAGCGAGAACGGCCCATCGGGCGCCGGCAGCCAGTTGGACTCCTGGTCCGCCCCCGGCGAGGTCGCGCCGAAATAGAGCGTCAGCGAGCCGTCGGCGCCGTAGCGCAGCGACTTGCTCTTCGTGCCCAGCGAGTACCGGTTGAGCGGGTTCGGATGGAAGAAGTGATTCTCGCTGTAGAGCGTCATCGACCAGAATCCCTTGACCGGCGGGAGTTGATCTTTCGGGAAGGTGACCGAGTAGCCGTTCTGGCCGAGGAGCGGCTGACCTTGGTTGTCGAGGTCGCGGAACATGTACTTGGTCTCGATGGGGCGGTTCTCGTACATGTTCGACTTGGCGGTCGCCGTGCGGTTCAAGTAGTCGGTGCCCCACTGCGCGTTGTTGACCGGGGAGTACCACCCGTTTCCCGCGATCCGCCCGTTGTGCCGCCACTGAAAGAGAGGATCGATCATCTCCTTGTCGGCCGCGACGAAGGCGTCGGTCAGCACTTTCTTCAGCGAGGCGTCGGCCTCCGCGGCCACCCAGGCCGACCGAATCCATCCGTACAGGGCCTCTTCGCCGGGAAGCGGCGGCACAAGGCTCATGACCGTGGGGAGCTGGTCGAAGAACTTTTCCGGCTGGACCCACTTCGTTTCGCTCTTCCCCGCGCCGGGCGGCGACGGGAGGCTCGGAAGTTTCGTCCAGTCGGTCGTCTTGAGCTTCCCGTCGAATTCCGACAGCGGATAGAACAGGATCTTTCCGAGGACGGCCTGAACGGCCTGCGCATCCTCCGGCGTGTCGTTCTTGAAAACGCGCGGCGCGATGAACGCCAGCTCCGTGGAGGAGCGGACGACGCCGATGATTCCCTGCGGCCTCTCCTCCTTCCAATTGGGCCCGACCATCAGGTAGAAGCCCGGCTTCGTCCCGTACGGCTTACCGATCTCCGCGAACTCGTCGGTGCGCGCGTCATACAGCGCGTAGACCCAGAAGCGGTCGCCGAAGTCCGGAACCTGGAAGACGATCGGCCCAGAGTCGAGCGCGAACGCGCCGGCGCCGTAGACGACGTCCTGGTTGGGGCAGGTGACGAAGGTCTGCTCCGGCTTGATGGTGTCGGTCAGCATCGCGTTCTGTCCGACCGGCGCGACGGGGAGCACGCCGCCCTGGAGCCCGGGCTTCGGCACCATCGAGAACGCCTCGCGGCGGTTGTGCGAGTTGACGAGGGCGTACCCCCACACATAGGCCATGCGCCCGATCAGGTCGACGTACTCCTTGGTCATCTCCGTTCCCGCCGGCGGCCCCGGAACTTCCATCGGGATCCTCGGCAGCGGAACCTGCGGGGCGGACAGAGCGTCCGTCGCTGCGAGGCAGGCGAGCGTCGCGGCCGCGGCGAGCGAGCCGGACGAGCGCCACGGCGCGGCGGATCGCATCATCGTGATCTCCCGTCAAAAGCTGAGAAGGGCGCTTCTCCGGCGTAGGATGAAGCGTTCACGAGCCAGGCGCAGAGCGCGAGGCCAAATGCGGTCTTCGTCATGGAGCCCCCCTGCGTGCTGTCTGGCGCAGTGCGCGCGGTCAAGGCAATTTCGCCGTCCGCATGCGGACGGCGAAGTATACCGCGCCGATCGCTGACAGGGTCGCGGTGAGCCAGGCGACGAGCGGCGCATCGAGCGAGAATGGATGAAGCGTCGTCGAGGGCGGGGACGAGACGATGCTGGCCGTGTTGTTGATGGCGGCGTGCATCATCATGCTCGTCAGCAGACTTCCGCCGGTACGCCAATAGAGCCACGCAAGCGCGACGGAGATCGACGTCACGGCGATGGCGTACACGACGAACGACTGCCCCGCGTTGTCGGTGCCAGGCATGAAAAAGAACGGCAGGTGCCAGCAGGCCCAGACGACGCCCAACATCAGACTGGCGCCGACGAGACCGAATCGTCGTGCCAGGCGGGGAAGCGCGTAGCCGCGCCATCCGATCTCCTCTCCCGCCTGCACAGGCGTCGAGATCACAATCGCGCCCATCATGAGGATCACGGGCGTGCTCCCGAACGGCGGCCACGCTCCCGTGATCAGGCGCGCACCCGCCGCGACGCCCAGCTTGATCACCGGGAAGTAGGCAAGGGCGAACAGGTACCAGCGGATCTGCGCGGGCCAGATCGCGATTCGCCGGAGGAGCGCCACAACGGCGGCGCGCCCTTGCTCTCGTCCGGTCAGGGCGAGCGCCACGAGAGACGGTGCGACGGTCCCGAGCAGGAAGAGCGCGCCCCGAAGGGCCGCGGGGCCCGGCTGGGGTGATGCCGCGTCGAACGGGACGGCGCCCGCAGCGGTGAAGAAGACCCAACTGACGGCGAACGTGACGGCGAAGAACGGCAGGACGGTCACTTCTTCGGGAGTCCGGCTGCGTACCCGACCCCGCGATCGATCCAGCTATCGAGCGACGCCGGGTTCTTCAGCGCGCCGCCTCCGACCAGGAGCCAACCTTTCATCGGTTTTCCGGTCAGATCGAAGATGCGGACGCCCGACTGCTTCAGCACTCTCGGGGTGTCCTCCGGAGCGACCCTCACGATGAGCTCGTCGCCGTGAATGCCGATGCTCATGTTCCCGTTGAGCAGGAACGCCAACCCGCCGAACATTCTCTTTTCGACGAGACCGGCGCGGCCTGAGAGCCGCTCGCGGACTCGGGCAGCCAGCTTCTCGTCGAAGGCCATGTCGACGCCCTCCTCGACGGCCAGGGTGACCGCCGGATTATTGGTGATGTCGATCATCCTCCCGATCAGGTCCCTGATTCAACAAGCCCTGTTGACAGGCAAGCATTTACTTGCATATCATTGCGGCCGCATGACGGACTCCGACCCGGTCTTCAAAGCGCTCGCCGATCCGAGTCGCCGCAGGCTGCTCGACGCGCTCAACGGGAGCGACGGGCAGAACCTATCGGAGCTGTGCGAGCACCTCGACATGACGAGGCAGGCCGTGACGCAGCACCTGGCGGTGCTCGAAGCCGCCGGGCTGATCGCCGTGAAATGGCACGGCCGGGAGAAGCTCCACTTCCTGAACCCCGTTCCGCTCCAAGAGATCTACGACCGCTGGATCAGCAAGTTCGAGCGATCGCGCATCAAGGCGATGCGCGATCTCAAACGACGACTCGAGGGAACTCACGATGGCTAAGACGAGGTTCGTGTACGAGATCTACATCGCCAGCACACCGGCGACGGTCTGGAAAGGGCTCTTGGACGGGGAGTTCACGCGCCAGTACTGGCACCACGACAACGTGTCGGACTGGAAGCCGGGATCCGCGTGGGAGCATCGCCGGATCGATGGGAGCGGCCGGGCGGACATCCTGGGCGAGGTGATCGAGGCGAATCCGCCGCACCGGCTCGTCATGTCGTGGGCCTATCCGGACGACAGGAATCGCCGCGATCGCCACTCGCGCGTGACGATCGAGGTCGAGCCGGTCGCCGAGATGACCCGTCTCACGGTGACGCACGACGAGCTCGAGCCCGGGTCGGACATGGCGCAAAAAATCGCGTGGGGCTGGCCGCGCGTCCTCTCGAGTCTGAAGTCGCTGCTCGAGACCGGTAAGCCCTTGAACACCTGGGGAGGCAGCAGCCATGCGTGACGCGGGCGCGACGCTGACCGCTTTCTACGACGCCGTGAAGCGCCGGGACCTCGCCGGGGCGAGGGAGTACCTCGATCCGGCGTTGACGTTCTTCGGCCTCTTCGAAACCTACCCCAACGCGGACTCGTATCTCGCGGCGCTCACGGGGCTCCTTTCGATCACGACGAAGCTCGAGGTTCTGGTGATCGTGGCGCAGGGGGACGACGCCGCGATCTTCTTCAATCTTGAGACGAAGGCGCCGGCGGAGGCGAGGACGCTGGTCGCGGAGTGGCACAAGGTTCGTAACGGCAAGATCGTCCAGGTCCGCTCGGCGTTCGACGGGCGGCCCTTCGCGGCGATGTTCGCGAAGAAACCCTAGGAGGCTCACGTGCCGGACATTCTTCATCGCGTTGGGATCGATGCGCGCCCGGGCAAGGTGTTCGAGGCGCTGACCACGATCAAGGGGTTGCGCCGGTGGTGGGTCGCCGGCACCTCCGGAGACGCCTCGCTGGGGGGAGTCATCGACTTCGGGTTCTGCGAAATGAAGGTCGCGAAGGCGGATCCCGATCGCCGGGTGGTCTGGCGCTGCGTCGGCGGCCCGAAGGAGTGGAAGGGAACGACCGTGACGTTCCAGCTCGTGTGGAAGGACAAGCAGACCGTGGTCCTGTTCACGCACGCCGGCTGGAAGAAGCCGGTTGAGTTCATGCACCACTGCAGCACGAAGTGGGGGGTGTTCCTACTGAGCCTGCGCGATTTGATCGAGAAGTCGAAGGGGCGGCCGTCGCCGCGCGACCTGAAGATCGCGGTCGACGACTAGAGGACTCGCCCGCGCATGGCCCGGACGATGCGCCAAGCGATGACGGCCGCCGCGGCGACGGCGGCGAGAATGAATACCCGGTAGCGTGCCGGAAGATCATACGCGCATCGTGCGTCTCGTGCGCAGGACGCTCTTGTCTCCGATCACACCGAGGATGAGTAGTCCGGCTCCCGTCGTGAACGTCACGGCGACGCCGCCCGCGACGAGGACCTTCTGGAATCCTTCCGAGATGAAGCGGAGGCCATTCAACACGCCCGCGAGGCCGAGCACCCCAGCAGGGAGCAGAACGCGCCACGCCGCTTCGTGGAGGGAAACGCGCGGCTGCCGCGCGGCCCAGCGCCAGCAGAGCACGCCGAGCACGGCGATGCCGAGGACGCTGCTGCCATATTGCAGAATCTTGAACCAGCGAAATGCGATCGATCCCACGACGACGGGGTCGGAGAGCGCTGGGAATCGCACCACGGCCCAGCCCGAAGCGTGCGTGAAGCCGTCCCACAGCACATGCGTCGCGGCGCCGATGAGCAGGGCGGCTGAGGTCGCGATAGGAGGACGGGCCGCCGGGGGCAGCGGCGGGAGACGCCATTCGGACGGCAGGAGCATCTCGACTCCGCGTCGCCCAAGGCGGTCGAACAGGAAAAGGCTTAGCCATCCGGCCGGGAGACACACGAAGACGAGTCCGGGCAGCGTGTGCGTGTAACCGCCCACCGTGTCGAGATGGACGAAGTATTGATAGTCGGGGGTGACGCTTCCCAGGACGAGAGCCGCCAGGCGAAGCCTGCGACCGCTCATCCGCGGGATGGCGACGACGGCGGCCGGATGGGCGAGCGTGAAAGGCATCGCGGGAGTTCGGCCCGCCGCCTACGATGTCGCCCGCTCCGCCTCGTGCTTCAGGTCGTGCGCGAAGTGCTCGAACGCGCCGCGGAAATCGATCATCGCGCTGCGAACGAAGGGGAGCATGAGGCCGGAGAAGCGCTCTTGCATCGCGAAGTCCGTCGAGCCGTCCTCGCGCTTCGCCAGCTCGAAGGCCCGCACTTCCGCGAACATGAGACCCGATCCTCCCGTCCACGTCATACGCCGGTTCGGCACGACCTCCGAGACGACGGGTGAGAACGTCCGTGGAGCACCGGGGACATGGAGCACGATCCGCTCGCCCTCGCGGATCTCCCCGTCGATGCCGCTGACCATCGAGCTCCAGCGAGAGAAGTCCTTGGCGTCGGTCAGGAGGCGCCAGACAGTCTCGGGCCTCGCGTGGATATTGACTTCGACCGTACAGGTGATCGAAAACGGCCCTTCGTATTCCTGGTAAGTGGGCTCTTGACGGTGAGAGGCAGCGGACTCGCTCATGCCATTCCTCGATGCCACCCCGCGTCGAGTGTACCGCGCGGACGC
>CAZEII010000045.1:0-7695 GCA_964511835.1 uncultured Acidobacteriota bacterium | reverse complement strand
ACTCGCTCATGCCATTCCTCGATGCCACCCCGCGTCGAGTGTACCGCGCGGACGCCCTGGGCGCGAATGCCGCGCGCCAGGCGCCAGTGCCACGTCAGTTGGGCTGGGGCCCGCCTTGCGAGACCTTGAGCTCGGCGCAGTAGCCGGTAGCCGATACGGTGCGTCCATCGACGGGATGGGGAATGAGATCAACGAGCTGCACCGTATAGCCGCCGTACGATCCGATCGTGCTGGGGACGTTGAACGTGCTGAGATCGAGCACCGCCGCCGGGTCCGGCGGGCGCTCGGCCGCAACGGCGATTCGAGCGACCCCTGCGACGAGGCACATCACTGGTTCGGGACAGCGAGAATCCTCGAGCACGCGATCGAAGGTGACCGTCAAATCCTGACCCGCAACTGTCGCCTGATCGCCGTACCGGATGTTGAACGTCTGGTCGAGCGCGGGGGTCCGATCCGTCGGGGTGCCGCAGCTCATGGGGGTGAGGGTGGTCGCCGCGGCGCACCCAGACATCAATGCGACGGAGGCCAGCAGCCCGAACCGTTTCGTCATGGCTCGTCCAGAACGATCATACGCCGCTTCGTCGATCAGCCACGAGATGGCGCGAGCCGCCCGCGAGTCGTCAGCCGCATCACCGGCAAGGCCTCCTCGACGGCCCGGCCCTTGACGCGCCGGACCTCGTAGGCCGCCGCGCGGGGGCGGGAGCTCAAAAAACGGACCAAGCGTCGCCCCACGAAGTGAGCCGCGACGCCGTCGTCCAGAGCGAAGGCCTTCGGCACTTTGCGCGCCGCCACCAATCGATGGAGGGCGGGTCGGCGCTCGGCCTCGCCGTCGTAGTGGGGACAGCACGTGCCGGGAAGGAAGCCCAGGCAGGGCAGGCTGCGGAGCCGGCCGGCCCACGAATCCGTAACGCCGAACTCGAACCAGCAGATCGCGCCCGCGCTGACGCCCGCGAGCACGGCGCCGCCGATCCAGGCGCGGCGGAGGATCGCGGGGAGATTCCACTCGCGCCACACTCCGAGCATGCTCTTGGTGTTTCCGCCGCCGACGTAGACGACGTCCTGCTCGAGCAGCGTCCGCTTCAAATCGGGGGTGCGCGCGAAGAGCGGCAGGTGCGTGGCCCGGCACGGGTGCTTCGCGAACGCCGCATAGAATCTCTCGAGGTAGGAATCGGAGTCGCCGCCGGCGGTGGCAACGAAGCAAACGCGCGGTCGCCGCGCCTTCGTTTGAGCCAGGATGTAGCGATCGAGCGCCGGGTTGTCGGGCTCCATCAAGAATCCGCCCCCGCCCAGCGCGATGATCTGCCCGGGCAATCTCAGGGCTCGTGGGACTTCATCAGCTCGTGGACCTGTTCCACCGTGAAGCCGTTGAGTTGGATGACGTGGGCGGTGGAGCGGTACGGCGTCGGGACGATCATCCGGGCTTCGTTCTTGGTGTCGACCTCGACGATGGCCCACGACCTGTGGTCGCCGTCCAAGCATCCCCAATCGGCGTGCGTCAGGTAGTGGGAGCCAGTCTGGTGAAAGACTTCCACGGCCTGGACGCAGGCCTTCATGTTCGGCTCGTGGGGAATCTCGATGAGATATCGCGGCATGGATGGAACTCTCCTCACGGCCCGAGGCATTCTACTTCGATCCGGATCACTCGTAGCTCGCCGCGGCCGTCCCGCACCTCGGCGGTGCCGTCGTCGATGCGGGCCTTCGCGCCGTACCACTTCGTGACCGGAGCGCTCGCGTACATGCGCTCCAGCTTGCGGTGATGCTCGCGGTCGATCATCTCCGGCTCATGCGGATCCGGCCTAGGGCCCATCGATGAGCTCCAGCCGGTGGCGATGGCGGCCGCCTTCGAACGGCGTCACGATCCAGACGTCGACGATCGCCAGCGCCTCATTCGCGGTCATCATCCGCTGACCCAGGGAGAGGACGTTGGCGTCGTTGTGCGCCCGGCCGAGCCGCGCGGACTCCACGTTCCAGCAGAGCGTACACCGGACGCCGCGGACCCGGTTGGCGACGATCGCTTCCCCGTTCCCCGAGCCGCCGAGCACGATCCCTCGGTCGGCAGCTCCCGCGGCGACCGCCTCGGCGACGGGACGGATGAACAGGGGATAGTCCACGGGATCGGCGGAATGCGTTCCGAAATCCTGGACGGTGTGCCTCGCTTTCTCGAGGAAGTCGGCGATCAGAGTCTTGTACTCGTAGCCGGCGTGATCGGACCCGATGGCGATTCTCATGATTGGACCGTCCTATGGGATGCGCTCGATTCGATCCGTGCGCCCCGAATCAGAAGCCAGAAACCCAGCGCGATCTCGTAGATCCCCATCGGCACCATCGGTATCAGCCCGAGGGCGGCAATTTCGGGGATCACGATGATGGCGAGCGCGTTGACGGCGAGAAGCAGGGACGCGAACATCCCCCAACCGGAGACGAGCCGCGGGATGTACCGCGATCTGAAGAGCAGGTAGGCGAAGACGGCCGATCCCAGCCCGAGCGGCAGGAACCCCATGTTCAGGCCCGCGCCCTGAACGCCGAGAGCGAGCTGAGCCAACGCGCGAAGCTGGCTCGGATCGATGGATCTCAACGCGTCGTCTCCGCTCAGGAGGCGGAGGGCGGTCACGCTGTTGAGCGTCACGTTGAAGTGGATCGAAAGTTCGATCAGCCGGAAGAACACCGCAAGCGCGGCCAGGTGCCGATCGACGGGTCTCAGGAGCACGAACAGGCACCAGGTCGCGATGAGCACGGCGACGTAGGTGATCAGGTCGCTCGCGATCCCGATGCGGAACAACCTCTCCGCATGGAGGATGTTCTGCGCGGTCCGCACCGGATCGCCGCGCACGACGAGGGATCCCCTGAGGTACGACTCGGCGAAGACGGCGGTCGCCATCTGGAGGATGTACATCGCGCCCGCGAGCCGTGCGGCTCGCGACGGAGCGGTCGCTTCAGCCGAGGAGTCGCTCATAGACCTCGAGGTCCCGCTGGGAGAAGCAACAGAAGGTCACCTCCTCGATGACTTCGAACCGCTCGACGGCACTTCGCACGGTCTCGATGGCAACGGCGGCCGCGAGGTGAAGAGGGTAGCCGTAAATCCCCGCGCTGATGCATGGAAAGGCGAGGCTCGCGACCCCGTGCTCCGCCGCCAGCTCGATCGCACGCCGGTAGCAGGAGGCCAGGAGCGCGGGCTCGCCGTGAGCCCCGCCGCGCCAGACGGGGCCGACCGCGTGGACGATGTACTTCGCCGGAAGCCGGTAGCCCTTGGTGATCTTGGCGTCGCCGGTCGAGCATCCGCCCAGCGTCCGGCACTCGGCGAGGAGCTCCGGACCTGCGGCGCGGTGGATCGCGCCGTCGACGCCGCCCCCGCCGAGGAGAGACGAGTTCGCGGCGTTGACCACCGCCTCGACTGTCAAGGTCGCGATGTCGGCGCGCACCGCGCGAAGGATCGCCGGCCTGGGACGGGTCACAATGCATCCTCGACGAGAGCCACGAATTCCTCGAGCCGGGTGACGGTCAATACGGGAGCGGCCGGACGAGGTTGCGCGGCGCGCTCGTTGAACCAGACGGCCTGCAAGCCGAATCGCAGGGGCGCCAAGACGTCCTGCTCGAGCGAATCGCCGACCATGACGATCCGGTCCGGGGGAACGCCGAGCCGCTCTCGGACGATCTTCCAGAATTCGGGTTGATCCTTTCGGACGCCCAGCTCGGTAAAGCAGAAGATCTCGGAAAAATGCTCCCGCAAGCTCACTCGCTCGAGAGCGCGCTCGATCATGTCGCGATGCGAAACCGTCGCGTTGGTCGCGATGCACAGGGGAGCGCGACCCCGAAGCGCCTCGAGGCATTCCGTCGCGCCTGAGATGACCGCGACCTCCGGCCAAAGGGCCATCGGACGATCGTCGGGGCCCTGCTCGGACATGAGCGTCCCGCCCCAGTCGAAGCAGACGGCGCGGACGGGGGCGCGGAGCTTCACGGGCGGCCGGCGACTCTTTCCGGCGCCGAGAGCCAATCTTCGGCGAACCGCAGCGCCTCCGATTCCGTCATATAGATCGGCTCCTCGCATCCCAGGAGGTCGGACATGAGCATAGCCGCCGCGATCGGACGAATCCAAGGGGGGGCGACCATCGGCGCGCTCGTGGTCCTGGTCGCCCCGACGTCCGCGCCGGTCGACTCCCGGATGCAACAGGTCGAGCGCGGGCTCCACCTCGATGAGCTGATGAAGAAGCACCACGTGCCGGGAATCAGCGTCGCCGTCATCGAGCATTACAAGCTCGTCTGCGCGAAGGGGTACGGAGTCACGCGCATGAACGGAAGCGACCCCGTGACGCCGGCCACGCTTTTCATGTCCGGCTCCATCAGCAAGCCGGTGGCCGCCGTTGGTGCGCTCACCCTGGTGCAGCAAGGAGCGCTTTCTCTCGACGAAGACGTCAACGGCAAGCTCAAGAGCTGGAAGGTTCCGGACAACGAGTTCACCGTGAAGCACAAGGTCACGCTCGGGCTCCTCCTCGATCACACCGGTGGATTCACGGGAGGGGATTTCTTCCCCGGGTACGCGGTCGGAGAGCCCGCTCCGTCTCTGCTCCAGGTCCTCGACGGTTTGCCTCCGGCGAAGAACGGCCCGATGCGCGTCGGCTATGTTCCGGGCACCAAGTGGCGCTACTCCGGCGACGGTTACCTCGTCGTCCAGCAATTGGCGATCGACGTTTCCGGCAAGAGTTTTCCGGAGCTCATGCGCGCGGCCGTCTTCGACAAGCTGGGGATGGGCGACACGACCTACGAGCAGCCGCTCCCGGCGGGCCGTGCGGCGTCAGCCGCGGCGGGCACGCTCTTGGGGGGCAACCCGGTCCAAGGCGATTGGCACGTCACGCCGGAGATGGCAGCGGGCGGCCTTTGGAGCACGCCCTCGGATCTGGCGAAGCTCGCGATCGAGCTCGCCCTCGCCGCGCGCGGCAAATCCGAAAGAGTGCTCTCCCAAGCGACGGCCCGCGAGATGCTCACCGCCCACTGGCGGAACGGCGTCGTGAACATCCTGGGTACCAAGGACGACCCGGACGGGATGGGATACGGCTTCTTCTTGGGGAAGCAAAACGGCCGCTTCGGACACATCGGAGGCAACGTGGGTTACCAGGCGACCCTCGTCATGTTCGCCGACACCGGAAACGGCGCCGTGATCATGACCAACGCGGATTCGGGCCTCGCGGCCGGGAACGAGCTCCTCGACAGGATCGCAGCGGTGTACGGCTGGGGCTGGGTGGCTCCGCCGCCCCCGTCATAGAGGTTCTTCGGATTCGACGACTTCACCGCTCGAGTCCGGAAACACGAAGTGACGCGCGCCGTTGAGAAGGTGCGGCGTGTTGTCGCGCCACCACTGCGCTGCTTCGGGGCTGGTCTTCGCGAGCGCGTCGATCGCCGCCTGAACTTCGACCACGAATCCGAAGTGACGCTCGAGCTTGCCGGTGAGCAGCGCCGCGACCTGCGCGAAGAATCCCTTCGGGCCTGACAGCACGCCGGACGCCCTCACCGAGCGCGGCGATCCCCCGGGATAGGCGAGCGGGAGGGTGAGTCCGACCCACCGCTCTCGTACCCACAGGGGCGCTTCTCCCGGCGGCACGTCGGTGATGCGGAGGCTACGATTGGGCGTCACGCGGCGTCCTTCCACATCGGAAACGTCAGCGCGAACCACGCGTCGTCGTCCGACGGCCCGGAACCGACGATGAACTTCGTCGCTGCGACGCGAGAGCGCAACGCAAAGTCGGCATCACCCTCGCTCGGCAGGCGCGCCGTCGACATCGCCGCCCCCGACGGCACGAGCCCACCCGGAGCGGACCTGTAAACGACGACGTCCGAAACCGCCACCGTCGTGCCCTTCAGGCTCTCGACGACGGCCAAGGCTTCGGTCTTCGGCCAGGCCGCCTCGCCGAAATCGAATTCCGGAAGCGTCAGCGCGGCCTGACGCAGCCCTTTGGGAATCGCGTCGGGGAGCTTCATGGTCGGTGGCGCGCACCGTATGAGCAACGCATGCCCATGAGGAGTGCCGACCTCTGCGACGGACCGAAACCCCGCCCGTTCGTAGCACCGAATGGCTCTCTCGTTCGTCGGGTGCGGATCCGTTTGGACAACCGTCACCTCGGGGTCGGCGAAAAGGCGCCGCACGAACGCGCGAATCATAGCGCTGCCCAGCCGGGCGCGAGCCGAGGTGGACGATGTTGCCCCGCGCCCGACCGATTCGGCCGGCCCCCACCACTCCGCGACGTGAGGGCGAAGCAGCCACTCACGGAGCATCGGCAGATCGTCCTCGCGCAGGGGATCGATACGATGCTCCGACACTCAGGGCTGGTCCGGTATCTCGGGCTCGACGAGCATGGCCAGAAGCGTGAGCGATTCCTGCCAACCGAGATAGCAGGCTTCGGTCGGGATCATCTCTGGGATCCCTTCCTGCACGACGTTGAGCTCGGTCCCGCAGAGCACTTTCTTCAAAGCGATCGTCGTGTGCATCTCGCCGGGCAGGCTCGAGTCGTCGAACTTGTCCGTGTGCCGAATCCGCTCATTCGGGACCAGGTCCAGATACTTGCCGCCGAAGGAGTGGCTCTTGCCGGTCGAGAAATTCGTGAACGACATCTTGTAGATGCCGCCGACTTTCGCGTCGAGCTGGTGAACCTTGCCTGTGAAACCGTTCGGCGGAAGCCACTTGACCATCGCATCGGCATCCAGAAACGCGCGATAGATCCGCTCGGGCGGGGCCTTGAGCACGCGGTGGAGTCGGACGGTGCCTGTCGCCATGATCCCTCCTCTCATCAGAGTATGCGCACGACCGCCGCGACGGTATCGCCTGCGTTGATGCGCTCTCGTCGGCGGACGTCGGCTTTGATGGCGAAAAGATAGGATTTGGACCTCCTGTCGGGAAAGATCGACGTGCGCCACTCCGTCTTCCCGATCTTCACGGAGATCGGCAGCGAGCCGAACCCGCGAGCCTCGTCGCCAAAGCGCAAACGTATCTCGAAGGATTGCTTCGCCGACAGGTTGGCGAAGTGCCAGCCACCGGCGCCCGGATAGATCCAGACCTTTGCCCGGACTTTGAATTCGGCCTTCGCTTTCGAACGGGCAGCCATGTCTGAGCTTACCGCGGGGTTGACGCTGCCGGCCAAAAGCGCGGGAACCAGCGTGGGACCCGTCTTCGGTAGCCGTCGTACTCGGCGCCGAACAGTTTCAAGAGGACCGGCTCTTCATAGGCGACGACGAACAGGTGCACCGCCGCGAGGAACGCCAGGTCGTAGAGCAAGAGAGGCCGGGAGCCATAGGTGAGAGCTGCGCCGGCGAGCGCCATCCCGGCCCCGACGTACATGGGATTGCGAACGTAGCCGTAAGGGCCGCGCATCACGAGGCGGCGAGGAGGATCGAAGGGCGCTGGCGTGCCCTTGCCGATGAGCGCAAAGGTGAAGATGCACCCTACCGCCAGGAGAGCGCCGGCCGCCCCGATGACGACACCTGCAATCTGCAGCGGCCCGAACGCGGCAGGTCGAACGACACCCGAAGCGGCGAGGATCCGCGCGGGCAGGAAGACGAGCAGGAACCCCACGAAAAGCGAGGCGTAGGTCAGCGCTCGGACGAGAACGAACGTTGCTGCCTCCCAGTGTTCACAGGCTCGCGAGCACTCTTCGCTCCAACTCTGCCCTGTCGAAGCTCCTCTCGAAGACATCCTCGATGGTGAGCTTC
>CAZEII010000044.1:0-27091 GCA_964511835.1 uncultured Acidobacteriota bacterium | reverse complement strand
TCGGGCGCACGTAGCTCAGTCCGGATAGAGCGTCGGACTTCGGATCCGATGGTCGTGGGTTCAAATCCTACCGTGCGCGCCACGTCCCCACGGAGGTCGCCGGTCGACGCATGTGTTACTATCCCGCGCCTTTTCGAATCTGAAGGCGCCACGGGCCGCTAGCTCAATTGGCAGAGCAGCAGACTCTTAATCTGCGGGTTCCTGGTTCGATTCCAGGGCGGCTCACCAATCCCATCCGCGCCGCTCGCGCACGAGCGTGACATCGTCCAGGGGAGTGCGATGAAAATCGAGATCACCGATCTCAGTCCGGTGAAGAAGAGCCTCGCCGTCGAAATCCCGGCCGAGGAAGTGTCGAAGGAGACCGACGCCGTGCTGCGTCGTTACGCCGGCCAGGTACGCCTCCCCGGCTTTCGGCAGGGAAAGGCGCCGGTCGACATCGTGCGCAAGAGGTTCGCCAAGGAGATCGACGACGACGTCCGCGAGCGCCTGATCTCGCGCCTCTGGCGCGAGGCCACGAAGGAGAAGGGTCTCTTTCCCCTCGGCGATCCGGTGCTCGACGATCTGAAGCACGAGCGGGGCGAGCCGTTCCGGTTCAAGACCACCTTCGAAGTGCTGCCGCAGTTCCGGGTGCAGGACTACAAGGGGGTGGAAGCGACGCAGGCGTCCGGCAAGGTCGGGGAGGCCGAGGTCGACGACGCCCTCGAATCGTTGAGGCAGTCGCGCGCGAGCTACGTGGCGGATCCGGCACGGCTCGCTGAGCCTGGCGACGTGGTCATCGCCGACCTGGAGGAGACGCCCGAGGGGGGAGAGACCAAGAAGCGCGAGCGAATGATGCTCGAAGTCGGATCGGCCGGGAATCCGGACGCGTTCAATAAGAGCCTCGCTGGGGCGACGGCGGGAGTCGACCGAACGTTCGACGTCGAATATCCAGCCGGTCACCCCGCGCCCGGACTGGCCGGCAAGAAGGTCGGCTACCGGCTCCATGTGCACGAAGTCAAGCGCAAGGAGCTCCCGCTGCTGGACGACGAGTTCGCAAAGGATTTGGGAGAATTCGACAATCTCGCCGCCCTCCGGAGTCGCGTCCGTGCCGATCTCGAAGAGCGTAAAGCGGTTGTTTCCCGATCAGCGGTCCGGCAGGCCGTGCTCGACAAGGTTCTGCAGGCGAACCCCATCCCGCTCCCGGATGTACTTGTAGAGGAGGAGATCCAGCATCGCCTCGAGGACATGGTGCGGGAGATGATGATGCACGGGGTCGATCCAAGAAAAATGGAGCTCGATTGGAAGCAGCTCAGGGACAAGAACGAGGAGCCCGCCAGGAAGATCGTCCACGCCCGGTTGCTCCTCGACGCAATTGCAGCAGCAGAAGGCGTGAAAGTGGATCGGAAGGACCTCGACGAACGTATAAGACAAGAAGCCGACCGGATCGGCGAAGGGTACGACGGGTTGAGATTACGACTCAGTAAGGGTGGCGGGCTGCAAGCCCTTGAGACTCAGATGGTTAGAGAGAAATCGCTTGACTTGATTACCTCGATTGCTAATATTCACGGCCTGGAGTGAACAATGCCTTTGGTCCCGATGGTGGTCGAGCAGACCAGCCGAGGAGAGCGCGCCTACGACATTTATTCGCGTCTCCTCAAGGACAACATCGTCTTCATCGGGCACACCATCGATGACGTTCTCTCCAATCTGGTCATAGCCCAGCTGCTCTTTCTCGAGGCTGAGGACCCCGACAAGGACATCTCGGTCTATATCAATTCGCCTGGGGGATCGATCACGGCCGGTTTGGCCATCTACGACACGATGCAGTACATCAAGCCGGACATCAGCACCCTTTGCGTCGGTCAGGCGGCCAGCATGGCGGCCGTGCTCTTGGCGGCCGGGACCCCCGGTAAGCGTTTTGCACTTCCCAACTCCCGCCTCCTCATCCACCAGCCGCTGGGTGGGGTTTCCGGTCAGGCGTCCGAGATCGAGATTCACGCCAAGGAAATCCTTCGCATGCGCGAAGCGCTCAACGGGATCCTCCGGAAGCACACCCACCAACCGCTCGAACGGATCCAACACGATACCGATCGGGACTTCATCATGACGGCGATCCAGGCCAAGGAGTACGGGCTGGTCGACCACGTCATCGACAAGCGGACTTGAGGAGACGCGATGTCGCGAAAAAAGGCCGAAGGGGACGGTCTGAAATGCTCTTTTTGCAACAAGAGCCAGCGCGACGTCCGTAAGCTGATCGCGGGACCGACGGTTTACATCTGCGACGAGTGCGTCGACATCTGCCTCGACATCATCGCGGAAGAGAAAGAGACCGAGGAGCCGGACGGCCGGGTTCGGCTCCCGAAGCCGGTCGAGGTCAAGGCGTTCCTCGACGAGTACGTGGTCGGGCAAGAGGCGGCGAAGAAGAAGCTCGCCGTCGCCGTCTACAATCATTATAAGCGGAACGAGATGTCCCGGCGGCGGAACGACGTCGAGATCCAAAAGTCGAACATTCTCCTGATCGGGCCGACCGGCTCCGGGAAGACCCTGCTCGCGCAGACGCTGGCGCGCTTGCTCTCCGTGCCGTTCGCGATCGTCGACGCCACGACGCTGACGGAGGCCGGCTACGTGGGCGAGGACGTCGAAAACATCGTCCTGAAGCTCCTGCAGGCGGCCGGCAACGACGTCGAAAAGTGCCAGCGCGGCATCATCTACATCGACGAGGTCGACAAGATCGCCCGCAAGGGGGAGAACCCGTCGATCACCCGCGACGTCTCGGGCGAGGGCGTGCAACAGGCTTTGCTCAAGATCCTCGAGGGGACGGTCGCGAACGTCCCGCCTCAGGGCGGGCGCAAGCACCCGCACCAAGAGTTCGTTCCGGTGGACACGACGAACATCCTCTTCATCTGCGGCGGAGCGTTCGTCGGCCTCGATCACATCGTCGAGCAGCGGATCGGGCGCCGGACGATGGGATTCAAGGGAGAGGTGAAGGCGAGGAAGGACAAGAATCTCGCCGAGGTCCTCACCCAATCCCAGCCCGCGGATCTGATCAAGTTCGGCATGATTCCCGAGTTCGTCGGGCGCCTACCGGTCGTCGCGGTCCTCGAAGAGCTCGACGTACCGGCGCTGATCCGGATCCTCACGGAGCCGCGGAACGCGCTCGTCAAGCAGTACGGTAAGATCTTCGAGTTCGAAGGGGCGAGCCTGAGGTTCACCGACGACGCGCTCGAGGCCGTGGCGCAGCAGGCGATCGAGCGAAAGATCGGCGCACGCGGCCTCCGCATGATCCTCGAAGAGCTGATGCTCGACATGATGTTCATGCTCCCGTCCCAGTCCGAAGTGAAGGAGGTCGTGGTCACGCGCGACGTGGTGCTCAAGAAGAGCAGCCCGCTGATCATCATGGAGAAGGCCAGCTAGCGCGAGCACCCTGGACCCGCAGTTCCCCGAGGAGACAATTGATGCAGGAACGCGCCAAGCGTTCGGACTCCGTCAGCACGCTCCCGATGGTCCCGCTTCGGGACATCGTCGTTTTTCCCCACACGATGGTTCCGTTCGTCGTCGGACGCCGCGGCTCGCTGCTCGCCGTCGAGTGCGCCCTGGGCGGTGACAAGCAGATCTTTCTCTCGACCCAGCGCAACGCGAAGGTCGACAATCCCACTGCCGACGAGATCAACTCCATCGGCACGGTCGCGACGATCGTCCAGCACCTGAAGCTCCCGAACGGGAACGTCAAGCTGCTCGTGGAGGGGACCTCGCGGGCGCGCATCCTCGAGATCGACGAGGATCCCGACGGCTTCTTCCGCGTCGTGCTCAAGCCGATCGAGCGCCCGGCGGAGATCACCCCCGACCTGCAGGAGCGCATGTCGAAGGTGTCGGGCCTCTTCGAGCGGTTCATCAAGTACTCGCCCGGCCTGCCCTACGAGACGATGCTGTCGACGGTGAAGATCTCGGACTCCGGCCGCCTCGCGGACACGATCGCGGCGCACCTGCCCGTGTCGATCGAGGAGAAGCAGGCTCTGCTCGAGACGGTGCCCGTGGCGGACCGGCTCGCAGAGGTCGAGCGACTCCTCGAAGCGGAGATCGAGAAGCTGCGCGTCGACAAGAAGATCAACAACCGCGTCAAGAAACAGATGGAGAAGGCTCAGAAGGAGTACTACCTCAACGAGAAGATCAAAGCGATCCAGCAGGAGCTGGGACGCAAGGACGAGCGCGTCAACGAGATCGAGGAGTTCCGTCAGAAGATCGAATCCGCCAAGATGCCGGACGAGGCGAAGGAAAAGGCGCTGCAGGAGCTGAAGCGGCTCGAGGTCATGCCGCCGGTCTCGGCGGAGGCGACCGTCTCGCGAAACTATCTCGAGTGGCTCCTGGCCGTGCCGTGGGCGAAGAAGTCGCGCGAGCTGACCGACATCAAGCGGGCGGAGCGCATCCTCAACGAAGACCATTTCGGCCTCGACAAGATCAAGGAGCGGATCCTCGAGTTCCTCGCGGTGCGCCGCCTCGTCAAGAAGATGAAGGGCTCGATCCTCTGCTTCGTCGGCCCGCCGGGAGTCGGCAAGACGTCGCTCGCCCGCTCGATCGCGAGAGCCACCGGGCGGGAGTTCGTTCGGCTTTCGCTGGGAGGCGTGCGCGACGAGGCGGAGATCCGTGGGCACCGGCGGACTTACATCGGCGCCTTCCCGGGCCAGATCATCCAGATGATGAAGAAAGCGGGGACGAGGAACCCGGTCTTTCTCTTGGACGAGGTCGACAAGATGGCGGCGGATTTCCGCGGGGATCCTTCGGCCGCGCTCCTCGAGGTGCTCGACCCCGAGCAGAACCACGCGTTCCTCGACCACTACCTCGACACGGAATACGACCTCTCGAACGTCATGTTCATCGCCACCGCCAACGTCGTGCACACGATCCCGCCCGCGCTCAAGGACCGGATGGAGATCATCCGCATCGCCGGCTACACGCTCAACGAGAAGCTGTCGATCGCCCAGCGATATCTGATCCCGAAGCAGATCGAGGCGCACGGCCTCAAGGAAGCGGAGATCTCGTTCGAGGACGCGGCGGTCATCGAGATCGCGGAGCGGTACACGCGCGAGGCGGGCGTGCGCAATCTCGAGCGGGAGATCGCATCCCTCTGCCGCAAGATCGCCCGCAAGGTCGTCGCCAAGGAAGCCGAGAAGCCCGTCGTGCTCACCCCGGCGAAGATCTTGGACATGCTCGGCGTGCCTCACTACCACCCGGCGCGCGAGATGGAGCGCGCTCCGGCGGTCGGAGTGGCGACCGGCCTCGCGTGGACGGAAACCGGCGGGGAGATCCTGAGCCTCGAAGCGACGCGTATGCCGGGGAGGGGGAAGGTCACGCTCACCGGCCAGCTCGGCGACGTCATGCAGGAATCGGCGCAGGCGGCGCTGTCCTACATCCGGTCGCGCGCCGACGAGCTGGGTGTCGACCCGCAGTTCTACCGGAAATACGATCTGCACGTTCACGTCCCCGAAGGCGCCATCCCCAAGGACGGGCCGTCGGCGGGCATCACGATGGCCACCGCGCTCGCGTCGCTCATGACCGGGGTCGCCGTCCGAGGCGACGTCGCGATGACCGGAGAGATCACGCTGCGCGGAAAGGTGCTGCCGATCGGCGGTCTGAAGGAGAAGGTGCTCGCCGCGTACCGCTTCGGGACCAAGACGGTCGTCATCCCGAAGGACAACGAGCGGGATCTCTCCGAGATCCCCGACGACATCAAGACGACCATGACGTTCCATTTGGTGGACAACATGGACGAGGTTCTGGATATCGCCCTGATCGGCCCCCTGCGGGAGGCCGGCCTCGGCGACCGGGCGTCCTCCGCCGCGGATGCGGCGGGCCCGGTCGACGGATCGGTGACGCACTAGCGCTCACCGGCCCGCCCCACCGCAGCCGCCGTTTGTCGGGGCCGCGGTCCTCGTCCGCAAGAGACGCTTTGAAGATCGATGACTGCCGCTTCGACCGCGCTACGGCGGAAGCCGAGGACGAGCCTCGCCCCCTCGGAGGGGACGTCGTTTTCCTGGGGCGGTCGAACGTCGGCAAGTCGTCGCTCATCAACGGGCTCCTTGGCGTGCGCGGGCTGGCGCGCACGTCGTCGACCCCGGGACGGACGCAGACCATGAACTTTTACCGCGTCAACGAGGAGCACTACTTCGTCGACCTGCCCGGCTACGGGTACGCGAGAGCCCCGCGGACGGTGCGCGCGAAATGGGGGCCGATGGTCGAGGGGTTCCTCGAGAGGCGGCGGGACGCGATCGCGCTCGCGATCGTTCTCGTCGACGCGCGACACGCGCCGACGGAGCTCGACCGGACGATGCTCGAATGGCTCGTCGACCGCGACATCCCCCGGATCGTCGTTGGCGTCAAGGCCGACAAGCTGTCGGGGAACGATCTCGCGAAAGCGGAGGCCATCCTGGCGCGCGCGCTCCCGAGCGACGAGGACGGCGTCGCGCCGTTTCTCGTCTCGGCGGTGACGCGGCTCGGCATGAAGGAGCTTTGGCGGCATGTGGACGAGGCTTTGGCCGCGTATCGGGGTCGGCATGAGTGAATCGCAGCGGGAAGGAACGATCGTGATGGACATTCGCGAGCTGAAGACGATGGACGCCCCGCATCTGGTCAAGCTGGCCGGCACGTTCGCCATCGAGAACGCGGGCGTGCTGCGGCGGCAGGAGCTGGTCTATCGGATCATCCAGGCCCAGGCCCGCAAGAACGGCCAGCTCGTCGCCGACGGCGTGCTCGAGATCGTCCAGGAAGGGTTCGGATTCCTGAGGGCGCTCGAGGCGAGCTACCTGCCCGGGCCGGACGACGTTTTCGTCTCGGCGCAGCAGATCCGTCGATTCGCGCTCCTGACCGGCGACGCGCTCGTGGGCCAGGTGCGGCCGCCGAAGCAGGGAGAGCGATACTTCTCGCTCGCTCGGATCGACAGCGTGAACGGTTTGCACCCGGAGCAGATCCGCGGTCGCAAGACGTTCGACCACCTGACCCCCCTCTATCCCGAGGGGCGCTTGTCGGTCGAGCGGCCCGGCACCGACGTCACCGGCCGTGTGATCGATCTGATGACGCCGCTGGGCCGCGGCCAGCGCGGCCTGATCGTCTCCCCGCCGCGGACGGGGAAAACCATGATGCTGCAAGCGATCGCGAACGCGCTCACCGTCAATCACCCGGACGCCCACTTGATCGTGCTGCTCATCGACGAGCGGCCGGAGGAGGTCACCGACTTCCAGCGCTCGGTCAAGGCGGAGGTGATCGCCTCGACGTTCGACGAGCCGGCTTCCCGGCACGTCCAGGTCGCGGAGATGGTCCTCGAGCGAGGAAAGAGGCTGGTCGAAGCGCGCCGCGACGTCGTTCTCCTGCTCGATTCGATCACCCGGCTCGCACGCGCCTACAACGCCGTCCAGCCGACCTCTGGGCGGATCCTGTCGGGCGGCCTCGACGCCAACGCCCTCCAGAAGCCGAAGCGATTCTTCGGCAGCGCCCGGAACGTCGAAGAGGGCGGCTCGTTGACGATTCTCGCCACGGCGCTGATCGACACCGGCTCCCGCATGGACGACGTCATCTTCGAGGAATTCAAGGGAACCGGGAACATGGAGATCAATCTCGACCGGAAGCTCTCCGACCGACGCGTCTTCCCCGCCGTCGACCTGCTGCGCTCGGGCACGAGGAAGGAAGAACTTCTGCTGTCCAAGCGAGAGCTGGACCGCACATGGGTCTTGAGGAAGGTCCTCCAACAGATGTCTCCTGTGGAAGCCATGGAGCTTCTACGGGACAAGATGCTCAAGACGGCTACCAACGAGGAATTCTTGAGTTCCATGGCCGGGTAGCAGAAAGGGGACAGGCCCCGTTTTCCAAACGGGGCCTGTCCCCTTTCTGCGGGAATGGCCCCTACCTTGACATGGCGGGCTAGAATGATCGTTTGGCGCCCTCGGTATTCTCCCCTGGGCTTGCGAGGTTCAGCATGAAACCAAAAATCCACCCCGAATACTTCGACGTCACGGTGGTCTGCGCGTGCGGGAACTCGTTTCCGACGCGGTCGACGAAGAAGGATCTGCGCGTCGAGATCTGCTCCGCGTGCCACCCGTTCTTCACCGGCAAGCAGAAGCTGCTGGACTCCGCGGGACGGGTCGAGCGCTTCCAAAAGCGTTACACGAAGAAGGACGCCGGCACGCCCGCGACGAACTGAGTCGAGCAGAACCGCATGGCCGCAACCCTCGACCCCAAGGTGGACGAGAAGCTCCGCGGGATCGTCGCCAAGCACGCGGATCTCGCCCGCCAGCTCGCCGACCCTGGGGTCGTGTCGGACGTGTCCGCCTACCGGACGATCTCGAAGCAGTACGCGCAGCTCGGCCCGCTCGTCGAGAAGTACGAGCAGTACCGCAAGCTCGTCGGGGACTACGCCGGCGCGCGGGAGCTGCTGGCCTCGTCCACCGACGCCGACATGAAAGCGATGGCGGCCGACGAAGTCCACGACCTCGAGGGGAGGCTCGGGCCGCTCGAGGAAGAGATCAAGATCCTCCTGCTGCCCACGGACCCCAACGACGCGAAGAACGTCATTCTCGAGATCCGCGCCGGGACCGGCGGGGACGAGGCGACGCTGTTCGCGTCCGAGATGTTCCGTATGTACACTCGCTACGCGGAGAGCCAGGGGTGGAAGGTCGAGACGACCGACCTCTCCGAGAGCAGCGTCGGCGGGATCAAGGAAGTCATCGCGGTCATCGAGGGGGACCGCGTGTACAGCCGGATGAAATTCGAAAGCGGCGTTCATCGCGTGCAGCGCGTCCCTCAGACCGAGACGCAGGGGCGGATCCACACGTCCGCGGTCACGGTCGCCGTCCTCCCCGAAGCGGACGACGTCGAGGTGCACCTCGACGAGAAGGACCTCCGGATCGACTCGTTCTGCTCGTCGGGCCCCGGCGGGCAAAGCGTCAACACGACCTACAGCGCGGTCCGCGTCACGCACCTGCCGACCAATACCGTCGTGCAGTGCCAGGACGAGAAGTCCTGGCACAAGAACAAAGCCCGCGCGCTCCAGGTGCTCCGCTCCCGCCTCTATGACCGGATGCTCCAAGAGCAGCAGGCCAAGATCGCGGCCGAGCGGCGCGGGCAGATCGGCTCGGGCGACCGGAGCGAGAAGATTCGGACTTACAACTTCCCGCAGGACCGCATCACGGACCACCGGATCGGTCTGACCGTGCACGATCTTCCCAGCCGGATGAATGGGGCGATCGGGGACATCCTCCAAGCGCTGAACGCCGACGATCAGGCGCAGCGTCTCCGGGAGGAGATCAGCGCGTGACGCCGGAGTCGGCGCCCACCGTCGACAGCGTTCTCGAGGAGGCGACCCGGGTGCTGCACGAGGCCGGCCTGCCCGACGCGCGTCGGGAGGCGGTCGCGCTTCTCGCCTTCGCTCTGGGCGTCGATCGCGGGGGGGTTGCGGCGCGGAAACCCGATCCGATCGCCGCGGCGGTCGCCGCGAGATTCGGGGAGCTGGTCGCGGGGCGAGCGCGCCGCGTGCCGCCGCAGCAGCTCGAAGGCCGCGCGGAATTTCGGGGCCTGACGTTCGAGGTCAGCGCCGACGTCTTGATTCCGCGACCCGAGACCGAACAGCTCGTCCAGGCCGTCTTGGATGCCGGGCTCCCGGATCGCGCACGTATCGCGGATCTCGGCACAGGAAGCGGCTGCGTCGCCGTGACGCTCGCGACGCTGCGCCCGAGCTGGACGGCGCTCGCGATCGACCTGTCGCCCGAGGCCGCCCGGATCGCCACGCGGAATGCCAGCCGGCACGGGGTCGCCTCCCGGGTGGACGTCCGCGTGCTCGATTTCGCCGCCGTGCCCGACCAAGAGCGGGGAGCGTACGACGGGGTGGTCTCGAACCCTCCGTACGTCGCCGAGGCGGAGTGGAGCGGACTGCAGCCCGAGGTGCGCGACCACGAGCCGCGGATCGCCCTCGTCCCCGGGCCGACCGGGAATGAAGCGTACGAGACGGTCTGCCGCTCAGCGTCGCTCATGCTCCGCCCCGGCGGCCTGCTCGCGCTCGAGCTCGGGTGGAAGAGCGAGGCGGCGGTGCGCGCCAGGGTCGCGGAGCGCGGATTTCGCGAGATCTCCGTGATCCCGGACCTGCAGGGGATCCCGCGTGTTCTCACGGCCCGCCGATAGATGATCGACGTTCGCGACGCGCTCTCCCGGCTCCTCGACGCTGCGGCGTCGCTTCCGCCCGTCGAGATGACGCTGGAACGGGCGCTGGGGCGAACTCTCGCGGAGACGGTCGAGGCGGACCGCGATTTTCCGCCGACCGATCGCTCGGCGATGGACGGCTTCGCGGTCCGAGCGGGGGACGCCGGTACGGAAGGCGGGACACTTCGCGTCGTCGGCGAGATCCGAGCCGGGCAGGATCCGCGCGGGATCGACATCGGAGCGGGGGAGGCCGCCCGGATCTTCACGGGCGGCGTGATCCCGAAAGGCGCCGATGCCGTCGTCATGGTCGAGGCGACACAAGAGGACGCGCGCTCGGGGACCGTGCTCGTCAAGGAAGGCGCGGCCTCCGGGCAGCATGTCCGGCGGCGCGGCGAGGATCTGCGGGCGGGCGAGGCCGTGGTACGATCCGGATCGGTCTTGCGGTCGGCCGAGATGGCTGCGATGGCGGCCGTCGGCCGCACGCGGGTCCGAGTCGTCCGTCCGCCGTCGGTGGCCGTGCTCTCGACGGGAGACGAGGTCGTCGAGTCCGAAGTCGAGCCGGCGCCGCACCAGGTTCGCAATTCGAACGCGCGGATGCTTCTCGCCGAGCTCGCGTCTCGCCGGATCGAGGCCCGCTATCTGGGAATTGCGAAGGACGAGCCCGACGCGTTGCGGACCGCCATCGGTCGAGGGCTGACAGGGGACCTCCTGATCCTGACAGGCGGCGTCTCGGTCGGCGCCTACGACCACGTACGCGACACTCTCGCCGCCGCCGGGTGCGAGGTCCTCTTCCAAGACGTCGCCATGCGCCCTGGAAAGCCGATCGTCGCCGCGAGGCGCGGATCGTGTCTCGTGCTCGGGCTTCCCGGGAATCCGGTCTCCGCGTTCACGGGGCTCCAGGTCTTCGTTCTCCCGGCGATTCGGAAAATGATGGGGGACCCTCACCCTCTCGTCGAGCCGGTCCACGCAAGGCTGCTCGCGCCGCTGTCCAGAAAACCGGGGCGCCTGACCTACCACCTCGCGCTCTTGACCTGGCGCGCGGGCGAGCCGACCGTCACCCCCGTTGCGAGCACGAGCTCGGGTGACGTCTTGTCGCTCGCCCGCGCCAACGCCTTCATCGTCACAGCCGCGGATTCCGCTGCGATTCCCGCCGGAGCCTTCGTCGGCGTCGTTCCGTGGAGTTAGGGGACACTCCCCTTTTTCTTGTCAAAGCGGTATCCGGGGAGCTTTGCAGGAAAAAGAAGAGTGTCCCCTAATCCAGAGAGTGCCGTAAAAAGGAAGCCGGCGGCGAACAGAGTCAGGAATGGGACGGCGGCCCAGAGGCCGGCGACCAACGCTCCGGCGATCAACGCCGCGAAGTAAACGCCGAGCACCAGCTCGATCCAGGTGTCGAGTCCGCGACCGGCTCGGTATCTTCGGCTTGCGAGCAGCGTGGCCTCCCCCTTTCCCAGGGCGTATTTCGGGGTTCGGCGGAACTCGGTCTCGCGACGAGAGAGACCAGCGAGAACGGCCCGGGCGTTGTTGATCGAGATCCCGATGCCGACCGCCATCAGCACAGGCAGATAGGGCAGCGCGCCGAGCCGGCTCCCGTACGCTTCACGGTGGGCCACGAGATAGAACGCCGCGATGGACAAGAGCGATGCGGCGATCAGCGGCAGGTCGACGAGGGCGAGTTGCCGGGCCCCGATCCCGCGACGGAGCCAGGCCGCGGGACCGATCAGAAGTGCGAGCGCGACCATCAGGACGTAGGCCGAATTGGCGGTCAGGTGGACGACCGACTCGAGCTTGACTCGGTTCGGCAGACGGCTCCCCAGAATCCGCGGCAGGAGCTTCACCGCGGTCTGGACCGATCCCTGCGCCCACCGGTGCTGCTGCGACTTGAACGCGCCGATTTCGATCGGAAGCTCCGCGGGGGCCACCGCATCGTGAACGAAGACGAACTTCCAACCGCAGAGCTGGGCCCGGTACGAGAGGTCGAGATCCTCGGTCAGCGTGTCGTGCTGCCACCCGCCGGCGTCGTCGATGCACGCCTTGCGCCAAATCCCCGCCGTGCCGTTGAAATTGAAGAAGCATCCGGAGCGGTTGCGCGCCGCGTGTTCGACGACGAAGTGCCCGTCCAGGAGGATCGACTGCGCGCGTGTGAGCAGGGAGCTGTCGCGATTCAGGTGCCCCCACCTGGCCTGAACCATGCCGACGCGCTCGTCGGTGAAATGATCCATGAGCGCGCGGGCGAATCTCGGCGTGGGAACGAAGTCGGCGTCGAACACCGCGATGAACTCACCCTTGGCCCGGGCCAGCCCCGCCCCGAGCGCCCCGGCCTTGTACCCGTCCCGCGCGGCGCGCCGCACGTGGGCGATGTCGACGCCTCGCGCGAGAACGCGAGCGACCGCTCGAGCCGCGATCTCCGTCGTCTCGTCCGTCGAGTCGTCGAGGATCTGGATCTCGAGGCGGTCCATCGGCCAGTCGAGGGCGGAAACCGCCTCGATCACGCGCTCCGCGACGTACATCTCGTTGTACAAGGGAACCTGGACCGTCAAACGCGGCGGGACCGCGAAGTGCTCGCGCGGGCGGGGCGCGTCGCCCCGGTGCCGCCGGAAGAGCCAGAGCAGGTACCAGCGGTGCGCTCCGTAGAGCGAGAGAAGCGCGAGGACGCCGAAGTAGAGCGCCAGCACCACGGAGCGCACGTCCACGGAACCTCCTCGTGGCGGCGAGTATACTTCGCCGCTCATGCGCGTCGTCCTCGGCTCGGCGCTGGGCGCCGCGGCGCTCTACGCCGCGCTCGCGGTCTGCGGCGATCTCAAGACACACACGGCGCTCCTCCTCGTCTCCCACGCGGCGCTCGTCACGCTCATGCTCACCGTCTGGCGCGCCGTCGCACGTGGAGACGAGGCGTGCTGGCGGCTGATGCTCGGGGCGGCGGTCCTGTTCCGCCTCATCGCCGCGACGGCGCCGCCGACTCTTTCGGACGACGTCTACCGCTACGTCTGGGACGGGCGCGTCCAGGCGGCCGGCCACCATCCCTACAAGTTCGCGCCGTCCGATCCCATGCGCTCCGAGCTTCGCGACGGGACGATCTATCCCAAGATCAACCACCCTGAGATTCCGACGATCTACCCGCCCCTCGCGGAGATGCTGTTCGCGGCGCTGGCGCTCGCGAGACTCGGCGTCGCCGGGTTCAAGGTCGCGCTCGGGCTGCTCGACCTCGGCGTCATCTGGGCGCTCCTCAGGCTGCTCCGCGCGCTCCGGATGCCGCGGGACCGCGTCGTGCTCTATGCCTGGAATCCGCTCGCCGTGGTCGAGATCGCGGGAAGCGGGCACATCGAGCCTCTCGGGATGCTCCTTCTGCTCCTCGCGATCGCGTGGATCGTCGACGAGAAGCCGACCCGGTCGGCCGCCGCGCTCGGCGGCGCCATCCAAGCGAAGCTCCTCCCGCTCCTGCTCGTCCCCGGGTTCGTCCGCCGGATGAAGACGCCTGCGGTTCTCGTCATGGCCGCGGTCGTCGCGATCACGACGGCACCGTACGCCCTCCGGGGGCCCTGGTTCGGTTCCGGCGTCGTCGCCTATGCGCACCGCTGGGAGCACGGGGCCGTTCTGTTCGCCGGCGTCCGGGGACTGTTCGGCTGGATCGACACCGCGCCCCATCTCAAGGCCGCGATCGCGTGGGCTCAGGCGCGCTGGGGAACCGCCGACACCCGCCTCTGGGATGCGTTGTACCGCGTAGTTTGGCCCGACGAGCTGGCGCGCGTCACCGTCGCTCTCGCCGCGGCGCTCTGGGCGATCGCGCAGTCGTTCCGTCCCGGGCTCGATGCCGCCCACGAATCCCGCTTGGCCCTCGGGGGCGCGATCCTCCTGGCGCCGACGCTCCATCCTTGGTACGTGCTCTGGGTTCTTCCCCTGGCCGCCGCTCAGGCGGCCGGGGGCTGGCTCCTCTTCGGAGCGCTCGTGCCGCTTCAGTACCTGGCCCGCGGCGCCGACGTGCCGTGGCTGGTCCGCCTGGCGATCCTCCTCCCGTCCTTGGCCTGGATGATCCGCGACGCGCTGGTACGATTCCGGCGATGATCGGAGATCCGTTCGACGCGCTGATCGCGCGAGCTCAGTCACGCCCGCTTCGCATCGCCCTCCCGGAGGCCGAGGACGCTCGGACGCTCGCCGCCGCGGTTCAGCTCCACGCCCGAGGGATCGCGCGGCCGATCCTCGTCGGCCCCAGGAAGGGCATCGCCGAAGCGGCCCGCTCCGCCTCGATCGATCTCTCCGGGATCCCGATCGAGGATCCGCAAGCCTCGGCGAGCGTCGCGCTCGTCGCCCACGCGATCGCCGAGGCGATCCGTGGGACCAAGACGTCGGCCGACTCCGCCGCGAGCTGGCTCGCCGACCCGGTCTACTTCGCCGACGGGATGGTGCGCGCCGGCCTCGCCGAAGGGTGCGTCTCCGGCGCCGTTCACACGACCGCCGACACGCTGCGCGCGGCTCTGAGGATCCTCCGCCCCGCGCCGGGCGTCGCGATCGTCTCGTCGTTCTTCTTGATCGGCCTTCGCGACCCGACCCCGGCGGGGGACGCTCTGCTCGCTTTCGCCGATTGCGGTCTCGTGCCCGATCCCGACCCCACGGAGCTGGCCGATATCGCCCTCCGCACGGCCGGGAGCTTCCGCGTCCTCACCGGCCGCGAGCCGAAGGTCGCGCTGCTCTCGTTCTCGACGCACGGAAGCGCTTCCCACCCGAGGGTCGACAAGGTCAAGCGCGCCGTCGAGCTTCTGCGATCGCGGTCTCCCGATTTCCCTTTCGACGGTGAGCTGCAGCTCGACGCCGCGATCGTGCCGGAGATCGCCCGCTCGAAGGCGCCGGGAGGCTCGGTCGAGGGGCGGGCGAACGTCCTCATCTTTCCCGATCTCGATTCCGGGAACATCGCGTACAAGCTGGCGCAACGCCTCGCGTCCGCAACCGCGGTCGGCCCGATCCTGCAGGGCCTCTCCCGCCCGGCGAACGACCTGTCGCGCGGCTGCACGGCCGACGACATCGTGCGGGTGGCCGCCGTCACGGCGCTCCAGGCCGCGGGGTAGCATCGCCGACGGAGGCGGGCTATCCTCGCCGGCCCCGACCCGGAGACGCGACCGATGGACAAGCCGCCCCAGCCGCCGAGCGGACCGCCTACCGACGGCCCTCCGCGCGCAGCGGATCGCCCGCAGCGTCGCTCTCCGCCCCCCGATGCCACGGGCGAAGAGGGCGCCTATCTCGCGGCCCTGCGCGAGAAACGAACTCCCGTCGCGGTGGAGATGATCGACGGGACGGTCTTCCGCGGCGTGATCGAGTACTACGACCGGGAGATGATCAAGGTCAACCGGATCGACGGCGGGGGGCCGCACGTCTTCGTCCGGAAGAAACACGTTCGGATGCTGTGGGAGGAGCCGCCGGCCGCGCCGCCTACCGGACCCGCGTCCCCGGTTTGACGTCCTCCTCGAATGTCGCGACGATCGGCCGCCCGTCGAGGTCGGCCGCGAGCAGCATGCCCTCGCTTCGGACGCCTCGAAGCGTCGCCGGCTTCAGGTTGGCGACCACGACGATCTTCTTTCCGACGAGCTGCTCCGGCCGGTAGGCCTTGGCGATCCCGGCGACGATCTGGCGCGTCGATCCGCCGAGGTCGAGCTGGAGCTTCAGCAGCTTATCCGCACCCTCGACAAGCTCGGCCGCCGTCACCAGGGCGACGCGCAGATCGACGCGGAGGAAATCGTCGATCGTCAGCGGCTCGGCGCTCGGGGCTGCGGCAGCTGCGGGATTGGATTCGTTCGAAGGCCTCGTCTCGCTCACGGCTTTCGTCTCCTGGAAGTAGTCGGACTTGTCGACGCGCGGGAACAGCGGCCCGCGCTTGACGATCGGCGCGCTCTCGGGGAGGAGTCCCCAGGCGAAGGTCGAAAGATCGTCGGGCAGCTTCGTTCCCAGCCGGGAGGCGATGTCCGCGCAGGCGACCGGCATGGCGGGAGAGGCCAGCGCGGCGATGTGCAGGAGCGCCTCCGCCGCGCCGCGCAGCACTGCGGCGTGCCGGTCGGCGGCGGCCGGGTCCTTCGCGAGTGACCACGGCGCGTGCGCCTGCAAGAACCTGTTGAGCTCCGCCGCGAGCTTCCAGACGGCGGTCAATCCAGCCGAGAAGTCGTAGTCGTCGAACGCCGCCCTCCACGCTTCGTGCGCCTCCCTCGCCGCAGGCATCAGCTCCAGCGCCTCCGCGCGCGCCGAGGGCGGCGGAATCCGTCCCGCGAACCCCGAATCGCAGAGCGCGATCACCCGGCTCGTGACGTTGCCCAGCTCGTTGGCGAGATCGCCGTTGTATCGGTCGAGGAGCTGCTCGTCGGAGTAGCTGCCGTCGAGCCCGAAGCTCATTTCACGGAGGAGGAAATAGCGGAGGGCGTCCGGCCCCACCGTATCCAACAGCGGCTCGGGGGGGACGACGTTCCCGAGGCTCTTCGACATCTTCGCTTCGTCCCTGAGCCACCAGCCGTGCGCAAAGATGCATTTCGGCAACGGAAGCCCGGCGGAGAGCAGGAACGCGGGCCAGTACACGGCGTGGAAGCGGATGATGTCCTTCCCGACGAGATGAAGCTGCGCCGGCCAAAAGCGTCGCCACAGAGTCTCGTCGGGGCTCCCGAATCCGAGCGCGCTCATGTAGTTGGTCAGAGCGTCGACCCAGACGTAAACGCTGTGCTTCGGGTCTCCGGGCCAGGGAATGCCCCACTTGATCGTCGTCCGCGAGATGGAGAGGTCCTTCAGCCCCGACGCCACGAACGCGCGGACCTCGTTTTTCCGCGATGCGGGGCGGATCGCGTCGGGGTTCGCATCGATCCACGCGAGGAGCGGCTCCTGGTAATTCGACAGCCGAAAGAAGTAGGACGCCTCGCGGACGCGCTCGACCGGGTGGCCCTGATCCGGGCACTTGCCGTCGACGATCTGGGATTCCGGGTAGAACGCCTCGCACCCGGCGCAATACATCCCGTCGTAGGACCCCAAGTAGATGTCCCCGGCCGCGGTCATACCCGCGATCAGGCGATCGACCCCGGCGCGATGGCGCGGCTCAGTCGTGCGGATGAAGTCGTCGTGGCTGATCGAGAGGCGCTTCCAGAGGTCGCGGTAGCGGGAGACGACGCGATCGGCGAGCGCGATCGGCGGGATGCCGAGCCGGGCGGCGGCGCGCTCGATCTTCTGGCCATGCTCGTCGGTGCCGGTCAAGAAGCGCACATCCCAGCCCGTCGCGCGTCGGTAGCGCGCCACAGCATCGGCGACGATCGTCGTGTAGGCGTGGCCGATGTGCGGCTCGTCGTTGACGTAGTAGATCGGCGTCGTCAAGTAGAACGGGCGGCGGCTCATCGGCGCCTCCTCCGCGGACGGCCCGCTCCGGATCGTCGCGCCGCGAGCGCCGCCTGCTGCACGGCGAGCAGGGAGACCCCGTGCTTGCGGGCCGCCGCAGCGCAGTCGTCGTACTCCGGGGCCGCGTGGATCTCGGCGCCGTCGAGGCGTCCGAGCTTGACGCGGATGGAGCCGAACGGCGTCGCCACGCGGATGGTCGAGCGATCGAGCTCGACGCGTCCCTCGCGCCGGAAGCGCAAGCCCAAGGTCGTCGTCTCCGTCAGGGCCGCGCGCGTGATCGCATCGAAGGCTTCCGGGCGCGCGAGCACCGTGATCTGCTGTCCCGCGCGCCCTTTCTTCATCTGGGCCGGTGTCGCGTGCACGTCGAGCGCTCCCGCGGCGAACAGCCGCTCCGCGGCGTACGCCAAAAGCTGCGGAGTGGCGTCGTCGACCGTGAACTCGACGACGAGGATCTCCGGCGCCGGACGCGTCGCGCCGCTGCGCCCCGTCGGAGCCGCGCGCAGACCCAGCATCGCACGAACGACGTTGGGACGCTCCGGATAATCCCGCGCGCCCGCGCCGAATCCGACGCCGGTGAGCGTCATCTCCGGCGGACCGCCGTAGGCATGAGCGATCGACGTGAGGATCGCCGCTCCGGTCGGCGTCAAGCGCTCGCCGTCGGCTTCGATGCCCGTGATGGGCGCCCCCCGGAGCAGGACGCTCGTCGCCGGCCCCGGGACGGGATAGAGCCCGTGCGCGCACGCAACGGTCCCCGAGCCCGTGGTCATCGGCGAGACGACGATGCGGTCCGGAGCGAGCGTATGGAGAGCGGCGCAGACGCCGACGACGTCCGCGATCGCGTCGGCGGCACCCGCCTCGTGAAGGTGAACGCGCGACGCGGGAAGGCCGTGAGCGGTTCCCTCCGCCTCGACGAGCCGGCGGAAGACGACGAGCGCGCGGTCTCTCACAGCGGGCGCGAGCGGCGCCCTCGCGACGATCTTTCGGATGTCGGCGAGAGTCCGTCCATGGTAAGGGGCGCCGTCCTCGTCGCGGTGGCCACGGTGGACGTGATGGTCGTCGCGTCCGTGACCCGGGACGCGCACGTCGATCTTCATGGCCGCGACGGCGCCGCGGACCGCGGCCGCTCGCGTGAGGCTCACGCCCCGGAGCTTCAGGCTCGCGATCGCGCGCTTGACGGCCGCGAACGGAGCGCCGACGTCGACGAGAGCTCCCAGAATCATGTCGCCCGACGCGCCGGCCGTCGCATCGATCCAGAGGATCTTCTCGGCCGAGCTCATGCGACGCGCTCCTCGGGAATTCCCGCGGCCCGCAGGAGCGCGGGCAGCACGATGCCGGCCGGACCGGCGAGGTGCTCATGGACGGCCGGCGTGAGCGGGGTCCGCTCGGGGTTGATCTCGACGACGTACGCCCCGGCCGCTAGCGCGATCTCCGGAAGCGACGCCGCCGGATGGACAAGGGACGACGTCCCGACGACGAGCACGAGCTCCGACTCTCGCGCCGCCTGCTGTGCGCGCGCGAACTCGTTCAGCGGCAGCGGCTCCTCGAACCAGACCACGCCGGGACGCAAGAGGGCGCCGCACGAGGTGCAGCGCGGCGGCAGGGGGGACAGCCTCGGATGGAGATCCTCGTGCTCCGTTCCCTCCTTCGTGCAGCGCAGAATCCAGAGGCTGCCGTGAAGACGGACGAGCGCCCGGCTTCCCGCTCGCTCGTGCAGTCCGTCGACGTTTTGCGTCGCCAGGAGGAACGGCCGCCTCGTCGCCTCGAGAGATGCGAGAGCGCGGTGCCCGGCGTTCGGCTGCGCTCTCGCGGCACGCTCGCGCCTTCCGTCGTAGAACCGCCAGACGAACTCCGGATCGGCGGCGAAGGCCCTCGGCGTTGCGACCTCCATGGGGTCGATCCCCTCCCACAGGCCACCGGCATCGCGGAACGTCGGGATCCCGCTCTCCTGCGAGACGCCCGCGCCGGTCAGAGCGAGCACGGCTCCTCGTCCTTTGAGGAGGGCGGTCAGCTTGGCAGAGGGAGCGACGGAGATCATCGAGAAGCCGCCATCCTAGCACCCCCGTCCATGAAAAACGGCGCCGTTCCCGCACTGGCGGGCGGCTTGCTACACTCTCTGTCCGGCCGCCACGGTGGCGGCCCACGAGGTTTCGCATGAGCGCGATCGTCAACGCCACCGACACGAACTTCGACGCCGAAGTGCTCACGAGTCCGTCTCCAGTGCTCGTCGATTTCTCCGCGGTCTGGTGCGGTCCGTGCAAGAAGCTCGAGCCGGTCGTCGACGAGATCGCCGCGGACTACCGGGACAAGCTGAAGGTGGTGAAGGTCGACGTCGACCATTCGCCGTCGACGGCGGCCCGCTTCGGCGTGCTCTCGGTCCCGACCTTGATGATCTTTCAGGGGGGGCAAGTCAAGGACCAATACGTCGGCGTCCTCTCGAAGAGGGCGCTCGCGGAGCGAGTCGACAAGGTTCTCTGAGGTGGGCCTGCTGGAGACGCTCAACTCCTGGGGGTTCGCACTCTCCCAGACCTTGAAGGCCCAGCTCGCGGCCGGTTCGATCGGGGCGGTGTTCGTCGTGTTCGCGGCCGGCGTGCTCACGAGCTTCACGCCGTGCGTCTATCCGATGATACCGGTGACGGTCACATACATCGGCGGCGCGGCCGGAGGGAATCGGCGACGCAGCGTCGCGCTCTCGCTCACCTACGTCCTCGGCCTCGCGACCATGTACGCGGCGCTCGGCGTGGCCGCCGCACTCTTGGGCAAGATATTCGGTGAGTTCACGCGCAACCCTTGGGTCTTCGGGGCGGTCGGCCTCGTCATCGCCGGCCTCGGCCTCGGCATGCTCGACGTCTTCACGATCCCCGCGCTGATGACAGGGGTGCAGGGGCAGGGGGCCCGGCGCGGAGGATTCGTCGGCGCGGCGCTGATGGGCGTCGCGGCGGGTTTCGTCGCGGCCCCGTGCACGGCCCCGGTTCTGGGGCTGCTCCTTGCCTACGTCGCGCAGACGCGCAATGTTCTCTGGGGCGGGTCGCTCCTGTTCACGTTCGCTCTCGGGCTAGGGCTGCTCTTGATGCTGCTCGGAATCTTCTCGGGACTGCTGACGAGCTTGCCGAGGGCGGGCGCCTGGATGGATCGGATCAAGAAGGGATTCGGCGTCGCGATGATCCTGATCGGAGCCTGGTTCCTCTGGAAGGCCATCGACCTCTGGATCCACCTGGGGACGCACGCTTGATCCGCGTCGTCGTCGCCACCGTCGCCGCCCTCGCGTTCCCGCTCATGGCGAGCGGTGCGGAGGCTCCCACGTCGATTCCGACGGCGCCCGCGATCGCAGCGGTCGATCCGAAGGCCGGCGCGCTCGTGGCCCTCGATCCGTCGCAGGGCCCGATGCACGTCGTCTTCTTCGCCACATGGTGCCGGCCCTGCCTGGCGGAGCTGCCGAAGCTCGCCGATCTCGAGGATCGTTGGAAGCCCGACGGTTATCGACTGTTCGTGGTGGCCGTCGAGACGCGCCAAACCCCGGACCGGCTCCGCGAGCTCCTCGCACAGGGGCCGTTTCCCGGCCGCTTGCTGTTCGATGCGAAAGGGGAGGTCGCCGCGGCGTTCGGGGCGGGGACGATCCCGATGCACGTCCTGGTCGATCGCCAAGGACACATCTCCGCTCGGTCGGGAACCCTCGACGCGCCGTTCACGCAAGCCGTCGAGCGGCTCGTCCGGCAGGAAGGCCGAACACGGCCGTGAGCGGGCGCACTCGCGTCGGACTCCTGTTCGGTGGCCGGTCGGTGGAGCACGAGGTCTCCGTCGTCTCCGCTCGCGGTGTCGCCGCGTCCCTCGACGCCGAGAGATTCGAGATGGTCCCGCTCGGAATCTGCGGGGACGGGCGGTGGCTGCCGCCCGTCGAGTCGGCGCGCATCTTGGCCTCCGATCGACAGCGCGTCGAGGCGCCGGCTCATGCGACCGAGCGCTGCGTCGCCGATCCCGGCTCCGGCGGATTGCTCCGCGTCGGAGGACGATCGGCGCCCGAGACCATTCGCCTGGATGTCGTCTTTTCCGTCGCGCACGGGTGGGGAGGCGAGGACGGGCGGATCCAAGGGCTTCTCGACCTGGCCGGAATTCCGTGCGTCGGCGCGGGCGTGCTCGGATCGGCGGTCGGCATGGACAAGCAGATCTCGAAAGCACTCTTTCAGGAACGGGGGCTCCCGGTGGCGCCGTGGCGCGCTCTGCGGCGAGACGAATGGCGGAGAGATCGCGCCGGGGCGGAGCGCGGGCTCGTCGAAGCCCTCGGCCTTCCGATGTTCGCGAAGCCGGCGAACGGAGGATCGTCGGTCGGGATCTCGAAGGTGCACACCGCCGACGAGCTTCCCGCTGCGCTTCAGGTGGCCTTCGCGCATGACCACAAGGTCGTCGTGGAAAAAGGGCTCGACGTCCGCGAGATCGAATGCGCGGTCCTGGGGAACGAGCGACCGGAGGCGTCGATCGCGGGGGAGATCATCCCGTCGCGGGAGTTCTACGACTACGCCGCGAAGTACGAAGATGCCACCTCGAAGCTGGTGATCCCGGCGGCGATCGACGGCAAGACCACGGAGACCATCCGCGCGCTCGCGCTCGAGGCATTCCGCGCGCTGGATCTCGCCGGGATGGCGCGCGTCGATTTCTTCCTCGAGAAGGGAGCCGGAGGGCGAATCTTCTTGAACGAGGTCAACACGCTGCCGGGCTTCACGCCGATCAGCATGTATCCTAAACTGTGGGACGCAACCGGGGTGCCGTACCGGGAGCTCTTGACACGTTTGATCGATCTGGCGCGCGAGCGCTCCGCGACGGAGCGCGAGCGCGCGCTGCGGCACGAGGTGTGACGGCCGGTGACCGAGAGTGCGGTTCTCGTCCTGAACAATCTGTACCAGGCGGTGCAGATCACGAGCGTGCGGCGTGCGTTCCGGCTGTTCTACGCGGGACGGGCCCGGGCGGTGGCTCCGGATTTCAGGACCTATGACTTCGAGAACTGGAGCGATCTTCCCGCCGGGGCGGGCCACGAGTGGATCGCTACGCCGCGTCGCGACATCCGGATTCCTCGGGTTATCCAGCTCCTCCACTACGACCGCGTGCCGCGCCGCGAGGTGCGCTTCACGCGACGCAACATCTTCTATCGCGACCGCAACCGCTGCCAGTATTGCGGCAAGGTGTTTCCGCAGTCGGAGTTGAATCTCGACCACGTCGTTCCGCTCTCGAAGGGCGGCACCTCGACCTGGGACAACGTCGTCTGCGCGTGCATACCCTGCAACAGCCGGAAGGGGAACCGGATGCTCGCCGCGTCGGGGATGCAGCTGATTCGCACGCCGAAGCGCCCCGCGGGGCATCCGATCATCCGGGCGGGCTGGATCGGGCCACGGTACGAAGAGTGGAAAACGTTCCTCGACGTCGCCTACTGGAACGTGGAGCTCTCCGAGGATCTCGTGCCGCCGGACGAGGCGCGGTCGTCCCGAAGCCCGAGCGCGTGAAGTCTGCGGTAGAGCGCCTGCCGCGACCATCCGATTCTCAGCGCCGCCGCCGTGAGGTTGCCGCGCGCCTCGCGGAGCGCCTCCTCGATCATCGCTCTCTCGAGAGAAAGCGGAGCCTTGGAGTCGCCCGCCGCATCGCTCTTGGGCGGCTCGGGCGCGAGGTCGAGATCGGACGCGCGGATCACGCCGTCCCTCGCGCGTAGGAGCGCCCGGGCGAGCACCGACTCCAGCTCGCGGACGTTGCCCGGCCATCCGTGAAGCGCGAGCCTTTCGAGGGCGTCGGCGTCGAGGCGCGCGGCCGGGAGCCGGCAGCGCGCGGCGAGACGGTCGATCAATCGCGAGGACAGATCGGGAAGGTCGGCGGCACGATCCCGAAGAGGCGGAACCCGCAACACGAGAACCTCCAGCCGCCAGCGGAGGTCCGCGCGAAATCGGTTCTCGTCGACCAAGGCTTCGAGGTCGCGGTGGGTCGCCGCGATCACACGGACATCGATCGCGCGCTCTTCGAGGGCGCCGACCGCCCGCACGGTTCCCTCCTGGAGAACGCGCAGGAGCTTGGCCTGGAGCGACAACGGCATGTCGCCGATCTCGTCGAGAAAGACCGTCCCGCCGTTCGCCCGACGGAACAGCCCCGCATGGTCGCGGTCGGCCCCCGTGAATGCGCCGCGCGTCGCACCGAACAGCTCGCGCTCGAGAAGCGCCTCCGGGATCGCGGCGCAGTTGATGGCAACGAACGGCCCGCCCGAGCGCGATCCCTGCCGATGAAGCGCGCGGGCCACGAGCTCTTTGCCGCTGCCCGACTCTCCGACGACCAGCGCGGGAAGGGGAACACGCGCCACCGACCGGATCTCGGTCTCGAGGCGAAGAAGCGCGGGGGAGCGTCCCGCGATCTCGGCGGCGCTTTCCGCCCGCGGCACCGGCTCCGTCGCGAGGCCGCGTCGAATCAGCGCGACCAGCCCCGCGAACGCACCGATCAGGGCGCATCCTCCCGCCGCGTCGAGCGTCAGGGGTAACCGGCTGTCGAGCACGATCGCCGACCTGGCGCCGTGGGCGGACGGGAGCGGCGCCGCGATCGCCGACCGGAGGGCGAGCGACTTCAAGGAGGAGCCGTCGGCCCAGCCCGGCTCCCGCCGGACGTCGGCGAAGTAGAGGGTGCGGTTCGCGCGGAGCGCGCCTGCGAGCAGGCTCCTGCTGAAGCCGGGCGGGTCGTCCCGTCGAACGGACGAGGCCGCGACGACCTGCGGAACGGCTCGAGCCGGATCGGCTTCAAGAAGCAGAGCGCGCTCGGCCCCCAGGGCCTCGCGCAAGTGGTGAAGAACGCGCTCGAGAGCGGCGGTTGCGGGGGCCTGGCCGGCAGCCCTGCAGGCGCGCGCCAGGTGGGGAGCCCAGTGCTCCGCGCGTTTGTTTGACGCTCCGGAAGGAGGAAGGCTATCCTCGTCGTTCCGCCCCTCCGGAGGTGCGTCGCCGATGCTCCCCATGCCTTCGCGCTCATCTCCCGCCATCACCCGAGAAGCATCGGCGGACTCGGCGGTCGCGCTCAAGGGGGCGGCGCCCTGGGTACGGTTGCAGATCAATAACGATGGCGGGCATCCGCTCGCGACGACTCGGCTCTGACCCCCAAGCGACGAGAGCTTCCGTGGATCGAAGGGCTATTCTGGCTCGCTGCGCTGGTACTCCTCTCGCCGCTCGTGATCTATTACCCGGCCGGCGTGATGCCGCTCGCCGCCCTCTTCGCCATCGCGGCGGGTATCGCTCTGGGGCTGGCTCTCGCAGGGAGGCGGCTCCATGCGAGCCTCCTCGAGGATGCGCTGTCGAGACGCGAAGGAAAGGGGCGGTTCTTGATGACCTTCGGTATGGCACTCCTTCTGCTGTTTTTCGTCTTGCTCGGGAGCGTCGTCGCGCTTCTCTTGCTCCTACGCGGAAACGCGCCGAGCCTCCCCGTATGAGGCTGGTCGACGCGGGGTCGAAGTGAGCTACTACCGAAGCGCGCCGTCGCACGGTGGCTGGAGCGGGGGACAGACGATCGGGCTCCCGGCCGTGACCCCTGTCAACAAGGCGCTCATGATCGCCTGTGTCGTGGTCTGGGCAGTCCAAGTCGTCGTCGGCCTTCTGGTACCGGAGCTCAACCTACCTGCGATCTTTGGTCTCGTGCCCGTCAGGGTTGCCCATGGCTGGATATGGCAGCTCGGTACCTATGCGTTTCTACACTCGACGGAGATGTATTCGCACATCCTCTTCAACCTCCTGACGATGTGGATGATCGGAGGGGACCTCGAGCGGCATTGGGGCGGCCGAAAGTACTTGACGTACTGGCTGGTTTGCAGCATCGGGGCGGGGGTGTGCGTCACACTGGCGGGCGCGTTCCGCGGAGTGATGATTCCCACGATCGGGGCCTCCGGCGCGATCTACGGCTTGCTGCTGGCCTACGGCACGATTTTCGCGGAGCGGCGCCTCCTGTTCATGCTGCTGTTCCCCATCAAGGCGAGGACGATGGCATGGATTCTCTTCGTTCTCGCATTCATATCGAATCTGACTCCACAGGCCGACCGGGTCTCTCACATCGCCCACCTCGGCGGAATGATCGTTGGCTGGCTCTACCTGAAGAGGGCCTGGCGGATAGGGGACGCTTGGCGCGAGCTCGTGTGGCGCATCAGACGTCGCCGCTTCAAGGTCATCCCGCCGAAGGACGACGACCACTGGGTGCACTAGCGGGCGCGAGCGAGTCCCCGTTCGCCTTGGGGATTTCAGGCTTGTCGTGACGATTCCCGGCCAACTCGGAATACACCGAAAAACCGCACGCGCGTCGAGTTCCTTACGATGATCACCATTGACACCCCTTCCGCGACCTCATAAACTTCTCGCGCATCGGGGAGAGCACGACACGTCACGATTGCGCTTCGGCAGAGAGGGGCGCGGCGTGAGTGACGCTGCGGAGGTCGGGTTGGCTCAAGGCACCGCGCGCCGAGAGGCTACGGCGACCGTAGTGACGCGTGCGTTCGTTCACGACACGAACTTCCAGTCGTCCACTCTCAATCAGGAGCTCGTCTAGATGGAGACGTCCGTCAAAGACCGCAGCACGGTCCTCTCGCGTTACTTCTCGGAGATTCGCGAGTATCCTCTGCTCACCAAAGACGAAGAGATGGCGCTCGCCGACGGGGTCAAGCGCGGCGATCGCGCATCGTTGAACGAGCTGATCGAATCGAACCTGAGCTTCGTCGTCAAGGTCTCCTCCGAGTATCGCAATCTCGGCCTCCCCTTCGAAGACCTGCTCAACGAAGGAAACATCGGCCTCATCGAAGCCGCCCACCGCTACGACGCCAGCAAGGGCACGAAGTTCATCACCTACGCGATCTGGTGGATCCGCAAGTCGATCCTCAAGGCGCTGTCGGAGCACTCGAACCTCGTTCGCGTGCCCAGCTACCAGATGAAGAAGGTTCGGGAGATCCGCGACGCGGAAGCCGCGCTGCGCCGGTCGCTCGGCCGCGCTCCGGAGCGCGGCGAGATCTCGAGGCGACTCTCGAAGAGCGTCAACAAGATCGACCAGGTGCTCCAGTTCACGATGCGCGAGGTCTCGCTCGACGACAAGGTCGGCAAGGACAGGGACAAGCCGATCGCCGAGTACCTCGTCGATCCGGCCTGCTCGTCGCCCGAGGACGATCTCATCAACCGCGAGTCGAACTCGCTCGTGGGCGAGGCGATGTCGCACCTCACGGAGCAGGAGCGAATCGTCGTCGCCTACCGGTTCGGCCTCGCCGGCGGCCCGCCGCTGACCCTGAAGGAAATCGGCGAGAAGATGGGGATCAGCCGAGAGCGCGTCCGCCAGGTCGAGTGCCAGGCCAAGGGGCGTCTCCGCAAGTTGTTCGCCAAGAGGCGCATGGTCAAAGCGCCGCCGAAGAAGCCATTCCCCGTCCGCTCCGTCGCCAAGGCCCGCGTCGACCTCGAGCACTGATACAGTAAGCTTCATGCAACCCGACGAAGATCGCGCGTCGTTCTGGACGCGGCTCTTCCGATGCTCCTCGCTCGAATCCGCCGAGCGGGAGATCCACGCCGCGCGGCCGGCCGACGCCGAGGCCGCGCGCGCGGCCTGGCGCGAA
>CAZEII010000043.1:0-27467 GCA_964511835.1 uncultured Acidobacteriota bacterium | reverse complement strand
GTAGCGTCGGCATAGTGTGCCTCCTTGTCGGACGCGTGCTGATCGGAGCTTAAACGAGAAACGTGCGCTTTCAAGTCCCATTGCATGCCAAAATAGGAGGCTCAGGGTCCGAGGAAGGGAAAGACTTCCATGATCGACTCGATCGAGATCGCAGGCATCCGCATGCCCGATTCGCTGGAACAGTTGCCGCGTCTGAACGGGGCAGGCCATCCTAGCGAAACCATACTTCTTTGGAGGTGCCCATGCGTCGAACGTGGCCGTTGATCCCAGCGCTCTTGCTCATGTCCGCGCCGGTTCTTGCACAACCCGCCCCCGCGGACGCCGGTACCATGCAGTCCATTCTCGACGAGCTGCGCCAGCTGCGCGTGGACTTGAAAGTCACCATCACGCAGGCGCAGAGAGCACAGGTTCTCCTCTACCGGCTGCAAACTCAGGAAGCCGCTGTCGCCCGTAGCTCTCAGCGTTTGGATGACGCTCGAACGAAGTACATGGGGGCTCTGTCCCAAAGAAAGAGCGCCGACGCGGATATCAAACGACAAGAGGCGTTCGTGGCGAACACCGACAATCCTGCGGATGAAAGGAAAATGCTTCAGGCTACGATCATTCCGCAGCTCAAATCGAAGATGGAATCGTTTGGGGTGGAGGAACAGCAGACCGAGGTGACTCTAGCTGACGCACAGGGTCAGCTGTTGAGGGACCAAGGGAAGTTGACCGAGCTTCAGGCGCAACTGGACGAATTGCAGAAAGACCTTGAGCGCTCGGAACAGACCGCGATTGCAAGTCGGTAGTGAGCTGATTGGCAAGTTGCCCGACTTCCCCGCCGACGGCGCGTTCCGACGCCGCGGGAGCCCCGCGGCACGCGGCGTGACGAGACCGAACGCGAATTCGTGTCCGTGAGGCGTCAGGACGCGGTCTTCGGCTTTCGCATCGCCGCCACGAGGACGACTCGAAACGGAGCCAGCAGCTCGGTAGCGTTGACGACGCGCTCGTAGGCGATGCCGACCAGATACGTCGGCGTCGTCCAACGGAGGTATTCCGGACGTCCTTCGATGCGATGGATCTCCTCGACCTCGAAGCCGATCGCGGCGGCCAGGCGACGCAGCGTGCCTGCGGAGTTCGCGCGGAAGAGAGTCGGGAACGTGTTCTCCTCCCTGCGCCCGCGCCAAACGTTGACCTTGCGATGTACGACGTGAGGCGTCAGGCGCGCCAAGGCGGGGGCATAGTGAAATCGATTCGGTGTCTTGACCAGAAGTGCCCCGCCGGGTCGAAGTACGCGGAAGGCCTCCCCGAGCGCACGCCTCGGGGCCGGGAGGTGCTCGAGGACGTCGAACGAAACGACGAGATCGAACGATGCGTCCTGATACGGGATCGCCTCTGCACGGCCGATGCGCGCCTCGTCGACGAAGGGATTCTCGAGCACACGCGGGTCCGGGTCGACGCCGCAGATCCGCGGGCCCAGCCCGCGAAGGTTCAGCTGCGGGATGATCCCCGCGCCGGCACCGAGATCCAGAACGGTGCGCGCCGTGGCCATTCGAGACAGGACGATCTCGCGGAAGAGCGTGGCGTCCCAATCGTCCCCGAGCGAGGGATAGGCGCGCTCGTCCAGCCATCGGGTCAACCGCGACACGGGTTCGTCCCCTTTCGCTCCGGCTCCATGCCATGGTGACAGGCCGTCACGGCTCGCGCGTGTAGCTCAGGCTTGCACCGTTTCACCCCCACTTTACCCACAAGACACGCACACTGGCTGAATGATTCGCTGGTCCAAGAAGCGCGAGCACACGCGCTGGACCCAGCGCTCCGAGATCCGGCGGCGAGCATGATTCCGGCGTAGCATCATCAGCACGTGGAGGTGAAGGCCCGCCGTGACCGACCCCGCCGACCGGGAGCGCTTTTCCTGTCCGAGCTGCCAGCGATCGCTGAGCGCCGGCACGAGCAAGTGTCCCCACTGCGGCTCGGCGATCGCGATCACCCACGTGCGCGAGAAGGGCGCCCTCGTCGAGCGACCCGTTCCGATGTCGGGGGACGAGCGGGAAGGCGTCGAAGACCTCGACGATTTCGAATCCGGTGACCCGCCGGGAGGAGAGGGCTAGAACGCGTACTCACCCTCGTCGGAGACGGCGAGGGCAAGGACTCAAACCAAAGGAGGAGTTGCCATGCGATGGATTCCAGGAACGCTGGGGGCGGTCACGGCGCTCGCGCTCGCGGTTCCCGCGTCAGCGTCGCCATGCCCGGCGAGCGTGACGGCGGCCGTGCTTCAAGTCCATGCGGGCGCGGTTGTGAACGGTTGCAAGCAGGAGACGGAAGACGGGAAGCCACAGTACGAGGTCAAGATCACCCTGAAGGACGGCACGCGCATGGAGATCGACGTCGATCCGGCCGGGAAGATTCTCCTCACGGAAGAACCCGTCGATCTCGCCACAGTCCCCGCCGCCGTGATGACGACCTTCGCGACGAAGTTTCCCGGAGCCAAGGCGACAAAGGCCGAGAAGCAAACGTCATCCGACGGAAAAGTCACCTACGAGATCGCGTTCGGAGCCGGCGAGGCCGAGAAAGAAGCTACGTTCTCCGCAGACGGGGCGCTCCTGGACGAGGAGAAGGGCCAGGACTAACCCCCGGTTCCTTCTGGCCCCAGCTTCAAGCCTACACGACCGCTTCGGCCCTCGAATACCTTTGCGGAGGAATCTGGAGAGCCTTCGCAAACTTGCTCGCAAACGTTTGATAGCCGACGATGAACGTGAGCTCGACGACTTCCGCCTCCGTGAAGTGCTCGCGGAGCCGCGAGAAGCACTCGTCGGTTACGTCCTGATCGTGTCGGGTCACGCGTTCGGAGAACTCGAGCGCCGCCTTCTCCCTCGCCGTGAAGAGGTCACTCTGACGGTACGAGGCGAGTGCCGAGAGCTTCTCCTCGGAAAGTCCGACCTGCACGCCGACCGCGTGCCGGATGTCCATTCAGAACGGGCTCCCGTGGAGTGCCGCCACCTGGACGTTGAGCAGCGATCGAAGCGGGGAGTCCAGTTCTCCAAACCACTCGATCGCTCCGTAGAGTCCGCCGATCCCTAGCATCAGGGGGAGCCTGTGAGCCATCAGGCGCTCGGGGGTCGGGACCTTGCCGAACATCCGCTCGCCGATCTTGAAGAACGCGCGGATAAGAAGACCGGGACGATCTATTTCCGAAATGCGCGGCATGCGAGCCTCCCTTCGATGAGCCTTCGGATGAGTATACGCGGCGGGTTCGAGCCGTACGATCGTCGGTCGGACAGAAGACTCCTTGGTTGACTCGGAATGGAAAGGGGTGGACATTTTGGCCAATTGGGGGGCGGCATGACGAGATTCGTGGTCTGCGCTGCCATCACGGGATGCCTTTGCGCCGCAACTTTGGTCGGGGCTCGCGAGCTGACGTTCGAAGATCGCGTGAACGCCCAACGGGCGATCGAGCAGGTCTACTGGAACCACCGCATCTGGCCCAAGGAGAATCCTGTCGCGAAGCCGCCACTTTCGGCCGTGATGTCCGATGAGGCCATTCGGGCGAGGGTCGAGGATTACCTCGAGAAGTCGAACGCGCTCGACACATGGTGGAGGCGACCAATTACTGGTGAGCAGCTCCAAGACGAACTGGACCGGATGGCAAGAGGCTCGCGCGATCCGCAAGTCTTGAGGGAACTCTTTACAGCGCTGAGCAACGACCCATACGTCATCGCGGAGACACTTGCGCGACAGACGCTCGCGGACCGATTGATTCGCAACTGGTACGCCTACGACACGAGATTCCATGCAGAGACGCGCGCCAGGGCGATGAGTGCGCTGAAGGCCTGCTCAAGCGTGGACTGCCTGCGCTCGATGGACGGCGAGTATCGAGAGACAACTCTGCGCTTGGGAAACATCCAGCACGACGTTCCGAGGTCGGGTGGAGTGCGGGCACTCGATCCAGAAGCCTGGAGGGAAGCGCTTGGTCGACTCGCGAAGCGGTTTGATTCGAGCCGAGACTCCATTCCTTTGCGAAAGCTGAGCTCCATCGAAGAGACTCCCGAGTCCTTCGGCGTCAGCGCGGTACTTTCACAGGGGGCGAGCGAGATCGCTACCGCGTCCGTCGTCTGGCGCAAACAGCCATTCGACGCCTGGTGGGGGGCACGGAGCCCTGGCGAGGGACTTGATGTTGCGGTCGGCGTCGCGGAGTTTCACCTGCCAGCTACTTCCTCGAGCGATTGCATTGGTGATACGTGGACAGCGACGCGGCAAGACTTCCCCGATCCACGCGACGGCCAGACCGCGGTGTGGACCGGTTCCGAGATGATCGTGTGGGGTGGGGAGGACGGTATCGACTTGAGGAGTGGCGCCCGGTACGACCCCGTCACGGACACGTGGAAGGCAACCTCGATAGGTCTGAACGCTCCGGACGGACGCTCCCAGCACACCGCTGTATGGACAGGCACGGAGATGATCGTCTGGGGAGGGTACGGGACGACCGGTCGTCTGAACAGCGGCGGTCGCTACGACCCGTCGACGGACAGCTGGAAGCCCACATCGTGGGCGAGCGGCGTTCCGTCCGGGCGATTCGCGCATACGGCGATCTGGACAGGCTCGGAAATGATCGTCTGGGGAGGGGTTGACGCCAGCTACACCAATTCCGGAGGTCGATACCGCCCATCGACGGACAGTTGGACACCGACGTCGACGCAGACTAACGTTCCGGATGGTCGCGAGTCGCACACCGCGATCTGGACCGGTACCGAGATGATCGTCTGGGGCGGCAGCCGTCCGGACCCTTACGGACCCAGCGGTCAGCATATCTTCGACACCGGCGGCCGGTATTTTCCCGCGACCGACAGCTGGCTACCGACGCCAATCGGAGGGTTTGCGCCGCACGGGCGCACCGGGCATGCCGCCGTTTGGACCGGGACCCTTATGCTCGTCTGGGGCGGCTTGTACTACAACGCGGACCTGGAAAACCCCGTTTCATACCCGATCCTCGGCGGTCGCTACGATCCATCCACGAATAGCTGGACCGGGCTCTACGGCGGGCAGAACGTTCCGGTCGGTCGAGCGTGGACGTCTGACGTGTGGACCGGTACCGAAATGCTCATTTGGGGGGGCAGCAATGCGTCGGTAGTCAACAGCGGTGGTCTCTACAACCCGACCACCGACAGTTGGAGACCGACTTCGACTGGAGCCAACGTACCTCGAGCGCGAAGTCGTCCGTCAAGCATCTGGACAGGCACCGAGATGATCATATGGGGCGGGACTGTGGCTCCCTCGGGTGCTACAACCACGGGGGCGCGCTACAAACCCGCTTCAGATACTTGGGTGCCCACATCCAACGGCGCCATCGAGCCCAGTGCACGCGCTTGGCACACGGGCGTGTGGACGGGCTCTGAGCTAATCGTTTGGGGCGGAGAAAGTTTTGACGGCGGCTTCCTATACTTCAATTCCGGCGGACGCTATCTCCCTTCAACCGACAACTGGACCGCAACGTCCACGGGGACAAACGTTCCGGAGCCTCGGGCATCAGCGAGCGCGGTCTGGACCGGAACCCGAATGATCATTTGGGGTGGATACGCTTCGGGACCGACGCTAAACACCGGCGGTCGCTACGACCCGTCGACCGATAGCTGGCAGTCGACCTCCGTCGGTGCGCAGGTTCCGAGCGGGCGCTATGGACATTCAGCAATCTGGACGGGCACCCAAATGATTGTGTGGGGTGGCCGGCCGACCAGCAGCACAACCAACACCGGAGGTCGGTACGATCCTTCGACGGACGCCTGGACGTCGACCTCCACTGGCACCAACGTGCCCGCCGCTCGGTACGTTCACACCGCCGTCTGGACGGGAACGACGATGGTGGTGTGGGGAGGGACTTTGAACGATGACGCCGCCTACGATTCTGGCGGCCGCTACGATCCGACGACAGACGCTTGGATCCCAACGTCAAGAGACGCGAACACGCCGGGCGCGCGTAGTCGACACACGGCGGTGTGGACCGGCAGCGCAATGATTGTTTGGGGCGGCTGTAGCTTCGACACAAGTGCTTCACGACTATGTCTCAACAGCGGAGGTCGCTACGATCCTGCCAGCGACAGTTGGACCGCAACGTCGGTAGGCGCCAACGTGCCCACCGCCCGCGAGAATCAGACCGCTGTCTGGACAGGGAGAGAAATGGTCGTGTGGGGCGGCCGCGACTTCAGCAACTCCAAAGTCAACAGCGGTGGTCGCTACAACCCGGTCGACGATGCATGGCGGTCAACATCGATGTCCGGCCCCGTGCCGAACCCACGCGAGGGAAGCGAAGCAGCGTGGACCGGAGCGGAAATGATCGTCTGGGGCGGGGCGCCGCTAACGGCGTCCGGCGGTGCGTATTGCGCTCGCAACGTTTGCGTTTCCGACGGTCAACCGGTGAACTGCGACGATGGTAATCCTTGCACGGACGATTCGTGCGATCCGGTGTCCGGCTGCCTGCACGTCAACAACAACGGTTCTTGCGATGACGGCAATGTCTGCACCCTGAACGACACGTGCAGCCAAGGCACGTGCCGCGGCCAGTCGGTGTGCGACGATGGGATTCCGTGTACGGATGACATCGCGGATGCGACCAACAACTGTGCCTGCACGCATCCAATCTCAGCGCAAGGTACTCCTTGCGACGACGGCAATGCTTGCACGCAAGGGACCACCTGCGACGGTCTGGGAGGCTCCGTCGGGGATTGCGGCGGCGGGCTCCCCGTGAGCTGCAACGACAACAGCATCTGCACCGACGATTCGTGTGATCCTGGTGTCGGCTGCGTTCACACGAACAATCCGAGTGTCTGCGACGATGGCAATCCTTGTACCGACGATTCTTGCGATTCGTCGACGGGCTGCAGACATACCAACAATTCGCTGACCGAGTGCGACGGGGATGCGTGTACAACAGGGGATCGGTGCTCAGGAGGGGCATGCCTTCTTCACACAGGCTCCTTGAATTGCGACGATTCGAATCCCTGCACCGATGACGGTTGCGATACGGTCTCGGGGTGCTTCCATCTCAACAACAATCAATCGTGTGACGACGGGAATGCCTGCACCCTATTGGATTCGTGTGTCGGGGGGGCCTGCCAAGCAGGGTCGCCGGTCGTCTGCAACGACTTCAATCCCTGCACCACGGACGCTTGCGTTCCCAGCGTGGGATGCACGTTTACCGCGAACGCGAACACGTGCGACGACGGCAATGCGTGCACGACGGGCGACGTCTGCAGCGGAGGGACCTGCCAGGGGACACCGGTCGCGGTCCCCTCGGAAATCATGAACCTCCTAGTTCAGGCCGACAAGAAGACCTACGTCTGGGATCAGCAACCCAGCGCGACGAGATACGATGTTGTTCGCGGGTCCTTGAGCGCTTTGCCGGTCGGTCCTGGAAACGCCGACGAAGTCTGCCTTAATGACCTTCCAGCGGCGACCGTTACGGATTCCAACAATCCTTCGGTCGGGACTGGATTCTGGTACTTGTCACGGGGTCAATCGCCCTGCGGGAGTGGCACGTATGGCACCAGGGGAATTCATGGCTCGCCGGGCGCGCCACGCACGACGACGACGTGTCCCTAATGCGACCTCGGGCGCGAACCAGGTCACTGGCTTGGCGCGAGGATTCATTCACAATTCTCGGAAACGGATGCGCTATCTAGACCAGACGGTCGCGCAATACCCTCGATGTGAGGCCGAGCGTCGAGGAAGCCAATCGCGCGGCGATCCGGCGGCATATTCCCCGCACTCGCGCACGTAGCCACGGCCGCGTGCGACGCCCCGAGCGTAGCATCCGAACAGAGATGCCGAGTACGTCAGGTCGACGGCACGGATTCGAAGTGCCGCTGGCGGGAGGCGGGACATGAGGCTTCGAGCGAACTTGGCCGTGGCTTTATGCGGTGCTGCTCTCCTCCTGTCGTCCGACCGGCTCGAGGCGGCTTCGGCGAATTCTCGGCTGTGCCCCGGCGATCCGACCACTCTCGGAGCCGCATTGAAGGCCGTCGATGCGGAACAAAGAAGACAAGCTGCGATCGCGCTTCGGGACTGCACGCCGCTCCCGGATGACGCGTTCGAAAGCTTGGTACTCGCCCTCGATGACGTGGACCCCGCCGTAGCGGCGAACGCCGCTGAGGCTTTGATTCCCGAGGGTGACCGGGCGCTGGCTCCGCTGCTCGAACGGGTGCGCACGAGAAACGGGGACGACCGAGCGCTTGCGATCCTCAGCTTGGATCGCCTCGGCGATGACGGCCGCCCGGCGATCGGCGTGCTACTTGACGAGCTTCGGAACCGCCGCTTGGACCACGGCCCGGCTCTCGTACTCGCGATTCGCGACATCGGCGGGGACGAGGCCCGCCTGGCCGTTCCGTTCTTCGTGAAGCTGCTCGACGATCCAGAACTCAAGGAGGAGGCGGCGAGCGCCGTAGCACGTCTGAGCGGTTCCCATCCTGATCGTGTCATTCCCATTCTTGTCCAGGCCCTCCGAAAACAGAGCCGCGGGGCGTGTCCTCAGACGACGGCAGACGGAGACCTCGCCCGCTACGGCGAACTTGCCATCCCGGTCTGGGTGGAACTCCTGTCGGACCGATCGATCTCCCCATTCGCAAGCTTGCACGCCCTCGAAGCTCTCGGCCCGAAGGCGCTGAGTAAAGCGATTCCCTTCCTCCGATCGATCCTGGACAAGCCGGAATGGGGATGGGGACGACTGGAGGCCGCCCGGTATCTCTTGGACCTCGGAGCTATCGAGCCGGATGCCGCCGCCGTGGTTTACGAGAGCTTCTTGTCCCACGAACATGAGCGGTGGCGACTCGAAGCCGTCGCCGGGCTCATACGTGTCGGCCGGACCTCAGACCCTCGGATCAAGGACGATCTGAATGCGCTCGTCGATGACCGGCAAAAAGACGTCCGGGATCGTGCGCGAGCTCTCCTTGCAAGACTCGGAGAATGACGCAGTCCTGCGCCGGAACGAAGTCAACGCTTTGTCGGCCGCTGCTCTGGACTCTGCCAATTCTGCTCGCAGCTGGAGTTGGAGCCGCGCGAGCGGGGACGCCTATTCTCGACCTTGCGACGGAACGTGCAGTCTCTTACGACGATGCGTCCCTTCGCTGGACTTGCGACGAGACCAGCCGCCGCGTGAGTTACCACGAAGGCGGCCCCAGTTCCGAGTCCGCTGGTACCGATTACGCCCTTCTCCTTGTTCCCGACGTGACCGAGCACCACGCCGTTGAGCAAATCGCGCCCAGAGGTGCGCCTGGCCATCCTCTGGCCCGCGCACCCGTGGAGTTGCGCGGATTCCCTCCGGTCACGTCGTGGCTTCGGCTTTTTCATCCCGATACGCGTCCCTGGATGCTCATCGAGGATCTCGTGTCACCGCACCCGGATGCCTTGGAGCACGCGTTCGCTTTCCGTGGAGCGGGTTCCTTTGGCTCGGGTGATGACCTGCGGGAGTGGGAGGGCACGGCGTGGGTTGATTCGGTAACAGGCGACTTGCTGCGGATTGCGGCAATCCCGACGCGCCAGGGCGAGCGTCTCGCCAAACGCATCGAGCGGCGGAACAAGTGGGCGATTGCGATCGATCTTTTCCACTTTCGCTTCAATGTCGGCCCCAAGGCTCACGGCCGGCGTCTCGAGATTGCTTTCGGCCCACAGGCGGACAAGTTCTGGCTACCGACGGCGGCCCGCCTCGAGGAGTTTGACGCAGTCTCGCAACGCGATGAGCGGCCTCTGCGCGCGACATTGTTGTCGATCGAACGCTGCAGAGAGTTCGAGGCACGGGCGGCTCCAGGCCGTGCTGCCAACGGGAGCGATCCCAAGGTGCCGCGCTGATGCCGCGGAGGTGGTCCGCGTGCCGCGCAGGATCAGCGCCTGCTCCTCACAGCCGCAACCGCCAGAACTCGAATTGTGCTCGTGATGACCTGCGGACGAGGTGTCGCTCGAGAAACTCTGGCGGCTCATCAGTTCTTTCGAAGCAGAACGCTCGCGGCGCCTCCTCGTAGAGCGACCGCGGCGGGCGACTCCGCCCCTTGATCATTTTGAGAGCGCAGCCGGACTCATGCGTGTGTATGAAGATGCGACGGATTCCGAGATGTTCGCGGATCAGCCAGAGGGACGCGCTCAGCATGGCCTCCCTCCACATTCGGCGGTGCGGGGCGAGGGCGTGCTCGACGTACCAGAAGAGTTGCGCGGCGTCGCAGCCGACGTTTTCAACCCAGTCTGGTGCGGCCACGAACCCGTCCACCAGATTCGACAGTGCATCGATTGCGGCGTCCTCTGCGTTCCGGACCCAGTCGCTTTGAATCTCCTCGATGAGGGCCTCGCCGGACTCGGGCTCGACATCGATGCGCGACCAGGCCAATGTGCGCAGTCCGGCTCGATTGATCGGATGCCAACCGCAGGAGAAAGGGTCTTCTTTTCGCGGGTCGATGAGGCGGCGGTACACACGATCGTGGCCGGCAGGGAAGTTGAGTTGAAGCACGATGTTGAATCCGCTTCGCGTCGTCTGGTTCCAATGCCAGTTGCGGATGCTGCCCCAAATTCCGAACGTCAGCTCGTAGTCCTCCGTCGGTGATGGGAAGTAGGAATCGAGCAGGAGCCAATCCGCGCCGCGGCCGTTGCGATCGGCGAGCGCTTGCCGCACCGATGGTTTCATCAGAAGCGGCGCGAATCGACTCTGCCGCAGCGCACGCACACTCCAGGCCTCCGCTGCGGCGTAGGCCAACAATTGCAGCGCGTATCGATCTTTGAAATAGCGGTACGTCACCCGGCCTCCAGCAAGCGAGGCCAGGATCTCGTCAGCCGTTCTTTGGTCCAAGACACACATCCGGCGCGGTGAGCGCGATCGTTCATGCGTAACTCCGTGATGCGCAGGCGGAAATGCCCCGCATCGCCTCGGGCGATTTGTTGTTCGATTAGTTGTACGTGACGATCAGGAGCGCCGGACCGGCGCCGTCAACCGATGGACGGACCGAGACTCAGGCGGCGGCCAGCCGCGGCAGGGTCACAGATCGAAGTTGAATCGCAAACATCGTCGGCCCCCAGTCTCAGAATAATCGGACGGCAATCTAGCACGGATAGAACGAACAACCAGCAACCCGGCCGGCATTCGCGACTGGCGCGCGCTCGCTACGTCGCGTGTTGCGCGGCTTCCTCGTCGGAACCATGTTTTCCACAGACTTCCAATCAGGAGGATGATAATGCGCTTCTGGATCTCGATTTCCGCCCTTGTGCTCCTAAGCGATGCGAGCGGCGTGCTCGCCAATCCCGTAGCTCCGGCTCCATCCGCGCGTGCGTCGGAGGGCAATTGCCCGACGAGTCAGAACAAGACCATCGCGGACGCGATCCGTGAGGGTGACTGCCTGCGCGAGGCGAATCGTCTAAGCGACGCAGTAACCGCCTACCGTCGCGGACTCCAGATCGATCCAAAGGGCTCGAGAGACCTGTACCTCGGCCTGAGCGGCGCGTACCTCGACGCCAACCGGCCCCAGTCCGCGCTCGAGGCGGCGCTGGCTGCGGACCGTATCTCGCCGAACGATCCGACAGTGCTCGTCGAAGTGGGCATGGCTTACGAGGTCTTACGCGCATACCCCGAAGCTCTGGACCAGTTCGAGCGGACGGTGGCTCTGCGTCCGGGCGACGGGCGGGCGATGCGAAGCGTCGGCTTCGTGCTCAGGCAGATGAATCGGCCCGACGAAGCCCTCGTGGCCCTCCAGAAAGCGGTAGAAATCAACCCGAAAGACTGGAAAGCGCATTACAACCTGTCCGGGGCTTACGCCGACATCTATCGGAACGACAGGAGTCACATCGACGCGCTCACGATGAGCATGCCGAATGGAGGTCCTGCGACAGCCCCGGCCTACGTCGAGCGCGATGCGCTGGTCAAGAAGCTCAACGCGACAAACTGCATTGGCAAGGCGATCGAGCACTCCCGAGAGGCCGCCCGGCTGCAGCCGGACGATCATGAACTCTGGTACGGCCTCGCAAATTTGCTTTCGGAATTCCCGCAAAAGGATGATAGGGAACGATTCGACGCTTTCAAGCGCGCCCTTGCGTTGAAGCCCGACTACTATTCGGCGCTCCACGATCTCGCACTGGCGCAGCGAAAAACCGGTCGCTATGCCGACGCGTACGAGACCCTCGACAAGCTTGAGCACTATCACGGCGACGATCGGGACATCGAGTGGACGCGCGGGGATCTCGACCTCGCGACCAAACGTTACGAGGACGCCGTGAAGCACTATAGTGCGGCGATCGCCCAGGACCCTAGGGAGCCGCGGCTTCACTTCGAGCTCGCGCGCACCTATCGGAAACTGGGACGGAAAGACGACTCTCAAACGGAGCTCGATCGCGCGAAAGCGTTGCGTCCGGACGAGGCCCAGAGCTACGACAAGATGCTCCAGCAAGATTGAGCTGACGCGTGGAGTTGGATGATGCCCTGGACCGAGGTGGCCCAGCTGCGCGGCGCAAAGCCGTCGGCTCTAGTCCCGGCTCGCCAGGTGCAACCCGCGCTCGGGTCTTGCCGAGCGATTCTGAGATGTACGCGGCCGCTCGCTCCAGGCCCTGCGGGTGCTTCCAGTCACGTGGGTGCCCGTTATCCGCGCGATGCTCGCAAGTAAGCGTTGCATTCCTTTGATACTCGGAATTTGAAAGGAGGCTTCGAACTTTCACGGTACCGGCAGCGGGGCCGACCGCTGCTCAGCCACCTTGCTTGCCCTGCCACACCGCCATCATGTCGGGCGAGCCCTGCTCGCGTATCCCGTTGTCTGAAAGAATCTCCTCGGTCGCAGCAAGCATCTCGCTGCGGCGGAAGACCAGGCCTTCGCCGTCGCGCTTGCTGTCAGTCGCGATGACCACGAATTCGTCCTTCAATTCGTGCAGCAGCGTGACTAAGTGGCGCAGGCTGCGCACTGACACTCCGTTTATCGAATAGACGACAGCGTTGACGGGGCTGCTATAGCCTTTCGAGATCTCGTGCGGGAATAGTGGTGCGGGGATCACAACCAGCTCTTCGCGCTCGGGGGTCGGCCGATCAAAAAACTGCGTCAACAGCGACCCGGAGACGACGGACAACGTCGAGTTCTGGGCGCGCATTCCGGACACCAGCTCGAGAGTGGCGCGAGAGAACACCACCGGGCCGTAAATGAAGTACGACGGATAGCCCCCGTCCAGCGACTTAACCAGGGCGGGCCGCTCGACTTCGAGTGGGACCTCGACTGACTCCGTCTTGCCGCCGCGGACGACGCTCAGACCGATGCGGCCGTCCCGCGCCGAGTGTTGGATCTGGTAGCGCAAGCCCAGGCGCAGGTGGCCGTCGGCCAGGATCATGCCCTGGTCGTCGACGGCGACGCCGGCGATCGCTGTGATCACGTCCCACTCGTGCAAGGGGTAGTCGGCGTCATGGCGGACAGGCCGATGCACAACCACGCCGTGCGCCAGAGGATCGAGCTTGAGGAAGCTGCGCAAGGCCGGATTCTCGAGGGTCTGCAGCTCGTCGTGTAACATCGGTTTGCCGTCGTAATGGCCGTCCGCGATGTCGCGCAGGAACAGATCGATTTCCTCGTTAGGGATGATGTACCCGATGTTCTGCGTACCACCCAGCGAGCTGAACGCGAGGCCGATCATCCGGTCCCCGGCCGTGGCCGGGCCGCCGCTGTCGCCGGGATTGATGGCTGCGTCGATCTGCACACGCAGGCCCGAGGTGTCCAAGTTGTACTGAGCGAACTCGATGCGAGACACGATTCCCTTGGTGATCGAAAGCGAGGTGCCGCCGACCGGGAACCCATAGGCGAGCACCGCATCCTTTATTTGCGGCAGCGTGGCGGATCGTTCGAGCGGCGCATGGCGCTCGAAGAACGTGTCGTCGTCCAGCGTCAGCACGGCGAGATCCATGGCGGGCGCAAACGCCGCCACCTTGGCGCTGTACTTGTCGCCCTCGCGGTCGGCCTGCACCTGCAACTGGCCTGCATAGGCAACGACGTGCGCGTTGGTCAGGATGCGATGACCATCGATCACTACGCCCGATCCGGTCGCTTCGGCGGGTGCCCCCCGCGTCCATGGGCGGTTCGGTTCGGGTCGACGGATCGTGGCGAAGATCTTCACCACTGCGCCCTCGACCCGCTCAGAAATCGGCGTATCGGGGTCGTTAGAGGCGGCAGCGCCAGCGGGGGCTGTCGCGCCATCCGCCCTCGCCGGAGGGCACGGTGTAACCGTAACCAGGAACGCCGCGGTCGGAAGTACGGCGGGCAGTGCGAGAGCGGCGGCGCGTAGAAACAAGGCCACGGTCGGACGAGTCATGTTGTGCATCTCCAGAAGGCCAGCGGATCAGTCGCACGGACAGCGGCAATCTGGCCGCCTGGCAGCCGTCATACTGTGCCCTCCACTTCCGATGTCCTTCGTGCGGTCCGGACACCACTGGCTATTCGGCGGGGCCAGCCTACGCCTCTTTTGGGTGGAGCGGCTACGAATGAACGGATCTACCAGGTTGCCTTCAGTCCTCGTCCGGCACGGAACGATCTGGCCGAAGCTGCTCCTGAATCGGCCGATGGGAGTCTCGAACTGCCGGTAGGCGTGCATGAGCCGTGGTCTTCGACGACTCCGTGGGCTAAGGGACGCAGGGGGAGCGGCGGACGTCGGGGGCACTAAGCGACCACGGTGCCGAAAGCGTGCCGTCGGCTCCGTTCGGCATTTCGACCTTGGAGCGGCCGATCCTGCCTTTCAGCGGCGCCGACAAATTGTCGTTCTCGGACATGGAGACTGCTCCCGAGTCGACACCCTCTACTTCGTTCCCATCGACTCGTTGAGCCCCGATTCGCGGCACTCGATCGCGACGAACACGGTTCCGGGAGCGTTCGACGTGACCGTAGCGTCCGACGGGACGATGCACCTTGTTTATGCCGAACTGACGGATGGTGGCACGACGCTTCGGTACCGCACGGCCAAGAAGCTTCACGGGCAGGGGGATACGTTGGGCCGTTCCATACCATTGCTCTTGAACCCCTTCGTTCCTTCCTCGCCCAATCGGTTCCTGGCCGTCGCGAGATAGAAGTAACCCTGTCCCGCCGACGGAGTCGCCGCATCGGTGGCGGTCTCCGAGAGCAGCCCGGCCGAGAAGCAGGAGCCCGCCGATCCCCCCAGCAGCGCGGCGATGGCATCCCTGTAGAGCTCGTACTGCCCGATCGATTTCTCGGGGTGCCACTGGATCGTCTGCTTATCCGAGAAGACAAGCTGCTGGACTTCTCCCGGGGGCGCGTAGGTCGACACGAACGAGCTGGACGAGCCGTACGAAGCGCTCGCGAGCTCTCCCGCAGCGATCCCCTCGCCGATCGAGTCGAGTTTCACGTGATAGCTCGCCGACGCGAGAACCGAGCCCTGCAGCGGATCGCCGCCGGCATTGAACACGCTCTCCCTGAGCTTGTAATTGGTGCTCGTCTGGGCCAGGGCGGGAGTCGCGGCGAGCACGAGGATGATCGCAACGGTTCGCATGCTATGCCTCCTCGACTCTCACCGTGAGAGAACCAGCACGCGGATCGTTCCGGTGCCCGCCGCGAGCGGCTCGAGCGCCTTCCCGACGACCGGCCCAGGGTGGGGTGCGCGCATTGCCATCGCGCGGCCCGGGGTCTTCGAAGCGGTCAGGAGGTCCCCGGGGAGGATCGATCCGAAGCTCGCGTCGACGTTGCAGGGAACGACACCCGCAACGGCGACGAGCATCTCCCGGCCGCCGGACGACGGGCGGTCGGTTGCGATCCCTACGATCGGAGTCTGGTCGGCACCGCTCGAGCGCTGCAGAAAACCCCGACCGAGTGCATCGGTCACGAGCAGGTCTCCCGCTTCGACCGGGCCGGTGATCGGGAGCGCGACCTGGAGGCTTGAAGGAACACCGTCGATCCCTCGACCGTCACCCGGCACCTCCGCCGTCGCGGCGGCTCCGTTCGGGCTCCAGCGCCTGATCTTCGCCTCGAGTGCTTCCGAGCGGGAGAAGTCCACCGCCGCCGGAGCGCCTTGCTTCCGGGCCGACTCGAGAAACCTGGCGCGGGGAGAAGATCCTCGGATCTCGGCGTGCGCCGCGTAGATCGCGTCGATTTCTTCTCGCGCCGGCAGCGGCGCGTCCTCCTTCCTGGGCTGGACCGCCGGCACCTCATCGAATCCGATCCGCAGACCGTTGACCCTGTAATCGAACTCCGCCTCCCCCGCACTCGGGTCGGCGCTCCTGACGACCATCTCCTCGGTCGTCAGCGAGGCGATGTAGAGGTCCGCAAAGCCCCCACGCGGGGTGAGCTGCGCGGTGAGCCCCACGTCGGGGTTCGTCACCCACTTGAACGTCTCGGAGAGCTTGACGTGCGCCTCGCCTCCGACGAGCCGCGACGAGCCGCGCGTGTAGGTTCCCACCTCGTCCCCCTCGAGACACGCGTAGGCGATGGAGAGCGTGGGGTCGGCGGGGTCGTTCTGGAGGAAGTTCTTCGAGCCGGACGAGTCGAGCCCGCTCGCGGTGAGGTAGCTCACGACACGCGTCCGGTCATAGTACGTGTCGAAGAAACCGCCTGCCGAGAAGAAGCCGCCCCCTTCGTACCAATCGAAGTACGTGTCCAGGACGGTGGACGAAGGATTGTCGTCGAACCTCGCGACGACGTGGTCCGTGTAAGGGTCGCTACCGTTCGCGTACGCGAGGATTCCCGTGTCGCCGTAGCCGAGATAGGCCTCGGCGGTGTAGTAAGGCCACGAATCTTTGAAGTAACCGGCGACGCCGTACGGGTACTTGCCGTAACCCTTGAATCCATACCCGCCTGCGGCGGCGTACGACGCGCCCCACCCAGCGGTAGCGAACGAGGCGCCGGACGCGCTTCCGTAACCGTAGACGCCGTAGTCGCCGTCACCGGCCACCGCGTACCCGGAATTGTTCGAGTCTGCGAAGTACCCTCCGGCGCTGTTGCCGGAGGCCGTGATCCCGCGATGGGCGTCGGCGACTTTCGCCCAGCCGGAGGCGGGGCTGAAGAACCCGCCGCCGATCGACGAACCCGCGGCGGAGACCCCGTAGGCCCCCGTCGCGGCGGACGCGCTGTCTCCGGCGCCGTCCTGGAACGTCCCACCGGCCCCCGAGCCGCCGTATCCCTGGACCCCGTTGCCCGGCGTTCCCAGGTAGGCGTAGGTTCCACTGCTCCCGTTCTGGAAGATCCCCCCGTAGCTCGAGCCGCTCGCCTTCATTCCCTGATCGTTGTTCGCGAGGTAGGCGTACGAGTTCCCCGAGGTGACGACGCCCCCCTGGGCCTGCGCGCTGACGTTTAGAGCCACGGAGCTGGAGCCCGTCGTGTCGAGCGTCAAAGCGCCGAGCTTGGTCTGCGATGCGGACGTAGTTTGGAGAAAGTACGCCGCCGGGTGTCCCTGGAGGTTGCTCGTGCCGAGGGCGTAGGCGGAGGACTGCACGCGAATCCGGGGGCTTAGAGTCTCGGAGCCGACGGTGACTTCGAGCCACACGGCACCGTAGTCGCGGAACACCTGCGACAGCGACGTGTAGGTTCCGGGCCCGAGTCCGTCGCTCACCGTCCCCCCTCCCAACTGGACCGTGAACAGCCCGTTGCTCGCGGTTACGGCATTTCCGCCGCCGGTGTGCGAATCGACGAGGATCTCGCTCCCGCTGCTCGCGGCGTCGTAAAGGCGGAGCACCATGTCGAACGTGCCCGACTGCGGCTTGTCCGCCGCGTTGCGAAGCACCCCCTGATAGGCGACGAGGTCGGGGGGCGTCGCGGCGAGAGCCACCGTCGACGTGAGCAAGGGCAGCGCCAGGATCGCCTTGCTGATCTTTCTCATGATCGGCTCCCCACGATCTCAGCGAGGCGTCACGAGCACGCGGACCGTTCCCGTGCCCGAGGCCAGAGCGTCGAGCGCTATGCCGACGACGGAGCCTATCGGCGGCGCTTGCATCGCCATTGCGTGTCCCGGGATCGACGAGGCGACGAGCAGGTCTCCCGGGGCGACGGGTCCGTGCGTCGCATCGACCTTGCAGCTCGCAACGCCGCCGACGGCGACGAACGCTTCACCGGCGGGAGCTTGCGTCCCGTCCAAGGCGACGCCCACGACGGTGGGGTCGCCGGCGCGATCGGATCGCCTGAGCGACCCGCCGGCGAGAGGATCGATCGCCACGAGGTCTCCCGCTTCGACCGGTCCGCCGATCGGGAAACCCGCGCGTATCACGGACACGGCCGTGGCCGAAAGTCCCGGGCTCGCGGGAGCCTGGCCCGCGGTCGCGACCGAAGGAACGATCGCGTGTCCGCTGAACGGTCCGCCTGCGGGCGGCGCGTCGGTCGCGGCACGCGACTCGACGGCCGTCGGGCCGGACTGCGACGCTCGGGACGCCGGACGCGCGGGGCGCGGCTGCGAAGACGCCTCCTTCTCCATCGCGTGCCGATGGGCGGTCGGATCGGCGAATCCGATCTTCGCCTCGAGCTCGGCCGCCTTCGACGAGACGGCGCTCGCCGCCGCCCAGCCTTCGCCGTGCATGCCGAGGAATCTCGCGCGGGCCGAGGTTGCCGCCAGCTCCGGGTGCTCCGTGTACACCGCCTTGACGTTCTCGCGCGGGGGGAGAGGCGCGTCGATCGACCTCGGCACCGTCACGGGCACGTCGTCGAATCCGATCCGCAGGCCGTTGACCTGATAGTCGAACTCCACGCCACCCGCGGACGGCACGCGGCTCCGAACGACCATCTCCTCGGTCGTCAGCGAGGCGATGTAGAGGTCCGCAAAGCCCCCACGCGGGGTGAGCTGCGCGGTGAGCCCCACGTCGGGGTTCGTCACCCACTTGAACGTCTCGGAGAGCCTGACGTGCGCCTCGTCTCCGACGAGCCGCGCCGAGCCGCGCGTGTAAGTCCCGACTTCGTCTCCCTCGACGCAGGCGTAGGCGATCGTTCGCGTCGGGTCGTCGGGGTGGTTTTGAACGAAGTTCTTGCTGCCGTTCGTCCAGAGCCCGCTGTTCGACACGACGTTCGAGGAGAGGTACGTCTGCACGCTTCCGTTGTCGAAGATCCCGGCGGCTTTCGTGTACCCGTCATTGAACGCCAGATTCACGCTTAGACCGGCCGGCACATTGGCAAAGTACGCGGCACGATAATTCCCGTAAGCCAGGACGCCGGTATCGCCGTCGCCGAGGTAGGCCTCTCCCGAGTACCCCGAGTCCTTGAAGTAGCCCGCGGCGCCGTACGGGAACTGGCCATAGGCCGTGATCCCGTAGTCGCCTTTGGCGAGGTAGGATTGGCCCGCGCCCGAGGTCGCGAACGATCCGCCCGCGGCGCTGCCGTAACCGTACACGCCATAATCGCCGTCGCCCAGGTAGGCGTAGCCGGAGTTGTTCGAGTCGGAGAAGTATCCCCCCGCTGCGTTTCCGTAGGCGTAGATCCCGTAGTCGAAGTCGCCGAGATAGGCACCGCCGGAGCAGCAGGTGTTGCCGAAGAAGGCGCCGTACCATGACCCCGTCGCGTACACCCCGAATCCGCCGCTCGCGGCGTACGCGGTGTCCCCCGCGCTGTCCTGGAAATACCCCCCCGTCCCCCCGGCCCCGTACCCTTGCACGCCGTAAGCGGACGTTCCGAGGTAGGCGTACGTCCCGCTGCCGCCGTTCTGGAAGATCCCTCCGTAGTTGGAGCCGCCGGCCTTGACTCCCTGATCGTTGTTCGCGAGGTAGACGTAGGAATTGTTCGACGAGACGATGCCTCCCTGAAACTGCGCGCTGACGTTGAGCGCCAGGCCGCTCTGCGCGGTCGTGTCGAGCGTGAGCGCCCCGGTCTTGGTCTGGGCCGTGGACGAGGTATTGAGGAAGCTCGCCGCCGCCTGGCCCTGAAGATTGCTCGCGTTCAACGCGTAAGGGGAGGACTGCACGCGGACGCGTGGGCTGAGCAACTCTCCCCCTACCTCGATCTGCATCCAGACGGCCCCGTAATCGCGGAACACATCGGTGAGCGAGGTGTACGTCCCCGCCCCCGAGCCGTCCGTCACGGTGCCGCCGCCGAGCTGCGTGCTGAACAGGCCGCTGCTCACCGTCACGGCATTTCCGCCGCCGCCCGTGTGGGAATCGACGAGGATCTCGCTTCCCGCGCTCGCCGCGTCAAAGAACCGGAACACCATGTCGAACGAGCCGTTGCGGGGCCTGTCCGAGGCATCGCGCAGCACCCCCTGGTAGTTGACCAGCGCGGGGGGATTCGCAGCCAGGACGGGAAACGCAGTCGCGAGCACGACCGAAAGGGCGAGGCTTCGCGGTCTCATCGTCTCTCCTTCGCGGGCCGCGGCGGGGCGCTGCGGGCCCGCTCCACACGCAAAGGAATACAGGCCCGGGCGAGACCTCGACTGAGAGTTCTCTCAGGAATCTTGGGGCGGGGTTATGCCTGCTGCCGTCCGAGCGCTATGGGATCCAGACCCGATTTTGGTAGCCGTCCGCGCAGCAGCAGCACTCGATCGAGATCACGACCTCGGAGCCAGTCTGCTGATCGCGACAGACGCCGACGCCGTTGTACGTCGAGTCCGCGCACGACGTGCTGCAGACGTTCTGCAGCTTCTGGCACTTGATGTAGTCCTTGTGCGGGGTGGGGCCGGCCTGCGTTCGCGACACGGCGATCGCGGAGAGCACGATGCCGGCCACGAGACCTGCCACGGATAGCGCGATTCTCGGATTCACTCTGCTGAACGCTTTGAGGTTCATCGCAATTCTCCGGCCGACAAACAGGCGTTTGGTGACATCCCGCGAATATACGGTCAATCCGTCGGCTGGGCTCAGAACGACCTACGGGCAGCTGCCCGAATTGTCGCGCGCGCTCATGCCGCACTGGCCGGACGCCGATCCGCCGCCGCGCTCGCCCGCCGTTCCGGTTCCCCAGCTCCCTTCGGTCGCCGTGCCGTCGTCCGCGGCGACGACGAACCACAAATCTCCGCCGGGAACGCCGCTCCACGTGTACGCGCCGGAGGTGCCGATCGCGCACGCCGAGCCGGACACCGTGGACGACGCGACGGTCGCAAGGTCTCCATAGAGCAAGTGGTAGCCGGTCGACACGCACGTCGACACATCCCAAGTCACGCCGATCTGCGTGCCGCCCGGATCGTTCCGGTTGGCTTGCATCGCGGCGCCGAAGGCCCCGTCGGGGACCGGCTTCACCGAGGTCGGCGGGGCCGGGCAGACGGTCTGGTTGCAGCCCGCGACGGAAACGTAGGTGACCTGAACGTTGTCGACCTGCCACCACCCGTCGTGCTTCCCCTGGTAGTAGTGGAAGCGGGCCTTGACGTTCGTCGCCCCGGCCGCTTGGGCGGTGACGTCGATCGCGTTGTGGGCCGGGTTGCCGCTGGATGCGCCCTGGTGGTGGAGCACGTTGACCCACGCCCCGCTCGTCTTCGACGACTGGACGTCGACGTCGGCGATCTCGTCCTGGCCGCTGCTGACCCAATGAAAGTACTCGTCGAACACGAGACTGACCGTGGTCGCGGTCGAGAGGTTCAGCGCCGGCGTGATGAGCTGCTCGTCCTGAGTGGCTCCGCCGCCGGCCGCGCCGCTGTCGACGATCGGCGTCGGCGCCGCCATCGGCGCGGCGATGCTGCGCCCCCCCGGATTCGCCGTCGTCCACGTGGCGGCGCCGCCCCCGCCCCTCCCGCCGTCGACGACCGTCCACGTGGCCGGGATGCCGCCCGCGAAGTTCTCGTTCAGCGCCGTTCCGCCGCCGGCGGGAATGACCAGGCCCGCGATCTGACTGAACGTGCTGCTCCACGCCCCTTGGTCCGTGGCGACATCGATCCGGAACGAGATCGTCGAGCCGCACGCGAGAGACGTCGGCAGCTTCGCCGTGAAGTGGGGCGCGATCGAATCCGCGGTCGCCCCCGGAGCGATCGACGGATAGCCCGCCGTCGGGTCGGGCATGCCGATGCCGGCGGTGAGCGGAACGACGGTCGCCGTCACGCCGGTGAGCGGGGTCGTGCCGTCGTTCATCAGAGTGACCTTGAAGTTGATCGTCTCGCCGGCTTCCCAGAGCCCGTTGCCCGGAGCACCGCCGGTCGAGCAGGTGTCGCTGACGGCCGCGTGCGAGCTGTAGGCAGCGTGCGGGCCGCAGGCCGCTGACGGGAAGGTGAAGTTCAGCGTCACGGCATTGATGAACCCCACGTCGATCGCCGCGGAGTCGACGACGAAGAACTTCCAGGTGCCGGCGGCGTTCTTGCCGTTGAACACGGACAGCGGCTGATCGGGCCGGAACGTGCCGGTGAACGGGGCCGCCCCCGACGAGACCGGCGTCGCCGCGGAGTCGTCGAAGATCGTGCCGATGTAGTTGTCTCCCGAGCCGCCATGATTGGCGGACAGCACCACGTCGGTGTTGTCGGGGCCGATGATGTGCAGCGCGATGTCGCCGTCGTAAGTGTGGGTCAGGCTGTCGACCGTGACGTTCAAGTCGACGATCGGCTTGTTGTCGGGAACGAAGATCGACGCCGTCGCACCGATGGGGTTGGCGTCCGGGATCGGAACCGGCGGCCCGCTGTACGGGTAGTTCGGCTGGACGTTCTTCACGGTCGCGAAGCTGTAGTAGGTGCCGCCGTTGTCGTCCGTCGCCGAGTTGGCGACGCTGTCCGCCGACTGCACCGAGTAGACGTACGAGGTGCACTCGGCGAGTCCGGTGAGGTCGACCGCGTGCGCCGTCACCAGGGCCGCGTTCGTCGCCGTCGATCCGGGGGGCGGCGTCGGGCCGTAGGGGACCGTGCTGTTCGCATTCTCGTTCGTGCTCCACGTGATCCGCGCGCCCTGGCCGGTGATGTTCGACGACTGGACGTTCGTGATGACGGGAGCGGCGCAATCGACCCCGGCGCTGGTCGTGCGAGTGAGGTTGTGCCCGCCCTGGCCGTCGTCGGCGTCGATGTACGTCGCGGTGATCGTGTTGCCGTCGGCGACGGAGAGCCGCCCGTCGACGCCGGCGGGGGAGGAGGTCGTCGGGATCGTCCCGACGTAGCTCGCCGAGCCGCCGACCTGGCTCAGCGTGACCGTCTCGCCGAGCGGTTCGGCGCTCGAGACGATCGTCGCCGTCGTCGTGCTCGACCCGATGTTCGCGTCGGTGACGGTGATCGTGATCGTCGACGCGCAGTTGTAGGCGCTGGCATCGAGCTTCACCGCTCCGGCGAAGGGCTGCGGGGTCGCGCTCGAGCAATTCGACAGCACGCCGTCGCAGTTGGTGTTCGTGCCGACCGCTTGCACGTGGTAGTACTCGGTGAAGCCGTTGGCGAGACCCGAGTCCGTGTAGGTCGTCGCCGGGGCGGTCACCGTCGCGACGATCGTCGAGCCGGCGTCGCAGCCGGCGTCGTTCCGCACGATACGGTAGGTCGCCGCGTTGGCGACCGGCGTCCACGACAGCCCGACGGACGACGATCCGGCCGTCGTCGTGAGCGTGGGCGCCGCGATCACCGGGCAGCTCGAGGAGTTCTGGTTCGAGGCGTCGCCGGCGTTGCCGCAGGCGATGTGGTGCCGGTTGAACGCCGCGAAGATCGCCGCGGCGTGCGGCGTGCCGTTGGCGAGGTTGCCGTCGTCGTCATCTTGGATGCGGATCTTCGAGAACCAGCTCGTCGCGGCGCACCCGTCGGAATTGGGGAGAGCGCAGTTGTACGCGTTGCCCCCCGAGCCGTCGCGGGACTTGTACCAGAGCTTGTCGGCGAGCTGCCACGACGACGCCACGTCCAGGCCGGAGGCCGGGAGGTCGCGGGTCGCGAGGTCCCACAGCGTTTCGGCGCTGACGTAACCCTCGCAGTGGACTTCCCTGCCGCAGGGGCCGCCGCCGCCCCCGCAATCGTTTGTCACGAAGCCCTGCGGCGTCGCCGGCGTGTGGCTGGCGTGCTGGTCCCAGTCCTGGTCGCGGATGCCGGTGCAATTCAAGCAGGCGTCGCCGTAGCCGCTGCAGTTGCCGCTCAGGTAGAAGCCGCGGCCGATGCACGAGACGTGCGTGGACATGAGGGCGGTGATGTCGGCGTACGCCTCGCCCGGGTTGTCGGTGCCGCCGCCGTCGTTCTGGTCGAGGCCGTGCCCCCACTCGTGGAGGAACACGCCGGCGATCTCGCCCGTGTTGCCGCAGCCGCCGCCGGACTTGAAGAAGTTGACGCTCGTGCCGTTCCAGTAGGCGTTGCACGTCTGGTTCAGGTTGACGTTGTCGGTGAGCTGCTGGGTGAGCCAAACGTTCGCCGGGAGCCAGGCGCGCCCGTGCTCTGCGATCCGATTGATGTGGTAGAACGAGCTGCGAGCCGAATGCGTGTTGCCGACGCTCGAGCCGGGAGGCACGACGCAGTCGGTTCCGCCGCTCACGCCCAGGTCGAGATCCGCATCGCACGTGATCGATTCCGAGATCGGGCCGCAGGTGTCGACGACCCTGACGTACCGGCCGGCGAGCGTCGTCGTGGCATTCGATCCGCCGGGCGTGCAGTCGAACAAGCCCATGTCGCTCGTGACGCTCTGGTTCGCGCCGATCGTGACGTCGGCGAATGGCATCGGGTACGCCGGCTTCTCGATCCCGTCCGGCGCGTTCCCGTCGTTCGAGACCGGGAAAACGCCGCCCTTGACCTGGGCGTATTCGTTGTCGTCGAAGAACGCGACGATCGAGCCGTCGTGCGCGTCGACCATCCCGACCCAGGAGCCGGGCTCGTCGGCGATCGCCACGGAGACGCGCCAGATCAGCCGCGACTGGTAGCCCGCGCCGACAGGGCCGTTGTACGGCCCCGGAAGCGCGCCGGACCCGTCGCCGACGCGGACGGGCAGCAGTTGCAGGGCGCCGCCTTCGAGCACCTTGACGGTGTCGCGCGCGGTGATCCCCATGTACGCCTGCAAGCGGTCCCGCGCCGCCGCGGCGTCGATGTCCGGGAACGGGCTGCCGGTGATCTTCGTCCAGCGCGGTGCGCCGAACTGCACCAGATTCCCGTGGCTGATGGCGAAGAGGTAGCGGTCGCCGAGGACCGGGACGCCCGAGACGTAGCGGTCGAAGACGACCTGCCACGAGTTCGGTCCGAATCGGACCGAGGCGGCGCGATTGATCGCCAGCTCGGAGTCGCTCGCCATCAGGAGCGTCCGGTTCGACGACGCGAACTGCCGGAGCAGCGGCTCCAGGGTGTCGAGGGTGATCGGCGCGCCTGCGGGGAGGACGTTCCCCGCGCCCGCGATCATCGGGAGCCCGCGCCCCTCGACGAGCATCGGCGCCCCGGATCGCCGGTCGAGCCACACCGACCATTGCGGACCGTGCGACGCGCGGAAGGCGTTCCAGCCCGTGCGCAGGGCGTCCTGCGCGCCGAGCGCGTCGACGGGCGTCGTCGCGACGCCCGAGGCGGTGCTCGGGTCAGGGATGACGAGCGCGTCGAAACGACCGCGCGTCTGCTTGACTTGGAAGGCGAGAGCCGCGGTGACGGCGATCGACGTGAGACCGCAGACCACGACCCGCGCGGACAAGCGAATCCGCTCGGTGAGACGCATCGGCTTCCCCCCTGATAAACAAATCGCCAGGAATATACCGGCACTCCCATGTCGGGGGAAGGGGTCGTAGGGACGTCACCGCTCGAGGTCCTCGACCCTCGAACCCGGGACGACGTCGAGGCGGTTTCCCTCGTCGAACCGGACCCAGCACTTGGTGCCCCCGTCGTAGTCGCGCGCTCTGAGGAGGAGCGTGGCGGGAAGATCCAGCGCCTTGCAACGCGTCTCGCGGGTCGCGCCGGCGCCCCGCCAGAGGCGAATGAACGGGTTGCGCTCCCACTCGGCGCCGATCGTCGTGGGATCGGTGTGGCCGGGGTGGACCGGCATGTCCCTGGGAAGGCGCATCAGGACGTCCATGATCGAGTGGCGCAGCTCCTCGAAGGTGCCGTGTCCGGGGGCGCGCGTCCCGCCGACGCTCCCGCGGAACAGCGTGTCGCCCGTGAACACGCGCTCGTCGTTGACGAGGTAGGCGAGCTGTCCCACCGTGTGCCCCGGCACGTGGAGCGCGCGGACGTGGAGGCCGCCCGTCACGATTTCGTCCCCGTCGCCGATCTCGATGTCGAGCCCTCCGAAGAGCGTGCGCTCACTGGCGTGGCCGCAGACGGGGCAGCCGAACCGCGCCTTGTAGTCCGCGTTGTGGGCGACGTGGTCGGCGTGGTGGTGGGTGCACAACACGTGGGTCAAGGTCAGCCGATGTTCCGCGATCTTCGTGAGGATCGGCTCGGGCGGGCCGCCCGTGTCGATGAGAACGGCGTGGCCGCCGATCCGGTCGGCGACGAGGTAGGTGTTCGACAGCCAGCCGGTATGCATCGCGCGCTCGACGATCACGTCAGCCCTCCCAGCGCGAGCATCGTCGCACGTGGTGCGCAATCCGAAACACGGGTGCGGTTGCGTAAGACGGAAGTGCCTGTTTTCGCCAATGATTGCAGGGCTTTTCCGACGTCGATTCGTTCTTGGATTGGGGTCTGCGCGACCGCTAACCCCAGCGCACGGACTTCACGGGCTGCCTTCGGAGTGCAGATTCGGCGCATCAAACTCGGGATAAAGACTGGTGAGCCGCTGCTTCGTCTCGGCCGCCTTTCTTGATTGTCCACGACGTCGCTCAACCATCCAGAGGCGATACAGCGCCTTCGCGCAAAGCTCTCGGTCTGTTCCGGTAACTGAGAGCTTCGCGTACTCAGTCGAAGCGGCCGCCAGCTCACCGTTCATCTCGCGAGCCTCGGCAACGTCAAGGTCGGCGCGCAACCCCGCCGCAACATCCTCCCTTGCGATGCGCTTCCGCCCCGCTACAAGGACATCGACTGCACGCGCCGTATTGCCGAGCTCGAGAAGATACTTAGCAGCGCCTCGAGATGCGGCGAAATCGTTCTCGGCGTCGAGGTCGTGCAGGTATTGCGCGTAGCCATCCTGAATGGCATGGAGCCATGAAGAAAGCTGCTCCGGCGAGTGGTATCCCAGTCGCGACGAGAGCCTGTCACCGTTTCGATCGAGCATCAACAGATGAGGGATCGCGGCGACTCCGAATTTCTGCGCCAGCCCGCTTCCCGCGAAGTATTCGGACTTAACAGGGACGCATGCGTCGATGGCTGCTCTGAACTCGGGATCGCGAAATGTCGTCGCCTCCATCTGACGGCACGGCTCGCACCAATCCGCCGAGAAATAGAGCAGGACTGGGCGACCCCTCTCGCGTGCTTCCTTGAGTCCGGCGCGATAGTCGTCACGCCACGGAATCGGCTCGGGGGAGTCGATGTCGGCGCGCTGGGCGAGGCTGCTGCCATCTTTCGGGTCGGGAAGGCTCACTGCGAGGGCGGCGAGCACGACCGGCGCGTACAACACCGCGAGCACCACGAACACGGCGCGAAAAGTTTTCATCCAGCCCCCGTCTTGGTGAGCAAAACTCGCTGACACGCCATGAGCCGATCCGAGGTGGACGTCGATTCAAGGCGACGATCTAATTGATCGCCGTCACGTCATATTGCCAGCTCCCGGCCGTCGCTGAGGTGTCGAGGTACGTGGTGGCCGACGTGGTCCCGAGCAG
>CAZEII010000042.1:0-27611 GCA_964511835.1 uncultured Acidobacteriota bacterium | reverse complement strand
CTAGGGAGGTCGTCGTCACCGCGGTCCGGAGGTGGCGTTCCCCACGATCAGGAAATGCCGCAAGCATAGCTCGACGCGCGCACCAGATACCAGCCCCCGATCGTGAGATGATCCGCCGCGAGTTCGATCCTCGAAAGGAGGCGTTCATGCGAAGAGTCGGTCTTGCTACGGCGGTCTTCGGTGTGCTTGTGCTCGCTTTGCCGGTCTTGGCCCAGGATCCGGTGAAGGTGGATCCCAAGCACTACAAGGTCGAGTTCGAAAACAGCCAAGTCCGCGTGCTGCGCGTCCAGTACGGTCCGCACGAGAAGTCGGTGATGCATCACCATCCGGACACGTTTGCGGTCTTCCTCACCGACGGCCATGCCGTCTTCCACTTGCAGGACGGCAAGGCGATCGACGCACCGATCAAGGCCGGCACGACTCAGTGGAGTGGCGCGACGACGCACGACCCGGAGAACGTCGGGGACTCGCCTTTCGAGTTGCTCGTCATCGAGATGAAGCACGGCGCCGGTGCAGCCAAGAACAAGTCCAAGTAGTGCCGGCCTCGGCGCGAACAGGCAGGTGGCGGCGCGTTCGTCGCGCGTCATCGGCCTGCTCGGACCTCATGCCGGTCGCCGGTTGAGGAGGGAACCACCGATGAACTTGTTCAGCGCGGCTGTCTTGTGCTTCATCGCAACGCTGGCAGCGGCTCCGCGCGCGGCCGGTGCGATCGACGAGTCCCTTCGGGCCACGCTCGTCCAGATGGGAAAGGACGATCAGGAGGCGATCCGGATCGCGACCGGCGATCCGACTCGTCCGCTCACCGAAGCGGAGCTTCGCCTAAGCGGCGACCTCGCGGCGCGGAACCGCGAGCTCATCCGAAGCATCGTCAAGCAGCACGGGTGGCCGGGTCGCAGCCTCGCCGGCGACGACGGCGCTCACGCTGCGTGGCTCGTGGTCCAGCACATGGACGACGATCTCGATTTTCAGCGGAACTGTCTGGCGCTCATGCAGCAGGCGTTCGAGGCCGGAGAGGTTCAGCCGCACGACCTCGCGTACCTGACCGACCGCGTTCTCACCCACGAGGGCAAGCCGCAGATGTATGGAACTCAAGGCCTGGGGGTCATGTCTCCGGCGGATGAGGCGCGCATCGATGGGAATCGAGCCGCGATCGGTCTTCCGCCTTGGCGCGAGGCGGTCGAGAAGCGCAAGAAGGACTACGCGAACGGGTACGGTGGGGAGAAAAGTCCCTAAAGGACGCGGCCTCAGAAGCTGTAAGAGAGGAGGACCCGCAGCCAGTTCACGTTGTAGTCGGGGATGCGCATCCCGAGATACACGCTTTCGTTCGATCCGGGGTCGAGAGCCCCCATCCAGGGTTGCATGACGTCGCGCTGGAAGTTCGTGACGTCCCACGACTCGTGCGACGCGGCAAAGGCGACGGCGAGGCCCTTCTTCACGAACCAGCGCAGCTCGGCATCCAGGGTCACCAATTTGTCGGTCACGTCGGGGTACGGCGTGGGGTCGCCGGCCGCCAGGCCCCCTGGCGCGAAGCCGAAAGGCTGCGATCCCGTCGAATCCGTCACGGTTCCGCTCGCGTCCAACGTCAGCCGCTTGGGGATGAGCGTCGCGTTCACGCCCAGGCCGTAGGAGACGATCTTGTCGTCGGGTGACATCGACCAATCGTTCGCCGGGTCGCCGGGGCCGCCCGCGGCGATGCGAAACTGCGACGCCGCGTCCCAAGAGTACCGGTCTTCGCCGTAGTTGCCCGTCACGGCAACACCGTGTCCCGCGTCGACGGAGAAATCGACCGCCCAACCGTCCGACTTGTCGTGCAGACGGCCGAAGGAGAGGTCCCGGTAGTCGCTCTTCGTTTCGTGGAACTGCAGCCCGAACGAGAAACGCTCGACCGGGGTGAAATCCGCGAGGAGGTCGTAGCGCTTCTGATCGCGATTGGCCAGGTCGAACGGCCGCAGCCCCGGCGGGTCCGCCGGGTCGTCCGTGTAGGAATCGTAGGTCCGGTCGCCGGCTCGATAGCCGAACCGGAAGCGCCCCCAGGCCGCGGGCTCCCAAGCGATCTGGAGCTTGAAGATGTTCTCGTCGGTGCTCGGCGCGGCCCGCGCGTGCCTCGTCCAGGATTCACGCTCGACGCCGAGGTCGAGCGCCAGCCTCGCCAACGGGCGGAATGTCGTCGTCGCGCCGTATCGAGTCGTCTTGTAGGACAGCGGCTCGGCGTCGGCGACGGTGTTGTGGAGCTCGACATCGGCGTCGACCCAGTTCGGGATCACGTACTCGGGCGTCTTGTTGTCGTACTCGTAGCCGTGCCCGTAGACCTGGAACGAGAACCACTTGAGCGGGCGGCCGTCGAACCGGGCATCCCAGTTGGTCAGGTCGATCGATCCGTCATACCGGCTCACCGGCGTGCCGCCCGCACCCCCCTCCAGAATCACCAGCGGCGACGGCGGAACGATCGCCGTGTTCAGGGTGAACGGGAGGAACGGCTCGTCTTGTTTCGATTGCCCGACTCCGTACCGAAGATCGATGCGCCCCCAGGCGCCGATCTTCACCCCCCCGTTGACGGTCGCCCAGCCCGAGCGGGAATCCGGCGGCGCCGACAGGAGCAGATGCGCGGCGGCGCGATTGTTCGGCGCCGCGGGGACGAACACGGACGGCGTACCGTCCGTGGCCCGGAGCGGGTTGTCCACGATGTAGGCGCTCTCGTACGCGACGCCGGGCGACAGAGACGACGTCACGTTGTCGAAGAAGCGGGACCACAGCAGCTCGCCACCGACCCAGAAGATCGAGTGAACGTAGTCGAGCCCGACGCGGGCGTTCTGCGTGGTGTAGTCGGTCGGCGCGGCGAATTCGGTTATGTCGGGACCGACGGAAAAGTTGGTGGACATCGTCAGCGGTTGCGTTCCCGCGCGCTTCTCCTGATCGAAACCCACACGGAGCGTCAGCCCTTGCACGGGCGTCGTCCACTGCAGCTCGCCGAACGCCTTGTCCCGCCGGTAGCGCAGGTCCACGAAGGGCTGGGCCGAGTTGAGGCTGGACTGGAGAAGGGGACCGACGCCGCTCCCAGGAGTCACGGACTCGAGCTGCTGCCGGATCGTCTCGGGGAACAGCAAGCGGCCTCCACCGACGCTCGAGAATAACGTGGCGGAGGTGTTCGAGAACCACTTCGGCGTCTGGTCGTAGCCGACGACGAGCCGGACGCCCCCCGGCGCCCTCAGGGACGCGACGATGCGTTGGTCCTCCTGAAGCAGGTCGACCGCTTGGAGATCGAACGTCCACTCGCTCTTCTTCAGACCGAAATCGAGGTTCGACAGGAAGAACCCGTTGGGGATCTCCCGGTACTCCTGGTACTTCGAGGATTGGTTGAGCCCCGACACCGAGCCGCCGCCGACGGTCACGCCGCCTTGCGTTTCGACCGGCTGGTCGTCGGCCAGGGCGACGACCGCGGGAAGGACCGCGATCAACGCCGGAAGCCAGAACGACCGCCGTCTCGTCATCGTCGCCTCATCACCGCATCAGCAGAATGCCGCTCGGATCGTTCGACCCGTGGATCGACGGATGGCAGTTCACGCAGCTCTTGTTGATGACCCATCGGTTCGTCGGAGGATGCGGCGTCGACGGATGAAGGAATCCGACGTGGCAGTTCTGACAGAGCAGCGGTGGGTTCGCGGTCAACAGATTGGGGTGGAGCGACCCGTGAGGGTCGTGGCAGTTGAGGCAATTCTCGCGGACGGGAGGATGCTCGAACAGCACGGGGCCGCGCTTCTCGGCGTGACAGCCGTAGCAGTTGTCGTTGATGGACGGCGCGCGCAGCATCGCCTCCGTGGTCGAGCCGTGCGGATTGTGACAGTCCGTGCAATCCATCTTGTTCTCGCGAAGCGGCATGTGGCTCGACGCCATGGTCAGCACGCGCTGCATCTTGTGGCAGGCGAAGCAGACCTCCATGGCCCGAGGCTTGCTGAGCAGGTGATCGTACTTGCCGTTGCTGTTGTGCACCGCGTGACAGGAGAGGCAGGTGACGTTCACGCTTTCGTGCCGACCCGCCGTCCAGTCGGCCAGCTCGTGAGTCCCCGAATGGCAGCCGAGGCAGGTCTTCGACGCGGCGATCGGGTCGAGCTTGGCGGGGTTGACGATCTTCGTGGCGTCCCCGCCTCCGTCGATGTGCGCCTTTCCGGGGCCGTGGCACGACTCGCAGTCGGGAACCCCCGCGGCCGCGCCGTAGTGGACGAGCGAGTGCGCCGCATCGTCGTGGCACGCGAGGCAGGCGTCCGAGCCGGCGCGCGCGCCCTCGTCCGCCGGTGCCGCGGCTCCGCGCACGATTCCCGAAGCGGCAATCAAGACGAGCGCGGCCACCGACGAGATCGATCTCATACCCAGCGCGCGGCTCCCGACGCGAACGGCGCCTCGCGGGGAGGATAAATCAGGTCCATCGGTTTTTGAACGGAGATTTGCTCCGAGTGAACGTGGAGCGGGAGGTGGTCATCTCGACGGGGGTATGCTGAACTCGGCAGGAGTCGACGATGAGCGGACAACAAGAGCTATCGGGCCCCGATCTGACGCAGGGCGTCGAGGTCGATGACGTCCCCGGCGGAGGGACACTCCTCGGCCACGCGGGTGGGGAAGCGATCCTCTTGGCAAGGCCTTTGGGCGCCGACGAAGTGTTCGCGGTCGGCGCGACGTGCACGCACTACGGCGGCCCTCTCGCCGCAGGACTCCTGGTCGGCGACCAGGTCCGATGTCCGTGGCATCACGCCTGCTTCGACGTTCGAACAGGGGAGGCGGTCGCAGCCCCGGCGCTGAGCGCGCTGCCGTGCTTCGCGGTCGAGCGCCGCGGCTCGCGACTCATCGTCTTGGCCAAGCGAGCGAACGGTCTTCCGCCCCGGCGGCCGGCGCGCGCTCCCGAAAGCGTGGTGATCGTCGGCGCCGGCGCCGCGGGAAACGCGGCGGCCGAAATGCTGCGCCGCGAAGGGTATGCCGGCCCCGTGACCATGATCGGCGCCGAGCCGGCGCGGCCCGTCGACCGGCCGAACCTGTCCAAGGACTACCTGGCGGGGACCGCACCCGAAGACTGGGTTTATCTCCGCGCCGAGGATCACTACGCCTCGCTGAGCGTCGAGATGATCCTGGGAGCCCGCGTCACCGCGCTCGATCCCGCCGCACGCCGCGTCCAGCTCTCCGACGGGACCAGCCGCAGCTACGGCGCGCTGCTCTTGGCCACGGGCGCCGATCCGGTCCAGCTCCAGCTCCGCGGCGCCGGTGCAGCGCCCGTCTTCACGCTGCGGTCGCTGGCCGATAGCCGCGCGATCATCGCCGCAGCGACCGAGGCCAACGCGCGCCGCGCCGTCGTCATCGGCGCGAGCTTCATCGGGCTCGAAGCCGCCGCCTCGCTCCGCGCACGCGGATTGGAAGTCCACGTCGTCGCTCCGGGCTCCCGCCCACTCGGGCGCGTGCTCGGTCCGGAGCTCGGCGATTTCGTGCGAGGGCTGCACGAGGAGCACGGCGTTCGGTTCCACCTCGGCTGCAAACCGGCGGCATTCGAGGCGGGGGAGGTCTCGCTGGACGACGGATCGCGTCTTCCCGCTGATCTCGTGGTCCTCGGCGTCGGAGTCCGTCCATCAGTCGAGCTGGCCGAGAGAGCCGGACTGCAGGTGGACCACGGCGTGTTGGTGGACGCCTACCTGGAGACGAGCGCGCCGGGCGTGTTCGCTGCCGGCGACATCGCCCGATTCACCGACGTGAGAACCGGCGAGCGGATCCGCATCGAACACTGGGTGGTGGCCGAGAGGCAGGGCCAGACCGCTGCTCGGAACTTGCTCGGCGGTCGCGAGCCCTTCCGCGCCGTGCCGTTCTTCTGGAGCCAGCACTACGACGTTCCGATCAACTACGTCGGACACGCCGAAGTCTGGGATCGGATCGAAGTGGCGGGCAACTTGGCGGCGAAGGACGCGCTCGTTGCGTTCCGCCGGCAGGAAAGGATTCTTGCCATCGCGACCGTCTACCGGGACAAGGAGAGCCTGGAGGCGGAGGCGATGTTCGAACGGGGAGATCGGGAAGGGCTCGATCGTCTCGTCGCCGGCGCCTAGTCTGCGACGGCGCCGACCGGGGCGAGCGGCCGCCGGGGAAGCGCGATGCGAGCGCCGTGGGCCGCGATCGCGCCGGCGAGGACGATCACCAACAGCGTTCGCCACGCGTACCAGGCCGACGGGTCCATCGTCATCGGAATAGCCACGAACAGCACATGGAAGACGGTGCCCACGAGCAGCGCGAGGAATCCGAATCGGAAGAGAACGATCACTTGCACGAGTGAGATCAGGGCGCTCCACAAGAACAGCGACCCGAGGTGGGCGTCGGGTGGGATTCCGGAGACGGAGGTCAGGACGTAGAACGCCGCGACGGCGATGGAGCCCCTTCGCAGAGTGACCCGGCAGAGGAGGAGGAGCATGAGAAGGCCGAGGCAGGCCAGCAACGGCACCACGACACAGCCCCCGACGCCTGCCAGCGACGATGGAAATCCTCGCAATCCGACGAGCTGAACGTTCATGGGGGGACCGTCGAACCTGTCGAGGAGAATCGCGACCCCTCCAAACCGCGCGCAGGCGAGCTGGAAGAGCTGATCGACAAGTCGCATCGCTACACCCACGAGGGCGCCCACGACGAGATCCCGCCCGACCAGCGGGTCGCGGAACCGTCCATCGAGGATGCGCACCCACGAGACGATCATCCGCGGCCAGAAGCGCCGCACGTACGGCTCCAGCGCGAGGTAGAGCACGCCGATCGACGAGGAGACGATCAGTGGGAAGGCGAGGGACGCCACGACGCGCCCCGTCATCTCGGTCGACGGGACGAAGTGCCCATTGAGCAGGACGGCGGTCCAGCCCGCGACGAGCACGAATGCCGCAAGACGGATCGCCCCCTTTCGGTCTCCTTTTCCAGCTCTCAGGTTCCTGCGCGCAAGAAAGACTCCGCCGATCAACACCCCAATCAAAGAACCGGCCAGCGCCAATCTCGAGGCGCGCGCCAGCACGCTCTGAGGAGCGTCATCACCTCCCGGCGGCTGCGTCCACGGGTGGAGAATCCGGAAGAAGATCGGCTTGCCTTGAAGCGATGCGGCCTCGACGCGGATCGTGTCGCCCGATTCTTCCGGATCGCTCCCCTCCCAAGCAAGGCGCCGATCGGCGTGGCCAGGAGGGGTCCAGACGGGCTCGACCGCTCGAAGCGCCTTCTCGTCCAAATCGGCCTCCCGGAAAAAGACGGACCAGTCGACGGCATCGCCCGCAGCCGCAGCTTCAACACGCGCAGGAGAGACACGCTCGAATCGTGTGAGGTGACCGCGCGGATCGAGGACGACGGTCGTCATGCCCGGCACGACGGCGGGAGGATCCACGAGCGTCGGATCAAGCCAGAAGCGGTCGAACGGGAGGAGATACCTCGGACTCTGCCGATACCAGAACCCGATCGCCGGGGACCGCCCCGAGGGGAGGCGGCTCCAGCGGCGCGGTGAGCGCTCGTGCGTCGCGACGTGGTCGAAGTAGTCGTCGTCGGGGGCGAAATCGAAGGCCGCATCGAGCGGCGGATCGCTTGGCGCCGCTCCCCCGAGGATCGTCCTGGCGCGCTCCGCGAGGATGTCGGGAGACTTGGGAAGCGGCACGAGTCGCAGCACCTGCGTCGACGCCGAGAGCAGCACGACGAGGAGCGTCCCCACGGCCAGGGCCGCCAGGCACGTCCAAGCGGCGGCCGGGGAGAGACCGCCCACTTGTCCCGACTCGGCCAGAAGCTCGGGAGAGGGCGTCTCGCCCGCCGCGAGCGCCGCGGCGAGCGGATCGCCTCCGGGAAGCGCGGCCGCGACGGAGAGAGCCGAGGACGGACGCTCGCGCGGATCGCTGCGCAGACACCGGAGGATCACGCGCTCGACGGCGGGGTCGAACCCTTCGACGTGGCTCGACGGCGTCGTGGGCTCGGTCTCCCGCCGGAGGCGCGCGAGCTCGCGCGGGTCGGTGGATGCGAACGGCCTCGCTCCCGTGAAGAGCTCGTAGAGCACGAGGCCCAAGGCATAGAGGTCGCTCCGGACGGTCGCCGGACTCCCGGCGAGCTGCTCGGGCGCCATGTAGGTGGGTGTTCCCGCTCCGGCCCCGGCGGCGTCGGTCTCGCCCGCGACCTCGGCGAGACCGAAGTCGGTGATCTTCGCCTTGCCGCGCCCATCGATCATCACGTTCGCCGGCTTGAGGTCGCGGTGGAGGATTCCCTGCTCGTGGGCCGCGGCGAGGCCGGCGCAGAGCTGGCGGGCGATCTGCACCGCTTTGTCTCTCGGGAGCCGGCCGATGCGTCGCAAGAGCGTCGCGAGGTCTTCGCCGTCCACATACTCCATCGAGATGAAATGGCGTCCGCCGATGTCGCCCACGTCGTGGACGCGGCAGACGTTCGGGTGGGAGATCTGCCGGGCCAGCCTCACCTCGGTGAGGAAGCGCGAGCGCCGCTCTTCGTCCCGCTCGACCGAGCGCGGCAGGAATTTCAGCGCCACGCTCTGGCCGAGCTTCAGGTCATCGGCGCGATAGACCTCGCCCATGCCACCCCGTCCGAGCAGGCCATAGATCCGATACCGCTCGACGAGAATCGTCCCCGGGAGGAACCGCTCCCGATCCGACGGCGTCGACGAGGAAGCCTCGCTCCGCGCGAGCCGCGGCGGATCGACGTGAAGGGAGGTTCGCGTCACGGCGATCGATCCCTCAGCGAGGAGGAGGCCGCAGCTCGGGCAGAAGCGGCTCCCGGGCGGAGCGGAGCGCGCGCAATCCGGGCAAACGGCCATCGCGAGAGGATTGCACGGCCTCGACCCAGTTCCAAGCCCACGGTGGCCGCGAGGTTGTTGGGGACTAATATGCGATCGGTGCTCGCCCCGATCCTCTCCGCGCTCCACGTTCTGGCTCTCGGCATCGGCTTGGGAGCTGTGTTCGTTCGCGGCCGGGCGCTGCGCGGCGTCGTCCGCGGCGATGCGCACGCGGTGGGCACGGTGCTCGTCGCCGATAATTTCTGGGGGCTGGCGGCGGGATTGTGGATCGTGACCGGTCTGGCGCGCGCGTTCGGCGGGGTGGAGAAGTCGGCCGATTTCTATCTCTACAACGGCTTCTTCTGGATCAAGATGGGACTGTTCCTCCTCGTCTTCATGCTCGAGACGGCGCCGATGGCCACGTTCATCCAGTGGCGCATGGTACGCCGAAAGGGCGGTTCGCCCGACACCCGCAAAGCGGCCTGGCTGGTTCGGGTGAACGACGCCGAGACGGTGCTCGTTGTTCTCATCCCGTTCGTCGCCGCCGCCATGGCGCGGGGCTTGTGGCTGTTCGCGACCTGACGAGCGCTAGAACGGCCCGTTCGCGTTCGGCGATTTCTTATCCACGGGCTGGCCGAGATCCCAGAGCTCGACGACCTGGTCGCCCTTGAACCGGAAGATGTGAACGACCGCGATGTTCGGCTCGCTCGGGTCCTTTCTCACGACGAGCGAGTGCGTGACGACAAACTCGCCGTCCTCGAGCACTCGCTTGACCTCGACGAGCTTGTTCGGGCTCCGGGTGTGCGCTTCCGTCATCGCGTTCTTCAGCGATTCGCGGTCGCCTTTGAAGTACTGATTGTGATGGACGAACTCCGGAGCGATGAACCTCGCATAGGCTTCGTCGACCTCGCCGGAGCCTGCCAGCGCGAGAAACCTCGAAGCCGATTCCTTTCTGTTCATGGTGTGCCTTCCTTCTAAGGGATCAGCGCGACGATGCGGAGCGGACCGCCCGATCCCTTGGCGATCTTCATCGGAAGCGCCGCGATCCACGCTCCCGTCTCGGGAACGTCGTCGAGCCCCGCGAGGTTCTCGAGGCCCGGCACCTGGGCGGCGGCTGCGATCCGGTGGACGATGAAGTCTCGCGACGGCCCGTGATCGATGCTCGGCGTATCGACCCCGAGCGCTCCCACTTTGCGATCGCGCACCAAGAGCTCCGCCGCTTCTTTTCCGTACGAGGGGAAATGAAGATGGCTCGCATCCCCCTTGGTGTCGTCGCCGAAGGTGCTCTTTCGGTTCGGCCACCGCTTTCCCCATCCCGTTCGCAGCAGGATGATGGCACCCTCCGGGATGCGTCCGTGTGCGGATTCCCACCGCCTGACGTCCTCGGCCGAGACACGGTAGTCGGGATCGCCGGCGGCTTGGGCCGAAACGTCGATGACGACCCCGCGCGCGACCAGCTGGCGAACGGGGACCTCATCCGCAGAGCGTCCGTTCTCTGCAAAGTGAAGCGGCGCGTCGAGGTGCGTGCCTCCGTGCTCGGGTGCGCAGAACGTGTTCGCCGCGTAGAAGTAACCCCCTTCGGTCGGCCCGTGGTGCACCTGCTTCAGCTCGAAAGTGGACTCCGACGTCGGCCAGTAAAGCGTGCTCTCGTCGAACGCGTGCGTCAGATCGACGATACGGCAGGCGGCGAGATCCATGGTTGCGAGCGTCGGAGACGCCTTCGTGGAACCCGGACCAAGCTCCCCGAACGGAACGTCGAGAATCGGGTACTCGGTCCAGTCCTTGTAGTCGAAGTGCCACCACTCCCACGGGTAGACGAAGAAACCCTCCCGCTCAAGAGCGCCCCGCAGCAGGTCTCGCCGCGACCGCGCCGAAGGGGCGTCCCCTGCGTACGTGACGTAGGAGCGCTCCGACATCTCATCGTAAGCGCCGGCCATTTCGACCTCCTTCCCCGTCGCGAGGTCGTAGAGCGACAGGTCGACCGCGCATCCCCGGTTGTGCTTCGAGCCCTTCTTCGGGTCGGCGACGAAGATTCTCTTCTCCTCGGGCGTGAGATCCCAGAAGAGTTTCGTTACCGACCATGGACGGTAACCGTCGAACACGAGCACGCCGTACCCGTCCTTTCGAAGCGCGCGATTCGCGCGAACGAGCGCCTCCGCGGCGGGCCGCTGCAGGAAGGCGCGCGCCTGCGCGTACACCGGGCGGCCGACGAAGTTGTTCGGCGTCGCGTAGCGCACGTCGAGGTGGATCGTCGGATCGAGCGCGGTCAGCTCGACGAGATCCGGCGTCCGGAACGGGCCGGTCTCGGTCGGGGGCGCCTCGACGGTGCCCGCGAGCCCGGCGCGGAAGGCGAGGGAGAGCGCGAGCAGGATGGCCGCAAGCGTGTTGATCATCCGAACCGTCCTTTCACGTGCGGGAGTCTCAGCGGAGGTCGCGCCGCCTCAATCCGACGATTCCGCTCCGCAAGCGTCCACCGCCGTCACGCGGTAACCGTAGCCCGTCGGGTCGGCCGCTCCGCCGGCGTGCGTGGTCGACGACGCGGTCGGATGGCAGTCCAGGCCGGCCGGGCAGGCGATCTCGAGCTTCGTTCCGAGATCCCAGACCCGAACGTGGTAGCCAGCGGCGCCGGTGACGGACGGCCACGAGAGATGGACGTCCGATCCGCTCGTGCTGGTGAACGGTGCGACGCTCTGGCCGACGTGGAACGTCGCGGCATCGAGGCGCGCCGGATTCTTGGTCACCTTGAAGAACGCCGCGGACCGGTACGATCGCAGATCGCCGGCGCTGGGATCGGTGTAGCGCAGCGCGGTGACGACGGTGGCGTTGATCGATGCTCCGGCCCAGCCGGTGATGGTCGAGGACGTCGGCTCGGAGCCGGCCGGCGCCGCGAGGTAACCGGCCTCACCCGGGAGCGGCGTGTGGTTGGGGTTCGAGCTCCAGTCCGCCAGGGCGACCGGATCCGTCTGATTCCCCCACGAGACCACGTATCCGTAGTCCGAAACGCCGGGGTTGCCGCCGAGGTTCGAGCCGTCGGAGGGAAGGGACCATCCGATCCGCGTCCCCGACAAGCACGCTTGCGCGGTGATCTGCCAAGGCGGGTAAGGGCCCCACGTGAAATCGCTTCCGTCGGTGACGTTGCCGATCGACGACCAGTCGTCGGGCGGGAGGGTCCCGGTCGTGTCGGTGGGGGAGGACACCGATGCGAGCAGGCCGTACGCGTCGCTGACCCAGAAGTAGTCGAAGGCACGGTTCCGCGTCGTACCGAGATTGCAGGTGCCGAAGAAGCTGACGCCGGCCTGGATGTCGGTGTCCTGCCGCAGGAGCAGCGCGGGCACGTAATTTCCCGAGGGGACGTGCACGTACCCTTCATCGATCACCGTCATGCGGAAGCCGATGCCGGCCGCGATGTCGAGCATCCCGCGCGCGCGCGGCGCCGCTGCCGCCGAGCACCCGGGGTAGCACTGGTTGCCGCACGTCGACGCGACGGTCAGAAACAGCCCCGCCCCGTTGGTGCAGTTGGTCCACGCTCCCGAGGCCCACGCGGGATCACCGGCCGACATCACCGCCACCGACGGGCTCGCGCCGCGGAACTTCAAGAACTTGAGCAGTCGGTTGGCTCCTCCCGCGCTGTCGTCGAAGCAGATCTGCTCGCGATCGACCGCGTCGAGCTCGTCGAACGCGACGAAAGGAACGTCGATCGAGGGATCGGCCCCCGTGTCGTTGTCGTTGAGCAAGAACAGGTCGCGCGTGAGCACGGTCCCGTTGGGGTTGAACGTGTCGATCTTCAAGTACCCCTGCCACGTCCCGTCGGGGGGCGCCGCGGTCTGGTTCTTGAGGGAGCAGGTCTCGAGGCACGTGTCCCACCCTGTGTCGTCGCGCGTCGAGTTGAACGTGCGATAGGAGAGAGTGCCCGTCTGAAGCGCGGTGAAATCCCAGACCTTGGGCAGCACGAGCAAAGAAGCTGGATCGTTCGGATCCGGCTGGTACGACACGTTCGTCTGATCGATCGAGATCATCGAAGGGATCGAAGTCCACGCGGGGATGACCGAGCTCAGCGGAGTCGTCGGCGTGGCCGTCGTTCCGACGAACGAATATTGGAGGAACCCCGTCTTCCCCGGGGCCAGCGCCCGGTGGAGACTGGAGTAGGGGATCTGGACCGGCCCGGCCGCTGACGGTGCCGCGGGCACCGGATCGGCAGCGAGCGCCCAAGAGGCCATGTACGCGACCACCAGCGCCGTCTCCACGATTCTCTTCATCGGTTCCCCCGTCGTCTCAAGGCGCGGGACGGTTCGCTCCGGACCAGGAATACGAGAGCCCGACCGTCACGCGCCGCCCGATCAGGTCTCCGTAAATATGCTGCTGAATCGGGCGGTTGAGGAGATTTGTTGCCTGCGCGGTCAGCTCCAGCCCCTGCCGCGGCCAGCGCCATCCCCCTCGGACCCCGATCAGGTTATAACTCGATACGAAACCCCAGAAATCCGGGGTGAGAACGTCCTGCCAGAACGTCTGGGCGATGTAATCCCAGCTCCCCGAAGCGAACCACCGCGGCCGATCCACCGCCGCGCTCAGGCTGAAGTGGTGGCGCGCCGGGATGTTGACGAAGTCCGTGGTGTCGGGGGTGATCCCGGCCGCGTGCTCCTGGCGGGCGGTGTCGATCCGGTCGTGCATCGGGATGCCGGCGCTCAAGGGGTCCGATTGCCAGGAATAGTTGAACGATGTGCTGACGCCGTTCCGTCCTGCCCAAGAGAGTCCCAGCTCGACCCCGTCGTTCTGCACGGTCCCCGTGTTCTGATATCGAAAGAGCGCCGGAATGCGGCCGTCGAGAAAAACCGAGAGCGCGAGGTTGTACGGGACCTTCGGATCCGGCCGGTTCGGGTCGGCGCACAGCGGGGCGAATACGGCGAACTGGTCGATCCCATAAGGACAGAGGTCGACGGGCGGCGCCTCCTCGATCCCGTCGTGGTTCGGATCGGAAGGCAGCACGACGTCGTCGGCCGTTCCGGGAAGGCCGTCGGGTCCCACGCCGTAGTACTTCTTCACCGGGAAGTCGATTCCGCCCTTCGTCCAGTTGCGATAGACGGTGACGCTCGCCTCGAAGCCGCGGAAGCGCCCGGCCCAGCCCAGCTCGATCGACGTCGTCCGCTCCGGATCGAGCTGACGGTTGCCCTCCGCGGCCGTGACCGCGACGTAATTCGGCACCTCGCCGGGCGGCGCGCCGCAGTTGTCGGGCCGCGTGCTACAGACGCCGCGAGCCATCAGCTCGAAGAAGCCGTTGGGGAAGACCGTGGGATCGAGCGTCTGGTCGATGTCGTGCCAGTTGAGGACCGCCACGGGGATGCTGGGCACCAAGAGATCGCTCTCGATGACCGACGGAGAGCGGTAGGCCTGCCCCCACGCGAGGCGCACGGTCTGATCCGGCTGCGGCTTCCACCGGAGAGCGAGCCGGGGCGAGAACACGGTTCCTACCGTCTCTTTGAAGTTGTCCACGCGCGCGCCGGCTACGACGCCGAATTTCGGAACGATGTCGATGTCGGCGTCGGCGTAGACGCCGAGCTTCGTCCGCCGAGTGCCGTTCGGCGCGATCGAAAGGTCGTACGCCGACAGCTCCGCGTCGCCGCCCCACCCGACGACCCCGCGATCGTGGATCGGGATCGACCCGTGGACGGTGGCCTGAGTCGTCCCCGAGGAGAACGAGAACGGCAGCCCGTTGATGAGGTTCACCGCGCTCCCGTTGAAGATGTTGACGTTCCCCTGCGCGATCGTCAGGCCGGACTGCCAGCGGGTCGACGCGTAGGACATCGACGTGTCGGAGCTCACCTCGAATGGCCCGATGCCGGTGGCGATCCAGCCGCTGGTCCTTCCGGTCCCGGCCTCGACCGTCCAGTTCCCTCCCGAGGCGTCTTCGTGATCGGCGCGCAGGTCGAAGCGAGGCTGTCGCGTGCCGGATGTGCCGACACCTTGCGGCAGCAGTCCGAGGTCGGGGTTGACCGTGTCCCCCCAGATGTTCGTGATCGTCGTGGGGCGGGGGAACGGGTCCATCTCGAAGTAACCTGCCGACACCCGCAGCGCCCACGAGCCGGCGAGGAAGCTCTCGCGCGCCTCGACGCCGCGCACGCCATCGCTTCCGAAATCGACCAGCACGCGGCCGCCGAGCGTGTCGCGCGGGCTCTTCGTGATCACGTGGACGACGCCGCCCGAGGCGTTCGCGCCCCAGATCGCCGACGCCGGCCCGCGGACGACCTCGACACGCTCGATCAGGGAGGGATCGGTCGGCGCGAACTCCCACATGACGAACCCGAGGAAATCGAGATAGAGGTTCCGTCCGTCGGCGAGCGCCAGCGTCGACGTGTTGATCCCGCCGGTCGACGCCCGGGACGCGATGTTGACGTCGCGCGCGCTGAACTGCACGACGTTGATGCCCGGCACGCGGCGGAGATGGTCGACGAGCAGGTCGCCTGGGCTGGTCGAAAGCTCGGTGCCGGTGATCACGCTCACCGCGGCCGGGGCGTCGAGGAGCGCCTCGGCTCTCGCGGAGGCGGAGACGACGACGTCCTCGACCATGCCGGGGTTGGCGGGGGCAGGGGAAGGCGTAGGCGTAGGAGAAGGTGAAGGCGACGGGGTCGGCGACGGTTTGGGCTCGTCCGCCGCGGCGCCGAGTCGTGCGGCCAGAAGCGTCCCGAGGACGATGAGCCAAGCGCGGCGGCGCATCTCTCGGATGATAACCGGAGAGGGGACGCTCCCCTTTCTCTTTCAATTCTTAGCGACGCGAAACGAGACCCTCCCTGGGTTGGAGATTCGCAACCTCACCGGCTCAAACAATGCTCGCGATTCTCAGGGCGTCGGCGAATCCTTGACAGGAAGTCATCACCACGAAGGAGGATTTATGCGTACCAGGCCGCGTTTCATCTTGTCACTTGGTGTGATCTCCGTTGCTGCGGCGCTCACGGCCGCCGCTATCTACTTCACGCCCGCGCGGGCGGCGGTGAAGTACGCGTGCCGGGACTGTGGCCCCAGCGCCATCCACATCTATGGTTGCGGCGATTGCCCACCGGCGTTTTTCTTGGGAGATGTCGGGTCGCCGGAGAGGCAATTCTGCACTTATGTCAGTTGCACTCCGAACCAAAACAACACGGTGATTTGTAACTACATTTGTTCGCCGAGTTAGTCTCTCGGGTATCAGCGTCGCACCTTAGCGCGCACCAGCACGACGGCGGCCACCATCCAAGCGATGGCGCTGACCAAGAGCCCCGACGTGAACGAGCGCCGCCCGTATCTGAGCTCGATCGAATGGTCCTGGGGATCGACGGCGACGCTGATGAGACCGTCACGGCTCGTCACGGGTCGGCCGTCAACGGCGCGCCAGTTCCCGTAGTAGTTCTGGTTGACGACGAGCGTCGCCGGTGCCTTCGCGTCGACGGTGAATCGCAGCACGTTCGGAGACCAGTACGCCGTGGTGACGGTTCCTTCCGCGCCGTCGAGATGAGCCTCGCCACGGTACGCGGGGCTGCCCATCGGAACGGCCCTGCGCGGAACGATCGCGGTCTCGTAGCATTCGACCGCGCCGAGATTCATCAGCAGCGCCGGATAGTGGGCGCTCCACGAGCCGTAGATCTCGTCGGCGACCTTCGTGAAGCCGTGTTCGTCGTAGCTGGGGAGAGCTCGGATCTGCCGGAAATCGGCGAACTCGATCGTGGCGAGCGGTGGGATCGGGAACGCGGCGCGGTAGATCGGCCGCGTGACGGCGAACAGGTCCGTCGCGACGAGCGCGATGATCGCGGTTACCAGGATGAGCCCGGCCCGGACGCCGAAGCGCGTGGAGACGCGGTCCCGTACCCATTGCACGCCACAGCCGGCGAACAAGCAGAGGATCAGGAACCAGATCAGTCGGAAACGCTCGGGGTACCGGAACGAATCGTACACCGGGAGCCGTTGGAGAAGAGCGAACGGGGTGAAGCGGGCGCGATCGCCGGCCGACAGCCAGAGGAAGATCGGCACCGCGGCCGCCAGCTTCCAAAGGGAGCGGCCGTAGGCGAGGAGCCCGCACAGGGAGAGCGCCGCCACCACAGGCCCGATGTACATGCCGACGTCGTCGAAGTCGCTGCTGATGCCGCGGAGCAAGCTGTCGGGAGATGTGTTGTGGGACGAAGCATCGAATTGCGTTCGCGCCGCCTCCAACCGTTGATCGCGGTCGAACAGGCCGTAGGTCAGCGACTGGAGGCTGAATCCGTAGGTCTTGTCGACATGTCGCGGGAACTCCCGCATGAAGGCGATCGATGGGAAGAACTTGGCCGCCCCGAGGGTCAGCATCACCGCCACCACCGCGCCCGCCGTCAGGAGCGGCGCCCCGATCGAGGAACGCCGCAGCGAGAACAGGGTCAGCAAGCCGATGAACAGCAGAGTGACGGCCACGGGATAAACGCCCCCGCCGAGATACATCAATGCAAGTCCGGCTGCCGAGAGTACGATCGATTGCTTCCGGTTGGCCCAGCGCTCGTAGGCCAGCACGATCCAGGGGATGTAGGCCGTCGACAGGACCCACGTCATCCCCGACGACATCGGGAGCGCGTAGAACGGGCCCAAGAAGCAGACGATGGGAGCAAGCCAAGCGCAAACGCGGTCGAGGCCATGGCTCCGTCCCAGCGCGTAAATGCCTAACATGCCGATCGCCGCGAACAGCATCATCTCGATCTTCAGCCCGCCCACCGTGCCGAACAGAAGGATGAACGGGAAGGTCGGACCGAGCGCGCGCGACTGCGGGTTCGCGAGAAGATCCGTCCCGCCGCAGTAGTACGGGTTCCATTGCGGGATCTGGTGGTACTTGAGGAGTGAGACCCGCGCCGCCTCGTGGTAGAAGGCGTGCTGATCCCAGTCCTCGATGCCCCAGTTGGTCCAGCGGGCGAAGATCGGTCCAAAAAAGAGCAGGGTCAGTCCGAGAGATATCGCGATCGCCTGGAGCGTCTCGACGGCTCGAGACGGACGCGGCGTCGGCTCAGGCGAGTGCTCTTCTCGCGACTTCATCCCCGCCATCGCGCGTAAGGATACCGCTGGCTCGCGGGCCGGCTCCCACGCGGGGACCGGCATACGTTCACGCCTTCTTCCGGGCCCCGATTCCCATTTTGTAATTCCGTGGCGCTTGCCGCACCACACAAGCGAACCTAGCTTCGCCGGCAGCGGAGGACATTAATAATGAAGCGCCGGGTAGCCCGTCTCGTGGTTCTGGGTGTGCTGCTTCTTACGGCGAGCTGCGCGGGAGCGCGGTATGAGACCGTCACCTACCCGCCGAGGATCGACCTGACGAAGCACGAGCTGATCGGCGTCCTCGAGTTCAGCTCGCCCGACGAGAAGGAGCTGGCGTCGATGGTCACCGCGCGCTTCGTGGAGTCCGCGCGGAGCGATCAGGGGTTGGTCCGCATGGTGACGCTGAGCTCCGAGCGCACGAAGCCCGATACGGCCCGCCTTCGCGAGCTGGCCCACGAGCACGGGTTGCAGACGATCGTGCTCGGCGACCTCAGAATCTCCAAGGTGCGGCCGAGCGTGTCGATCTCCGACGCGCTCTCGTCGGCCAACGTCTCCGGCGCGATCGAGGGCACGCTCGACGTTCAGATCATCGAGCCCGCGACCGGTGCCTCCCTCTGGAGCGCCTCCGCGCGCTCGCGCGAGACGGTCGGCAACGTCAGCGTCCAAGTCTTCAAAGCCGTCGGATTCGACGCGGTGAGCCCGGACTCGGCCTACGCTGCCCTCGTCGACACGCTCGTCGCGCAGGTGACGCGGGACATGCGCAGCTCCTGGGAGCGCAGGCGAATCAACTAGGACCCGACTGGCGAGCGCGGAGCTCCGCGCTACCATCGCTCCTGACGGGTGCACGTATCCCCGAGAAGGAGCCGCCATGTTCGACCACGTCGCCTTGAACGTCGGCAACGCGAAAAGGAGCAAGGAGTTCTACGAGAATGCGCTCAAGCCGCTGGGCTACGGCATCGTCGCGACCTTCGACAACTGGACGGGGTTCGGAAGGGCGGAGAAGCCGCAATTCTGGATCGTCAATCGCGAGCCGGTGAGCAAGGGCGCGCACGTCGCGCTGGCGGCCTCCGATCGAAAGTCCGTCGACGAGTTCCATAAGGCGGCCGTCGCGGCGGGCGGAAAGGACAACGGCAAGCCGGGCTTGCGCACCGACTACGGCCCGACGTACTACGCGGCGTTCGTCCACGACCCGGACGGGAACAACATCGAAGTCGTCACGCACGCGTCGTGACCCGGACCTCCACGCGACGCATTCTTTTCGCAGCCCTGGCCCTCGGCACGGCGGTGGCCACGACGGTCGGGGCGCGGACCTCGGGTCGGCAGCCCAAGCCGGGCCACGATCCGGGAGCCGCGAAGCTCGTCACTTCGGATCTCGAGAACTTCCTGCATGCCCACGCGCTTGCGTCCCGGCTGGCGAGCGCGACGGAGAAGCAGCGGGTATTCGAGAGCGAATACTTCGACAAGGGCAGCCCGGGTCTGCGCGACTTCGTGAGATTGCGCATCAAATCGGCTCAAGACCTCGTTCATGAGATCGAGACGCGGCCGAAGTACTACGCCTCTCTCGAAAAGACCATTCCCAGAGTCGCGGAGATGGAGCCGGCGCTCCGCAAGAGCTTTCGCGAGCTCGAGAAGATCTACCCGGACGCGGTGTTCCCCGACGTCTACCTCCTGATCGGCTCGATGAATTCCGGCGGCACGACGTCGGACAGCGGGCTCCTCATCGGATTGGACATGCATGCCAAGACGCCGGAGACGGACATGTCCGAGATGGACGACTGGCTCAAGGCCGTGCTGAGCCCGATCGAAGAGCTTCCCGGGATCGTCGCCCACGAGCTGGTCCACTATCAACAAGCGCCGAGCGGGAAATCGCTGCTGGGGCAGTCGATCCACGAGGGGGGCGCGGACTTCGTGGGGGAGATGATCTCGGGCCAAAACATCAACGCCTACTTGCGCGTATACGGGGACGCTCACGAAGCCGATCTCTGGCGGGAGTTTCTCCCGGCCATGGATGGGGAGGACGTCTCGCGGTGGCTCTTTCAAGGAGACAGCAGCAAGGATCGGCCCGCGGATCTCGGCTACTACGTGGGCTACCGCATCGCCGAGTCGTACTACGACCACGCTCGAGACAAGAAGAAAGCGATGCGCGACCTCCTCAGGGCACGGGACTATCCGGCGTTTCTCCGCGCAAGTCGTTACGCGGACAAGCTCGGCGGGAATTGACATGAATGCGAGCCGCGAGACCGTCGCCCTTGCCTTCGTCGCCCTCGTTGCGACCTCGACGCACGCCCAGAACCCGCCGCGCGACGCTACAGCGCCGGAGATCGTGAGCAAGTGGCGAGCGGCGATTCACGCCGGGAAGTCCGAGAAGTCGCAGACGGCGGCGCTCACCTCGACGGCGAACGAGGGCGGCGTTCCCGGCAAGGTCGAAGAGTGGCTCACCACATCGGGTGACTATCGCGCGGTCGCGACGCGCGAGTTCGACCAGTCCGAGGTCGTGCTCACGGATCGCTCCCGGCTGCGTCGGGATTGGAACGGCTTTCTGCGGCCGGTCGAGGGCGAGGAGCTGAGCCGGCTGCGCAGCGAAACGTTCGAGAGCAGCGTGCTGGCGTTCGGGCCGCCGAATCTTGTCCAGGACGCGGACGTGTCGAAGAGTGAGGACGGCAAGCTCTATCGGCTCGAGGTGACCGCGCCCGGGGGGAAACACGTCACCTGGTCCGTGGACCCGGCGACCTGGCTGCCGGTGGCGTACGAGCGCCCGGGTGAAGACAGCGTGATTACGACGACGTTCTCGGACTGGCGCGAGCTGGGCGGCGTGCTGACGCCGGCCCGGGGCAAGGTCGCCGAGACCGGCAAGCCGGAATACACCTGGGAGCGTACGCGTGTGAAGCTCGCATCGGGGGCGTCGACGAGGAGCTTCGCGCCGCCGAAGGCGGGGCCGTCCGACGTCCAAATGGACGCCGTCGTGCCGCCGATTCCCTTCGACTTCGACAGCGCGCACATCATCCTCCAGGCATCGGTGAACGGGCGGCCGCCGATCTGGTGGATCCTCGACACGGGCGCCGACCAGCAGTGCATCAACGCGACGCGGATGGCGGACTTCGGTCTCAAGAGCTACGCCAAGACGGTGACCACGGGAGGAGGCGGCTCCGCGGACTACGAATTCGCCGCGGGCGCGACGCTCACGCTACCGGGGGTCAAGCTCTCCAATCAGCACGTGGCCGTGATCGACCAGACCGGCTTGGAGAGGGCGCTGGGAATGCCGCTGGGCGGCATTCTGGGGTACGACTTCATCAGCCGATTCGTGATCGAGATCGACTACGACAAGAAGCTCTTGACCCTACACGACCCGGCGAAGTGGAAGTACACGGGGAGCGGGTTCATCGTGCCCGTGACCTTCGACAACGGCATCCCGTTCGCCCATGCGACCATCGCGGTGCCGACCAAGCCGGCGATCCCGGCTTTCTTCGTTCTCGACTTCGGAGCGGCGGAGACGATGACGTTGACGTCGCCCTTCGTCGCAGCCAACGACCTGGCGAGCCTGGCGCAGACCAACGCCCACGTCAACAAGTCGCCGGGGCTCGAGCACCAGTTCTTCACGCAGAACAACGTTCGCGGGCGGATCGAGAAGCTGTCGCTGGGCCGCATGGAGGTGACCGACATCCCCATCAACATGTCGGTCAATACCGAAGGCGCCTACGCCAGCCAGAGCTTCTCGGGGACGGTGGGGAACTCCATCTACCGGCGCTACCACATCTTCCTCGACTACGCGCGGAGTCGTGTGATCTTCGAGCCGACGGCGGAGGCCGCGAAGCCGTTCCCCGAGCGGCGGACGTTCGGGCTGACCGTGCTGGCTTCGGGCGCCGACCTCCACACCTATCCGGTGACCGGGGTGCGTCCAGGGTCGCCCGCGGAGCAGTCGGGGTTCAAGAAGGACGACGTTATCGCGGCGCTCGACGGCAAGCCGGCGGCGGAGTTCACGCTCGGCCAGCTGCGAACCTCGCTCGCGAAGGAGGGGGAGCGCCACCAGGTGGAAGTCGCGCGGGGGACGGAGAAGGTCACCATCCCGGTCGAGGTCAAGCTGATCTCGCTGGACGCGCGGTAGAAAAAGGGGACACTCCCCTTTTTAGAAAAGGGGAGTGTCCCCTTTTTCTCTATCGAGCGGTCCGAACCACGGGGCCGGTCGGCAGGCCTGATATTCTGGGCTCACGACGAGGACTGCCGTGGAGTCGAGCCAAACTCTGTCGCATTACAGGCTGCTCGAGAAGCTCGGCGAGGGCGGGATGGGCGTTGTCTGGAAGGCCCAGGACACCGTGCTGAGCCGCACGGTGGCGGTCAAGGTCCTTCCCGCCGACTTGTCCCGCGACGAGCGGCGCCGGGCGATGTTCCTCGAGGAAGCGCGGCTCGCGAGCCAGGTCAGCCATGCGCACGTGGTCCAGGTTCACGAGTTCGGCCGCGAAGGCGACCTGGACTTCATCGTGATGGAGTACGTCGAAGGCAAGCCGCTGAGCTCGATCATGCGGGGCGCGCCCCTCGACGCCGACCGGATAGCGACGATCGGGCTGCAGGTGGCGCAGGCGCTCGCGGGGGCGCACCGGAAGGGGCTGCTCCACCGGGACATCAAGCCCTCGAACATCCTCGTGACGGCCGATGGCGAAATCAAGGTCGTCGATTTCGGACTCGCCGTGCTGTCCCAAGGACCGATCGAGAGTCGCCTATCGGAGATGCCCACGCAGCCCCCCGAGGATCGCGCGTTGGTTGGGCCGTCCACGGCGGGGCGTGGAGCGCTCGCCGGGACGCTGCCCTACATGTCCCCCGAGCAGGCTCGCGGGGAGGAGCTGGATTCTCGCAGCGACATCTTTTCCCTCGGCGTCGTCCTCTACGAGATGACAACGGGACGGCGCCCATTCTCCGGCGCGACGGCATCAGACACGATCCACGACATCCTCGAGTCCGCGCCGAAACCGGTGCACGAGATTCAGAAGAAGGTCCCGCTCGATCTCGAGCGCATCGTGCAGAAGGCGCTCGCGAAGCGCAGGTCGGATCGCTATCAAACAATGGACGACCTGGCCGTCGACTTGAGAGCCCTCGCGAGGGATCTCGAGAGCGGCTCGTCGCCCTCGTACGACGACATCCGCGGTTCGGCGGCTCCGGTCCAGTTCGGGAGCTTCCAGGCACGAATCACCATGGTCGCGGTTGGGGTGGCGGTCATCGCCGGGTTGGCGTGGTGGTTCTTCCCGTCGCACGCCTCGCTCGACGCAAAGACGGTGCTCGTCCTCCCGTTCGAGGTGCGTGGACAGACCGAGGGCGCCGCCTACGTCGGTCGGGCGTTCGCGGAGAGCGTCGCGACGAACTTGGCCCGGGCGAAGTCGATCCGCGTTCTCCCGGTTCCGGCGATGGAGGGCGGGAGCGCGGATGCGCAGGCCGAACGGAACCACGCGGCGCGAGCGCTCGGTGCTGGACGCGTCGTGGCTGGCGCGGTCACGCGCAACGACGCGACGGTGCTCGCAACCTTGAGCCTGATCGACGTCGGAGAAAACAGGATTCTCTGGGGCGGCAACGGATCTTCCGGAGAGGGCGATCTGCCCACGCTCGCGGCGTCTCTCGCGCGTGACGTTGCCCGAGAGATTGGGGTCGAGCCACTCAAGCTCTACGCGTCGGTCTGGGAGATGACCGGTGGTCCGGCGATGGCGAAATCCGTTCTGACCAGCGCGGTGCTCGGGGCGCTCCGCAGCGGGGATGACGCCGCGTCGGTGGGCGCCGCCGGACGTCTCGTCGAAGCGTTTCCGGGGGAAATCGACGCTCTCGCCTTGCGAACCGTCGCCCTCGCGGGCGCCCTGTCGTCCGGCGGCGGGCCACGAGCCGAGCTGCGCCGGCAGTACAGCGGCGCGCTCGCCGACCTCCAACGCGCGGATCCGAACAACCCGTATCTGGAGATCACGCGCGCCCAGCTCGAGGTCGCATTCGAAGAGCGCCCCGCCGGAGCCGCCGAGCGGCTGACGAGACTCCTCGATCGAAGCGACCTGACCGCGGCCGTGCGGGCCTTGGTGCTGCGGCGGCGCGGCGCGGCGCGCACGAACCTGGGAGACGGGGCCGGCGCGGTGCAAGATCTCGAAGAGGCGCGCTCGCTCTCTCCCAGCGATGCGACCATCTTCGATGCACTGGCCCGCGCGCTACGCATCATGAATCGAAACGAGGAGGCGCTCGAGCGCGCGCAGCAGGCGACGGCCCTCGCGCCCCGCGATTGGAAATACGTTCACACTCTGGGCCTCGTGCTCACGGACCTCGGACGCACCGACGAAGCGCTTCAAGCCGCCGCCAGGGCCTGCGAGATGAGCCGCGCGCAGCAGCCCTGCTCCGGCTACGCGAGCGCCCTCTACGTCGCCGGCCGAAAGGACGAGGCCAACAAGGTGTTTCGGGAGGCCACCGCTCTGCCCGAGACGCCGATCGGGACCTACAATCTGGCCTGCTTTCTCGCTTCCACGGGTCATCGCGCGGAGGCCCTGACCTACCTCCATCGGGCGCTGAGCCTCGGGTGGACCGACGCCTACATCACCCGCGATCCGGACTTGGCGTCACTGCGCGACGACCCGGACTTCAAGGCGATCGTCGCGGAAGTCGAACGGCGGATCGCCGAGCGATCTGCAGGTAGCTGATGAAAAAGGGGACACTCCCCTTTTCAGAAAAGGGGAGTGTCCCCTTTTTTTCGGATCAGGGGGCGGCGCACTCGGGACAGTTCGCGTGGGAGCGGGCGCAATACGCGAACGTTCCGTCGCAATTGAAACAACAAACTAGGCCCCTGCAGCTGCATACCGACGCCTGGACCGTGGGAGTCCAGCTCAGCGCAGCCACTCCGAAGACGGCAACCACGAGCAATGCAATCGACACGAGTCTCTTCATCAACCCTCCTCTCCCGATCCGTAGATCGGCTTCGAACGTCCGGATGCGTTGAGGATACTCCCAACCAAGACGGTCCGAGCATGAGCAGCGCGTGCAACATTCCCGAAGCTACAATGGAGAGATGTGAGAATCCTTCTCTTCAGCGGAAAGGGCGGCGTAGGCAAGACCAGCCTCGCGGCCGCGACGGGCCTCCAGCTCGCCGAGCTCGGCAAGCGCACCCTCGTCATGAGCATCGACCCGGCGCACAGCCTCGCCGACGCGTTCGATCTCGACGGCGCGCTGTTCCACGATCGGACCGCCGAGCCCCTCAAGATGGCGGACCGGCTCGCCATCCAAGAGGTCAACATCCAGAGGGAGATCCGACGGCACTGGGGAGAAATATCCGCCTACGTCACGGGCCTCCTCAGGACGACGGGCCTCGGCGACGTGGAAGCCTCCGAGCTCGCCATCCTGCCCGGGATGGAAGAGCTCTCCGCGATGATGTACGTCAACGCCTATCGCCGCGACCGGAACTACGACGTCATCGTCCTCGACTGCGCCCCGACGGCGGAGTCGATGCGGTTCGTCAGCATGCCGACCACGCTCGAGTGGTACATGAAGCACATCTTCCCCTTCCAGCGGACGGTCTTGAAGGCCGTTCGTCCGGTCGCCAACCGGGTCGCGCCCTTCGAGCTTCCCCCCGACCGTTACTTCGCCAACGTGCAGCAGCTCTTCGCGAAGCTCGAAGGGATCGACGAGCTTCTCGCCAACCCCCGGGTGACGAGCGTGAGGCTCGTGACGAACCCGGAGAAGATGGTGATCCGCGAGACGCAGCGAGCCTTCACGTACTTCTCCGTCCACGGCCTCGTCGTCGACCAGGTCATCGTCAACCGCGTGCTGCCGCAGGAGGTCCGGGATTCGTACTTCACGGAGTGGCGGCGCTCGCAGGAGCGGGCTCTCGAGGAGATCGAGGAGTACTTCGCCCCCGTCGCGGTGCGACGCGTGCCGCTCTTCCGCGACGAGGTGCTGGGGCGCGAGCGGCTTCAGACGCTGGCGACCGCGCTTTACGCCGACGGCGAGGATCCTGCCGCAGTGACCGAGATCGAGCGTCCCTTCGTGTTCGTCAACAGGAACGGCAAGCGCGAAGTGCACCTCCGCCTCCCGTTCGCCGAGAAGAGCGAAGTCGGCCTGTTCAAGAAAGGAGACGAGCTGGTGGTCCAGCTCGGGTCGGTCCGCCGGCACGTGGGGCTGCCGACCTCCCTCGCGGCCCTGATGCCGGCGCGGGCGCACTTGGAGGGAGGGACCCTGATCGTGGAATTGAAGGAGGCTCAGTCATGAGCGTGAGACGAAAAGCGGCCACGAAGGCGAGCGACAGCGACTGCCTCTGCATGGGATTCGGCCCCGAGATCGGTCGGGTGCTCCGCGGCATGGGCTCCGACGGCGCCCGTACTCACTTCCGCACGGCGCGCGTCGAGGTGCTTCGCGGCCTGCGGGCCCTGATCGACGCCAGAATCGAGACGCTGTCGAAGCGCCCCCGACGCGGGACGAGCATCGAGGTCGAGTAGCCTCGAGCCTATCGCTCCCGGGCCCGTCGTCGGCGACAATACCGGGCGATGAACCGGCGTGAGGTTCTCTCGACTCTGGCCGTCGCCGGCGCGGGCGCGGCGCTCGGGGCGCCTCTGTTCCGCGCGGAGGAGCCGCCCGCCGTGATCACGCGCCTCATCCCGAAAACCGGCGAGGCCCTCCCGATCGTCGGGCTCGGCACGTCGAAGGTCTTTGACGTCGGCGTCTCGCCGAAGGAGCGGGCCGCCCTCGCCGACGTGCTCGCGGCGATGGCCGCCGCGGGCGGCAAGGTGATCGACTCGTCCCCGATGTACGGCCGCGCGGAGGGCGTCGTCGGCGATCTCGTGGCTGCGGACGGGCGGCGGGATCGCTTCTTCCTCGCCTCGAAAGTCTGGACGAACGGACAAAAAGCCGGCGCCGATCAGATCGAAGCGTCGTTCCGGCGACTGCGCACGAAGCGGATCGACCTGATGCAGGTCCACAACCTCGTCGACCTCGACACGCAGCTCGCCACGCTGCGGCGGCTGAAAGGGGAAGGGCGCCTCCGGTACGTCGGCGTGAGTCACTGGAACGAATCGGCCTATGGCGAGCTGGAGAAGACGCTCCGCAAGGAAGAGCTCGATTTCGTGCAGCTCAACTACTCGATCGTCGAGAGAAAGGCCGAGGAGGTCCTCCTGCCGCTGGCGCACGATCGAGGGGTCGCGATCCTCGTCAACCGGCCTTTTGCGCAGGGCCAGCTCTTTCAACAGGTGAAGGGCCGGGCGCTGCCGGACTGGGCTGCGACGTTCGACGCGAAGAGCTGGGGACAATTCTTCCTGAAGTTCGCCGTGTCGCACCCGGCCGTGACCTGCGCCATCCCGGCGACGGACAAAGCCGAGCACATGCGCGACAATGCCGCCGCGGGGACGGGCCGGCTGCCGGATGCGGAAGCGCGAAAGCTCATGGCGGCGCTGTTCGTGAGCTGATCTTCGGAATCAGGATCGTCGCCGACGTGATCGTCGGGGGGAAGGAATCATGATGCTCTCCATGCTCGAGAAGAGGGTTGCCGCGGCTGCCGTCGTGTGCGCCGCATGCCTCGCTTCCATCGCCGTCCGGGCGGCCGATTCCGATTTGAGCGACGTCAGGCGCGAGGTGACGAAGCGCCACGACGAGGCGGTGAAGAGGCTGCAGGACTGGATCGCCAAGCCGTCGATCGCCGCCGAGAATCGCGGCTATCCCGACGGCGCGAAGCTGATGGCGCAGCTCGCGAAGGATGCCGGATTCCAGAAAGCCGACGTGATCGACACCGACGGCAAGCCGGGCGTCTTCGCGACCCTCGACGCCGGCGCCGCGAAGACGGTCGGCCTTTACTTCATGTACGACGTCAAGCAGTTCGATCCGGCGGAGTGGACCTCGCCGCCGC
>CAZEII010000041.1:0-32446 GCA_964511835.1 uncultured Acidobacteriota bacterium | reverse complement strand
ACCCGCGACCCCGACCTTGGCAAGGTCGTGCTCTACCAACTGAGCTATTCCCGCACTACCGGCACTTGACGCACGGCGAGTCCGGGAGAATAGCGGACCCCTCAGGGCCCGTCAATCGCCCGGCCGGAACGCATCGGGGATGTGCGAGAACCGCCAACCGGTGCCCACCGGAAACACTTCGACGACGTCGAAGCGGCAAGGCTTGTCCCCCCAGCCGGACTTGGCGAGGAAGAGCGACGCCGTGCGGACGAGGCGGACGCGCTTCGTCCGCGTGACCGCCTCCGCGGGATGGCCGAACCCGTTCTGAGTCCGAGTTTTGACCTCGACGAAGACGACGACCGGCCCGTCGCGCGCGACGAGGTCGATCTCGCCGCACTTGGCTCGATACCCGCGCGCGACGATCGTCAGACCGGCTCGCCCGAGCCAGCGCTCGGCCGCCGCCTCGCCGGCCGCACCCAGATTTCTCCGCTCGTGCATCCGTGCGAGCGTGGGGCCGCCCGAGGCGAGAGTCGAGGGTTGAAAGCGGCCGGTGCGTTACCGGCCGGCAACCGTGCCGCGCCGCCAGCGCACGCCGGACGGCGTATCCTCGAGGACGATCCCTTTCGAGGCGAGCATGTCGCGGATCCGGTCGGATTCGGCGAAGTCCTTCGCCTTCCTCGCCGCCTGACGCGAGGCGATCAACGCCTCGATCTCCGGGTCCAAGAGCTCCGCCGCCTTCGGCGCGATGACGCCGAAAACCGTGTCGAGACGGCCGAGCGCCGCTTGGAGGCCGTGTTGGCTCTCGGCCGGGAGCTCGTTTCGATCCATGGCGGCGTTGGCCTCGCGGACGAGCCGGAAGACGGCGCCGGTCGCTCCACTGATGTTGAGGTCGTCGGCGAGCGCCGAGCGCACCTCGTCCTCGATCGCCGCGACTTTGGCGTCGAAACTTGTCTCCCGCCCGGCCGGGCGCGGCGACTCCGCCAGGCGGGCGTGCAGCGCGTCGAAGCGGGCCAGCTCGTTTCCGGCGCGGGCCAAGGCGTCGAAGGTGAAGTTCAGCGACGTCCGGTAGTGCGTCGTCAGCAGCAGATAGCGCAGCGCACGGGGATCGTGCCCCTTCGCCAGGAGGTCGCGCACCGTGTAGAAGTTCCCTTTGGACTTCGCCATCTTCTCGCCGTCGACCATCAGGTGGGCGGCGTGCATCCAGTACTTGACGAACGGATGGCCGGTGGCGCCCTCGCTCTGGGCAATCTCGTTCTCGTGGTGCGGGAAGATGTTGTCGACGCCTCCCGTGTGGAGATCGAAGCTCTCCCCGAGATATTTCATGCTCATCGCCGAGCATTCGAGGTGCCAGCCCGGCCGCCCGGGGCCGTACGGGCTCTCCCACGACGGCTCCCCTTCCTTCTGACCCTTCCAGAGCACGAAGTCGCGCGCGTCGTCCTTGTCGTATTCGTCGCTGTCGACCCGCGCCCCGACCTTGATCGTCCGGTTCTCGAGGTTCGAGAGTCGTCCGTAGGACTTGAAGCCTTCGATCCGGTAGTAGAGGGACCCTTGGCTCTCGTAGGTCAGGCCCTTCTCTTCGAGGCGCTTCGCGATCGCGATCATCTCCGGGATGTGCGTGGTCGCGCGCGGGTAGTGTTCGGCCCGCTCGACGCCCAGGACGTCGAGATCCTCGAAAAAAGAGGCGATGAACGGCTGGGTGACCTCGCTCAGGGTCGAAGCCTGCGCGAGCGCCTTCGCGATGATCTTGTCCTCGATGTCGGTGATGTTCATCACCTGCGTGACGTGGAAGCCCAGGAACTTCAGGGTGCGGCGGAGCAGGTCCTCCCAGACGTAGGTCCGGAAGTTCCCGATATGGGCGAAGTCGTAGACGGTCGGGCCGCAAGTGTAGAGGCCGATGCTGCCGGGTCGTAAGGGCTCGAGCTCTTCGATCCGCCGCGTCAGGGTGTTGAAGATCCGCATAGGCGCGGCATTCTACCCTCGGCCTAATCGGCGACGATCGAAAACGATCCCTCCGCGGTCGTGCGGTTCTCGGCGACGCGGTCGTGCAGCTCGACGACGACTTTGTACTGCCCGGGGGGCCAGTCGCCGATCGGAAGGGCCAAGCCCATGGACGCGCCGGACGCGCCGCGAACCGTGAACGGCTTGCCGTACTTCTTCGAGGCGCCCTTGAGCAGCCTGTAGAACCGGAACTCCACGTCGACTCGCGACCTCGCCGTCGCCTCGTCGACCAGCGCGTCGTAAACCTGCAGGTAGAGCCGCAGCAGGTCGCTGCGCCGGAACACTCCGCCGACCTTCGGAACGACCTCCTCGGAGCCGACCTGGAAGCCGGCGGGATCGTCCCCCGCCGGACCGAACTTCTCCGCGGGCACGACCGAGCTCGCCGAGAAGCCTCCGTTCAGATTGGGCACGCCCACGAGGGCGTTCTTGACGAAGATCTCGCCCCGCCCCTCGTCCTGGACCGCGTAGCGCACGGTGTAGGTCTTCCCGGGCTGGAGGTAGGCGCGGCCGAAGAACGACGCGCGGCCGGCCGCTCCCTCGGTTGCCGGATCCAGGGTGACCGGTCGCGCGCTGGTTTCGGGAAGGTCTTCCCCTCGGCGCCCCGACTCCTCGACGGTTGCCGCCCCGACGAGCGCCGGAGGCGCTCCGCCCGAAGCCGCCGGCGGCGGCCCTCCCTCGCGGGCGGCGAGAAGCTCGACGGTCAAGAGCGTGAGGACCGAGCCGTCCTGCGCGCGGAAGAAATAGGCTGCGTCCTCGAGCGCGTGCACGCCCGGAGGAGCGGACGCCGTCGGGGACGGTAACGTCGGCGTCGCGACGAGCGTGCGCGTGCTGGAGCGCTCGGGAGGGCGCTGGACGGGAACGCCGCCGGGGACGGGCTCCAGCAACTTGTCGAGCATGGTCACCAGACCGCCCCCCGAGTTGGAGGCCTGGTCTCGGAGCTGGCGAATGTAGTTCTGGCGCTCCGTGTCGTAGGCGACCGACGTTCCGTCCCGCTGGAAGGCGCAGCTGGGATCAAGCCGGTAGTCGTTGTCGTGGCAGCGGAAGAAGACGATCTGCCGCGGCGGGTCGGAGGTGTTCGCCCCGGAGTAGGTCCAGACCTCCTCCTCGAGGGAGGTCAGGCCGCCGGGCTCCCGCCGGACCGAGGAGGGCTCTCCCAGCGCCAGCAGGATGCGGCCGCGATCGGTCTTCCAGCCCTCCCGGCCCGCGATCCGGTACCGCTCGTCGGCGATCCGGGCCCGCTCCTCGAAGGCCGCTCGATAGGCCGCCGGCGTGACCCCGCCGTGAGGAGTGACCCCCCGCCAGAACTCCTCGATGAACGCCTCACGGGCCTCGTCGGTGGACAATTCACCGAACCGCCGGTACTCCTCGTCGGTGAGCATGTCCCCTGCAGGGCCGTCCCTCCAGCCCTTGAGCGTCGAAGCCGCGCTCGAGGCGAGCGAGACGGCGACGGCGACGACGATCGCCCCGGCTCCTGCGCGGGCGATCGTCGCGGGGAAGGGGCGCATCCTTCACCTCGAAACGACGGAGGCCGCCCGGGGGCGGCCTCCGATTCGAAAACGCTTCGCAGCCCCCGGTCAGAACGCGAGGCGCATGCCGACCTGATACGTGCGACCGAACCGCCTGGTCGCATCGTTCGTCCCATTGATCTGGTAACCGGCCTTCTGGAAGTTGTTGTAGACGGTGTACGTGTCCTCGTTGAGCAGGTTGAAGATCTCGGCGTCGAGCTGGAGGTTCATCCCCTTCGGAAGGTTGATCTCCTTGACGATCTTGGCGTCGAAGTTCCACGCCGAGACGTTGCGCTGGTCGTTTCTCTGATGCGTCAGGTACCGAGTGCGGACGCTCTGGAACGGCTGATTGAACCCATAGTAGATCGGCAGCGAGTTGGAGTAGGAAACGTTACGGAAAAGTAAGGAGTACGGAAGTCCCGACTCCCACTGCGCCGTACCGCCGAGGCGGAAGCCCCACGGGGTGAGGCAAGTTGCGTTGACCTTGAGGGAGTGCCTGCGGTCGAACGACAGGTACCCTTTCTCGTCTTGGAGGGTCGACCGGTCATCGCCCAGCGAGAGATTGAAGTCCTCGGCATCGCCCGTCGCCTTCGACCATGTGTAGGACGCCTCCATCTGCCAGTTCTTGTACTGCCGGCGGACGAACTCGAGCGTTACGCCGTCGTATTTCGAGCTGTTGTAGTTCCCGATCTGGAAGATGTCGCCCCACGCCGGATTCAAGCTATAGAAATCGGCGACCCCGTCCGGACGCTGAACCGTCGCCACGACATTGGGCGCGCCGCCCCCATTGTTGCCGTTGTCGGTGGCCTCCGCCTGCATCCCGACGCAGTCGTCGATGCGGCCGTCTCCATTGCCGGGATCCGTGTCCTGATAGACCTGGCCGGTGAACGGATCGGTCAAAGGGCCGGTGCCCGGGCTCGGCACCAGCGTCGGTTGGCTGGGGCTCTGCTGCAGATTGCACCTCCCGTAGTCGCCGGTGATCTGGTTGATGTTGATGTCTTGGAGCTGGTTCTTGAACTTGCGGTGGATGTAGGTCAGCGAGATCGTGTTCTCTTGCAGGAACGTCCGCTCGGCCTTCAACGAGTACTCGTCGTTGTACGGCGTCTTCAGATGGCGGTCGACCACCGAGTAGCTCAGGGACGGAGAGTAGGAGACCGTCGCCTGCGCCTCCCCGGGCGCGCTCTTCGCGTCGAACACGGCGATCACCGGCTCGGTCTCCGAGGTCACGACGGCGAGGAAGATCTTGTCGTAGAAGCGCCCGGCCGAGACCGAGAACTTCGTCTTTCCGTCGTTCCACGGATCCCATCCCAAGGACAGGCGCGGAGCGATGTTCGTGTTGTGGAGGTTGATGTCGTCCGGCTGGCGGTACTTCGTCCAGTTCGCCTGCTGCTGGCACATCTGCCCGCAGGCGAACGTGATCCCCGGGAACTGGGCCTCGAGGGCTGCCTTGCCGCCGAGCCGATCCTCGTAGGCGACGAAGCTGTTCTGCAGCAGCGTAATTACCTGATTGGGCGGGTGGCCGCTGGCCGCGTTGAGGAACGCATCCGATTCGGCCTGAGGATCGATCTGCCTGAACCCGGGCGCATTCACGGCCTCCTGCTCGATCCGCACGCCCAGCGTCAGCGAGAGATTCGAGATGGGTCGCAGCACGTCCTCGCCGTACAAGCCGAACGTCGTCCCGACGGCCCGCTGCTGGCTGAACGGCTGGAGGGACGCCGAGATCGTGAAGACGTCCGTCGGCCGCGAGTTGGTCCCGCCGGTCCCGAACGTAGTTCCTTTCAGAAAGAAGGGGCGGCGCTCGAGCGTCCGGAAGTAGCGCTCGTTCTCGACGATCATGCCGACCTTGAACTGGTGGTTCGCCCCCCACATCCGGCCCTTGTAGTAGGTCGCATCGCTCTTCACTGTCAGCCGCTGCCGGGAATCGTCCCAGTCGCGGATCGACGAGCCGCTCGTCACTCCCTGGTTCACGTTGAAGCACTGGTAATTCGAGACATAGGACGCCAACGACACGCAATTGTTGGGGACACCGCGCTGCATCGGGCTGAATTTCTGGGTCGTGTTCTGATAGGCCACGGTCGAATCGACGAGGAGGCTCGGCGAGTACGGCGCGGTCCAGGTCAGCGAGTACGTCGGCCCGCCGAACTCGACCTTCTCCGTGGATTCCACCGGGGTCGTCGCGCTGATGCCGACGTTCGTCTGGGTTTGCGGATCGGCCCGGAAATTGAAGGCCAGCTTGTTCCGGTTCGAGACTTGCCAGGTCAGCTGATTGTCCGTCGAGAACCGCTTGGTGCCGACGGTCTTCAAGTCGCCCCCGGCGGCGATCACGAGGGGATCCTCCCGCTTGATGATCTCCTGCGAGAGGCGATACCAGAGCTTGTCCTTCACGATGGGGCCGGAGACCTGGAGCGACGGCTGGTAGCGGTAGAAGTCCGGGACCAGGTTGTCCGGAATGTTGGTGGCGCCGTGCCCGTCGAGCAGCTTCGATTCGTAGATGAATCCGACGACTCCCTCGAAATCGTTCGAGCCCTGCTTCTGGATGATCTGCGCGAATCCGCCCTGCGCGCGGCCGTACTCGGCGCCCGCTCCGGCGGTGATGACCGTGAGGTCCTCGATCGAGTCGCTCGTCACGAGATTCAGGAAGGTCCCGGTCAAGGGATCGACGTTGCTGATCCCTCCGACGGTGGTCTTGAAGTCGCGCTCGCGCGCGCCGTTGACGTTGGGGTTCCCGTCGCCGTCGGGATCCTGCACCCCCGGCGCCAGCGCGAGAACGTTCTGATAGAAGCGGCCGGCTACGGGAAGGTCCGCGATGAAGTCCGACGAGAACTTCGTCGACGTGCTGTTCTGGTCGATGTCGACCTGCGCGCCCTTGTCACCGACGACGACCACCTTTTCAACGTGCTCGGGGACCAGGGCGATCGGGACGTCCTTGGTCTGTCCGTTGGTGACGGCGACTTCCTGGCGGATGCCCGCGTAGCCGTCCATGATGACCGTGATGACGTAGCCGGATCCCGCGCGTAGGACCGGAAACAGCGCGATCCCCTGGGCGTCCGTGACGATCGTGGCGGTCGCCACGAGCTTGTTCGTGTTGCTCAAGGTGACCGCGGCACCGATGACCTCGGACTTGTCGGCATTGTCGACGACGCGAATCCTCAGACCTCCGGTCGCTTGGGCGGACACGGTCGTGACCGCCAGGACTGACAGCGCCAACGCTCCGAAATACCGGACCAACTTCATGGTGTGTGCCCTCCCGCCGAGTCGAACCCGGTCCGCATCGGCCGCCCCATGAGAAAGTGCGAATCGTCTGTCGCAGCGCGACAGATCTCGCTGCGACACCCCTCTTTCCCCCAAACGAGCCGCGAAAACCGGCGAATTTTTACCACCTTTCGCGCCGTTTCGTCAACCGGCGCTCGCGCGCTCTGAACGCCGAAAGATGTAATCCAAAACCCTGCGGACGTCCGCTGCCTGCCGCAGAGCGCGCGGTGTTCTCTCCGCAGCCGGATGTAAAAACTGTCAAGTGACGATGCCCAGCCGCTTGATCTTTTCGTTGAGAGTCGTGGGTTTTAAGCCGAGAAGCTCCGCGGCGTGCTTCTGAACGCCGCCGGTGCGTCGAAGGGCGCCCTCGATCAGCTGGCGCTCGAACCGGCCGACGGCGTCGTAGAACCGTACCCCCTCGGGCAACGAAGCGGCTTCCGGGAGAGCCACCCGGCGCGACATGTCGGCCGGCAGGAGATCGACGCCGATCTCGTCGCCGCGGGCGAGCACCACGCCGCGCTCGACCACGTTCTCGAGCTCGCGGACGTTGCCAGGCCACGGATAGGCGAAGAACCGGTCCATGACCTCCGGCGAGACGCGCGCCACGCTCTTGCGATTCTCCGCGTTGAACTTTTGGAGGAAGTGCTCGACGAGAATCGGCACGTCCTCGAGGCGATCGCGCAGCGGAGGGATCGAGACGCTGATCACGTTCAGACGATAATAAAGATCCTCCCGGAAGCGGCCCACGTCGATCAGCTGCTTCAGGTCCTCGTTCGTCGCGGCGAGAATGCGGACGTCGACCGTCTTGCTCTCCAGCGAGCCCAGTGCGAGGAACTCCTTGTCTTGGATCACACGAAGCAGCTTGGTTTGGACCTCGGGAGCGACCGTGGAGATCTCGTCGAAGAGCACCGTGCCGCGATCGGCCACCTCGAGGAGGCCGATCTTCGACGCGGATGCGCCGGTGAAAGCGCCCTTGGCGTGGCCGAACAGGTTGTCCTCGAGCAGCTCGGTCGGGATGCTGTGGCTGTTGACGATCATGAACGGCTCGTCCGCCCGGGCGGACCGCTGGTGGATCGCCTGGGCGACGAGCTCCTTGCCCGTGCCGCTCTCGCCGTAGATCAGCACGGTCGCGCGGGACTGCGCGACCTGCTCGATGAACCGGTAGACCTCCTGCATCGCCCGGGACTTGCCGACGATCTTCTCGAAGCGGTGCCGCTGCGCGAGCTCCCGCTTCAGGTCCTTGTTCTCCGTCCTGAGGCGCGTGGACTTCACCGCGCGCGCGACGAGGAGGCGGACCTCTTCGTTCTTGAACGGTTTCGTCAGGTAGTGGAACGCTCCGAGCTTCATCGCGGAGACCGCGGATTCGACGGTGCCGAATGCCGTGATCATCAGGACCGCGGTGTCCGGATCGCGCTCGCGGATCCAGCGGAGCACGTCGAGGCCGTTGGCGTCCGGGAGCATCACGTCGAGCAGCACGACGTCCCAGGGACCGCCCGTCTCGAGAAGTGCGCGCCCGGAGCCGGCGTCGGGGGCCGTGTGGACGTCGTGGCCTTCTTTGCGAAGCAGCGTCCCCAAGACGTCGGCGACGACCGGCTCGTCGTCGACGATCAGGATGCGGCCGCGAAGCGCATCGGCGGATTCGGACGCCATCGTCTCGAATTCTAGCAGGCGAGTTCGAGAGCCCCCTATGCGAGAGCGCGCGCCGGCTTGTGCACCGGCAGCTCGACGCGGAAGCGCGTGAACTCGCCCGGCACGCTCTCGACCTGCATCGTGCCCTCGTGCTCGCGCACGATCCCGTAGCTGATCGAGAGGCCGAGGCCCGTTCCCTTGCCGCGCCCCTTGGTCGTGAAGAACGGGTCGAAGATCCGGGGCAGGTCGCTCTCGGCGATGCCGACGCCGTCGTCGAGAACCTCGAGGAGGACGCGTCCGTTCGCGTGCACCGTCCGCACGGAGATGCTCCCGCCTCCTTCGATCTCGACGGCGTCCCGCGCGTTCGAGAGGAGATTCAGCAGCACCTGCTGGAGCTTGCCGCGATGGCCGCGAACCTCGGGCAGGTCGGAGGCGAGGTCGACGTGGAGGGCGATCCGCTTTTCGCGAACCTGGGGCTCGAACAGCCGTAGGACCTCGTCGACGGCATCGTTGAGCGTCAAGCTCTCGAACGACGAGCGCTCGGGGCGCGCGAGGTTGAGCAGCGAGTTGGCGATCGTCGACGCGCGCCGCGTTTGCGCCTCGATCTTCTCGAGGGCTTCGCGTCTCGGATCGCCCTCGGGCAGCTCGTCGAGGAGAAGCTGAGCGTATCCCGAGATCCCGGTCAGCGGCGTGTTGACCTCGTGGGCGACCCCAGCGGCCAGGAGGCCGAGCGACGCGAGGCGGTCTTGCTGCAGGACTTGCTCTTCGAGCTTCACGCGCGCGGTGATGTCGTCGAAGGTGACCACGCGCGATCCGTCTTCGCCGCCCGCAGTGACCGGCGAGACGGCGAGGTTGACGACGATCCGCTCCCCGGATCGGTTGACGAGGCCGTGGCGATAGATGCGGGCTTCGACGTCCGGTCCCACCGCGGCGAGCTCTCGCTGGATCCGGCGGATCGTGTGGAGCGGGAAGACGTCGCGGAGCGTCTTGCCCAGCGCCTCCTCGCGCGGAAGCCCGTAGATCTCCTCGAGACGCCGGTTCCAGGTGCGGATGCGCGCCTCCGCGTCGATCAGCAGCAATCCGACGCCGCTGCTCTCCAGGATGCGCTCCTGCAGCGCCTTCAAGCCTTCGACCTGCGCCGCGTGCTGCCGGACCTCGAGCACCACGCGCGCCGCCTCGACAGCCGGTGCCGCGTGCGCGCACAGCGTGGCGAGGAGCGCATGATCCTCCGACGAGAGCGCGGTCTCGAACCCGGCGCGGTCGGCGACCGCCAGCACGGACGCGAGGCGTCCCTTGACCTTCATTCCGAAGAGGTGACGGGCCTCCGGCATCTCCTCGAGAGCGCCCGGATCGAGAGAGCACGACGGCTTCCGCTCCAGAGCCTCGACGATCAAGCGGTCGAGCTCGGCCGAGATGCGCCGGCCCGCTCCGCCGGGCCTCTCGAACCTCCGGCCGCTGCTGCGGACGAGCACGGCCGCCGCCGGCACCGCGAGCGTCTCGCGGACGCGATTCTCCAATCGCTCGAGGAGCGAGGCCAGATCGGTCTCGGCGTTCAGCTCTCGGCTCCACTCGAGGAGAGTCGCGCGGTAGCGGTAGCGCGCCCGGTAGAACGCCCGGTCCACTCCCTGGCGGACCCACGAGCGCAGGCTCGGGTACAGCACGGCCGTCACCAGCGCCGCGAGGAATCCCAGCACGCCTTCGGGAAGGTTCAGATCGACCACCAGGCGGTGCACGACGGCCAGCGTGACGGCATAGGCGGCGACGGTGACGATTCCCAGCGCGACGATCGAGAGGGTGCGGCGCAGGATGAGGTCGAGATCGTGGAGGCGGTAACGGGCCATGGCCGCTGTGAATGCGGCGGGGACGGCCATCAGAGGAAGCACCGCGACGTCGGACCAGGCCGGGACATCTCCGCGCGTCGCCCAAGGCAAGAGATAGAAGATCGTGAACGGGCCGAAGCCGAGCGCCAGTCCCCAGAGCATCCATCGGAGCTGGCTGCGATGGAGCCGCGACCCGCTTCCGGCGAACGCCCGAGCCATCGCCAGGACGCTCAGCGCGACCGCGCCGGCCAGGAACCCGAGCTCGAGCCGATCGGACCAGGTCGCCGCGCGGATCGGATCCTCGAAGCGGTACGCGCCACCGAGCCCCACCATCCAGACGTCGAGACCGATCAAGCCGGCGGCTCCGGCGTACGCCGCCGCCAGCACGGCCCGGCGACCCGGGGCCGCGCCGCGAGCGAGCGTCCAGACGAGATGGACGAGGAGCGCCGGAACCAGCGCCCCCGCGACGACGTCGCCCCAGTGCACGGCCCAGTCGAACGCGTCTGCCGAGCCGGTCTGACTGAGCACGAGGTGGGCGAACAGCGCGGCGCCGAGCGCGCCGTAGACGCGGGCCCCGCGAACGGTCGGCCAATTCAGCACGATGAGCAGGCTCGACGCGAAGCAGGCGGCGCCGACCAGCGCGAGATAGGCGTAGAGCCGCGGTGCGGTAGGACGGCGCACGGGCGTTACGGTCGCGGAAAGCGTCGCGTCCCCGCGGCGGAGCTCGAGCGCGACCGCGCCTCCCTTCGGCACCCGCCACGGAGCGTCGGTCGCGAGCACGGCTGCCGAGGTCTTCCGTCCGTTCACGCTGACGAGCACGTCGCCGGGGAGGAGGCCGGCTTGGGATGCCGGGCCTCGGGGCTCGATCGAGAGCACCGTCGCGCCGCCGGACGCGTCCACCCACTCCACGCCCGTCCACGGCTCGCGCTCCGAGATCCGTCGGCTAAACGAGAGGAGCCCGAAGCCCGCGAGAAGCAGGGCCGCCCCTCCGATGGCGGCGGCTCGTGCGCGATGCGATCGCCGGTTCAAGCTTCGACTCCTCGTGATGCCCGGGCCATCAGAAGGCCAGGGACACTCCCGCGCCGATTCGTTTGTGCTCGACGACGAAGCGCCTGTCGACGCTCGCGTCGTTGTCCGAGGCGACGCCCGCCCCGCCCAGCGCGCTTCGGGCGTTCAGCAGCAGCCGGCATGACACCCGCCCCCCGGCGAACCGCACGAGATCCTGCGAGAGCTCCATCTCGACGGTTCGCAGGAGGTCTCCGATTTCGAGCCCGGTTCCGTCGGATTCCCGGAGGGCCCGGTATTCGACGGAAACCGCCGATCCCACCCGCGGTGACTTGACGCCGACCCTTGCCGAGTCGTAGTCGAGCGCTCGATCGGCGAGGACGACGACCGGGACGTCGTCGAAAGCCGGCGCCAGAGTTCCTTCCGCGCGCCCGCGGGCGACCCGGACCGACACCGTGGCGGAGGACGCCGCGTGCTCCAGGTCAAGCGCCACGAACCGGTCGGAGGTGAATCCGTCCGTCACGTACGGCGCGGTCGGATCGTAGGCGCCGCCGGAATGGCCCCAGACGCTCACCTGCGACGGCAGATAGCTTGCGGTCCCTCGGAGCGTCAGCGTCGGAGCGACGCGGGTCTTCAGCTCGACGTCGTATCCGTACGGAGAGGAAACCGAGGCCGGGCTGGTCGAAGGCGCGATGTCCCCGTGAGTGGCCGCGAGGTACGACACCTCGGCCCGTGCCTGAAATCCGCTTATCGTCCAGGAGCTGCCGACGCGCGGCGCCAGCGTCGTCGTTCCTGGTCCGTCGAACCCTTGGCGGACGGCGAGGCCGTAGGTGACCGCGAAGGGGCCGGTGATGGTCCACTGGTCTCCCGAGTCGACGAGGAGGCTCCATCCCGCTCCACCGTCGAGCGCGAAACCCTCGTTGGGATGCCCGAGACGGGCGGACGGAACGGCGAAGCTCAGAAGCTGCGCGCGAACGCCCAAGTGGACGAGATGGCCGTCCCCGACCACGTTCTCGTAAGAGCCCTCGGCACCGATCGCCCGGTTGCTCGCGTCCCCTTGGGTCGAATCCCACCCCGTGGCGACCCGTGAGCCGAGATCAAGGCTCGCGTCGTGATATCCGACCTGGAGCGCGACGTGCGACGAGGCGTCGACTTGCTTCCGCCACTTGGCGTCGTATCCCCATGAGCGCTGGGATTGGCGTGACGCGGTTCCCGGCGGTCCGATGCGATCCGCCACCTCCAAATCCCCTGCCGAGTAGAAGGCCCGCATCGCGAGGTTCTCATCGACGCTCGTGTCGTAGGTGAGATCGAGGTCGACGTCGGAAGCTCCTCGACTGACCGTCGACGTCGGCTGCGGCGATGACGAGTCGAGGCTTCCGTGGTGCCCCTGGACTTGGATGGCTCCCCGCTCACCGAGCGCTCCGGCGACACGCATGCGCGTGTCGTTCCCTTCGAGGTTCGAAGAATGGCCCGACGCCTCGGGGCGCCAGGAGCCCAGGGCGAACATGTGATCGACCTCTCCGCGAACCGAGTCCTCGACCCGCTCTGCGAACGCCCGCACGCCGCCGGTCCCGCGCGACGCCAGGATCTCCCCCGGCTTGAGATCGCGGAGCACGCTTCGCGGGGGCACGCGAAGCGTCCAGGACATGTCGTCCAAGACTTTGTCGGCCCCCGGTTGCCCGGCCTTGGGAATCGGACGCAGCACGAGGTCGACCGAGGACCGGAGGAGCGTGTTGACCTGGCCGATCGCCGCGATGTACCCGGTCTTGATCGCGGCGACGCGGTAGACGCCCGGCGCGAGATCGCCGACGACGAACCGGCCCGCGGCATCCGAGATCGCGCGCGTCAGAGCACCGGTTCCTCGCCCGGCGGGAGCGAGGATGAGCACCTCGACGCCCTCGACGACTCGGCCGACGTCATCTTTGATGGTTCCGGACAGTAGGGTCGCAGCGGCAGGCGAGGCGGACACAGGAGGTGGCCACGACGCGGGAACGGCGACGCTCGTGCTCAGGAGCAGGGCCGCAGCGGCAGAGTGGATTAATTTCATGACGCCCCTCCGACCTACCGGCCCTCCCGGGATATCACCCCGCCGGCCCATCGAGTCTAGGTTCGCACTTCAACTGTTGTCAACCGAGCCGCTGTCTATAAGATGCGCGGCATGAACCTCCGCGGCTCCTCCCTGGCGGTCGTGGTCGTCCTGGCCGGGAGGACCCTCTCTTCGGCGAGCCCTCCTGTCGACGTGGAGACACACGTCGTCCTGAACATCGACGCTTTGATCGTCGAGCAAGGGAAATCGAGCGCCTCAGGCGTCCGGCGGGAGATCGAGGTCGGCCCGTCCCAGGCCGAGTCGGTCGAGCTCGCGGTTCCCTGGGGCCGAAGTGGAGACTCGGTGGCGGTCCGATTGAAGGCCCGGCTGACCTCGGTCGTTCCGGATGGCGACGCGGTTCTCCTTCTCGAGTCCAGCTCGGTTCTGGCGTCGAGCCCTCCCGTCGTCGCGTCGCGCGAAATCCGCCTTGCGGAGGAAGGGTCAGGGCTGTTCGAGGTCTTCGGAGACGACGCACGGCGGTTGCTGTTGACGCTCCGAGGGGAGAGGGTGCAGCGAGCGGTCGTCCGTCCCTACGCGAGCGTCGGGTCTCCCGTGACGTTCAACATCACGATCGAGAGGATCGACGGGGATCGGGTCATCCCCCTGGAAACCGACGCGCTGCACACCTTCGTCGGCCAATCCGTGGAGTACAGCTTCCGGCAAGGCCAGCACGAGGGTCTCGAGGCCGTGCGCCTCGCCCTCCTGCCGGCTTCGGTCTCGGGCGACCTCATCACCATCGACGCTGCGATCTCCGGTGCCCTTCCCGGTTCGGAGGGCACCGCGCTGGTCAGCCACAACGAGCGTATCGTCGCGTCGAGAGGGGCGACCTCCCGCGTGTCGGCGACCGCCGGAACCCCGCCGTCGGGTTATCGCTTCCAGGTGACCCCTGAGTTCTAGAGAAGCTTTGGTCGGCCTGCGCCACGTCCTGATGGGCGCGGCCCTCCTCGCGGCTTCGGCCGGGGCCGCTCCACCGCAGAGCGACTTGCTGCAGCTCGGGCGAGAGATGCGCGTCCGTCTCGCCCTGGGGCGGGACCTCTATCTGGAGGTCAAGCCCTGGCCTGGAGAAGACGCCACGGCGCTCGCGCACCGGCTGGCGCCGTCGCCCGTGCAGGGCGACTTGCTCGCCGCATCGTTGGCCGATCCCAAGCTGCGGCTGGAAGACGGCTTCTTCCGGATCCCCCTGGCGCTGCTCGGACCGGAGGCGCGCGTGCTCGTCCTACGCAGCGTTTTCCCCGACGATCGCTCCGACGGGGGCGACTGGCTGCACGTCGCGCGCAAGAGCGCGCTTCCGATCTACGACGAAGGGCTCTGGCAGGTCGCGCTCTGGTTCACCGGAGTCGGGAGCCGGTTCGTCGAGATCCAGCGCGCCAACGATCTCGCCTCGCCCGAGCTCTCGCCTGGCCAGATCGTCCGCGTCCCCGCGAGCCTCTTGGACCCCGCGCTCCGACCCGCCCCAACCTCCGAAGACGGAAGTCTCGTCTTTGGCACCGATTCGCTCGGCGCGTATGCCGGCTACCGTCTGAAGGCCGGCGAAGCGCTCTATTCAGCGGTCGTGCTCCGGTTCACGGGGCGGACCGGTCCGGAGGACGTGGAGACGCTCGCGCGGACGATCGCCTCCCGCAGCGGCGTCCGCGACCTGACCGACATCCCCGCCGGTTGGCTCGTCAAGATTCCCCTCGAAGTCCTGGAGCCCGAGTTCCTCCCGGCGAGCGACGCGCGCCGCCGGAGCATCGACAAGGCGAAGGCCGCGATGGAGCGCGAGCTCGCCGCGCGGCCGCCGACCGAGGTGAAGCACGGGCTCAAGGGCGTCACCGTGATCCTGGATCCGGGACACGGCGGGATGGATCCGGGCACGATGAACCACTCCATCTGGGAGCACGATTACGTCTTCGACGTCGCGAGCCGCTTCAAGCAGACGATCGAGCGGCGCACGGGAGCGAAGGTGGTCTTGACGCTCGACGATCCGTCGAGGGAATCCGTCCCGTCGAGCGGCGACGTCCTCGAAGCGAACCACAAGCGATCGGTTCTCACCACGCCGCCGTTTCTAGCCGACGCCGACGGCGAGACCGCGGTTGCGGTGAACCTCAGGTGGTACCTCGCGAACTCGGTCTATCGACGGCTTGTCAAGGGCGGGACCGATCCGGACAAGATCGTGTTCGTCTCGCTGCACGCCGACGCGCGCCACCCGTCGCTGCGCGGCGCGATGGTGTACGTGCCCGGGGCGAGCTTCAGAACCGGCACGATGGGCTACTCGTCGTCGACCTATCTCCAATTCAAGGAGGTCCGCGAGCAACCGCGCGTCAGCTTCTCGCCCCGCGACCGCGTGCGCTCGGAGGCCGTCTCGCGCAAGCTCGCCGCCGAGATCGTCCGGGCGTTCCGGAAGGACGATCTTCCGGTGCAGACCTACCAGCCGATCCGGGAGCGGGTCATTCGGGGCCGCGAGGTCTGGCTCCCCGCGGTCCTCCGCGGAAACGCCGTCCCGACGAAGGTGCTGGTGGAGATGGTCAATCTCAACAACCCCGACGATGCCGCGCTCCTCGGCCGCGCGGCGGATCGAGAGCGGCTCGCGGACGCCCTCGCGGACGCGCTCGCCGATCATTTCGGCGGAGGAGGAAAAGGGCGGATCGCCAAGCGATGACCCGGGCTTTCTTGACAGACTCCTGTACGGATTCCAGAATCTCGTGCGTCTCGAAGAGCCGGAGGCGGCCGCATGCCGATCTACGAATACCGATGCACGTCCTGCGGAAAAGTGCTGGAAGTCATCCAGAAATTCGACGACAAGCCGCTCAAGAAGTGCACGGAATGCTCCGGGGCGCTCGAGAAGCTGATCTCTCGCTCTGCCTTCCAGCTCAAGGGCGGCGGCTGGTACAGCGAGGGGTACGGCGGCGGATCCGGGAAGTCCGGGTCGTCGTCACCTTCGACGGACTCGGCTCCCAAGTCCGACAAGCCGGGCGGGACGAAATCCGACGGCGGAGTGAAGGCCGCGGCCGGCGGCTGCGGCTCGGGCGCCTGCGGCTGCCACTGATCGCATCGACGAGCGAAGCCCCGGCATGAAGGTCCTCCTCGTCGGCGGAGGCGGGCGAGAGGCGGCCATCGCGTGGGCGCTCCGCCGCAGCCGGCACCTCACCGATCTCGCGTGCGCGCCCGGAAACGCCGGGATCGGCCGCCATGCAACGCGGGTGCCGATCGCCGCCGAAGACGTCGACGCGCTCGCGGCGCACGCCCTCTCCTCCCGCTACGACCTGGTGGTGATCGGTCCCGAGGCGCCGCTGACCGCGGGCCTCGCCGACCGTCTCGCCGCAGCACGGATCGACGTGTTCGGACCGTCGGCCGCGGCGGCGACGATCGAGGCGAGCAAAGCGTTTGCGAAAGAGTTCATGGCTCGCCACGGGATCCCGACGGCGGCGTTCCGGATCTTCGACGACGAATCGAGCGCCTCGCGCTACCTCCTGTCCACCGAGGCTGCCTACCCGCTCGTCGTCAAGGCGGACGGCCTCGCCGCCGGGAAGGGAGTCGTCATCGCCGAGAGCCCGGGGGACGCGGTCGCCGCGGCGACCGGCATGCTCTCCGGCCAGGCCTTCGGAGACGCGGGGCGCCGGATCGTCGTCGAGGAGTTGCTGCGCGGGCGGGAGGCCTCGTTCTTCGTGCTCGCCGACGGGAGAACCTGGCGGGACTTAGCTCCCTGCCAAGACTACAAGAGGATGGGCGACGGCGATCGCGGCCCCAACACGGGAGGGATGGGCACTTACTCGCCGTCGGCTTGGATCGACGAGCCGACTCGGCGGATTCTGCGCGACGAGATCATAGGTCCCACCTTGCGGGGACTGGCCGCGGAGGGCCGCCCATTTGGAGGAGTGCTGTTCCTGGGCGTCATGATGACCGGGTCCGGCCCGAAGGTCCTCGAGTACAACGCTCGGTTCGGTGACCCCGAAACGCAGGTTCTGCTCCCACGCCTCGACGGCGATTGGCTCGAGGTCCTCCACGCCTGCGCGCGCGGAACGCTCTCGGACGTCAGCCTGCGATGGCGCGACGACGCCGCCGTCTGCGTCGTCATGGCCTCCGGCGGCTACCCGGGGTCCTACTCGAAGGGATGGCCGATCGACGGGGTCGAGGAAGCGGAACGGCTCTCGGACGTGATGGTCTTCCACGCGGGCACGGAGCTCGACGGCTCGAACCGCCTGGTGACTGCGGGAGGCCGGGTCCTCTCGGTGACCGCGATCGGAGCGGGTTTGGCTGCGGCCCGCGCTCGCGCGTACGAGGCGGTCGCGCGCATTCGATGGCCGGGCGAGCACCATCGCAACGACATCGCGATGGACGCGATCGGAGTCCGGGGACCCCCGTGAGCGTCAAGGGGCCTTGTGCGCGGGCTCCGGTGTGAGGACGACGGAACCCTCCGGCGGGTCGCCCGCCGCGACGCGGCGAACGACCGCTTCTGCCTGAGGGCCTTGGCCACTCGTCGAGATCTCGACGTAGTCGCGGAACAGCGCCGGGATTCCAGAGACGGCGGGGTCGGCGGGGTCGGCGCCGTCCATCACCTGAACGTGGACGTGCGGCAGCATCGTGTTCCCGCTGTTCCCGGCGCGCGCGAGGACGTCTCCTTCACGGACGGAGGCGCCCGGCGCAACCGTGATGGAGTCCTTCTTGAGATGAGCGAGGAGAACGAACACGCCGCGGCCGGCATCGACGACGACGTGGTTCCCGAAGATCCAACGCGGCTCTCGGGCCGATTCGACGAGGCTGCGCCTCGGGAAGCTCTTCTGTTCGTCGTTGTCGTCGACGCTGTCGACGACGGAGACGACCCTTCCCGCGACGGGCGACATCACGGGCCGCCCGAACGTCGCACTCTCGTCGTTGCGATGCGACGCGTCGAACCCTGGCGCGCCCGACCGCCCCGACTCGCTGACGGCCGCGAGGTCCCACGCGAACTCGCCGCCGAGCCGCCCGCGCCGGTGATTGGTGGCACAAGCGTGACCCTGCGTCACGCGCCACGTCCCTTGAACCGGCAGGGCGATGACCGGCGGATCGACCGGAGGGCGCAGCGGCACGTCGAGCGTTTGGCCGGCGTGCGTCACCCTCAGCCCGCGGCGCTCCGCGAGATCGAACTCGAGGCGCAGGCGATCGGTCGCGCTCGTCGGAGGGGCGAGACAAAGGCCCTGCCAGAGATCCCGCCCGCCGGCATCGACGCGGGGATCGGAGAGGAGTCCGGCGCGGGTGAAGAGCGATGCCGCGGGGTCGAGAGTGAGGGCGACGGTATCTCCCTCGAAATAGGTCGCGCGGACGTGGGAGACGCGAATGAGCCGGTCGCCCGGATTGCGCACCTCGATCGTCAACAGCGCATCACGCCGTCCCCCGTTCTCGAGAACGACCGTGATGGGAGGCCGGATGTCGAAGAGAAGGCGCGGATCCCCGGCCCGGACGAGGCCGGGGATCGCGAGCGCGGTCCCGACGGCGGCGCACACGAACGCGAGCCGCACGCGGGAGAAGGCTACTTCGCTTTCTTGACGAGGTCCTTGAGGGCCTTCGCCACCGTGAACCGGACGACCGTCTTGGCCGGGATCTTGATCGCTTCGCCCGTTGCCGGGTTGCGGCCCATTCTCGCCTTGCGCTTGACGACCTTGAATTTGCCGAGGCCCTTCATCGGGACCTCTCCGCCCTTCTTGATCGTCTTCTCGACGACCCCGGTCAGCCCCTCGAGAAACATCTTCGCGCTCTTGCGATCTGAGCCCGTCGCCTCGGCCAGCATCTGAATCAACTCGGTCTTCGTCATCGAACGTTCCTCCAAGAGTGGAATGGGACGCCCGTCAGTATGACGATTTTTTCCAACAAATCAACGGTAAATCGCGTCGAGCGCCCTCTCGATCGCGGATGCCGTCGCGTCCTCGTCGCCGCGCGACGCGTCAACCCGGAGGTCGGCCAGGGCGTAGGCCGCGCGGCGCCTCTCGAAGAACGCCCTCCGAGCGAGCGCGTCGTCGGCCGACCACAGCGGCCGAGCGGGACCGGCGCCGACGCGTGCGGCCACGAGATCGAGCGGCGCGTCGATCCAGCAGGAAACGCCCTGGGAGCGCACGAACGCGCGCTGCGCGACACCCAGGAAGATCCCGCCGCCGGTGGCGACGACGATCCGTTTCCGGCCCCTCAAGGAGCGGAGCGCGTCCCACTCGGCTTCCCGGAATCGCCCCTCTCCCGACTCCCGGAAGATCTCCTCGATCGTCCGGCCGAGCGCTCGCTCGACCAGCGCGTCGGTGTCCGCGAACTCCCATCCCCGCCGTGCGGCCAGCAGCCGCCCGACGCTCGACTTCCCGGCTCCCATGAAGCCGACGAGAAACACTGGTGCCTCGCGGTCGCTTCGCGCGCTCATCGGCTCGAGGAATCGGCTGCGCGGTCCAGACCGCGCTCGCCGGCGGTCACGGCGACGGCGAGCGCGTTTTCGGCTGGCGTTGCGGGGCACTGGAATCGCTCCGGCTGGCCGTAGGCGCACGAGGGGTTGTACGCGCGATTGAAATCGAGCACGAAGGGACCGCCGTCGGGTCCTTCGAGATCGACGTAGCGGCCCGCGGCATACGTCTCCTTCCCCGTCGTCCCGTCCTTGAACGGCAGGAACAGTCCCTCGCCTCCGGGGCGGTCGGGAAGATCCAGCAGGCGGTAGACCTGCAACGTGAGCGGCCGGCCGTCGCGGACGAACGTGACGCGCCCCCAGCGCTCGCAGGGGCGCGACTCGCCGACAGTCGTGGTGATCGTCAGCCGCTGGGCGTTCGCATACCTCTCCACCCATCCGGCGTAGCGCCAGGTCGGGTCGTTCGGATAGTACGAGAGGCCGTGGAACGACGCGCGCTGCGACTTGGGGATCGGAGAATCGGCATCGGTCGCGAAGTCGACGTCGCGCTGCCTCCGATGGGCCAGCAGATCCTGCTCCCAGGACGCCGGGGGCGGCACCACCGTCATCGTCGGTTCCGTGGAGCCGGAGCAGGCGGCGAGGATGCCGAGCGGGATTAGCGCCAGGAGCGCGGGCCTCATGACCACGCCGCCGGAAGGCGCAGCGTGCGCCCGGACTTGTCGCGGTGGAGAAGGTATCCCTGCGACCGTCCGAGCTCCCACAGCCGCTTCGTGACCTCGACGTCCCTGCGGCAATACTGCTCGATCAGGTCGATGCGCCCTTCCTTCCACCACCTCAAGCTCTGCAATCCGTCCCCCGCCTTGGCTTCCCCGAGATTGACCTCGGAGAGGTGGTTGAGCGACACGCGGAAGCCGACCCCCTTGTGGATCTCTCCCAGCAGGTCGAGCGTGCGAATCCGCCCGAGGTCGCGGTCGGTGTAGCCGGAGAGCACGGCGAGGTCGAAGCGGTCGATGTTGAATCCGACGACGCGGTCCGCGAGCGCGAGATCGAGCAGGAGCCGCTCGACGTCGGCTTCGAAGTAGGTCCGATACGAGGCGCGCGCGACGTCGTAGACCACGGCGACCGCCAACCCCATCTTCGCCACGAAGCCCCATCCTCCGACGTCGTCGGCGCTGCGCTGGGTCTCGAGATCGAAGACCAGGACGTTTCCCGGCTCCGGGGCGGTCGGCACGGACGGCATCTCTCGGCGTCCCCCGCGCGTGATGCCGTGCTTGCGCGGCGGCGGGGCCGGCTCCGGCCCGGATTCGCTCGCGCGCTCGGCGTCGAGATCGATCCCCTCCTCGCCGAGGAGCACGCAAAGCACGCGAAGAGCCGCCGCCTTGTCGAGCGGTTTGTTCCCGTTCCCGCACCGCGGCGACTGGATGCAGGCCGGACATCCGTCATCGCACGGACAGGCGCCGATCAGCTCACGGGTCCTCCCGAGGAGGTCCGTCAGCTCGGCGAACGCGCGCTCTGACAGCCCGGCTCCTCCGGCGACGCCATCGTAGAGGAAGATCGCCGGTCCGCCGATCTGCGGGTGTGCGGTGTACGAGATGCCTCCGATGTCCCCCCGATCCGCGATGGCGAGGAGCGGGAAGAGGCCGATCATGGCGTGCTCGGCGGCGTGGATGCCCCCCATGAAGTGGAGCCCCTCGCCGGTCAGAAGCGCCGGGAGCGCGCGCGGAATCTCGATCCACAGCCCCGTCGTCTCGTAGGTCAGCGGCGGCGCCTCGAGGGGGTGCGTCGAGATCGCCTCGCCGCCGAATAGCCGCTTCTTCTGGTACTCGCGGATCTGGACGGTCACCTTGAGCCGAGCGAAGCCGACGGGGACGACACCCCCCGGAATCGGGAGCGATCGCTCGTCCAGCCGCTCGAGGATCTCCGTCTCCTTCTCGCCCAGCACGACGGTGTAGTAGTCGGCCCGGAGCGGTCGGGCGATCGCGCGCTTGTGATCGACGTCCAGCTCGTCGATGCGGTAGGACTGCCCTGCGTGGAGGTACACGGCGCCGGGGTGGCATTCGTGCCAAACCCGCATCGCGTCGATCGTCCCCAGGAGCCGCCCCGTGTCCACCTCGAGGATGACGAAGGGGCTGCCCGCGGCGCGCGGGCTGACGTCCCTCTGCGGTCGCCTCCGGTAGGAGCACCACCGCGTCCCTTCCGCGTCGCGCGCCAGGCGGCCGGCGTTCGTGAGATCGCGGACCAGGGCGCGGCCGCGCTCGCCGAACGAGTCGACCTCGTTTCGCGTCAGAGGCTCCTCGGCCGCGGCGCAGACCAGATGAGCCCCGGCGACCACGGGATTCCAGGGGTCGAGAACGGCCCGCTCGAACGCACCGTCGAACAGGGTCTCGGGGTGGGCGACCAGATATTGATCGAGCGCGTCCGGCATCGCGACGAGCACGACGAGCGCGTCCCTGGATTCCCGCCCGACGCGGCCGATGCGTTGCCACGTCGAGGTGCGCGAACCCGGGTAGCCGACGAGCACGCAGACGTCCAGGCCTCCGACGTCGATGCCGAGCTCGAGGGCGCTCGTCGCCAGGACGGCGAGCAACTCCCCTGCGAACAGCTTCTTCTCGACGGCGCGGCGCTCTTCGGGGAGATACCCGGCGCGATAGGGGGCGATCTTCCTCCGCAGCTCCGGCGCTTCCTGGCCGAGCCATTGGTGGAGCAGCTCGGTGATGCGTCGAGCCTTGGTGAAGGCGATCGTCCGCGCCCCCTCGCGGGCAGCTTCGGCGACCACGCGAACCGCCGCGGTGTACGGCGAGACGGTCACCGGATTGACGAGAACGACGTCGCGCCCGGAGGCCGGAGCGCCCGACCGGTCGACGACGCGGAACGGCGCGCCGAGGAGCGTCTCGGCGAACTCGCCGGGGCGCCCGATCGTCGCGGAAGCCGCGATGAAGCGCGGCGCGGCCCCTTCCATGGCCGCGATGCGCATCAATCGGCGCACGATGTGGTGCACGTGCGCGCCGAACACGCCCCGGTAGACGTGCAGCTCGTCCAGAACGACGAACCTCAGCCGCCCGAGGAATCGGGACCAATCGGTGTGATGCGCGAGAATACCCGCGTGAAGCATGTCGGGATTGGTGATCAGCACATCCGGCGGGTCTTCCTTGATCTTGCGGCGCAGTTGATCGGTCGTGTCGCCGTCGTAGATCGCGAAGCTCGGCGGGCGCAGGCGGCCGGTCGCCGCCGCAAGGGCGTTCAATCCCGTGAGCTGGTCCTGCGCCAATGCTTTGGTCGGATACAAGAACAGCGACGTCGCACCCTCCCCGTCCAGCGCCCCGGCCAGCGCCGGAAGGGCGAACACGAGCGACTTCCCCGAAGCGGTCGGTGTGGCGACGAGGACGTTTTCCCCCGCGGCGACGGCGTCGAGCGCCTCGACCTGATGGGTGAACAGGCGGCCGATCCCGGTGGCGGTGAGGGCCTCGACGATTTCGCGGCGCGGAGGCGTCGCGAGGTCGGCGTATCGCGCAGGCCGCCCTTCGACGCGTCGATGATGGGCGATCTTCGGTCCGAGGAGCGGGTGCTCCATGAGGCGGCGTAATACGGCGTTCATCAGGGGCTCGCGTCGAGGAGACCGGGAGTGCCGATTATAGCGGGTCGTCGGAGCGATCCGCCGGAGACGCGGCCGCTGCGGCTCGCCGCCTCGCCTCCTCCGCCCGCACCGCGTCGCCGCCTTCGGCATAGGCCTCGGCGAGAAGCTGCCACGCTCGGGCATAGTCGGGCCAGAGAGCGACTGCGCGCTCGAGCAGCGGCTGCGCCAGCTCGGGATGTCCCTGACGCATGCGAACTCGGCCGGCGTTCGCCAGCGCCTTGACCGCCCGCGGAGACGCTGCGGCCGTGGCCTCGGAGAGCGTCGCGAGATCGGCGTAGTCGCCGCATCGGACGAAGATTCGGGCGGAGCAGGCCGCGAGCAGGATCGAGATCACGACGGCGCGCCCGGAGGGCTTGGGGACGGCCGCGACCGCAACCCCGGCGAGACCGCAGGCTCCCGCGAGCGGGAGATACGCAAGGCGCTCGGCGAACATCGTTCCGATGGGAAAGGCCAGATTTCCCGTCACGGCGAACGCAGCGGGGATGAAGGCCGCCAAGAACGCCGCGTTCTCGTGACCGTGTTTTTTCAAGATGACGATCGCCAGCGCCGCGAGCGCGCCGATCGCAAGAGCGCCGAGCGCGCCCCACGGGACCATCGGAACGATGCGAATCTGGTCGAACCCGTAGTCGATGGAGAGGGTCGTCGGCCAGACCATCTTCGCCACGTATCGACCGAACAGGAGCACCGCATTCGCCACCCTCGTCGCGGGATCCGCGTTCGCGAGCGGGTTGTCGACGAACGGTACGGGCTGGCGAGCCCAGCCGACGGCGGACGCGCGGAGCGCCGCGAAGAGGACCAGCGCTCCAACGTAGGCGCCGGCGCGGCCGGCCACGATCGACCCTCGCGCGGGAACGCCGCGTCGCGCGAGCGCCAGCCACGCCGCGCCGATCGCGAGCCACGCGGCCGCGCTCTCCTTGCAGCACAACGCCGCGAAGAACGAGGCCACCGAGAGCGTCAGGCGGCCGCCGCCCAACTCGCGCTCACGATCGTTGCGGAGGAAGAGCACGAACGCGACGAGGCCGAAGATCGCCGCGAGGATCTCCGCGCGTCCCACCGCCCACAGTACCGCCTCGCTTCCGAGCGGGTTCACGGCGAACAGCGCCGCGCCGGCCCAGGCCGCGATCGAGAGCCGATCGCCCGCGAGCGCGAGCAGCATCCACGCCACGGCCAGCGTGGCCACCGCGTGAAGGCCGACGTTCGCCGCGCGGATGGATTCCTTGGTCGGCGAAGCTCGCAGATTCCAGGCGAGAGAGAGGATCGCGAGCGGCCGGTAGAGATCGGAGCGGCCGTGCTTGGTTCCATACCAGTAGTCGTGTTGAAAGACCGAGACCGGCCCCGCCTCGCGCGCGAGCCAGCGGTTGTCGAGAAGCGTGCGGTCGTCGTAGAGAAGCGGCGCGTGGATGGCCGGCAAGTACGGGATCACCGCGAGCGCGGCGAGCGCGATCCAAGCGAGACGTCTCATCGTCCGCCGAGGATCTCCTCGAAGTCCGAAGGCAGCGGTGCTTCGACGTCGACGCGCCCCGATCCGGCGGGATCGGAGAACGCGATGCGCGCGCAGTGGAGGAGCTGCCGGACCGGTCCGCCGGTTTCTCGCCGCGCGTCACGCGCTCCCGCCGCGAGATCGACGTAGTCTGCATCGGGCCGCCCGTAAAGGATGTCGCCGAGGATGGGGTGCCCGATCGCCGCGAGATGCACCCGGAGCTGGTGGCGGCGACCGGTTTCCGGGAACAGCCGGAGCAGCGTTGCCGCGGGTAGGCGCCGCTCGACGCGCCAGCGGGTGACCGCCCGCTCGCCGTCTTCGGCGACCTCGCGCCGCACGTAGACGCGCCTGCGGTCGCTTTCCCCGATGGGGAGGTCGATCGTCCCTTCGTCGCCGGCGACGGAGCTCTCGACGAGAGCCAGGTATTCCTTGTGAACACGCCCGTCGGAGAAGGCCGTCGCGAGAGCGCGCGCCGTCGCCGCATCGCGAGCGATGAGGAGCGCACCGGTCGTCTCGCGGTCCAAACGGTGAACCAGGCGGAGCGCCTCGTCCCGTTCTTGGCGTCGCAGCATTCGGATCAGCGAATTCTCCTTGACCGTGTTGATCGGATGGACGACGAGCCCGGCGGGCTTGTCGACCGCGAGCCAGCCGGGGCCGCGCGCCAGCACCGGGAGCCTCAGGTCGATGACCTCTTCGGCCAACGGCGTGTGGCCGACCCGAATGGAGCCGCCCGGCCGGACAGGGGTCGATGGCCGAGGCCGAACGCCCCACGAGAGGGAAACTCGCGCCGGGATCGCACGTTGGATCCGCGAGCGGGAGAGCCCGGGGATGCGCTCGTGGAGGAATTGGTCGAGTCGCTTGCCGCGATCGCGGGGGCCGACGTCGAAGAGGGTCGGCGGCTCGCTCATCCGAGCCGCCAGCGGAGCGCCCGCAGAATCGCGCGGTTGGCGTCGGGCATCGGCAGATCGTCCAGCGCCGAGGGCGCCGTCCAGGCCCAGGCCCGCCCGCCGTCCATCGCGACCTCGCCCGCCGCATCGGGCACGACGAACGCATGGAAGCGCAGCCTCCGGTCCGGGTAGTCATGGACGAAGACGAGGAGCGATTCGGCGGAAGAAGCGGTGAGGCCGGTCTCCTCCCGGAGCTCGCGGAGCGCCGCGTCGGCGGGCTCCTCTCCACCTCGAACCTTGCCCCCCGGGAATTCCCACGCTCCGGGAAGGTGCTGCGACGGCGCGCGCTGCGCGACGAGGACGCGGCCCTCGCGCACGACGATCGCGAGCGCGATGTCGAGCCGCGGGCCTCCGCCGGGAATCAGGCGGGCGCTCCCGCGGCGCCTTTGGCGTAGTCGTAGAATCCGCGGCCGGACTTCTTCCCGAGCCAGCCGGCCTCGACGTATTTCCTGAGGAGCGGGCACGGCCGGTACTTGTCCTCTCCCAGCCCCTCGTGGAGCACTTCCAGGATGTAGAGGCACGTGTCGAGGCCGATGAAGTCCGCGAGCGTCAGCGGACCCATCGGGTGATTCATGCCCAGCTTGAGGATCGTGTCGATCGCCGCAGCGTCGGCGACCCCTTCGTGAAGGCAAAAGATCGCCTCGTTGATCAGCGGCATCAGCACCCGGTTGCTGACGAACCCGGGGAAGTCGCGGCACTCGACGGGCGTCTTCCCCATCGCCTCCGCCAGCGCCTTCGTCTCGGCGGTCGTCGCGTCGGACGTCTGGAGCCCGCGGATGATCTCGACGAGCTTCATCACGGGGACCGGGTTCATGAAGTGCATCCCGATGACTCTCTCGGGGCGCTCCGTCGCGGCGGCGATTCTCGTGATCGGGAGCGAAGATGTGTTCGTCGCGAGGATCGCGCCGGGCTTGACGAGGCCGTCGAGCGTCCTGAACAGGTCGAGCTTGATGTCGAGCTTCTCGACCGCAGCCTCGACGACGAGATCGCATCCGGCCAGATCTTCGAGTTGGATCGTTCCCCGGATCCGTCCCAGCGCGGCGTCTCTCTCGGCCGCGGTCGTCTTCCCCTTGTCGACGCCCCGCTGCAGATTCTTCGCGATCGTATCGATCCCGGCCTGCACCAGCCGATCGTTGAGATCGCTCATCACCACCGCGATCCCGGACTGCGCCCCCACGTGCGCGATGCCGTTTCCCATCTGGCCGGCGCCGACGACGCCGAGCTTCGAAACTTTCATCGTGCCCCCCGCGTCCGCCGATCAGACCCGACGGATCGCCATGCCGACGGCGTTGCCGCCGCCCAGGCAGAGCGCGGCAATCCCCTTCTCCTCGTCCCGGTCCTCGAGCGCGTGCAGCAGGGTCGTCAAGATCCGCGCGCCCGACGCGCCGATCGGATGCCCGAGCGCGACGGCGCCGCCGCGAACGTTGTGCTGGGCGGGGCTCAGACCGAGCACGCGCTGGAGAGCCACCTGCTGCACGGCGAACGCCTCGTTGAACTCGTAGAGATCGACGCCATCGGGCGTCCACCCGGTCTTTTCCCAGAGCATGCGCACGGCCTTCTCGGGAGCCATCATGACGAGCTCGGGAGCCAGACCGGAGCTGGCGTAGGCGACGATCTCCGCGCGGGGGGTCAGGCCGAGGCGCTTGGCTGCGGCCATCGACGTGACGACCACGGCCGAGGCGCCGTCGTTGACGCCGGGAGCATTCCCGGCGGTGACCGTTCCGTCCTTCTTGAAGGCGGGCTTCAGGGCGCGCAGCGCCTCGATCGTCGTGTCGCGCCTTGGTGATTCATCGGTGTCGAAGCGGACCGGGTCCCCCTTCTTGCCCGGGATTTCGATGGCGACGATCTCGCGCTTGAACATTCCGGCGTCGATCGCGGCGATCGCCTTCTTGTGGCTGTCGAGGGCCCAGCGATCTTGGTCCTCACGGCTGACCTTGTACCGCTCGGCGACGACCTCCCCGGTGTTCCCCATGTGATAGTCGTTGTACGTGTCCCAGAGGCCGTCGTGGATCATCGAGTCCAGAACGGTCTGATGTCCCATCCGGAATCCGGTGCGGGCGTTCTTCATCAGATAAGGAGCGTTCGACATCGATTCCATGCCGCCGGCCACGACGACCTCGGCGTCGCCGCACTTGACCGCCTGAGCGGCCAGCACGACCGCCTTGAGACCCGATCCGCAGACCTTGTTGACGGTGAACGCGGGGACGGTGTCGGGAATCCCGCCGAAGATCGCCGCCTGGCGCGCAGGGTTCTGCCCGAGCCCGGCGCTGACGACGTTCCCCATGATGACCTCGTCGATCTGCCCGGGCTTCAGGCCCGCGCGGGCGACGGCGTCCTTGACCACCGTGGCGCCGAGCCGCGGCGCGGGGATGCCGGCCAGCGAGCCCAAGAATCTTCCGATCGGCGTGCGAACGGCACTGACGATGACCGGGTTGTCCATGACAGCCTCCGTGAACGCTCGATTCTAGCAGCCGCGCCCGCTCTCTTCCGCGAGCGCCCGCAGGCGTCGCGCGCGTTCCAGAGTGAAGGCGTCCGATGGAGCCCGCCATTGCCAGTTTCCGGACGCGCGCCCCGGGACGTTCATGCGCGCCTCGGAGCCCAGGTCGAGCACGTCCTGGAGGGGAGCGATGGCGAGGCCGGCGGGAGACTCGTAGGCGGAGCGGATCAGGCCCCAGGCGACGCCCGAGGGCGCGCCTCCGATGGCCTCGAGAACTCGCCCCTTCGCCTTCGCGTCGAGCGAAGCGAACCAGCCGCGGGTGGTGTCGTTGTCGTGCGTCCCGGTGTACACGACGACGTCCTCGGTCAGACGCTCGGGCGCGTGCTCGCTGTCGTGGCCGTCGAAGCCGAACTGCAAGACGCGCATGCCGGGTAGATCGAGCGCGCGGCGGAGAGCGACGACGTCGTCGGTGATGACACCCAGATCCTCGGCGACGAACGGGAGCCGGCCGAGCGCCGTGCGGGCCGCGTGGAAGAGATCGAGGCCGGGCCCCGGCTCCCATGCACCGTCCTCGGCGGTCTCCGCGTCGGCCGGCACCGTCCAGTACGCCGCGAAGCCCCGGAAATGGTCGAGCCGCAGCTCGTCGTGAAGGGCGAGCCCGTGCTTCAGGCGATCGATCCACCACGCGTACCCGGTCCCGCGGATCCGGTCCCAGCGGTAAACCGGGTTCCCCCACAGCTGACCGGTCGAGGAGAAGTAATCCGGAGGAACGCCCGCCAGCTTCGTGGGCGCGCCGTCTGGATCGAGGTGGAAGAGATCCTGGTGCGCCCACACGTCGGCGGAATCGAGCGCCGGGTAGATCGGCACGTCTCCCAAGATCGCGATCCCGTGGTCTCGGGCTCGCGCCCGGAGCGCTTGCCACCGGGTGAAGAACGCATGCTGAGCGGCGCGATGCCGCGCGATCGGCTCGCGCAGAGCGGTGGACGCGCGGGCGAGCGCGGCGGGATCCCTGCGGCGCAGCGGCGGATCCCACGCGAACCACGGCAGCCCCCGCTGCGCTCCCTTCAGCGCGGCGAACAGCGTCCAGTCGTCCAGCCACGATGCCTGCTCTTCGGCGAACGAGGCGATCGCGTCAGGCTCCCCGACGTGTTCGCGGAACCAAGAGGCGTTCCCCGCGAACGCCGACAATGCGGCATAGGGAGAGCGCCCGTGTCCCGGCGGGCCGAGCGGCAGGATCTGCCAGACCGAGATCCGAGCCTCTTGGGCCCACGCGAAGAGCTCGGATGCCGCAGATTCGATCCCGCCCGGTCGATCGGGAAGCGAGCTGGGGTGAAGGAGGACGCCCGCAGCGCGGCGGCTCATGCGGCGGCGGCGGGCGCTAGCCGGGAGGCCAGGACATCGGCCGGCCGCCCAAAACATGAAGATGCAGGTGCGAGACGGTCTGCCCGCCGTCCTGCCCGCAATTGCAGACCACGCGGTAGCCGCCGGCCAACCCGGCGGTCGCGGCCACCGTCTTGGCCGCCAGCATCAACGCGCCCAGAAGGCGCGCGTCGCCGTCTCTGGCGTCGTCGAGGTTTCCCACGTGGCGCTTGGGGACCACCAAGAGATGCGTCGGCGCCTGCGGATTGAGATCGCGAAACGCGATCACCTCGGCATCCTCATGGACGATGCCCGAGGGAACCTCCTTCGCGGCGATGCGGCAGAAGATGCAGCTCGTGCTCACGCCCGGACCCTCTCGATCGAAGCCCCCAACGCACAGAGCTTGGCTTCCATCGATTCGTACCCCCGGTCGAGATGATAGACGCGGTCGACCACGGTCGGTCCGTCGGCGACGAGCCCCGCCAGCACGAGGCAGGCGGAGGCGCGCAGATCCGTTGCCATCACCTGCGCCCCGGTCAGCCGCGTCGGACCCGAAACGACCGCCGTCCGACCGTCGATCCGGACGTCGGCGCCCATGCGCTGCAGCTCGCCGACGTGCATGAACCGCCTCTCGAAGACGGTCTCCGCGATCGTTGCCTTCCCCCGCGCTTGCGTCATCAGGGTCATGTACTGCGCCTGCATGTCCGTCGGGAATCCAGGATGGGGCGCCGTGCGCACGTCGTGGGCCGCAAGCTCCGCCGGGGCCGCGACGCGCAGGCCGCCGGGCACCTCGCGCACGGGGATCCCGCATGCGGTCAGATGCTCGACGAGCGCCTTCAAGTGGTCGAGGCGCGCTCCGGCGATCTCCACGTCGTCTCCGGCGAGCGCGCCGGCGATCAGGTAGGTCCCCGCTTCGATGCGGTCGGGGATGACGGCGTGCTTCGCGCCGTGAAGCGGCCGCCCGCCTTGGATGATCAGCTCGGCGGTTCCGACACCTTCGATCGAGGCGCCCATCGCGATCAGGAGAGCCGCCAAGTCGTCGATCTCCGGCTCTTGCGCGCAATTCGCGAGATGCGTCGTCCCTTCGGCGAGCACCGCGGCCATCATGAGGTTCTCGGTTCCGGTGACGGTGCGCGAAGGAAAGGTGATCGACCCGCCGCGCAGACGCTTCGCCTTCGCCTCGACGTACCCGTGCTCGATCGCGATCTCGGCCCCCATCCGATGCAGGCCGTCGATATGGAGGTTGATCGGCCGCTCGCCGATGGCGCATCCGCCCGGCAGCGAAACCCGGGCGCGTCCATGCCGTGCCAACAGCGGGCCGAGGACGAGGACCGAGGCGCGCATCGTGCGGACGAGATCGTAGGGCGCCTCGAAGGACCGCAAGCGAGGAAGATGGATCGTCGCCTCGCGCTCTCGACCCTCGACGACCTCGGCACCGAGCTGCTCCAGGACGCGCAGCATCGTCCGAACATCGCGGACCCTCGGGAGGTTCGACAGCTCGACCTTGTCCTCCGTCAGGAGCGTCGCCGCGAGCGCCGGCAGCGCGGCGTTCTTCGCCCCGGCGACCGGAACACGGCCCTTCAAGCGCCGGCCGCCCGCGATGCGCAGCTTATCCATGGAGGAGACCGATCATACCATCCACCCCTTGCTAGAATGCCCCGCCGCAACGACTCTTCCTCTCGACCGACGCGAGGCCGCGATGCTCGACATCCATCTCGTCCGGAACGACCCCGAGCTCGTCGCCTCAGGTCTGCGAAAACGCGGCCAAACGGTCGCGCTCGAGGCCTTCGAGTCGCTCGACACGAAGCGCCGCGCGCTCATCACCGAGGTCGAAGGGCTCAAGCGTCACCGGAACGAGAGCTCGAAGCGCATCGGCGAGATGATCAAAGGCGGCGGCGATCCGGCGAGCCTGCGCCACGAGATGAAGTCGCTCGGCGAAAAGGTCGCGGCGCTGGAGCAGGAGCTGGGGACGGTCGAGAAGGAGCTCGACGATTTCCTCAAGGGGCTCCCGAATCTGCCTCACGAGAGCGTTCCTGCAGGAACGGGCGCGGACGGCAATGTCGTCGTTCGCACCTGGGGCACGCCGCGCTCCTTCGACTTCCCCCCGCTCGCGCATTGGGACCTCGGGGCGAGTCTCGGGATCCTCGACTTCGAGCGAGCGGCGCGCATCGCCGGGGCGCGCTTCGCCCTTCTGGTGGGGTACGGCGCCCGTCTCGAGCGGGCTCTGATCAACTTCATGCTCGACGTCCACACGAGGGAGCACGGGTACACGGAGGTGCTCCCGCCGTTCATCGTCAACGCGCAGTCCCTCTTCGGCACCGGGCAGCTCCCGAAGTTCGAGGACGACCTCTTCAGGGTCGAGCCGGGGGGCTATTACCTCGTCCCCACCGCCGAGGTGCCCGTGACCAACATCCACGCCGAGGAAATCCTCGAGCCCGAACGGTTACCGATCGCCTACTGCGCCTACACCCCCTGCTTCCGCAGCGAGGCCGGCTCCTACGGGAAGGACGTCCGCGGGCTGATCCGCAACCACCAGTTCGACAAGGTCGAGCTGGTGCGGTTCGCGAGGCCGGAGGCCTCGTACGCGGAGCTCGAGATCCTCACCGGTCATGCCGAGGAGATCCTGAAGCGGTTGGAGCTCCCCTACCGCGTCGTCACACTGTGCGGCGGCGACCTCGGCGCCGCCTCCGCCAAGACGTACGACCTCGAGGTCTGGCTCCCGCATCAAGGGGTCTACCGCGAGATCTCCTCATGCTCGAACTTCGAGGCGTTCCAGGCCCGCCGCGCGAACATCAAGTATCGTCCCCGCGAGGGAGCGAAGGCCGCACACCTGCACACGCTCAATGGCTCTGGCCTGGCCGTCGGGCGCACGATGGTGGCGATCCTGGAGAACGGTCAGAACCGGGACGGCAGCGTCACGCTGCCGAAGACCCTTCACCCCTACATGGACGGCAAGGAGCGGATCGCTCCGCGTTGAGCCC
>CAZEII010000040.1:0-32554 GCA_964511835.1 uncultured Acidobacteriota bacterium | reverse complement strand
GCGATCGCGCGCTCGATCGCCTGCTTGATCCACCAGTAGGCGTACGTCGAGAACTTGTTGCCGCGCTCGTACTCGAACTTCTCGACGGCCTTCATCAGCCCGATGTTCCCCTCCTGGATCAGGTCCATGAAGGAGATGCCGTGGTTCAGGTACTTCTTCGCGATGTGGACCACGAGTCGGAGGTTCGCCAGAATCAGGGCATCGCGCGCGTGGTCGACGTGCTTCTTGTGCTCGCGCGCCGTCTTGATCCCGGCCTGCGCCTTGGCGTCGTGATGCTCCCGCGCGTACCGGTTGAGCTTTCCGTAGAACGTGAGCAGGTCGTCGAGCGGCCACTCGCGCCCGCGCTTCGGGCCGTCGAAGTCACCCTCGAGAACGTACTCCTTCACGTAGGCCGGGAGGCGCAGGGCGATACGCGCGAGCCCCTCGCGCGCTTCCTGCAGCTCGCGCGCCAAAGAGACCTCTTTGTGCTCGTCGATCAGCGGTGTCGCGCCCATCTCGCGGAGATAGATCGGGAGGATCGCGGCGGTCGGACGGTCCCCGTCACCCGAGGGCTTGTCCTTCCCCTTGCGGCGGGCCGCCCTCTGCGCCTCGGCGATCTCCGCCCGGACCGCGTCGGCCTCGGTCTGAACGGCGGGATCGAACTCGATCGGCTCTTCCAACATCATCGGCTTGCGCGGCATGACGTCTCCCACGGTGAAGCTTGGTTCAGTCGCCCTTCCTCTTATGAAAGAAACGCGCCACTTCTACGGAATTCATCCAATAGTTTCTCCGTCCCCGATAAAGCCTCTATCGATGCCTTTTTTGTTGAGATCGCCGCCCCGGAAAAGCAATCCAGGCAGCCAAATCCCCCTTCTTCAAATCGGCCGTTATGACGCATTTGTCCGCCAAGGGGGCAGGACGTGCCGATGTGACGCGGTATTTTCGAAACGGCGTGTGCTACCGTGCCGGGTTCTCGAAAGGGCCGGCACACAGGATCGGCCGCATCGAAGAGGGCTTGATGCAGACCGTCCGCGTCGCGCTCGCCCAGATCGCCCCGAAGCTCGGCGACCTCGAAGCCAACCTCGACCTCCACCGGGATGCCATCCGCCTCGCCAAGCGCGAGAAAGCCGGGGTCGTCGTCTTCCCCGAGCTTTCGCTGACGGGCTACATCCTGCGCGACCAGGTCCCCGAGGTCGCGATCCCGACGACAGCGGCGGCGCTCAGGAGCCTGACGCGAGCCGCGGGAGCGCTCGACCTTTTGGTCGGTTTCGTCGAGGAGGCCCCGGGCCACAAGTTCCACAACGCGGCCGCCTACGTCTCGAAGGGGAAGATCGTCCACGTCCACCGGAAGATCTACCTCCCGACCTACGGCATGTTCGAAGAGGGGCGCGACTTCGCGCCCGGCGACAAGGTGCGCGCTTTCCAGACGCCGAAGGGGCCGGCGGGAATCCTGATCTGCGAGGACGTCTGGCACCCCGCCTGCTCGTGGATCGTCGTGCAGGATGGCGCGGAGATCGTCTTCGTCACCTCGTGCGGCCCGACGCGCGGCGCGAAGCCTGGGCGCGGGATCACGAGCGTCCGCGTCTGGCAGGACCTCTTGCGCACGACCGCGCAGTTCCAGACGTCGTTCGTCGTCTACGTCAACCGGGTCGGCTACGAAGACGGGCTGAACTTCGGCGGCGGGTCGATCGCCTTCGACCCGTTCGGGCGGACGCTCGCGGAGCTTCCCGCGCTCGAGACGGGAGTCGCCGTCGCCGAGCTGGACGCCGAGGTCCTTCGCCGTGCGCGCGCCGCGTACCCCCTGCTCCGCGACGAGAATCTCGAGCTGGTCCACCGCGAGACCGCCCGCCTGCGCCAAGAGCGGTTCCAGCTCCCTCCGGGCGATGCGCCGCGAGGACGTCGGTGAAAGGGCGTCTGCGCTCGTTCCCCGCCTCGGCGCCCGGCGAGCCCGACCTGTCGCTCGACGTCCCCGCGACCGTGCGCATTCTCGAAGGATTCGTGAAGACGGAGGTCGAGCGGACCGGCCTGCGCCGCGTCGTCGTCGGGCTTTCGGGGGGGATCGACTCCGCGCTCGCGGCCTATCTCGCGGTGCGCGCGCTCGGCCCCTCCGGCGTCGTCGGCGTGCTGATGCCGTATCGCACGAGCAGCCCTTCCTCGACCAGCGATGCCGAATCTGTCGTCGGCGCGCTGGGGATCGTCGCGGAGCGGTTCGAGATCTCGGAGCTCGTCGACGTGTTCGCCGCGAAGGCGGGGAACGTCGGCCGGCGCCGCCTCGGGAACGTCATGGCGCGCGTGCGCATGCTGGTCCTTTACGACCGATCGGTCGAGCACGATGCGCTCGTCTTGGGAACGAGCAACAAGTCCGAGCTGCTCCTCGGCTACGGCACGATCCACGGCGACCTCGCCTCGGCGCTCAACCCTCTGGGCGATCTCTACAAGACGCAGGTGCGCGAGCTGGCGCGCGCGCTCTCCGTGCCGAAGGGGATCCTGGCGAAGGCGCCGTCGGCCGACCTCTGGCCCGAGCAGACCGACGAGTCGGACCTCCAAGTGACCTACGAGGAGCTCGATCGGATCCTGGCCCTCCTGGTCGACGCGCGAGTCAGCCCCGAGACGGTCGTCGCGAAGGGTTTCCGGCGGGCGACGGTGATGCGCGTGCGGCAGCTGATCGTCCGCACGCATTTCAAGCGGAAGCTGCCGGTGATCGCCAAGGTCTCGACTCGCTCGATCGGCTGGGATTTCCGCTACCCTCGAGACTGGAAGACCTAGCCGGAGGCTCCGCTGTGGTCGCATCCCTGCTCCTGGCCGCAACGCTCGTGCAGGGTGCGGCGTACAGGATCGACCCGGCCGCGGCGGAGGCCGGCTTCGACCTCAAGGCGACGATGCACACCGTGCACGGGACGACCAGGAAGCTCGAGGGACAGGTCACCGTCGATCCCGAGAGCGACAGCACGCTGAAGCTCTCGGGAAGGATCACGGTCGATACGGCCTCGCTCGTCACGGGGAGCGACCGGCGCGACGCGACGATGCACGAGAAGACGCTCGCCGTTGCGACCTATCCGGGCATCGTCTTCGAGCCGGAGAGATTCGTCGCCTCCGGCCCGCCGCGCCCGGACGGCTCGCTCCCCGGCTCCCTCTCCGGCCGCCTGACGATCCGCGGAAAGTCTCGCGCTCAGACGATGGTGGCGTCGCTGACGGTGCGCGAGGACCGGATCAGCGCGGAAGGGAGATTCGACGTCGGATGGGCGGACTTCGGCATCCCCGACCCGTCGTTTCTCTTCGTGCACATCGAGAGCACGGTGCACGCCCACTTCCGCGCCGAATTCGTCGCCGCGCGCTGACCCGCCGTGCCCGGAATCCTTCACGTCGTCGCGACGCCGCTGGGGAACCTCGACGATCTCTCCCCGCGCGCGCGCCAAGCCTTGGCCGGAGCGGCTCTGATCGCCTGCGAGGACACGCGGCGCACGTCGAAGCTCCTCGCCCGTTGCGGCCTCGCCGTCCCTCTTCTCGCCGTGCACAAATTCAGCGAGCGCGAGAAGCTCGCCCAGGTGCTCGCGGTGCTCGAGCGTGGGGAGGCCGTCGCGCTGGTCTCCGACGGCGGGACGCCGAGCGTCTCCGATCCGGGCGCGCTTCTCGTCGCGGCGGCGCACGATGCGGGGATCCGCGTCTCCCCGATCCCCGGCCCGTCGGCCGTCGTGGCGCTCCTCTCGGCGGCGGGGCTCCCCGCCGACCGGTTCGTCTTCGACGGGTTCCTGCCGGCCCGCAAGGGGGAGCGGCGAAAGCGGCTGCGCGCGCTCCTCGAGGAGCGGCGCACGGTCGTCGTCTACGAGGCGCCGCACCGGGTGCGCGATGCGCTCGAGGACGCCGCGGAGGTGCTGGGAGCGCGCACGCTCGTGCTCGGCCGCGAGCTGACGAAGATCCACGAGACGATCCTGCGCGGGAGCGCGCGGGAGATCCTGGGTCGGCTGGGGAAGGGCGAGGTCAAGGGTGAGATCGCGATCGCCGTCGCCGGCTACGACGCGGGAACCGGCGAAAAGCCGGCCGCGCAGGACACGTTGACGGGCGCCTGGGAGAGTGCCTTGGCCGCCTCGAACGGGGACTCGAGAGAAGCGTTGAAGCGCGCCGCGAAGGCGCTCGGCCTCAAGAGACCGGAGGTGTGGAGGCGGCTGGTGGAACGGGGCCTGGTCCGCGCTTGATCGAGCAGCCGGCGCATCCGCCGCCGGCCTTCTTCGGCGCTTTCGTATCCGGGTCGTACTCGTACTTGAGGCAGCACATCAGGCGGCCGCACATGCCGGAGATCTTCGACGGGTTGAGCGAGAGCCCCTGCGCTTTCGCCATCTTGATCGAGATCGGCTCGAACCCCTTGAGGAAGGTCGAACAGCAGAGCTGTTTGCCGCAGGGGCCGCAGCCCCCTTTCATGCCGGCGTCCTCGCGGTCCCCGATCTGACGCATCTCGATCCGAGAGTTGAAGCGAGTCGAGAGGTCGCGGACGAGGTCCCGGAAATCGATGCGCCCTTCGGAGGTGAAATAGAACGTCATCCTCCGCCCGTCGAGCTGGCGGTCGACGTGGCCGAGCTTCAACGGGAGCTTGCGCTCGTCGATCTGGGTCAGGCAGAACGCTCGCGCGTCCTGTTCGGCGGCGATCTTTCGCGCGTACGATTCCTCGTCGTCGCGGCTCGCTCGCCTCAGCACGCGCGGCAGCCTCGCGCCGGGCTTGTAGTACGGGTTGCTGATGATCGGCGCGACGACGGTGCCGAACTGCGGGCCGTGCTCGGTGTCGACGAGGCAGGACTCGCCGACCTCGAGCGGGAGGCCCGAGGGGTCACAGTGGCGGGCACGCGGGGTGGCGCCCAGGCGGATACCGACGACGTCCATACGGCGTGTACTATACGTCCAGCGTGGCGTTGGCAAGAAGGAAGCAATGGCCGGGAGCAAGGGGAAGGACGCGAACGAAGAGGCGGTGCTCGCGCGGAACCGCGCCGCGTCGCACGAATTCCACCTGCTCGACCGGTACGAGGCGGGCATCGTCCTCACCGGGACCGAGGTGAAATCGATCCGCTCCGGGCGCGCCAACGTCAAGGACGGCTACGCCAAGGTCGTCGAGGGCGAGGTCTTCCTCTACAACGCTCACGTCTCCCCGTACGACCCCGGCCACCGGGAGAACGTCGACCCGGTGCGCACGCGCAAGCTCCTGCTCAACGCGCGCGAGATCCGGAAGATCGGCCGCGCTACCGAGGCGACCGGCATCACGCTGATCCCGTTGCGCCTCTACCTCAAGAACGGCCGCATCAAGGTCGAGCTCGCGCTCGCCAAGGGCAAGAAGGCGTACGACAAGCGCGAGGCGATCGCCAAGAAAGACGTCGAGCGCGAGATCGCCCGCGCGCGCAAGAGCTAATTCGGGACATTCTGCTTTTTCCTTCAAATACGAAATGCGCCCCTTTTTTTCGCAAAGCTCCCCGGATACCGCTTTGCAAGAAAATGGGGCGCATTTCGTATTTGAAGGAAAAAGCAGAATGTCCCGAATTACGCCTCGGCTCGAGGGATCTCGGTGGGCGGCGGCACGGGCGCGCCGGCCTTCATCACGAGCTGCTTGATCTCGGCGTTGTTCCCCGCGGCTTCGGCCTGGAAGAGGATCGCGGTGTTGGCGCCGGGCGTCTTCGGGATCTCGAATTTCGCCTCGACCCGCCCGTCTTGAGCGGTCGTTCCGGAGAAGATCTGCTTGGGCTTCTCGCGCGTGGAGATCAGCTTCACGGTGACCTTGGCACCGGCGACGGGGCGGTCGGAGGCTTCGGCGATGACGCGCAGATTGAGCGTGGGCTCGCTCCCCTCGACGAACGTCAGCTGCTCGGTCATCTCCAGGCGGATCTGCTCGAGGCCCACCTCGCGCGAGAGGAAGTCGAGCACGACCTCGTCGAGGCTGCGGTTGGTGACGATGTTGTAGCCGAACGGCCGCGGGCCGTCGGGATCGAAACGGCCGGAGAGGATCTCTCGGATGATCGCCTGGTGCTGCGATTCCATCCGCCGCGTCAGCTCCTCCCCGTTGAACCCCGACGTCTTGAGGAGATCGCCGTAGGACGACTTCCGGGAGGTGATGATCTCCCCGCCGGTGTACACCAGGCTCTCGACGACGGGGTTGTCGGTCCCTTTGTCCTCCGTCTGGACGTGGAAGATCCGCCCCTCGTAGTCGACGTCGGTGTTGAAGCCGGTAATCATCGTTACGTTCAAGGTATCGGGGCGTCCGGGCAGGGTCAAGCGGGGCCTTCAAAACCCGCTCGGCCGGAACCCGTATACTCGGCGACGGCGAGGAGGAGGGTTCACCCATGGACAGCGCCATCGCCCTGCGCGATGTGGTCAAGGAATTCGACGGCTTCCGGGCCGTGGACGGCATCTCGCTCGACATTCCGAAGGGGGAGATCTTCGGGCTGCTCGGCCCGAACGGCGCCGGAAAGTCCACGACGATCCGCATGATCATGGACATCATTCGTCCCGACTCAGGGACGATCACCGTCATGGGCGGCACGTCGCAGGAGCATGTCCGGCACAGCGTCGGGTATCTCCCCGAGGAGCGCGGCCTCTACAAGAAGATGAAGGTGCTCGACATGCTCGAGTTCCTCGGGTCGCTGACCGGCTCGGCTCCCCCCAACGCCCGGAAGGAAGCTCAGGGATGGCTGGAGCGCCTCGACATCGCCGACTGGGGGACGAAGAAGATCGAGGAGCTGTCGAAGGGGATGCAGCAGAAGATCCAGTTCGCCGCCGCCGTGCTCGGGAAGCCGCCGATCCTGATCCTCGACGAGCCGTTCTCGGGGATGGACCCGGTCAACCAGAACCTCTTCAAGGACACGATCCTCGAGACCAATCGGGAAGGGACGACGATCGTCTTCTCGACGCACCAGATGGAAACGGCCGAGCGCCTCTGCAAGGAGATCGCGCTCATCAACAAGGGGAAGCTCGTGCTCTCCGGGCCGCTCGCCAAGGTCAAGGAAGGGTTCGGCAAGAACTCGGTGCTGATCGAGTACGAAGGGGACGGCGCGTTCCTTTCGGGAGTGCCGGGGGTCGCGCGCGTGGACGGCTACGGCTCGTACTCCGAGATCCGGCTGGAGCAGGGCGCCGACCCGCAAGCGCTGTTCCGCGCGGTGGCGGGGCGCCTCCGCGTGACCAAATTCGAGCTGGTCGCCCCGACGCTTCACAACATCTTCATCGAGAAGGTCGGCGCGACGGCGACGCCGGTGCTCGAGAGGGTCGGCGATGCATAACATCCTGATGGTCATAAGGCGCGAGTACCGCGAGCGCGTCACCAAGAAGTCGTTCTGGATCGGCACCGCGGTTTTCCCGATCCTGATGGGCGGTCTGATCCTCGGGTCGGCATTCCTTGCGGGTGTCTCGACCGACAAGCAGCGAAAGATCGCGCTGGTCGACGCCACGGGAGCGATCGCCCCCACGGTCGTCGAGAAGCTTTCGGTCGAGAAGCTGAAGGACGGGCAGGCCAAGTGGGTGGTGGAAAACGTTCCGCTGTCCGGGACGCTCGACGAGACCCACAAGGCGCTGAAGCACCGGGTCATGACGAAGGACCTCTGGGGGATCGTGACGATCGGTCCCGACCAAGAGGCGGACGACAATTTCAAGTTCTTCGGCCTCAGCGTCTCCGACATCGGCGCGACGCTCGAGATCCAGAGCGCGCTGCACGACGCCGTGGTGGCGCAACGGCTCAAGAAGAGCCAGCTCGGGATCGACCAAACCGTCCTGAAGCAGCTGACCAAGAAGATCGACCTCGAGACACTCCAGGAGACCGAGGGGGGAGAGGCGATCAAGAAGGGGTTCGGCGAGGCGATCTTCGCGACGTTCGGCTTCGTCATCCTCCTGTTCATGTCGCTCCTGCTTTACGGGATCGCGATGCTCCGAGGCGTTCTCGAGGAGAAATCGACGCGCGTCATGGAGGTGCTCTTGGGGTCGGTGACGCCCAACGAGCTGATGACCGGAAAGATCCTGGGGATCGGGCTCGTCGGGCTGACGCAGATGGTCATTTACATGCTGACCGCGGGGGTGCTGCGCATCGTGGTCGCCGTCAAGCTGAGCGGTGGCGACATGGCGTGGATCCAGGATGCGCTGGCGCCGGCCAAGCTCGCGTACTTCGTGGTCTTCTTCCTGCTCGGCTACTTCTTCTACACCGCGCTCTTCGCGGCGGTCGGCGCGGTGTGCAACTCCGAGCAGGAGGCGCAGAACATGCAGCAGCCGCTGACGATGTCGCTGATGATCCCTTACATCATGACATTCTTCTTCATCCGCAATCCCGATCACATCGCCGCGGTGATCATGTCGATGATCCCGCCGTTCGCGCCGATGATCATGTTCACGCGGCTGTCGGTCGGCTCAGTCCCCCTCTGGCAGGTCGCTCTCTCCCTCGCGCTGCTGCTCGGCTCGACGGTCCTCGTCTTCCGCGGCGCCGCCAAGGTCTTCCGCATCGGCATCCTCATGTACGGCAAGCGCCCGACCATCCCCGAGATCTTGAAGTGGGCTCGGAGCTAATCCGGGACATTCTGCTTTTCTCGGAAAAGGGGACAGGCCCCGTTTTCAGAGCACGTGAGCGATCGCGAACGGAGCGAACCGAAAACGGGGCCTGTCCCCTTTTCCGAGAAAAGCAGAATGTCCCGGATTAGCTCCAGCGCATTCCAACGAGCTTGTAGACCAAGCGCGCGATGGTGAAGTCGGCGTGGTGAAGGCCCGGTGACGGGGCGAGCTCGACGACGTCGCAGGCGACGACGTTGCTGCGTGTCATGAGCTGCGCAAGGAAGCGCAGCGTCGGCCACCAGGCGCCACCGCCCGGCTCGGGGGTGCCGGTCGGAGGGATGATCGCGGGATCGAAGTAGTCGACGTCGAGGGTGAGATAAACCGGCTTCCCGTCCAGTCCCGAAAGCGCGCGCTCGATCCAGCTCTCGCTCTCCATCTCCCAGGCGTGGAGGATGCGGTAGCCCGGAATTCCCTTCTCGATCCAGCGCGCCTCCTCGATGCAGTAATTGCGGATGCCGATCGCGGTCAGGGGAACGCCGAGATCGAGACAGCGGGCCATCGCGCAGGCGTGCGACCAGCGATCGCCCTGGTAGTCCTGTCGCAGGTCGGCGTGGGCGTCGAGCTGCACCAGATGGAGCCCGCGATGCCTCTTCGACGCGGCCGCGACGCCGCCGGGGGTGATCGCGTGCTCCCCACCGAGCATGACGACCCACTTCCCCGCGTCCATCAGCGCGCCGAACCGCGCTTCGATGCGGCGCACGACCTGCTCGGTGGTGCCGGACGCGTCGAGCATCGGCTCGGTGTGGATGCCGGCACGGAACGGCTCCCGCTTCAATTGCTCGTCGTAGAGCTCCACCTGCGTCGACGCGCGGAGGATCGCCGCTGGTCCGTGCGCCGTTCCGCCGCCGTACGACACCGTCGCCTCGTACGGTACGGGGAGGATCGCGACGCGCGCCTTCTCGAAGGAGCACGCAGCCTCGTCGCCGCCGAACGGAGGAAGATCGCCCGATCCCTGCGCCATGGGGGCGGATTATAGAAAGGAACGGGTGTGGGCCGGGGCTGCCTCCTCGAAAGAACCCCGGCCCCCACCTGGCGGCGTACGATTCCACCGGCTCCGGGGGTCCCGTTCCCTTCGCCGGCGGCCGGGAGACTGGCCCCCTGCCGCAAGCGCATCCACCGCAAGTGCGATGCCACGTGTGCGAGCGCGACGCTCCGCGCCTTCGTCGTCCGCTCGGCGTCCACACTGTCCGCTCTGTCCGCGTTGGTACAATGCGCCCCCGCATGCCGAAGAGAAACGTCGTGACCGCGCGGACGGCCCAGCTCGGCCTCTTCGATTCCGAGCCGCGCGCGCTCGCGGCGAAGCCCAAGCCCCGGATGAAGACCCGATCCAGGTCCGAGCCGAAGCCCAAGCCCGCGCGCGAGGACGCCCACTCGATGGCGGCGCGCCAGCGCGAGATCTCGATCTCCGAGTTCTTCACCAAGAACCGGCACCTGCTCGGCTTCGACAACCCGCAAAAGGCGCTGCTCACCGCGATCAAGGAGGCGGTCGACAACTCGCTCGACGCGTGCGAGGAAGCCGGCATCCTCCCCGAGCTGATCGTCGAGATCCAGGAAGTCGGCGAGGAGCGGTTCCGGATCGCCGTCGAGGACAACGGCCCCGGCATCGTGCGGCAGCAGATCCCGAAGATCTTCGGGAAGCTGCTCTACGGCTCGAAATTCCATCGCCTGAAGCAGCAGCGCGGCCAGCAAGGGATCGGGATCTCCGCGGCCGGCATGTACGGCGTGCTGACGACGGGGAAGCCCGTCCGGATCACGTCGAAGACGGGGAAGAGGCAGCCGGCGCACCTGTTCGAGATCGCGATCGACACGCAGAAGAACGCGCCGGTCGTCCACAAGGACGTCGAGGTCCCGTGGGACAAGGACCAGGGGACGCGCGTCGAGATCGAGATGGAGGCGACCTACAAGAAGGGACGCCGCTCGGTCGACGACTACATCGAGCAGACCGCCCTCGCCAACCCTCACGTCACGCTGCGCTTCGTCGCGCCTAAGGAGGACGTCCGCGCCTTCGAGCGGGTGGCGAAGGATCTTCCGGTCGAGTCGAAGGAGATCAAGCCGCACCCGTACGGCGTCGAGCTGGGGATCCTGCTGCGGATGATGAAGGACACGTCGTCGCGCTCGATCGCGACGATGCTCTCCTCCGATTTCTCTCGCGTCAGCTCCGCGGTCGCCGGGGAGATCTGCAGGACCGCCGGCGTCAAGAGCGACGCCGATCCGCGTCGGGTGTCGGCGGCTCAGGTGGAGCTGATCTTCCGCGCGATCCCGAAGGTCAAGATCATGGCGCCGCCGACCGCGTGCCTCTCGCCGATCGGCGAGGAGCTTCTCGCCAAGGGGCTGCAGGCGCGCGTCCCGTGCGACTTTGCGACCGCCGTCACGCGACCCCCCTCCGTCTACCGCGGCAACCCGTTCCAGGTCGAGGTGGGCGTCGCCTACGGCGGCCAGCTTCCCGCCGAGGAGTTGATGGAGCTCTACCGCTTCGCGAACCGCGTTCCCCTGCAATACCAGCAGGCGGCGTGCGCGATCACCAAGGCGGCGCTCTCCATCGATTGGCGCTCGTACGGACTGATGCAATCGAAGGGCGCGTTGCCGACCGGACCGCTGGTCGTCTCGGTCCACATCGCCTCGGTCTGGGTGCCCTTCACGTCGGAGTCGAAGGAGGCGGTCGCCTCCTACCCCGAGATCCTCAAGGAGCTGCGCCTCGGTCTGATGGAGGCGGGGCGTCGCCTGGGCGCGTACGTGCGGCACCGCCGGCGCGTCGCCGACGAAGAGAAGAAGCGGTCGTACATCGAGAAGTACATTCCGCACATCGGCGACGCCCTGCAGGAAATCCTCGGGCTGTCGAACGCGCGGCGGAACAAGACGGTCGAGGACTTGAAGAAGATCCTCGAGCGCAGCCGGAAGATCTGATGGCCGGTGCGCCGCGATCTTCGAAGCGCTCGCCGTCCGCGCCGCGGCTGGCGAACGCGATCCGCGAGGCGATCCTCCGCGGCCGCTACCCGGCCGGCGTGAAGCTCCGGCAAGAAGAGCTGGCCGCGACGCTGGGCTGCAGCGTCATCCCGCTGCGCGAGGCGCTGCACACGCTGGCCTCGGAGGGGCTGGTCGAGTTCCTGCCGAATCGCGGCGCGCGCGTGCGCCCGATCTCGAGCAAGGAGATGCGCGAGATGTCGGAGGTGCGCTCGGCGCTGGCGGCCCAAGGGATGCGCCAGGCCTGGCCGAACATGAAGCCGGCGACGATCGCCAAGGCACGCGCGATCGTTCAGCGCATGGAGAAGGCGCGCGATCCGCTCGCACGGGTCCGCCTCTACGCCGACTTCCACGAGGCGATCCTCGCCCCCGCGCGCCGCCCGTACCTCGTCGCCATGATCCGCGGCATCATCCTCTCGGGCCTCCGCTACATGCCGGTCTGGCTCGAAGCGTTCGCCGCCACCGGCAAAGCGGCCCCGGCGGGCTTCACGCCTGTGCTCGACGCCCTCGAGAAGGGCGACCTCGCCGGCGCTCTCTTGATCCTCCAACAAGTTTGGGGCGAGCAGGAGGGCTACCTCGCTGACTTCCTCGAAAAGCGGGAGACGGAGTCTCGCCGCAAATAATTCGGGACATTCTGCTTTTTCCTTCGAATACGAATGCACCCCTGTTTTTTTGCAAAGCGGTATCCGGGGAGCTTTGCAAGAAAAAGGGGTGCATTCGTATTCGAAGGAAAAAGCAGAATGTCCCGAATTATTTCGCCAGATCTTCCCACCGCCCGTACAAGAGGTCGAGGCGGGACGCGATCTCCGCGCGCTCGCGGCCGAGGCTTTTGGAGCGCTCTGGGTCGCGGTAGGCGGAGGGATCGGCTTGGAGAGCGTCGATCTCCTTCTGGCGCGCCTCCAAACGCTGGATCTCTTCCTCGATCGGGCGGATGCGATCTTCGTGCGCCCTACGCTCGCGATATTTCCGGTTGCGCTCCTCGGCCTCGGAGCGGCGCGCGTCCCGCTTCCGGTCGCGGGCGCCCGGCTCCTCGCGCACGGGCGGGGCCTCGGGCTCTTGCGCGTGCCGCTCGAGATAGGTGTCGTAGTCCCCCGGGAACAGCTCCGCGCGCCCGCCGCCGACCTCGGCGATCGACGTCGCGATTCGGTTGATGAAATAGCGGTCGTGTGAGATCACGACGAGCGTACCCTCGTACTCGTCGAGCGCCTCTTCGAGGACCTCGCGGCTGGCGAGGTCGAGGTGGTTCGTCGGCTCGTCGAGCAGCAACAGGTTCGACGGCCGGATCAGCATCCGCGCGAGCGCCAGACGGGCCTTCTCGCCCCCCGAGAGCACCGCGACCCTTTTGTCGACCTCGTCCCCCGAGAACAGGAACGACCCCAAGAGAGTTCGCAGCCGCGGGCGTGAGCCCGGCTCCGCGACGCGCTCCAGCGTCTCGAGGACCGTGTCCTGGGGAACGAGCGCCTCGAGCTGATGCTGCGCGTAGTACTGGACCGTTACGTTGTGTCCGAGATCGAGCGATCCGGCCTCCGGGACGAGCATCCCCGAGAGCAGCTTCAGCAGCGTCGACTTCCCCGCCCCGTTCGGGCCGACGAGCGCGACGCGGTCCCCACGGCGCAGAAGCAAGTCCAGCGTCGTGAAGACCACGGCCTCGCCGTACCCCTTGCGCACGTGCTGCGCACGCACGACGACGTCCCCGGACCGCGGCGCCGGCGGGAATCCGAAACGGACCTTCTTCGACCTGCTCGGAGCCTCGATCCTCTCCAGCTTGTCGAGCGTCTTGATCCTCGACTGGACCTGCTTCGCCTTGGTGTTCTTGTACCGGAACCGCTCGATGAACCTCTCGACGCGCGCGATCTCCTTCGCCTGGTGCTTCGCCGCTTCCACCTGGGCCTCCCGGCGCTCCTCCCTCGCGAGGAGGTAGTCGTCGTAAGCGCCGGGGAACTCCGTCAGCTTCCCGCGGTCCAGCTCGGCGATCTCCTTGACCATGCGGTTGAGGAAGTAGCGGTCGTGGGAGACGACGATGAAGGCTCCCTCCCACCCCTCGAGGAACCGCTCGAGCCAGTCGATCGCATCGAGATCGAGGTGGTTCGTCGGCTCGTCGAGCAGCAAGAGGTCGGGCGCGGCCAAGAGAAGCCGCGCGAGCGCGACCCGCATGCGCCATCCCCCGGAGAGGATCTTCAGGGGCTCGTGGAACCGCGCCTCCGGAACGCCCAGGCCCGACAGGATCGCCCGCGCCCGTCCCTCGACCCGGTCCCCTCCCATCGTCTCGAACCGGTGCCGCAGCTCTCCGTACGCGCTCGTCGCCTTGTCGAGCTCCGGGTCGCCCGGGCGCAGGGTCGCGAGCTTCTCCTCGAAGGCCTCGAGCCGCTCCTCCATCTCGCGGATCTCCGCGAAGCCGTCGAGCACGGTCGCCAGCACGCTCCCGCCGCCCACCGTTTCGACCTCTTGCGGGAGGTAGCCGACGCGGACCGCTCCGGCGGTGTGGATCGCCCCGGCGTCGGGCGCGTCGTCTCCCACCAGGATGCGCAGGAGCGTCGTCTTCCCCGCCCCGTTCGGCCCGACGAGACCGCATCGCGCCTCGCGCGGAATCAGCCACGAGAGGTTCTCGAACAGAACGCGCGGCCCGAAGCGACGCTGGATCTTGTCGATGTGGATCATGGACGGAGGTTCAAGAGGGGACTTGATCCCACAGATCGCGGAAGAGCCGGGCGGAATCCGGCGCGAATCCAGCATAGTGGTTGTTGAAGTAGGCCAAGACCGGACCGCGCACGCGCGGCTTCAGGGTCGCCGCCCAGCGCTTCATCTCGGCTGTGCGGTCGACGGCGAGCGCGCTCCAGTCGCCGGTGCGCTTCCCTTCGGCTTTCAGAGTCCCGACGAGCGCGTCCATCTTCTTGTGGTCGCCGATGAACCGGGCGTACACCAGATCGGCCGTCAGCGGATTCGGCCCCGAGAAGAGCCTCTCGGGCTGGGGCATCGTGTAGTACGCGGTGATGGCGAGGATCACCCCTCGTTTGCGAAGGAGATCGATCAGCGGAGGGGCGATCCAGCTCGCGTTTCGCACCTCGACGGCCAGCATGCGCTCCTCCGGCCAGAGGTCGAGAAACGCGGCCAGCCGCTCGCGGAATGCGTCCCCCGTCGCGTGCTCCTTGGCGTCCCTCCCCTTCGCGATGTAGGCGAACTGCGCCAAGATCGGTCCGAGCTTGTCGCCCATCCGCTCCATCACGGTCACGAACTCGCGCAACGCGTCCGCGCAGTCGACGAGCCCCTTCTCGTGCGTGATCTCCTGGGGGAGCTTGGCCGAGAACAGGAATCCCGGGGGCGTCCTCTCACGCCAGCCGTCTACGGTGCTCGCCGTTGGAGTGCGGTAAAAGGTCGCGTCGCACTCGACCGTGTCGAAGTGGACGGCGTAGTGGGCGAGGAAGCTCCCCGGGTCCGCCCGTTCCGGATAAATCGAGCCGCGCCAATCGTTCGACGACCAGGACGACGTGCCGATCCGCAGCTGGGGCGCGCTCATGAGGTGCTTGTGGCTCCTTCGAAGCCGGGAATTATATTCAGGGCGATGCACGCCCGGCTTCGCTCGCTCGCGCTGGCCGCCCTTTGCGCGGCGAGCCCGGCTCTCGCCGAGTCGTGGGACTACACCTTCTCCGTCCCCGACGGCCGCGAGGGGACGTTCGATTTGCCGTTCCCCGTCCAATACGCCGGCACCGTGACGATCGACGTCAGCTGGAGCGGAGGCCGCCTACTCTTCTTCGGCCTCGAAGGTCCGGGCCACGTCTCGCGCGCCCACCGCTCCGGCCCATCGCCCCAGCGCCTCGAGCTGCCCGTCGATCCGGCGACGATCGCGACCGGGACGCAGTGGAAGCTGACGATCAAGGCGCTTCCCGCGCGCGGCGAGGCGTCGGGCCGCCTGCGCGTGACGGCGCCCGATTCCCCCGAGGTCGTCGCGAAGCGCGAGGCGATTCTTCACCCGCCGCCGCCTCCCCCGCCTCCACCGCCGGCGTGGGCCCTGCGCCGGGACGCTCCCCAGGGTGCCTCCCTGGAGATCGCGCACGTGTACGAGGCGGTCGAGGACTTCCGCGCCGCGATCCTCGCGAAAACCGACGGCCCGCCCGACGCGTGCAGCTGGCAGATCGATTTTCTCAAGTACGCCGAGGGCGTGCGCGACCGGCTCGGGGCGACGGGCGCTCCTCCCGACGTTCCGACCCAGCGCTACCTCAACCGGCTGTCGGAGGCGATCCACAGCGTCGACCATCTGCGCACGAGCAAGGACCCGATCATCGCGGGCCCGGTTCCCGAGGACCGCGACCCGCGCTACGACTGGCTGCTCGCCCGCAACGAGATCATCCGCCCGCTCGAGCGCTCGCTCGACTCGCTGACCGACCTCCTGCGCGGCGGCCACGCTCCGAAGCTCGAGGACGAGGTCTGGCTCCCCCGCTTGAACGCGTGTCTGACCGCCTGCGAGCGCTTCTTCGACGAGCGGGTCCGCTTGGGTGGTGAAGAGAACGCGCCTAACCGTGAGCTGACGTTTGCTCAGTGGGAACGAATCCGCAGCGCCGGTCGCGTTCTCGATTCCCTCCGCCCGTTCTTCAAGGAGTCCGCTCCTCCCGACTCATAGCAATTTGTCGGGGGGACAGGTACCTTTTTTCTTGCAAAGCTCCCCGGATACCGCTTTGCAGCGAAAAAAGGTACCTGTCCCCCCAGCGAGGCGCCATGAAGTCGAAGGTTGCCGTTCTCAGGGTCCAGCCGGAGAGAATCCTCGAGCAGGTCGACAGACTCTGCGAGCTCGCCGGATTGAGCGCAGCACTGGCCAGGGGATCGAAGACGATCCTCAAGGACAATATCTCCTGGCACTTCCCATTTCCCGCGGCGAATACCACGCCCTGGCAGCTCGAGGGGACGATTCGGACGCTGCGCGGCGCGGGGCTCACCGATCTGGTCTGCGTGCAAAACCAGACGGTCGTCACCGATGCGTTCAAGGGCGAGGACCTGAATCACTACGTGCCGGTGCTCAAGGCGTACGGCATTCCGGTTCTCTACAACTTCCGAGACGGCGACATGACGTGGGTGCCCTTCAAGCCGAAAGCGAAGATGCACGTGCTCGACCAGATCTTCCCCGAGGGGATCCACGTCCCCGACTTCTTCTTCGGAAAGAACATCGTCCACCTGCCGACGGTCAAGTGCCACATCTACACGACGACGACGGGAGCGATGAAGAACGCGTTCGGCGGGCTCCTCCACAACCACCGGCACTACACGCACTCCTGGATCCACCGGACGCTGGTCGATCTCCTCGCGATCCAGAAAGAAATTCACACGGGGATCTTCGCCGTCATGGACGGCACGACGGCAGGGAACGGCCCTGGGCCGCGTACGATGTTTCCCGAGGTCAAGAACGTGATGTTGGCCTCGGGCGACCAGACGGCGATCGACGCCGTGGCGGCGAAAATGATGGGGTTCGACCCGATGTCGATCGAGTACATCCGCGTCGCCCATGAGGACGGGCTCGGGACCGGCGATCCCAAGGAGATCGAGATCGTCGGCGACGCCGGCGCCGCGAGCGAGTCGTGGGGGTTCGAGGTCGGAGACAACGGAGCGTCCTTGGTTGGCGATCTGCTCTGGTTCTCGCCGCTCAAGAAGTTCCAGAAGCTGTTTTTCAGGACGCCTCTGGTGAACGTTTTCATCCTTGGGTCCGAGACCTACCACGACTACTACCGGTGGCCGCTCAAGGACCGAAAGGTGTTCGAGGAATGGCGCACCGGCACGCCGTGGGGGCGGCTCTTCGATCGGTATGCGGCCGGGCCGATCCTGGGTCCGGAGGCCGAAGCCTCCGCTAGACGCTGAAGGTCCGTCCCTCGGGCCGGAGCGTTCGCGCTTCGTTCTCGTAAAGGTACGCCTCGATCGCGTGCCGGTCTTCGGGGCCGAACCGCTCGAACTCGACGCCCATCCCTGGGGCACGGACCGCGGTCGGGGCGGGAGCGGCGAGCGGCACGGTGCGCACGACGCGGCCGATGACGTGGACGTTTCCCTGCGCCGTGGGGAGCGGGAACGATAGGGCGCAGCGCATGCCGACGTCGATCGGCGCCGGGGTCGAGACGAACAGCCCCGACGGCGAGAGGTCCTGCGTGTAGCCGACGAGAACCGGGGAGCTGCCCTCGAGGTAGACGGGCGTCCGCAGCGGGACCCGCGGCCGGCGCATGTAGCACCAGACCCGGTTGCGGCCGAGCGAGCGCGCCTCGTCGAGCGCCTCCTTCGCGCGGGTCAGGAGGTCGATCTCGTTGTCGGCGTCGGTCGGGTAGGACGCGGCGCCGAGGCTCAGCGTCACGAAGAACGACGCCCCTTCGTCCCAGGTCGAGGTGAAACGGAACCGCTCGACGGTGGACCGCAGGCGCGCGGCGACCTGGCGCGCGCTTCCGCGTCCCAGGCCACTCAGGATGACGGCGAAGTCGTCGTCGCCGAATCGGGCGACCAGATCGTCCTCGCGCACCGTCGCGCGAAGGATACCCGCGAGCTTGCGGAGCACCATGGCGGCGGCATCGCGGCCGCGCGTGTCGGCGACCTTTCGCAGATGATCGACGTCCGCGACGACCAGGGCCAATGGACGGGCCGACGCGGCGGCCGATCGCAGCTCGACGCCGATCCGCTCGAGAAAGCTCTCGCGTGTCGCGAGCCCGGTGAGCGGATCCCGGCCTGCGGTGGGAGCGATGCGGCCGACGTCGTTGCGCGACACGACGCGCAGGACGGAGACCGTGTACCGGTCTCCGGTCCCGTCGTTGCGAACCAGCGAGGCCTCGACGTCGAGCACGATGCCGTCGCGCGTCAGGAGCGCGATCTCGGCAGTGTCGTGGCCCGAAGCGGGGATGAACGCGTCGTCGACCAGGATGGAGATCGACGCGGAGCGGCCGACGACGTCGGCCGCCGTCCATCCGGTGAGGCGCTCCATCCCTCCGTCGAAGCCGACGATCGTCCCCTGGCCGTCGACCAGGAACGAACCCCCTTTGCCGGCCCCCCGACCGGATTCGCGGGCCTCGCGGATTCCATCGTGGCTGGTGTCGTACCGCATCGCTCCCCCCGAGCCGTTCCGAGCTTCGGATTCGTAATCGGGGCGGAACATAGTTTCCGGTCCACCGTGGAGCAACCCAGGCCGTAGAATCCGGGCCCATGCCCGGATGGCGCGCGCTCGTCTGGCTCTTGGTGGCGGTCGCGGGGGCGGTGTCGTTCGCCGTCGTGGCCGTTGTTCGGGGCGAGCCCGTCTCGGCCGCGCACCTCTTGGTCGCCGCAGTCTGCGCCTACGCGATCGCCTATCGCTTCTACTCGAAGTTCCTCGCCGCGAAGGTGCTCGCCCTCGACGACCGGCGGACCACGCCCGCCGTGAGGCTGGACGACGGGCGGGACTTCGTCCCGACCAACCGGTGGGTGGTCTTCGGCCATCACTTCGCCGCGATCGCGGGGCCGGGGCCTCTCTTGGGTCCGACGCTGGCCGCCCAGTTCGGCTACCTGCCTGGAACGATCTGGATCCTGGCGGGGGTCGTGCTGGGCGGCGCCGTCCAGGACTTCGTCGTCCTGGCGCTCTCGTTGCGCCGCGACGGCCGCTCCCTCGCCAAGCTCGCGCACGATAGCCTCGGACGCTTGGGCGCTCTCGCGGGGACGGCCGGCATGGTGTTGATCATCGTCATCCTGATCGCGGTGCTGGCCCTCGTCGTCGTCAACCTTCTGGCCGAGAGCCCGTGGGGGCTGTTCACCGTGTCGGCGACGATCCCGATCGCGATGCTGATGGGACTCGTCATGCGCGGCCGAGCGAACCGCGGCGTCCTCGTCGCGACCGGGATCGGCCTGGCGCTCCTCGGCGTGGCCCTCGTCTTGGGCCACGCCGTGGCCCAGAGCCCGAGCCTCGCCCCGGCTTTCACGCTCGCGCGGCTTCCGCTCGCGCTCGCGGTGATCCTCTACGGCCTCGCGGCGTCGATCCTCCCGATGTGGCTCTTGCTGACGCCGCGCGACTACCTCTCGACGTTCGTGAAGCTGGGGACGGTGTTCCTCCTGGCGGTGGGGATCGCGCTGGTGCGCCCGGAGCTGAAGCTGCCGGCGGTGTCGATCTTCGCGGACGGCACGGGGCCGTTCTTCGGCGGCAAGATCTTTCCGTTCTGCTTCATCAACATCGCCTGCGGCGCGATCTCGGGATTCCACGCCCTCGTCGCGAGCGGCACGACGCCGCGCCTCCTGACGAGAGAGACCGACGCCCGCATGGTCGGCTACGGCAGCATGCTGCTCGAGAGCTTCGTCGCGATCATGGCGATGATCGCAGCGGCGTCCCTCCCGCCGGGGCAGTTCTTCGCGATCAACTCGAAGATGAGCCCGGAGTGGATCACGGCGCACGGCTTTCCGGTGACGGCGACCGAGATGCAATCGCTGGCCCAGCGGTTCGGCGAGACGACGCTGGTCGGACGCTCCGGGGGGTCGTCCTCGCTCGCCGTCGGGATGGCGTCGATCTTCAACGGGCTGTTCGGCGGCTCCGCCGCCGCGCTCTGGTACCACTTCGCCGTGATGTTCGAGGTGCTGTTCATCCTGACGACGCTCGATGCGGGGACCCGCGTCGGCCGCTACCTCCTGCAAGACGCGCTGGGACGGATGTCGCCCCGGCTCGCTGGGACGAGCTGGGGGGCGAGCGTTGCGGTGAGCGCTCTGTTCGTCGCGGCGTGGGGCTATTTCCTGACCGCGGGCGTGCTCGACCCGCAGGGGGGGATCCGGGTCTTGTGGCCGCTGTTCGGGTTGTCGAATCAGCTCCTGGCGAGCACGGCGCTCGCCGTCGCCACGGCGATCCTCGTCCGCACCGGGCGCGCCCGCTTCGCCTGGGTGACGGCGACGCCGCTCGCGTTTCTCCTCACCGTGACGATGACGGCGGGCGTCCAGCTGATCGGGAGCCCGAACCCTGCGCTCGGCTTCCTCGCCAAGGCCGCCGCCCCCGCGGCGAGCCCGGTCGAGGCCGCGAACGCGCGCGTGGATGCCGCGGTCGCGGCGCTGTTCCTGATCTTGGTCACGACGGTCGTCCTTTCCACCGCCCGCCAATGCGCCCGAGTGCTGCGCGGCGACCTCCCGACCATGCCGGACGAGCCTCCTCGCGGCGGGGGTGGCGCCCCTCTCCTCGGCGACGTTCCCTCGGTAGGCGGCCGCACGAGGTGTTGCTAGCATGCGGTGGGCGAGGTGAGACGATGGGCGAAGGCGATCCGCTGATCCGGGAGAAGATCGAGCAGGTTCCGAAGATCCTCGACGAGCTGGGCCTCGACGCGTGGCTTCTCTTCGCGCAGGAGAGCGCAACCCTGCACGACCCGTCGTTCGACCTGGTCGTCGGGACGAACGTCACCTGGCACTCCGCTTTCATCCTGACGAAGAAGGGGGAGCGGATCGCGATCATCGGCAGCCTCGACAAGGCCAACGTCGGATCGCACGGGCATTACCAGGAGATCGTCACCTACGTCGGCGGCATCTCGAGCGACCTCAAGAAGGTGCTCGCCCGCTTGGACCCGAAGCGCATTGCCATCAACTACTCGCTTCACGACGCCGCGGCCGACGGCATCACCCACGGCCAGTGGCTCACCCTCAACCTGATCCTCGACGAAACCCCGTACGCCGGCAGGCTCGAATCCGCCGAAGGGCTGATCTCGGCCCTGCGCGGGCGGAAGACCGCCACCGAGCGGCGCCGCATCCAGGAGGCCTGCGACGCTACGGTACGCATCTTCGAGGCGGTGACCCCGAAGCTGCGCCCGGGAATCACCGAGCGTCAATTCGCGGCGATGATCGTCGAGGAGATGAAGCGGACGCCGGGCCTGACGCCGGCCTGGGACGAGGAGCATTGCCCCGCCGTGTTCACCGGTCCGGATTCCGCCGGCGCTCACGCCGCGCCGACCGACCGCACGATCGAGCCGGGGCACATCGTCAACGTGGACTTCGGCGTGAAGTCGAACGGCTACTGCTCCGATCTCCAGCGCACCTGGTACGTTCTGAGGCCGGGGGAGGCCACAGCGCCGTTGTCGGTTCAGAAAGGGTTCGACACGATCCTCAAGTCGATCCGTGAGTCCGCGGCCGCGATGAAGCCGGGGAAGAAGGGGGCCGAGATCGACGACATCGCGCGCGGCGTCGTCACCGGAGCCGGCTACGCCGAGTACCCGCACGGCACCGGACATCAGATCGGGCGGATCGCCCACGACGGTGGCGCCGGGCTCCTGCCGCGGTGGGAGCGCTACGGCGACCGGCCGCTCCTCCGTCTCGAGGTCGGCCAGTGCTACACGATCGAGCCGCGCCTGACCGTCCCAGGCCACGGCGTCGCGACTTGCGAGGACATCGTCGTCGTCGAAGAGAAGGGGGCCAAGTTCCTCTCGCGCTCGCAGGAGAGGCTGTGGATCGTGAGGGCATCCTAGGGGGATGAACCGCGTCCTCGTTCACACGATCGAGAATTCGCTCCGCCTCAAGAACCGGGTCATCGGCGTCGGCGAGCACGAGGAGCCGTTCCGCCACTTCGGCCCCGGCGGCATCCCCGAAGCCGAGGCGCTCTGCGCCCAAGCCAGCCGCGACCTGCTCGCCTTCGTTCGACCGCCCGCATCGATCGCGGTCGAGAACCTCAGCGTGGCTCCGCTCCGCAAGAGCCGCTCTCGGGGCCCGATCGTCGTCACGTTCGACTCCCCGCTGAAATCAGGTCACCCGTCGAACGACCGCGTCGTCGCCCGCGTGATCCCCGCCCGTCGGCCGCGCGGCGGCCGGAAGGCGCTCGTCTTTCACCATCCGCTCTTACAGCGGCGCTGGGGCCTCTGGGAGTGGTTCCTCACTCCGTTCGCGGAGCGCTTCACCGTCGTGATGATGGCCGCGCCGTTTCACCTCGAGCGCACGCCGCCCGGCTGGTTCGCCGGCGAGGGCACGGTCAACCCCAATCCGTGGCGCCTCTACGAGGGGATCCGCCAATGGTGCTGGGATCAAAGGGCGCTGACGACCGTCCTTCCCGATGCGGTCGGCCTCGATCCCGCAGGCGTCGTCGGCTTCAGCCTCGGCGCCTTCCAGACTCTTCTCGTCGCATCGGCCGGCGATCTCGCCGGCCTCCCGATCGTCTCCGTCGCCGCGACCAACCGGTACGCCTTCGGCCTCCGCCACGGCGTCCTCGGTCGCGGCACCATGACGGGATTGAGACGGGCCGGCATCGATGGCGAGCGCCTCGACCGGATGGTCGACGCGATCCAGCTCGAGCGCTACGTCTCCCGCCTCCACGGGCGACCGGTCCTCTACGTCGCTGGCCGTCACGACCGCGTCGATCCGCCGCCCTCCAGCACGCGCCTCGAAGCCGCCCTCCGTCCGAGCCGCTCCGTGTGGCTCGACTCGGGGCACGGCAGCGTCGTGCTCGAGCGAGCGAGGATTGCGAGGGAGGTGTATCGGTTCCTGGAGGAGGTCGGCTAGGCAAACCCCTTGGCCGGAAACACCAGCGCGGCCACCCCGTCGTGAACGTCCAGCTGGAGCTCGCCCCCCGAGATGTTCGACAATCCCAAAGAGCCCGGCGCGAGGCGACGATTGGAGAGCGTCCAGTGGGTGCCCCGGAGCGTGACACGCGCGCCGCGACCGAGAGCGAAGACGGAGACGCTGCGATCGGGAGCGCTTCGAGCCCGAGCTCCCTTCGCCGTGACGGCGACGAGGCCGCGGGAGGACGGCGCCAACAATCCTGCGAAATCGGGAGCCGCGGCGCCGACCTCGAGGAGATTCGCCCACTCGTGGTCGAGACGGCCGCCCAAGAGGCCCGCGACCACCGCGATACCTGCGCCGAGATCGCGGGCCTCGACGAGCGCGCCGGAGAAGTCGCTGAAGTCCTTCGCGGCGGGGTAGATTCGCGAGACGACGCCCCTGGGGGCGCGTGGCGTGGAGTCGAGGTCGCCGACGAAGAGGTCGGGGCGGCGGCGGATGGCCCGAACCGTGTCCAGGCCGCCGTCGACGGCGATCAGCCCGGGCTTGCGGTCGAACCGCTCGGCCGACGCGAGCGCGAGCTTCAAGTCGGCGGCTTTCGTTCCCTCGAGCACGATGACGACGGCGCGCGTGCGCTCGCGCGGCGCGCCGGTGAAGGCGATCTCGGGGATCGAATCACGCGCCATGGGGGGTGCTCACGACGCCATCTTGAACAAAAAAAGGCCCCGGGGAAACCCGGGGCCTTTCGTGGATCAGCTGAGATCGGATTAGCTGGCGCGGACTACGTTCTCCGCCTGAGGGCCTTTCGGGCCGTCCTTGATCTCGAACTCGACCTCCGTCCCTTCGTCGAGAGTCTTGTAGCCCTCGGCGTGGATGGCGGAGTAGTGCACGAAAACATCGGGACCGTCGTCACGGGCGATGAATCCGTATCCCTTGCTGTTGTTGAACCACTTCACTTTTCCCTTGGCCACGATCGCAACCTCCTTGCTTCTTTCTCGAACGGTTCTCTCGAACGTTCTTTCTAGGTCCGGCTCGACGCCTCCAGGCTTCCTACCGGACAAAACCAGTGCTACAAGGCACCCAGATTCAGTGTAGGGCCATCACCGGGGGCGCGCAAGTTTGTGGCGCGTCAGCCCTCGGTCTCGACCGGCGTCGAGGCGGCCGCCGGCTCCACATCCCCCAGGAGATCGTCGTCGGTGGCCGGTAATGCCGGCTCCGGCGGCGGGGGGCTCTCCCGCAGCTCGCGCGCCTTTTCGTAGAGCGCCTTCCCGAAGACGATGTCGAGGACGGCGTCGATCTCGGAGACGAACCGGAACTTCAAGGCGTCACGCACCGCCGGGGAAACGTCCTCGAGGTCCTTCTCGTTCTTGTCCGGAAGGATGACGGTCTTGATCCCGGCCGATTTGGCCGCGATCACCTTTTCCTTGATGCCGCCCACCGGCAGGACCTTGCCGCGGAGCGTGATCTCCCCGGTCATCGCGAGGTCGCTCGGGACGGGCAAACCGGAGAGGAGCGACACGAGCGACACCGTCAGCGTCACGCCGGCGGACGGGCCGTCCTTCGGCGTCGCGCCCGCGGGGACGTGGATGTGGAAGTCGCTGCGGTCGAACAGTCCGTCGTCGACCCCGAGGGATTTCGCGTTCGTGCGGATCCACGAGAGCGCGGCGAGCGCCGATTCGCGCATGACGTCGCCCAGGCGCCCCGTGATCGCGACCTTGCCTCGCCCGCGCATGCGGGTCGACTCGACGAAGAGGATCTCGCCGCCGACGGAGGTCCAGGCGAGGCCGACCGCAACGCCGCTCCGGTCGGTGCGCTCGGCGATCTCGCGGAAGAACTTCACCGGGCCCAGGTACTCGTGGAGGTTCTCGCTGGTCAGGACGATCTTTCCGGAATCCCCCTCGACGACCTTGCGGGCGACCTTTCGACAGACGTTGGCGATCTCGCGGTCGAGGTTGCGGACGCCGGCCTCGCGCGTGTAGTCGTTGATGATCGAGCGCAGGCCCGAATCGTGGAACTCGATCTTGTCCGCCGAGAGGCCGTGTCCTTCGATCTGGCGCTTGACGATGTGAGCCTTCGCGATCTCGAGCTTTTCTTCCTCCGTGTACCCCGGAAGCCGCAGGATCTCCATGCGGTCGCGCAGCGCCGGCGGGATCGTGTCGAGCACGTTCGCCGTCGTGATGAAGAAGACCTTGCTCAAGTCGAAAGGGACCTCGAGATAGTGGTCCGAGAAGGCGTGGTTCTGCTCGGGGTCGAGGACCTCGAGGAGGGCGGACGACGGGTCGCCCCGGAAATCGGTGCCGACCTTGTCGATCTCGTCGAGGATCAGGACCGGATTCTTCGTGCCGGCGCGCTTCAGGCCCTGAATGATGCGGCCCGGGAGCGATCCGATGTAGGTGCGACGATGGCCGCGGATCTCCGCCTCGTCGCGAATGCCGCCGAGCGAGATTCGTCCGAACTTGCGCCCCATGGCGCGCGCGATCGACTTGCCGAGGGAGGTCTTCCCGACGCCGGGAGGACCGGCGAGGCAGAGGATCGGACCCTTGAGGTCGTTCTTCAGCGCGCGGACGGAGAGGAACTCGAGAATGCGATCCTTGACCTTCTCGAGGTCGTAGTGGTCCTCGTCGAGGATCTGGTGCGCTTCCTTGACCGAAAGCTTGTCTTCGGTCTCGGCCGACCAGGGCAACGACACCAGCCAGTCGAGGTAGGTGCGCGAGACCGTGTATTCCGCCGCCTGTGGCGGCATCTTGCTCAGCCGGTCGAGCTCCTTTTCGGCGGCCTTTTTCGGTTCTTCGGGCATCCCCGCCGCTTCGATCTTCTTCCGGAACTCCTCGATCTCCTGCTGGCGGTCGTCGTCCTCGCCCAGCTCTTTCTGGATCGCCTTCATCTGCTCGCGGAGGTAGTACTGCCGCTGGGTCTTGCCGACTTCGTCGGCGACCTGCGACTGGATCTTGCTCGAGATCTCCTGCAGCTCGACCTCGCGCGTGACGATCTCGACGAGCTTGCCCACGCGGTCGCGGACGTTGTTGCGCTCGAGCAGGCCGATCTTCTCCTCGACCGGAATGTTGAGCACCGACGCCGCGAGATCGGACAGGCGCGCCGGATCGCCCGCCCCCGCCGAGAGGACCATCTCGCCGAGGTCGTTCGAGATGTTCTGCGAGCTCTGCACCAGCTTCTGAAACTGATTGATCAGCGAGCGAACCATCGCGTCGAGATCGACGCCGGCGTCCAAGTGCTCGTCGAGCGCCGTCACCGACGCCTTCATGAACGGGTCGGTCGCCGTGAAGCGGTCGACGCGGATGCGCCGGATCCCCTGGATGATCAGGTTGACGTTGTTGCCGTTCAGCTTGACGACCTTGAGAATTCGAGCCGCCGAGCCGATCCGGTACATCCCCGCCGGATCCGGATCGTCCTCGGATGGATTCCTCTGCGACACCACCGCGATCAGCTTCGAGTCGCCCACGACGTCGTCGAGGAGGTTCAAAGTCTTCCTCCGACCGACGGAGATCGGCATGATCGCGTTGGGAAAGAGCACGCTGTTCCTCAGGGGAAGAACACCGAGCTCGGGCGGAACGATGACGTTTTCCATGGCTGTCATGCTGCCTCTTCCGACCGGGACTTCGAGCTCGTGGTCGGTTCTAAATAGTAGGCGCCCCGGCGATGGGAAGCCACCGCCAGGGCGCTCGATGCGAGGAACGCTTCGACCGGAGACGCCTTCGAATCGGTTACGCGGCCTTGATCTCCACCTTCTTCGGCTTCGCCGTCTCGGCCTTCGGGACGCTGACCTCCAGCACGCCGTCCTTGTACGTTGCGCTGATCTTCGAAGCATCGACCGTCGTCGGCAGCGAGAAGCTCCGCGTGAACGAGCCGTAGACCCGCTCCATGCGGTACGAATTCGCTTCCTTCGCCTCGGTCTCCTGCTTCCGCTCGCCGTGGAGCGTCAGCACGCCGTTCTCGATCCGCACGTCCATGTCCTCTTTCTTGACGCCCGGAATCTCGGCTCGGATGATCAGCTGGTCCTGCTTCTCGAAGATGTCGACCGGCGGGGCCCACGATCCGAAGGCCTCCTCGGTGGTCGAGGCATACGGGCCCTCGAGCGTGCGATTCAGCCTGTTGGTGATGGCGGCCAGCTCGTGGAACGGATCCCAACGAACGAGTTTCATTTCCTTTCCCTCCATCGAACGATTCGCGCCTTTTTTTCGGCGACGTCGAATCGGTTAAGACGCGCCGTTCGCGCTGTCAAGGAGCCCGCGGCGCGGGGAAAGAGACTCAGCCGATCAGCTTTTCGTGGTGGAGCGCCGTGAGGTTGTCGGGAAGCGGACGGTAATCGAGAGGCTCGAGCATGTACGAGCCGCGCCCCTGCGTCTGCGACCGGAGCGACGTCAGGAAGCCGAACATCTCTCCGATGGGAGCGACGCCGCGGACCACCGCGCTGTCCCGCTGGAACCCCGTGTCCATCACGATCGCGCGGCGCTGCTGCAGCGTCTTCATCACCGCGCCGACGTAATCCTCGGGAACGCGGATCTCGAGCTTGCCGTACGGCTCGAGAACGACCGGGCCCGCGTTCCTCAGCGCTTCGCGAAACGCGTGGCTCGCCGCCGAGTTGATCGCGATCTCGGGCTGGCCCGACTCGGAGAACGACGCGTCCAGGAGCGTCGCGCGCACCCCGGTCACCGGGTACCCGTAGATCCCGCCTCCTTCCGCCGCGTTGGCCACGCTGTCCAGGAGCGCCGGAACGAACGCCGCCGGAATCGTTCCGGACGCCAGCCCGTCGCGGACCTCCGTGCGCGCTCCCGGCTCGGACAGCGGCTCGACGCGGAGACGCACCTTGGCGAAGAGCGCCTCCCCGCCGACCTGGCGTTGATAGCTCGCGCTCCCTTCGGCCTCACCGCGAATCGTCTCGCGAAACGAGACGCGCGGCTTGCCGAAGCCGAGGCGGACTCCGAACTCTCGCTCGATCCGCTTCAGCGTGACGTCGAGGTGCAGCTCCCCCATCCCGGAGAGGAGCGATTGCCCCGTCTCCGGATCGACGGAGGACCGGAGCGTCGGGTCCTCGCGCTGCAGGCGCGGGATCAGCTCCGCGAGGCGGTCGCGGTCGGCGCTGGTCTTCGGCTCGACGGCGATCGAGACGACGGTCGACGGGAAGCGGATCGGCTCGAGCAGCACCGGCTTGGCCTCATCGCACAGCGTGTCGCCGCTGACCGACCGGTGGAGCCCCGCGACCGCGACGATGTCCCCCGCCTCGATCGCCTCCACCGCCTCGCCGCGGTCGGCGTGCATGCGCAGGATCCTTCGCAGGCGCTCCCGCTCGCCCGTGCGCGGATTCCAAGCACGGTCGCCGGCGTCGAGCCGGCCCGAGTAGACGCGCAAATAGAAGAGGTCCGCCGCCGGACTGGCCTGGATCTTGAAGACGAGCGCCGAAAACGGGGCGGAATCCTTCGGCTCGCGCCGGACCTCCGAGCCGTCCCGCGGATCCGTGCCGTGTGCCGGTCCGACGTCCGTGGGCGACGGGAGATACCAGCAGACCGCATCGAGAAGGGGCTGGATCCCGACGTTGCGGAGCGCCGCGCCGCACAGCACCGGCACGGCGGTGCCGGCGACCGTCACCGCGCGGAGCGCCGCGCGAAGGTCCTCCGGGCCGATCGGCTTCTCCGCGAGGAAGAGATCGGCCAGCGGCTCGTGAAGCTCGGCCAGCCGCTCGATCATCGCGGCGCGCCGCGCGTCGCTGTCGGCGGCGAGCCTCTCAGGGATCGCGGACACAGCGATCTCGCGGCCGAGCGAGACCTCGTCGAAGGCGAGGTGGACCCCCTCGACGAGATCGACGATGCCGGCGAAGGTCTCCGCCGAGCCGTCGGGAAGCTGGATCGGGATCGCGTTCGCGCCCAGCCGCGAGCGGATCCCGGAGACCGCCGCGTCGAAGTCCGCACCGATCCGGTCCATCTTGTTGATGAAGGCGATGCGGGGGACCGCGTACCGGTCGGCCTGGTGCCAGACCGTCTCGGACTGAGGCTCCACCCCTTCGACCCCGTCGAAGATGACGACCGCGCCGTCGAGCACGCGCAGCGCGCGCTCGACCTCCGCGGTGAAATCGACGTGCCCGGGGGTGTCGATGAGGTTGATCCGGTGGTCCTTCCACGCGAGCGTCGTCGCCGCGGCCGAGATCGTGATCCCACGGGCGCGCTCGTCTTCGCGGAAGTCCATCACCGCGAGCCCGTCGTGGACCTCCCCCATCTTGTGGCTGACCCCCGTGTAATAGAGGAAGCGCTCGCTGGTCGTCGTCTTGCCGGCGTCGATGTGCGCGACGATGCCGATGTTGCGGACGCGTTCCTTGGGAAGCGGGCTCACGATGGCCTTCCGCGGACTAGTTCAGGTAGTCGCCGCCGTCGCGATCGGGGCCACTGCCCGCCCTGTCGACTTCCGGCTCGGCTTCCAAGCGGAGGCGCTCGTCCTCGATCGCGCGGAGGATCTCTTCCTCTTCCGGGATCCTCACGTTGTGGATCGCGCCCAGGAGCAGGACTCCCTGGCCGACGAGGGCCGGATCCTCCTCGAGCCAGTCCCGAAGCGGATCGATCAGCTCCTGCGTGCCGAACAGGCTGACCCACTCGGCCGTCGAGCCCGGCCCGACCTCTTCCATGAACCAGTCGAGGTTGGCCGTGACCGCCTCGTAGGACGCGCGGCTGCCCAGGTCGCACAGCAGAACGAGCAGGCTGTGCGCCGCGTCCGGATCGAGCGAGCGGGCCTCGAGCTTGGCTTTCGCCGGGGCGACGACGGCTTCGCCCATCAGCGAGAGCGCCCGCTCCGCGGCGCCGTAGACGTAGGAGTTCTCGTCGGAGAGGTACTCCATGACCTCGGGAATGAAATGCACGGCGCGAAGCTCGCCGAGCGTTTCGAGCGCGACGACCTTCGGGAAGAACGGCCCCTGGGCCTCCAGCATGCGAAGGCACCAGTCCTGGGCCTTGCGGCCGCGCACATCGTCCTCGCGACAGAGCACGGCGATGGCCGCGGGAAGGTCCGGAAGCAGGAACGCGGTCTCGAGCTCCGCCAGCTTCAGCAGCTTGTCGATGTCGCCGCGAGCGCGCTTCAGGGCCAGCGTCGGATTGATCGAGCGCGCCATGGCGAATGCTGCGGACAGCTCGAAGCCCACCACCCACTGCTGGAACTGGTGCCCGAGCTTTTCCGACGCCTCGAGAATCGCCGGCGAGCAAAACGCCAGGACGGCCGCGGAGAGCCTCGCCGGGTCTTCGTTGTCGGGATCCGACTTCAGCTTCGCGGCGCGAGCACAGGTCCAATCGGCGATCGACTGGACGATGTCCGCGTGGTCTCCGGCGCGGAAGCGCTGCGCGATCTGCTTGATCGTCCCCTCCCCCATCGCCGAGAGGATGTCGCAGTCGTAGCCGGATTCCACCGCCTTGATCGTCTTCCGGAGCTCGATCCGGCCCGAGGGCCCCGTGCGGAAGCACCAGCCGCCATCGTCGATGGACAGCGCGTCCATCAGGGTCCGGAATCCCTCGCCCGCCCGGTGCGCTCCGCGCCATTGGAGCGCGGTCATGAAGCGCGAAAGCACCTCCGGGATCTCCGGGGCCTCGACCACTTTCAAGACGCCGCGCAGCGCCTGCGGCTCGGCGAGCAGCTCGGTCTTCCGCTGGAGAAACTCGCGCACCAGATCGCGAGCGGCGGGCGTCCCCAGATCGGCGAGCGCCTCGACGATGATCGCCGCGGCGGCGTCGTTGAGGTCGCCGCGGTGCAGCACCGTCGCCGCCAGCTCGACGGTCCCCGGATAGCCGAGGCGGGCCAGCGACTGCAGGCAGTAGCCCGGCACCGTGCCGCGCAGCAGCTTGAATCCCCGCAGCAGGATGGCGTGGTGGCCCGTTCCGCCGTGCTCGCCCAAGTGCCGCACGACCCGCTCGGGGGTCGTGTCGTGATCGTCGAGGACGAACGGCGCGATGGCGTCGCAGCAGGCCTCGGGGAAGTGGCGGATCAGCCGGTCGATGGCCCAGTAGCGGACCTCGGAGTCATCCCACTTCGTGAAGCGGGCGAGCTCGTCGAAGCTCCAGATCAGATCCGACACCGGTTCCCTCCGTCTCTTCGATTCTAGCAGCGCGCCGCTGGGGAGCCGGTTCGCTCAGGCCTGAGCGTAGAGCCGCCGTATGTCCCCGGGGACCAGCGCCTCTCCCCACGCGAGCAGAGCCCGCACGGCGGGGTCGCGGCCCGCCTCGAGATCGCCGGCCAGCGGAGCCGACATCGCGGCGAGGGCGATGTCCGCGATCGTCGGTCCTTCGCCCTGGAGCCAGCGACGTCCACCGAGCCGCGCCACGGCGAGCCGCGCCAGGCGTCGGGCTTCGACGACGTCCTTCGCATGACGGCCGCGGCTCATGCCGAACCGGCGGGCCACAAGGCGGCGGGCGATGCGCTCCTTGACCCAGCGCGTCGGCCCGTGCGTCCGCGGGAAAAACAGCGCGGCGAGGAGGCCCGGGCGGCTCAGGACGTTGCCGTACGAGATCCGCCGCGACAGGGCCATGAACGCCTGGTCGGCCCAGTCTTCGAGGATCAGGCAATTCGCGCGCCCCACGGGATCGGAGGGAACCAGCGCGGGCGTGGGATGCCGTTCCTCGAGGTAGAGCAGGATCGCGGTCGAATCGGCGATGGTGCGGCCGTCGTCGAGCAACACGGGGACGAGCCCCTGCCCCGATGCCGCGACGACCGACGCGCGATCCATCGGCGCGATGTCCTTCGTCTCGTAGGGAAGGCCCTTGAGCCCGAGCGCGATGCGCACCTTGAGGCAGTTGTGGCTGAATGGGATCTGGATCAGCGTCAAAGCGCGCATGCCGTCGTCCTTCCTCCTGATACGATGGTCGCATGCGCTGGGTGGTGGGGGACATCCACGGCTGCGCGCGCGAGCTCGGCGATCTTCTCGACGAGATCCGGTTCGAACCGGCCCGGGACGAGCTGTGGACCGTCGGCGACCTGGTCAACACGGGGCCGGATTCGCTGGCGGTTCTCGAGATCTGGCGGGACGCCGGCGGGCGCTCGGTCGTGGGCAATCACGACGTGTACGCGCTGCTCGCGCGCGCGACGCGGATCGCGCGCCGGAGCGACCGGCTCGACCCGCTCTTCGCCTCGCCGGATTGCGACGCCTTGCTCGCCCGTCTGCGTGCCTCGCCCGCGATGGTGCGGTTCACGCGGGAGATCGAGCCCCGAGGTGTGTGGCTGCTGCACGCGGGGATTCACCCGCGGTGGAACGACCTCGGGGCGATCGCCGATCGCCTGAACCCCCAGCCGCACGACGACGACTGGCTGCGCGGCGCCGAGCTGACCTACATGACTCGCGTCCGCTGCTGCGATTCCTCCGGCGAGCGGGTCGCCTTCACCGGCCGCCCCTCGGACGCGCCGCCGCCCTTCCGGCCATGGGACGCGTTCTACGCAGGTGAAAACCTGATCGTCCACGGCCACTGGGCGATGCGCGGGCACTACCGGGGCGCCCGCACGATGGGACTGGACTCCGCCTGCGTCTACGGCGGGCATTTGACCGCCTGGAGCGTCGACGACGACAGAATCGAGAGTGTCCCCTGTCGGGTACCGCGCGGCTATCTGGTCTAATTCGGGACATTCTGCTTTTTTGCAAAAA
>CAZEII010000039.1:0-34392 GCA_964511835.1 uncultured Acidobacteriota bacterium | reverse complement strand
AGCGCCACCGCCGGCGCGCTCGCCCCGGCGGCCCGCAAGGCCTCGCGGTAGCACGGGGCGGCGTCGTCCCACAGACCGATCGAGACGAGCGCGCGGGCGGCCGCGAGCCACCGCCCCCCTGCGCCGATCGAGGAGGGATCCTTGACGCGCCCCGGCGCTCCCGCAGGCGATGGCAGAGGGAGAGCGAGCCGCTTCGCCGCCAGCAGGCCGTAGTAGTGGTTGCCGAAGCCGTCCGCGACGGTCGTATAGGCGGTGCGAGCGTCCGCGCCGCGACCCGCGGCCTCCGCGATGCGGCCCTTCCAATACGTCGCCGTGAAGCGGACGCCGTCGGGGGCATCGGTGCGGGCCAGGGCCCGCGAGAATCCGGCCTCGGCCTCGGTCGCATGGCCGAGATCGTAGGCGGCCCACGCCTCGCGGAGCAGGGCGAGGGGATCTGCCGCGGCTCCCGCGACGAGACGATAGCGGCGATAGGCTTGAAGCGTCGCGTTGCTCGGTGCACCCTCCTTGGATTTGGCCAGGTCGAGGAGCGCCCGCTCCCGCCAGGGCGACGCTCCGCGCGCCGAGACCCCCTCGAGGCCCGCGCGATAGGCTCCGAGGCTGCCGACGGCGGCGGCGCCGCGGGCGTCGAGGTAACGCGCCCCGTCGGCGTCGGCCGCGGACCCCTGACGGGCGCGCGTCAGGAGAGGGCCGAGCTCCGCCAGCCGCCCGAGCTTGAGCAACGACTCCGCTTCGATCAGCGCTTCGTCGGGTGCCGCTGCCGAGGGAGCGCCCGCGGGACGGACGAGACGGAGCATGGCGATCGCCGTGGCGGGGTGACCGTCGTCGAGCCAGCGCCGTGCGCGATCGGCAAGGCGCGGCCGGTCCGAAGGGAGAAGCCGGCCGGCGGCGTCGGGAATCAGGTCCTCGATCCCGGTGCACAGGCGCTCGACATCGGCATCGACGGTCGCGTCGAGAAGCGCTGCGCCGAGCCGCCGCGCCGCGCCGGGGGCGTCGCCGTGCGCGAGCGCCATGCGCGCCGCCTCGAGCCCCACGGCGGAGGCCTTGGAGGAGTCGAGCGTGGCGAGCGCGTCGCGCCACGCACCCGCGGCCTCGACAGCCTGCGCGCGGACGAGCCGCGCTTCGTCCGCCTCGGGAAAGCCGATGACGTCGGCCGCGCGGGCGGCGAGATCCGCAGCGCGCGCGACGTCGCCCCGACTGAGGAAGCCACGAGCTCGCAGATACGAAGCGTGAGCCGCCAGCGCGTCGCCGGGAGGAAAATCCTTCGGGAGCCAGTCGCCGATCTCACGATCCCGACGATCGCGCGCCAGATGCGCGGCCGCCAGGATGCGCGCTCGAGGCTCCCAAGCCGGCGCCCGATACCGCTTCAAGAAGGTGTGCAGCGAGCTCAGACCGGCTGCGGCATCTCCCTTGGCGTAGGCGCGGACCGCGGCCTCGAGCGGAGGCGGCATCGTGGACGCGTCGTTCCAGCGAACGGTCCTCTTGGCGACCCATGCCGCCGCGAGCGCCGCCGCGGCAAGCACGATCAGCGCGGCGATGACGAGGCGAGCACGGCGCATGGGATTTCCTCTCGCCCCGGGCGTTCGGCCGGTTAGATCAGCGACGCGTCACCGCCCGCCAAGACCTGAACGTAGGCCGCGTCGAGCAGTTTCATTCCGTCGGGGCCTAGGTCCGGGAACCGCTGCGTGAACGCCTCCCGGCCGCGCTGGAGCTGCTCGCCGAGGCGCCGGCTGAGATCGCGCTGGCGCCGGCCGAGCGCCACCGCCTCTTCGTTATAGAGACGGATGTCGGTGGCGACCAGACGCGCGTAGCGGCGGGCCTCTTCGCGGCGCGGGTCGGTCTCGGATTCGGCTCCCGCACCGGCACTCCACGGCGCGATCTCGCTCGGCGCCGCCGGCGCTGGAGGAGTCTCCATCGGCGAGGCCGCCGGGACCGGCGCTTCGACGGCCGGCACGATGGCGGGGGCCACGGCGGCTCCGGATCCCAAGCTGGACGCCTTCAGCCGGCGCCAAGCGAGATCGAGCTCGAGGCGCAGCCTCGCGGCCTGACAGAGGATCGCGAGCGCGGCGGGCGACCAAGGCTCCTCGACCGCGCGCCGCTCGGCGATGACGATCGCGACGGCTTTTCCGCCGACTCGAAGGGGAAGCCCGACGGCTTCCGAGGCGTGGGGCTGTCCGAAATCGGGCACGCTCTCGCCGACCGAAAGTGATCGCCAGCGCACATCCTCTTCGGCCGCCAGGGACGCCAGCCATCCGGAATCCGCCGGACTGGTCGTCTGTCGCTGGGTTTGGGCGGCGGCAGCCGAGTACCCAATCGAGCTCCAGCCTTTCCACCGCCCCTCGCGCAGAAGGAAGATCGCCGCGCGCGGCGCCCCGACGACGGTGCCTTCGAGGAGCGCCCGGAATATCTCGGATGGCGAAAGGAAGCTCGCGAGCTCGGCCATGCGTCGGTCGAGCGTCTCGAGCGTTGCGGTGTCGTGGCCCATCATCGTTGTTCACCTCGAGCCGAGGTCCCCAGCGGGCCGTCCTCCGCGAAGAGCATCGGATGATCGAGCAACGAAGCGAACTCCACAAACCCGGGGAGCAAGCTTCGAATCTCGGGGGCCAGCGCGACCGCACGCGCGAGGTGCCGGACGGCGTCGTCCTCGCGATGCCCCCGCGCGAGCGCGGAAGCCAAGTTGAGCCGGTAGGTCGCCTGATCGGGCGCCAGATCGACGGCTTTCTCGTACGCCTCGGACGCCGCAGGAAGGGCGCCCGATTCTTCCAGGGCATTTCCGAGGTTGTTCCAGCTCAAGTCGTAGTTCGGGTTAAGCGCCAGCGCGCGGCGAAAGCAGTCTTCCGCCTCCGACGGGCGCTCGAGCTGCACCAGCGCCGTCCCAACGTTGTTCCAGACCTCGAAGTCGCCGTCGTTGTGCTCGAGCGACGTTCGGTAGGCCGACACGGCTTCCTCGAGGCGGCCCAAATCGAGGCAGGCGTTCCCGAGGTTGTACCAGGTCTCGTAGTCGGCGGCGGAGAGGGTGGTCGCGCGCCGGTAGGTGTCCACGGCCGCCGCCGGATCGCCCGAGCCCGCGAGCGCGAAGCCCAGATTGAACCACGCCTCGTGGGCGGAGGGCGAGAGCTCCACGGCCCGGCGATGGCAGCGAACGGCTTCGACGAAATCGCCCATGTCGGCGTACGCGGTCCCCAGGTTGAACCAGCACTCGAACCCGTCCTTTCGCAGCGCGAGCGCACTCTGGTAAGCGCCGATGGCCGCGTCGAACGATCCGAGGTGCACGAACGCATTCCCGAGGTTGTTCCACGCCTCGACGAGGTCGGGGCGGAGGGCCAGCGCTCGCTCGTACGCCAGAACGGCGCGGCGCGCATCGCCCCGCGCGTCCTCGGCGTCTCCGAGATCGAGCCAGGCTTCCGCAAGCGTCGGGTCGATGTCGACCGCGTGCCGCCAAGCGGCGATCGCGCCGTCGAGATCGCCCCGCGCGAAACGATCCACCCCCTGCTCGAGGAACAGCACCGCGTCGGCGGCGGCCACGACGCTCGCGGACGATGCCGGGGTCTCGCCAGCGAGCTTCAGGCGGCGCGAGGCTCGCTGAACGGATCGCCGATTCGGCAGTCCCGGGCGAGCGGTATGGTGATCGCGGCTCAAGCGTCGTTGAACCCGGGCTCAGGCCATCCCGGAGAGTAGGCTCTTGTACCATGCTGGAGACAACCCGGTCAACGGAGCGGCGATGAAAAAGCGACGCACCCTCGCCTCCGAGCGGCTCCTCGCCGGCTTGGGACTTCATTCGGGCGCGCCGGTCCGGATGCACCTCAAACCGGCGCCTCCCGAATCGGGAATCGTGTTCGTGCGCGCCGATCTCGGCGGCGTCCGCATTCCGGCGCTCATCGAGAACGCCGGCCCGAGCTTCTACGCGACGGTGCTCCAAAAGGACGACGCGACCGTCAGCACGATCGAGCACCTGATGGCCGCCCTCTACGCGATGCAGGTCGACGACCTCGACGTCGAGCTCGATGCCGCCGAGGTGCCGATCTTCGACGGATCGGCGAAGCCGTTCGTCGACGAGATTCTCGCCGCCGGGCTCAGGGACCACGAGGTCGAGCGTCAATACATCCACATCACGAGACCGGTGACGGTCACGCAGGACGACAAGCGGATCTCGGTGCACCCGTGCGCGGAGTATCGCGTCACGTACGCGATCGACTTCGACCACCCGGCGCTCGGCTATCAGGAGCTGACCGCATCGCTGTGGCGGGCGGATCAATTCGCGGAAAAGCTCGCCCCCGCGAGGACGTTCACGTTCGAGCAGGAGGTCGACGCGCTGAGAGCGCGCGCGTTGGCGATGGGCGGCTCCCTCGACAATGCGGTCGTCATCGGCAGGCACGGGCCCATCAACCCTCCGCTGCGTTACCCCGACGAGTTCGTCCGGCACAAGATGCTCGATCTGACCGGCGACCTATCGCTCCTGGGGCGGCCGCTGCGCGGCCACGTTGTCGCCTACCGCGCGGGCCACGACCTCCATGCGCGCTTGGCCCGCGCCATCGCGGACGCGAAGCACGCCTGGTACTTGGCGCCATGGACGGAGGCCGCGCTGGAGACGCCGGCATCGTGAGGGGGCGCGACGCTTGAGCCGGGTACGGCGCACGATCCAGTGGACCGCCTTGGGCCTGCTGACCCTGGCCGGTCTCTACGCGATCGACCAGTCGAGCATCCGGCTGGCGGAGGCGGGGCCCACAATGGCCGCGAGCCAGCGGTTCCTGACGCTGCTGACGCTCGCGATCATCGTGTTGGCGCTCGGCGTCGTCGGGGTTCTCGTCAGAAACCTGGTCCGCTTGATCGTCGACCGCAAGCGCGGAGTCCTCGGAGCGCGGCTGCGGACCAAGCTGGTGTTCTTCTTCCTGGCGCTCGTGCTCCTGCCGGCGTTTCTGCTCACCTTCGGGGCCGGCGCGTTCATCAAGCACACGGTCGAAGCTCTCCTTCGGACGCCGGTGGAGGAGGTCAGCCGACAAGCCAAGCAGATCGCCAAGGAGGCGGGGCGGCGCGAGGAGGCCAGCCTGCTCCGGCGGGCGAGATCCCTCGCGGCCGAGCTGTCCGCGGTCCCGAGCGGGGCCAAGGACGACGCCCGCCGCGTTGCGACGATCCAGTGGCGCCAGCGGGAGGATCTGGATGTCGCCGGCTTCGTCCTCGACGAGCAGTCCACGTTCACCGACGTGGCGGGGAGCGTCGGCGCGAAGCAACTCTCTTCCGACGCCCTGACGAACGCGATGCGCAAGGCTGGCCAGGTGGCCGCCCGCTCCGGAACCCCGGTCTTCGATCAGGAGCCGTCCGGCCCGGTCGTCCTCCTCGTCGGGGCAGCGCCGATCGAGCCGGGCAACCCCGACCGCGGAGCCGCGGTCGCCGGGGTGGTCTACTCCGACATGAAGGACCGGTTGGAGCAGATCGACGCCGCGGACCGCACCTACGCCGAGTTCCGCGCCGATCGCCGGGAGGTCCTGAGGCTCTACTACTCCATCCTCGCGTTGGTCGGCCTCGCGGTCGTCTTCGTGGCCTCGTGGATCGGCTTCTACGTTTCCCGCCGGATCACGGTGCCGCTCGAGCAGATGGCGGTCGCCTCACGCGAGATTTCCGAAGGAAACCTGGGTGTGCGCGTGCTCACCAACGTCGGGGACGAGGTCGGTCAGCTGGTCGAGGCCTTCAACGCGATGGCGGGGCAGCTCCAGGAGAGCCGGGAGGTGATCACGCGGAGCACCGCCGACCTGCGCCGCAGCAACCAGGCCCTGGACGAAAGGCGTCGCTACATCGAGACGCTGGTCGCCCATCTGTCGACCGCGGTTCTCTCCATCGACCGCGACGGGCGTGTGACCATCGCGAATCCCGCGGTCGGATCCATGCTGGGACTCCCCGTCAAGCCCGGCGACGACCTGCACGTCGCCCTCGAGCTCGCCGGGCTCGATCCGCTCGCCCGCCTGCTCTCCGACGCGACGACGCGGGGAGCCCGGGATGGGCGCCACGAGCTGGTTCTCGACCGCGGCGGAGTGTCGATCTCGGTCTCGGTGCACGTCTCGCCGCTGCGCGGAGTGAACGGAGAGGATCTAGGGACGCTGGTGATGGTGGACGACCTCACCGATCTGCTCGAAGCGCAGCGAGCGGCGGCCTGGCGGGAGGTGGCGCGGCGCGTCGCCCACGAGATCAAGAATCCGCTGACCCCGATCCAGCTGGCGGCCCAGCGCCTCCGGAAGAAATGGAACGATCGCGCGCCGGACCTCGGGGATGTCGTCTCGGATGCGACGTCCACCATCGAGCAGGAAGTGACCGGCTTGAAATCGCTCGTCGACGAGTTCTCGCTCTACGCCAGGCTGCCCGCGCCGTCCCCGGCCCGGGTGGATTTCGGCGAGGTGGTCCGGTCGGTGGCGGCGCTTTACGGCGTCCACGCCGGCATCATTTGGGACATCCGGATCGACCCGAGCCTGGGCATGGTGCGCGTCGACGCGGATCAGATGCGCCGCGCCCTGATCAACCTCCTCGACAACGCCGTCGCCGCGGTGGGGGGCGCCGGGCGGATCGAGCTCGCCGCGCGGCCGTGGAGAGGCCCCGGCTCGCTCCGCATCGACGTCGCCGACACCGGGCCGGGCATCGACGCGGCGCATCGCGACAAAGTGTTCACGCCGTACTTCTCGACGAAGCCCCGCGGCACGGGCCTCGGGCTGGCGATCGTGCAGCGGATCGTCGTCGAGCATCACGGCTCGATTCGCGTCGAGGAGAACGCCGGCGGAGGCGCGCGGTTCGTCATCGAGGTTCCGGGCGATGCGGTTCCGGGCGAGGCGCCGATCGCCGCGCGCGCCCGCTCCGGGGGGAACACGGATGAAGCCTGAATCGATTCTGGTCGTCGACGACGAGCCGGGCGTTCGCTCGATGCTCACGGCGATTCTGAGGGACGAGGGATACGGCGTCTCGGCGGTCGGAACCGGCGAGGACGGTGTCACGGCAGCGGTGGACGGCTCTTTCGACGCGCTGCTTCTCGACGTCTGGCTGCCGGGGATCGACGGCATCGAGACACTGTCCCGGCTCAAGGCCAATGGCATCGACGCGGAGGTCGTTATGATCTCCGGCCACGGCACGATCGACACGGCGGTCAAGGCAACGAAGCTCGGGGCGTTCGACTTCGTGGAAAAACCGCTGTCGCTGGAGAAGACCCTCCTCGTCTTGCGCAACGCGCTCCGTCAGAGGCATCTCGAGAAGCGCAACCGCGCTCTGCTCGAGCAGCTGACCCGCGATACGGAGATCCTCGGGGAGAGCGAATCGGTTCGGCGGGTCCGGCGCGAAGCCGACGCGGCGGCCGCCACCGACGCGCCGGTGCTGATCTCCGGAGAGGACGGCTCCGGCCGGGAGACGCTGGCGCGCAGGGTGCACTCGGCCAGCCGGCGCGCGGATCAGGCCTTCGTTCCCATCGCGTGCGGCGCGCTCAAGGGCGCCGCCGGGGGGACGACGCTCTTCGGCGGGAACGGGAAACCCGGCCGACTGGCCCTCGCCGAGCGCGGCTCGGTCTTCTTCGAGAACGTCGATACGCTTCCGCGCGAGCTGCAGGTCGCGCTCGCGGCGTGGCTGGCGGGACACCCCGACGTTCGCGCGATCGCGAGCTGCGGTGCCGACGCCACACGCCTGAAGGCGCCGCTGCGCGACCAGCTCGACGTGATCCGGATCGCGGCGCCGCCCCTACGCGAGCGGCGGGAGGACATCGGGCTGCTCGCGGACCGCTTCTTGCGCGATCTCTCGCGCGAATACGGTCGTCCCGGTAAGTCGTTCGCCCCCGATGCGCTGGCCGCCCTCAACCGCCACGACTGGCCGGGCAATGTCCGCGCTTTGCGCAATACGGTCGAGCGGGCGTTGCTACTCGCCCCGGCCGACGAGATTCAGGTGGCCGATCTGCCGGCGGAGCTCGGAGGCGGGCCCGTCGCGGGCGAGGATCTGTACGGATCCTTCGAGTCGCTGGCGGATGGGCTCGCGGCGTTCGAGCGCTACTTCCTCCGCCGGGCGCTCCGGGACGCCAACGGCGACGTCGATGCGGCTGCTCGGCGTGTCGGGGTTTCGGTGGCGAAGCTCCGCGAAACGATCCGCTGATCGGCCCGTCAGGACGCGCGCGAGCCAGGTCGAGCGGCCCAGGCCAGGGCCCCCGACAGCGCGAGCATTGCGGCTCCGAAAGCGAGCGCCGCGGTCAGCGAGAGCGCGCCCACCGTCCAAGGACTCAACGTCCCCGACGATCCGGCCCAAGCGACCGACTGGGCCGTCATGCGGATCCACTGCGCGGCGGAGCCAAGCAGTGAGATCCAGCCGTCGGTGTCGTCGGGCGTGAACCGAGGCATCGACGGGGTCGCCACGTCCAACCGGAGGGAGGGAAGCACGCGGGCGGCGAGGCCGGCTCCGAAGGCGGTCACCGACGCGAACGCGGCAAGACGGAGCCCGCGGCGCCAGCGCGCCGGCTTCGCGAGCTCGACCGGACGCGACGGTCGCTCCGGGAGCGACGCCATCACGTTGCGGAAGAACGCCTCGTCGACCACCACCGCATCGTCGGCCTGGCCCAGCATTTCGGCGAGCCGCGTCTCGCGGGCGAGCACGATACGGCACGACGTGCAGCGCGCGAGATGCCTCGCCAGGCCCAGAGCCTCGCTCGGGTTCAAGTCGCCGTCCACCGAGCGAACGATCCACGGTCGAATTCGACGGCAGCGGCTCATCGCAGGACCTCCGGGCTCAGGACGTCGGCCAGGCGCTCCCTCAGGATCTCGCGTGCCCGGAAGATGCGATTCTTGACGGTGCCGAGCGGAAGGCGCGTGATGCGCGCGATCTCGTCGTACCGGCAGTTCTGGCGATGGCGGAGAAGGATGAGCTGCCGATACCCCGTTGGGAGCTCTCCGATCGCCTGCCCGATCCGGTCTTGAAGCTCGCGTCCGCGAAGGATGTCGTCGGGGGACGGATCCGACCCGGCAATCGCCGGTGCGGTCTGCGGCTCGTCGGCGGAGGAGGGCTGGGACAACGACAGGGTTCGAGGTTGTCTGCGGCGGAGATGGTCGATCGCGCTGTTCGAGGCGATGCGATACAGCCACGTCGTGAACCGGTAACGCGGGTCGAAGGAGTCCAGCGAGACGAACACCTTGAGGAAGACTTCCTGGGAGAGATCGGTCGCGACGTCCCGAGAGCCCACCAGGCGGAAAATGTAGTTGACGAGCCCGCGCTGATGCCTCAACACCAGCGACCCGAACGCATCGCGGTCACCCGCGAGGGTCTCGTCGACGAGGCGCTCGTCGGGTAACTCCGTCGGATCGGAGACCCGCCGCCGGGCCGTGCCCGACGCGGCCAGCCTGTTTCCCGTCGCGTCCATCCTGCCCCTTATACGTGTGATCCTACGAAAGGTTTTCACTTCTCGCGAATCGGGGGCGGCCACGGGCCGCGTGTTACGATCCGCCCAGCATCGGGCGACCTCGCCCGCGGCAAGGAGGTCGGCGAGCGTGGAGGCGTCGCGGCTGGGGGACCGAGCCCGCAGCAAGCTGTTGCGCCTCTTGTCGGATGACCGCCCCGAACCCGACCGATGGGTGGGCCGGCTCAAGTCGTTGAGCGACTTGGAGAACACCCCAGTTTTTTCCACCGCGGTCCGCTTCCTTTTTCACCTGAAGGTGGACGATGCCGAGGCCGAGACGCTTCTTTCGCACGTTCTGGCCCATCGCAGGATCTTGAGTTGCGAGCTGGGACGGGACCCCGGCCTGCGTGTCGCCGCCATGGATTACCTCTCGAACGTCGAAAAGCGCTACGAGAACCCGAAAATCGTCGAGATGGAGGAATTCGAAGAAACGGAGCGCTCGGCACGGACCGACACGCTCACCGGTCTATCGAACCGACGGGTTTTCGACGAGACGTTGGAAGTCGAGATCCGGCGCAGCCGACGCTACCGGTGGCCCGTGACGGTGCTCATGCTGGACCTCGACGACTTCAAGGAGGTCAACGACAGCTACGGACACGTGCTCGGTGATCTCGTCCTCGAGCGTGTGGGGGGCGTCGTCCGCCATGCCGTGCGGGACGCGGACGCGGCCTGCCGCTTCGGCGGGGAGGAGTTCGCGGTCGTCCTTCCCGAGACCGTGCGCGAAGGAGGATATGCCGTCGCCGAGCGGATCCGCCGAGGGGTGCAGGAGGCGTTTCACGGCCATCCGGTCGACGGGCACGACGTCCCGATGACGATCTCTTGCGGCCTCGCGACCTTTCCGGAGGATGGGCTCCACGCGGAGGAGCTCGTCGAGCGCGCCGATGAGGCGCTCTACCGTGCGAAGCGCGCCGGGCGCAATCGTGTCTGCGTTCATTACCGCGAGCGGCGCGCCGCTCTCCGGTTTCCCGTCCGCGCCGGAACCGCGGTGACGATCGCCAGCGATCCTTCCTCCGGCGCGTCGCCCGTCAACCTCAGCCGGACCGGAATGCTGTTCGATGCGCGCGCCGAGTTCCGCGTGGCCGATCGCGTCGCCTTGCGGTTCGAGAGGCGAGGGGCGATGCGCGTCGACGAGAGCCTCGGGCTGTCGGGGCGAGTCGTCCGCGTGGTCGTCGATCCCGCCCGCCCGGCCCATGTGCAGGTCGGCGTGGTGTTCGACGATCCCATCACGGAAGACCAGCTCATGTCGCGCGTCTCGCTCTCGCGGCCGACGGGCGCGTCGGCACGGGGAACCGCGCGTTGATCACCCGCGAGGAGGCGAACGGTCTCAAGGAACAGCTCCTCCAGCTGCTCGCGGAGGACACGCGCAACAGTGAGCGTCTCCTGGCGCGGCTCGACGCCCTGACGTGGGAGACGGGAATCGAAGCGCACGCGGCTCTGCTGCTCATTCTCACGCAGCTCCCCTTCGACGAAGCCGAAGGGCGTGCCCACTGGGAAGGAATCCTCGCGCACCGCCACGCCCTGTCCTTGTCGTTGGGACGGGATGCGGGCCTGCGCGTGGCGCTGCTCGACTATTTCATGAACGTCAATCGCCGCCTCGTCAATCCGACGCTGATCGACCTGGCGATGGAGGAAGCGGCGTCGCGCGCGGACGGCGATTCGCTGACCGGGCTCGCCAACGCACGTGCGCTCCGCGCGGCCCTGCAAGGCGAGCTGCGTCGCGCGAGGCGCTACGGCCACGCGGTCGCCGTCGCGGTCTTCGACCTCGACCGGTTTGGGGACGTCAACGCGCGCGTCGGCCGCCTCGTCGCGGACCGTCTGTTGCGCGAAGCGGCGATGATCCTGAGCAACAAGATCCGCGACATCGATCTTGCCGCCCGCCCTGGGGAGGACGAGCTCGCGGTGCTGCTCCCGCAGACCGATCGTAACGGAGCGTTTCTCGTCGCGGAGCGATTCCGCCGCGAGATCGACGCGCACTTCAGGAAGCGCGAGGCGGGCGGGGAGCCGGCCGCTCTCACAACCTCGGGAGGGGTGGCCGCCTACCCCGATGACGGATTGGACGCCGAGACCTTGCTCGCTCGCGCCGCACAGGCGCTCTATCAGGCCAAGAGCGCCGGGAAAAACGTCGTGCAGGTGCACAGCCCCGAGCGCCGCCGATTCCTCCGGTTCGACCTCCAGTCGCGGCGTTGCGAAATCGAGGTGCTGGAGCCGAAGGACTCGGGAGAGGGGCGCGTGCGGAACCTCAGCCGGAACGGCCTGCTCTTCGGCTCTCCCGAGCCGCTCGAGGTCGGTGAGGGAGTCGAGATCCGCCTCGAAAGCGGGGGAGGCGACGACCCACGGCGAGTCCTCTCGCTCCGCGGCCGCGTCGTCCGGCTCGAAGAGACTCCCTCCGGAGAGCACGACCGGTTCGAGGTGGGCGTCGTGTTCGACCTGGATGCGGGACGAGGGGAGCAGGATCTGCTGGAGTTCCTCGAGCACGCGGGACCGGAGCGTCCGCAAGAGCCTGCTTGATGCGCCTGCTCGCGATTGACGCCTCGACCTGGTGGGGCGGCGCCGCGCTGCTCGAGGCCCGTTCGGGCGTCACGACGCTCGTGGGAGAGATCGGTCTCGAAGTCGCGGACTCGCACGCGGCGCGCCTGCTCCCGGCCGTCGACCGGCTGCTCGAAGCCGCCGGTTGGACCAAGGCGACGCTCGACGCATACGCCGCCGCGCGCGGTCCGGGCTCGTTCACGGGCATCCGGGTTGCTCTCGGCCTGCTGAGCGGTCTCGCGCTGGCGGTCTCTCGTCCCTGCATCGGCGTGGGGACGCTCGACGCCATGGCGGAGGCATTTGGGGCCGCGGCCGCCGACCGGGTGCCGCTTCTCGACGCGGGGCGCGGGGAAGTCTACGGCGCCCGCTTCGCCGCGTCGGGGAGCCCGCCCCGCGAGCTGCGCGCGGCGTGGGTCGGGAGCCCCGCTCTCGCCCTCGAGCGGGGCAGGGAGGTCGCAATCTTCGGCAGCGGGGCCCGCGTCCACGAAGCGCGTCTTCGCGAGGCAGGGTACACGGGGCCTATCGGGCTGGCGCCGACCTCGATCGCGGCGGCTGCTGGGCGGATCGCGCTCGCGACGCTCGCGTCCGGCGCGCCGGCCGCGGTCCCTCTCACGCCGCTCTACGTCCGGCCGCCCGACGCCGAGGTCAAGCGACGTTGACGGACGGCCGCATCGCCATCGCCCCGATGACGGTCGAAGATCTTCCTGACGTTCTCGCCATCGAGCGCGCCTCCTTCGCGACGCCGTGGACCGAGGCCAACTTCCGGCACGAGATCCGTGCGAACCCGTTCGCCTGGAATCTCGTGCTGCGGCTGGACGATCGGATCGCGGCGTTCGCGTGCGCCTACGTCGTCGCCGATGAGCTGATGATCAACGACCTCGCCGTCCACGTCGATGAGCGCCGGAGGGGGCTCGCGCGCGCGGTTCTCCAGCACCTTCTCTCGGGTGCAAGAGCCCGCGGCTGCCGGCGCGCGACGCTCGAGGTACGGCCGTCGAACGGGCCGGCCCGGGCGCTGTACGAGCGATTCGGATTCGCTCTCATCGGCCGGCGGCCGGGATACTACTCGGACACCGGAGAGGACGCCCTGGTCCTCGAGGCGACGCTCGCCTCGCCTTGACGGCCCGGAAACGCAGGGGAGAAGATCACGACCTCATGAGGATCGACCGGGCCGGATGGCCCTTCGTCGCCGGGATCGCGGCGTTTGCGCTCGTCCTCGGTTTCATCACACCCGTCCTCGCCTCGGTCGGAGCACTCCTGCTCCTCTTCACGCTCAACTTCTTCCGGGACCCGGAGCGGATCGCGCCCGCGACGAAGGGGGTTCTGATCGCGCCCGCCGACGGGAGGATCATCCGGGCGGACGGATCGCGGGTGTCGATCTTCATGAACGTGTTCGACGTTCACGTCTGCCGGAGCCCCGCCGCCGGGACGATCACCGGCGTGAGACACGAACGGGGCCGGTTCCTCGCCGCGATGAAGGACGAGGCGTCGCAGCAGAACGAGCGCGTCATCATCGACCTCCGGCTCGCCGACGGGGGCGACGCGAGGCTCATCCTCGTTGCCGGTCTCATCGCCCGCAGGATCGTCTGTCGAGTCCGCGAGGGGCAGGAGATCTCGGCCGGAGAGCGCGTCGGGATCATCCGGTTCGGCTCGCGGGTCGATCTCGACCTTCCGACAGGGAGCGCTCCCGCCGTGCTCATCGGAGACCGAGTGATCGCCGGCGTGTCGATCGTCGGGAGACGGCCCGAGTCCCCCGCGTAGAGCCCTCTTCCTTTCTCCGATATAGTGCCGGTCTCCGACGCGAGGAGTCGCTCCATGGCCGGCCGACGCAAGCTCCGCCGCGGCATCTATCTCTTGCCCACCGCCTTGACGATGGGCAACCTTTGCTGCGGTTTCTTCAGCCTGATCGAATCCTCGCGAGGCCATTACGAGACCGCCGCGCTCCTGATCGTGGCCGCCGGGATTCTTGACGGCCTCGACGGCCGCATCGCGCGGCTGACCGGGACGGAATCCGAGTTCGGGGTCGAGTTCGACTCGATGGCCGACATCTCGTCCTTCGGGATCGCACCGGCGTTCCTCGCCTACGAGTGGGCGCTCCAGCCCTTCCATCGGATCGGCTGGCTCGTCGCATTCCTTTTCGTGGTCTGCGCCGCGACGCGACTCGCTCGGTTCAACATCCAGCACGGCTCGACGGACAAGCGCTTCTTTGCCGGCCTACCGTCCCCGGCGGCTGCCGGCACGATCGCGAGCGTGGCGTTCGGATTCCCGGATGCGCCGACGCAGCTGGGATTCTCGGTACTGATCGGCGTGCTCGTGACGGCCTCGGCGCTGCTCATGGTCTCGCACATCCGCTACCGATCGTTCAAAGGATTCGACCTGAGGAGCCCACGATCGTACCTCTCGGCGGTCGCGCTCGCCCTGATCCTCGTCGGCGTCCTCGCGCATCCGCGCGCGCTCATGGTGATCGCCGGCCTTTACCTGCTCTGGGGGCCCGCCACGTGGTTCGCGGGCTGGCTCACACGGGGGCGGGGAGCGTCGCGCCTCGACTCGCGCGCTGCCTCGGCGGAGGAGGTGGTCGATGGCGCGGCGAACCGCTGACCGCGCGACCAGCCGCGTGGCCGTGGTCGGCGCGGCCAGTCCTGCGGGGGCCCACCTCAAGGCCGCTCTGGCCGACCGCGGTGTTCCCGGAGCACGCGTCGAGCTTTTCGGACATCGCAGCGACCTCGCCGTGCTGTCCGAGTACGACGGCGAGGCTCGGCTGGTTCAATCCGCGAGCGAGCTGTCGGCGTCGGACTTCGACGCCGTGTTCGTCTGTGAGACGGGGCACGACTTGCGCCAGATGACCGAGGCTGCGTCTCAGGGCGCGGTGATCGTCGACCTGACCGGCTCGATCCCCGGCGCGGCTCTGGCGGGCGACCCGGGAGGGGGAGCGGGATCCCGCTTGATATCCGTCCCGCATCCTGTGACGACGCTCGTCGTCGGGCTCCTGGCTCCCATCCAAAGAGCGCTCGGCCTCGGGCGCGTCTCCGCTTTCGTCCTACGGCCGGCCTCCGACTTCGGCGAAGCGGGGCTGGAGGAGCTTCGCGAGCAGACGGTGCATCTCCTGCGCTTCGAGCCGACCCCCACGGACGTCTTCGGCCGCCAGCTCGCCTTCAACGTCGTCCCCGAGGCGCTCTTCCCCTCGGGGGAACAGGACGCCGGAGCGCGAGTCGTCCGCGAGACGCGCGCTCTGCTCGGCGCGCCGACGCTGGCGCTCCAGGTCTCGCAGGCGCTCGTTCCGATCTTCTTCGGGCACGCCCTGGCCGCGCACCTCGAGCTCCCGCGCGCCGGGCGTGAGGAGGCGCTCGCGGCGTGGAAGAGCGCCGGCGACGTCGAACTCGCCGTCGATTCCGAGATCGGAGCCACCCTCGACGCGCCCGAGCGTCCCGGCCTGTTGATCTCGCGCGTCGAGGCCGCCGGCGACGGGATGCTTCGTGTCTGGGCACTCGGTTCCGAGGCGGGCGCGACCGCCGCCGGTCACGCGATCGAGGCGAGCGTCGCCGCCGGAGTGCTGTGACGCCGCCGTGAACGCCCCGTACGAGCTTCTCCTCGCCCTCCGCTATCTGCGCGTCCACCGGGGCCGGACGTTTCTCTCCGTCATTACGATGATCTCCGTCGCGGGGGTCGCTGTCGGCACGGCGGCGCTCGTCATCGCGCTGGCCTTGATGACCGGGTTCGAAGAGGACATGAGGCAGCGCATCGTTCGCGGGAGTGCGCATCTCCAGGCGGTCGATCAGACCGACGCAAGCTTCGAGGACGCGGACGCGGTGCTCACCAAGGCGGGTGCGATCCCCGGCGTCGCCGCGGTGTCGCCGGTCCTCTACTCGCCCGCGATGATCCTGAACGACGCGATCGCGTCCCCCGCCTACGCCGAGATCTACGGCGTCGACGCCGACCGTCAAGGCCGTGTCGTGGAATTCGGGCCGGAGGCGGGGAGGGAGCCGCTGGCGGTTCTCTCGCGCCCGGGCGAGGGGCATCGTCCCGGAATCGTGCTGGGCGCGGATCTCGCGACGCGGCTCGCCGTGCGACCGGGGGACGAAGTGCGTCTTCTCGTCCCGAAGGTCCGGCTGACGCCGTTCGCTCCGATGCCGAAGAGCCTCGTGCTCGAGGTGTCGGGGACGATCAGAACGGACGCCTATCCCCAGGACGCCCAGCGCGCCTACGTCGCGCTCGATGTTCTCCGCCGGCTCCTCGACGCGCCGGGGCGGGCCTCGTGGATCGAGCTGCGCCTCACCGACCCGCACACGCTCGTCGCCATGAAGGCGTCGGTCGGCCGCGCCCTCGGGGAGCGGTTCAGGGTCCTGGATCTTCTCGAGCAGAACAAGGAGATCTTCAAGGCGTTTCAGACGGAGAAGCTGTTCCTGTTCATCGCGATCGCGCTGATCGTCGTCGTCGCCTCGCTGAATATCGTCTCGACGCTCATCCTGATGGTCAACGACAAGGTGCGGGACATCGGGACGCTGACGGCGATGGGAGCCCGTCCGGTCGGGATCGCGGCCGTGTTCATGCTGCAGGGGATTCTCATCGGCACCGTCGGCACCGCGATCGGGTTGACCCTCGGAACCGCGGCCGCGTATTGGCTGGACGAGTACCGCCTCGTGAAGCTCAATCCCGAGGTCTACTTCACGACCTACGTACCGTTCGCGATCCGCCCCTGGAACGTGGCGGTCGTCGGAGCGTGCGCGTTGCTCATCGCATTCGGGGCGACGATCTACCCGGCGTTGAAGGCCGCCCGCCTTCGGCCAGTGGAGGCGATCCATCATGAGTGAGCCCGTCCTCAGCGCGGCAGGCCTCGTCAAGCGTTACGCGAGTGGCGAGCGAACCCTCGAAGTCCTTCGCGGACTCGATCTCGACGTGGCCGCGGGGGAGTCGGTCGCGGTGGTGGGCGATTCGGGTGTCGGAAAATCGACGCTCCTCCACATTCTCGGGGCATTGGACCTCCCCGATGCTGGGACGGTGCTATTTCGCGGCCGCGAGACCGTCACGCCGCGGGGCGGCGATCTGGCGGAGTACCGCAATCGGCGCGTCGGCTTTATATTCCAGTCTCACCACTTGCTTCCGGAGTTCACGGCCCTCGAAAACGTCGAGATGCCGTTCCGGATCGGGCGGCGGCCGGGGAGCCCACGAGGTCCGGCCAGGGAGATGCTGATGCGGCTCGGTCTCGGCGACCGTCTGACCCACCGGCCGGCGGCGCTCTCCGGCGGGGAGCAACAGAGGGTGGCGATCGCCAGGGCGGTCGCCTCGGCACCGGACGTCGTTCTGGCCGACGAGCCGACCGGAAACCTCGACCCACCCACCGGAGCCGCCGTTTTCTCGCTTCTCCGGGATCTCCAGAGCGAGCGCCGGTTCGCTCTCATCGTCGCGACGCACAGCGGGCGCGTCGCTCACGGATGCGATCGCATGCTAAGACTGTCCGAGGGCCGGCTGCGCCCGATGGCAGACGGCGAGGCTTTGCGGTATTTCACCGGGGAAGGCGTGGAGGAGACGGGCGGCCGGTAGACGGGCTTCTAAGGTGCCGGAGGCACGGGGTTGGCGATGTTCGAGAAGTTCACGGAGAAGGCGAAGCGCATCCTCTTCCTGGCGCGCTACGAGGCGAGCCAGCAAGGAAGCAAGGTGATCGGGACCGAGCACATCCTGCTCGGCCTGCTCAAAGAGGGGGAGGAGACGACCCGCGAGCTGTTCACGCGCGCCAACGTCTCGATGGATCTCCTCCAGGCCGAGCTCGAGCGGCGCAACCCGCCTCGCGAGAAGCTGTCGACGTCCGTCGAGATCCCGTTCAGCGAGGAGACCAAGAAGTCGCTCCAATTCGCGGAGGAAGAAGCCGAGCGCCTGATGCATCCGCACATCGGCACCGAGCATCTGCTCCTGGGCCTGCTCCGGCTCGAGGATTCGGTCGCGGGCCGCATGTTGGCCGAGCGGGGGATGCGCCTGTTCGCCGTCCGTGAGGACGCGGTGAATATCTACAAGCGGCGCGCTCTCCCCAAGAAGAAGAAAGAGACTCCCTTCCTCAACGAGTTCGCCCGCGATCTCTCCGAGATGGCCCAGCGGCGCGTGTTCGATCCGCTCGTCGGCCGTGAAGTCGAGCTCGAGCGCGTCGTTCAGATCCTCTCACGCCGCCGGAAGAACAACCCCGTGCTCCTCGGGGAGCCGGGCGTGGGCAAGACGGCGATCGTGGAGGGGCTCGCCACGCGGATCGTGGACGGCGACGTCCCGCCGTCGCTCCTGAACAAGCGGATCCTGGCGCTCGACCTCTCGCTCGTCGTGGCGGGGACGAAGTACCGCGGACAGTTCGAGGAGCGCCTCAAGGGGATCATCTCCGAGCTGACCTCCTCCGACGACGTCATGATCTTCATCGACGAGATCCACTCGCTGATCGGCGCCGGCTCGGCCGAGGGGTCCCTCGACGCGGCCAACATCCTGAAGCCGACGCTGTCACGCGGCGAGGTGCAGTGCATCGGCGCGACCACCCCGCGCGACTACCACAAGTACATCGAGAAGGACCGCGCGCTCGTGCGCCGATTCCAGCCGATCACGATTCGCCCGCCCGACGAGGTCGAGACGATGGCGATCCTCGAAGGGGTCAAGGAGCGCTACGAGCGGTTCCACGGCGTGCGCTTCGACGGCGAGGCGCTCCGCGCCTCCGTCTATCAGTCGAACCGCTACATCACCGACCGCTTCCTTCCCGACAAGGCGATCGACGTGCTCGATGAGGCCGGCGCACGCGTGAAGCTCGGCAAGCGGATCTCCTACGGAGAGATCAAGAAAGTCGAGCAGGACCTTCGACGAGCGGTCGATGGAATGAAGAATGCGCTGGCGCGGAAGGATTTCGACGAGGCGGTCGCCTACCACGACAAGGAGGTCACCCTCCGCCGTCGGCACGAGGAGCTGAAGCAGCGGTACGAAGACGAGGCGAACCGGATCCTCGACGTCACCCGCGCCGACGTCGAAGAGGTGATCGCGCGCTGGACGGGCGTGCCCCTCCAATCGGTCGCCCAGGAGGAGATGGACAAGCTCCTCAACATGGAGGCCTATCTCCACGAGCGGATCGTCGGCCAGCAAGAGTCGATCTCGGCCCTTTCCCGGGCGATCCGACGCTCGCGCGCCGGGCTCAAGAGCCCGAACCGGCCGATCGGCTCGTTCATCTTCCTGGGACCGACGGGCGTGGGGAAGACCGAGGTCGCCCGCACGCTGGCGGAGTTCCTCTTCGGATCGGAGAAGGCGCTCTTGCGGTTCGACATGTCCGAGTACATGGAAAAGCACGCCATCGCCAAGATGATCGGATCACCTCCGGGCTACGTCGGCCACGAAGAGGGTGGCCAGCTGACCGAGCGGATCAAGCGCAAGCCGTACAGCGTCATTCTCCTCGACGAGATCGAGAAGGCGCATCCGGATGTCCTGAACATCCTCCTTCAGGTCTTGGAGGACGGGATGTTGACCGACGCCTATGGCGAGGTCGTGGACTTCAAGAACACGCTCGTGATCATGACGTCGAATATCGGATCGCAGCACGTCGCGAGGACGTCGGGCAGGCTCGGCTTCCAGAGCGCGGAGCGCGAGCAGCAATTCAAGGACCGCCGCGAGGCCGTCCTCGGCGAGGTGCGAAAGACTCTCTCTCCCGAGTTCCTGAACCGCATCGACGAAGTGATCGTCTTCGACGCCCTCTCCGAGGATCAGCTCGAGGACATCGTCCGCATCCTCCTCCGCCGCGTCAACGCCGCGCTCGTCGACCGCAAGGTCGAGCTCATTGTGCCGGACGAAGTGTGCCGGTGGCTCGTTCGGACGACGTGCACCGACCGCTCGTACGGCGCGCGCCCGCTCCGCAGGGCGATCCAGCGGTACATCGAGGATCCGCTCTCGGAGGCTCTGATCCGCGGCACGGTGCAGCTGGGGAGCCCGATCGAGGTATTCATGGACGGCGACCGGCCCGGATTCCGCTCCGCCATGGAGCCCGCGACCCCGTAGCGTGCTTTTCGCAGCGCCCGTCCGCGCTGGACGGGCGCCGCTCTTCCCTCCCGAAGTACAATACCGCGCCTTTTCGATCCGGTTTGCCGTTCCCGGGGCCGGAGGATCGCGACAGAAGGGTCCGTGAGGGGCGGAGCGCCGACGAGGGAATGAGTCTTCGCATCGTCAAGGCCGCGATCGTCGCCGTCGGTATCGCTCTCGCCGTCTCCTCAGCCCGCGGGCAAGTCGGCACGGTGGAGAGTGTGGAGGTGCAGGGCCTCGTTCGGATGACGAACGAGGCGTTCGCGCACGCGTTCGGCATCCGTGCCGGCGACCCCTACGACCCGCAGCGCATCCGGACCGCGTTCCGGAGCCTCTGGTCGCTCGGACTGTTCGACGACATCACGGTCGACGCCGAAGACGGGCCCCAAGGAGGCAAAGTCCTCATCGTCAAGGTCAAGGAGCGCCCCTCCCTCGCGTCCGTGTCGTACCAGGACAACAAGGTGTTGACGCGAACGACGATCGAGGAAGGGCTCAAGGACAAGAAGATCGTCCTCGACGTCGGAAAACCCATGAACTTGAAGACCGTCGCCGACGCCGAGAACGAAATCCGCATGATGCTCGGCCAGAAGGGGTATCTCGACCCCGTGGTCGGTCACACGATCGAGAGCCCGACGCAGTCGACGGTGGCCGTCAACTTCAAGATCAGGCCCGGCGGCAAGACGAAGATTCGCAAGATCACCTTCGTCGGCAACAAAGTGCACAAGTCAAAAGAGCTGCTGCATGCGCTTCAGCTGACCGAGCCCTACCACTGGTACAAGTTTTGGAGCCAAAAGAACCTGTACCACCCCGCCAAGTGGGATCAGGATTCCGGCCACATTCGCGACCTGTACTTGAACGGCGGCTATCTCGACATCGACCTCCGGCCGCCGATCGTCGACCTGAAGGACACCGGCAAGCCGAAGAAGGAGAAGCAGCCGAAGTCTTCGAAGAAGGCTGCCCCGCCCGAGCCGCCGCCTCCGGCCCAGGACCCCGAGACGATGACGGCGAAGGAGCGCCTGAAAGCGGACAAGGCGCGCAAGAAGGCGGAAAAGGCCGAGGCGGACGCGGAGGCGAACGTGAGGCGGTGGGCCTACCTCACGGTGCCGATCGTCGAAGGGCCGGTCTACAAGCTGGGGAGCTCGACCGCCACGGGGAACACGGTGTTCAGCGAGAAAGAAATCCTCGCCGACATGTTTCTCAAGCCGGGTTGGACGGTCAACAACTCGGTCTTGGACCTCGCGGTCAAGCGCATGCAGCGGCGGTACGAGGACAAGGGCTACGCGTACGCGACCGTCCGCCGCGAGATCGATCGTCGTCCGGCGGACGAATCGAAGCCCGACGAGCGGACTGCCGACGTGCGTTTCATCATCAACGAGGACAAGCCCTACTACGTCGATCGAATCGAGTTCAGCGGGAACACGGCCACTCAAGACAGGGTCCTGCGCCGCGAGTTCCGGATCAACGAGGGGGATCTGTTCAGTCGCAGCACGCTCGATCTCTCCGTCGGGAAGGTCAATCAGCTCGGCTATTTCGAGGTCAGGCCCGAAAACGTCGTCGTCCAGCCCGTCGAGGGGACGAACAAGGTCCAGATCAATGTTCCCGGCGAGGAAAGGGGCCGGAACGAGATCCAGGTCGGCGGCGGATACAGCGGCGTGGACGGCGCGTTCTTCACCGGGCTGTATTCGACGAAGAACTTTCTCGGACGAGGCCAGATCCTCTCGGTGTCCCTCCAGCTCGGGGGGCGCCGCAACCTCTACCAAATCGCGTTTCAGGAGCCCTGGTTCCTGAACCGCCCGTACACGCTCGGGTTTTCGGTCTTCCGCGGCGATCAGGACTATGGCGCCGCTCAGCGCAGCCAGAGCCGCGGCTTCGGCGTCATGATCGGACGCCAGATCGGCTATTTCCAGTCGGTTCAGCTTCGCTACGATTTCCAGAAGGTCAAGTCGAACGGGCTCCAGCCGCAGGTGGGGTTCGCGACGATCGCCGGCACGACGACGCCTCTGGTCTCCGTCGTCGCGTCGAATACGATCTCGAAGATCACGCCGGCGTGGCTACGAAACAGCATCAACAACCCGTACCGGCCCAGCGCCGGCTGGTCGCTCCTCGCGGATTTCGAGATCGCGGGCGGACCGCTGGGCGGAGACACCGCCTATCTGAGGCCGCGCCTCATCGGCACCAAGTACCTTCACATTTGGAAGAAAACCTTCCTCGGTATCCATGGAGAAATCGGGCAGATCAAGACCTGGGCCGGCGGCAGCGCCCCCTCGGCCGCCAACGTCAACGACGTTCCGCGCTTCAGCCGCTTCTGGCTCGGGGGAGAGACCTACGGGCCGCGCGTCTTCCAGACCCGCGACGTCTCCCCCCTGCGCTACGTCCGCCTCAACGCCGTCGGGGAAGTGATCGAGGCCGTCAAGGACCCGACCGGTCGGCCGGTACGCGACTTCGATCTCAACGGGGACGGGTTGGTGAACCGAAACGATCTCGTCGCGTTGGGGGGAGACCGGTACTGGCTGGGCATGTTCGAGTACACGATCCCATTCCAGTCGCCGGTGGAGATCGCCTTCTTCGCCGACGCCGGGAACGCCCTTTACGAGGACACGAGCTGGGGCAAAGGACTGGAGGAATATCGCGCCTCCGCGGGGGTGGAGCTCCGATTCTTCCTCCCGGTCTTTCCAGTACCCCTGCGTTTGATCTACGGTTGGCCCCTCCGGAGACTGCCCGAGGACCGGACGAGCGCCTTCACTTTCTCCATCGGGCGTAGTTTCTGATCGGCCGTACCAGAGGCGAAAGGAGTTCCATGAATCGCATCCTGACGATCGTCGCCGCGCTCGCGCTGGCCGCCCAGGCTTCCGCATGGGCGCAAACCCCCGTCTTGAAGGTGGGCGTCTTCGACGCCAACCGCGTCTCGGAGGAGACCAACGAGGGGAAGCGGATCGCCGCCAAGCTCTCGGCGTTCGGCGACAAGAAGAAAGCCGATCTCGCCGCGAAGGAAAAGGAGATCGCCGACCTTCGCGCGCAGCTCGACTCGCAGAACTTGTCGCTGTCCCCCGAGAAGCTCACCCAGATGCAGAAGGACGTTCAGAAGAAGGGACTGGAGCTGCAGCAGGCCCAGGAGGCGGCGCGCAACGAGTTCCAGATCGAGGTCTCCGATGCGCAGAACAAATTTCAAGAGCAGCTGATCCGCGTCATCACCCAATTCGGACGCGACGAGGGATTCACGCTCGTCCTCGAGCGGACGACGGGAGGTGTCGCGTTCGCCGCGGAGTCGATCGACGTCACGACGGCGATCGTCGACAAGTTCAACGAGATCGTGAAGCCGCCGCCGGATGCGGTGGCCCCGCCGGCCGCGGGAGTGAAGCCGCCGGCTTCTCCGGCGCCGACACCGTCGCCCGCCCCGAAGAAGCCCTGAGCGAGCCGGAGAGGACGGCGTGAGCCAAGATTGGCGTCTCGGCGATCTCGCGGCGGCCGTCGGCGGGCGAGTGGAAGGCGATCCCGATCGGCGCGTTTGCGGCGTGGCTACGCTCGACGCCGCCGGGACCGATGATCTCTCGTTCCTGACGAACCCGCGCTATCGCGACGCGCTGGCCGGGAGCCGAGCCGGCGCGATTCTCGTCGGGCCCGACGCGGGGATCACCGGTCGCGATCTTCTCGTCGCGCCCGATCCCTACCTCGCGCTCGCCGAGATCCTCGGCAGGATCCACCCGGCCGAAAGACCGGCGCCCGGGATCTCTCCTGATGCCCGCCTGGCGGCGACGGCCGTGGTGGGTCGGGACGTCGCGATCGCCCCCTTCGCGGTCATCGGCGACGGCACGCGTCTCGGCGATCGGGTCGCCGTTGGCGCGGGGGCCGTGATCGGAGGCGGGTCGACGGTTGGCGACGACAGCATCCTGCATCCCCGGGTCGTGCTCTACCCCGGAACGAGCGTCGGCTCCCGCTGCATCCTTCACGCCGGGGTCGTTCTCGGCGGGGACGGTTTCGGTTTCGCGACCTCGAAGGGCGCGCACAAGAAGGTGCCCCAGCTCGGGCGCGTGGTCGTCGAGGACGACGTCGAGATCGGCGCGAACAGCACCATCGACCGAGGGACGCTCGGCGAGACGACGATCGGGCGGGGAACGAAGATCGACAACCTGGTGATGGTGGCCCACGGCGTCGTCATCGGGCCGCACGGCCTGCTCGCGGCCCAGTCCGGCATCGCGGGGAGCACGCGGATCGGGAGTCACGTGATGATGGGGGGGCAGGCCGGAGCCGCCGGCCACTTGAGGATCGGCGACCGGGTCGCGGTCGCCGCAAAAGCGGCGGTGTTCTCCGACGTCGACGATCGCGCGTTCATCGCGGGAATCCCCGCCGTCGAACATCGAGCTTGGAAAAGGTCGCTGGCCCTGGTCAAAATGCTGCCGGATTTGAGGAGCCGCCTCCGGGCGCTCGAGGAGCGCCTCGCTTCACTCGAGGCTCCCGGCGCCGCCGCCAAGGGAGATCGATGAACACCCTGGATATCCGCGAGATCATGAACCGGATCCCTCACCGGTACCCGCTCCTCTTGGTGGATCGGGTTCTGGAGCTGGTCCCGGGGCAGCGTGTCGTCGCCGTCAAGAACGTGACGATCAACGAGCCGTTCTTTCAGGGACACTTTCCGGGGGCTCCCGTGATGCCCGGCGTCTTGATCGTCGAGGCGATGGCTCAGACGGGGGCGATCCTGTTGCTGGCGGAGGTGCCCGACCGGGCGTCGAGCCTGGTCTACTTCACGGGAATCGACGAGGCCCGTTTCCGGCGCCCCGTGATCCCCGGCGATCAGCTGCGGCTCACCACCGAGGTCGTCAAGCTGCGCGCGAAGAGCTGCAAGATGCGCGCACGGGCCGAAGTGGACGGCGTGCTCGCAGCCGAAGCGCAAATCATGTCAGCGTTGGTCGCGAGGTAGACCGATGAGCCCGGCGACGATCGATCCGCGGGCCGTCGTGCACCGGGGCGCGAAGCTCGGCGAGGACGTCGTCGTCGGGCCGTTCTGCGTCGTCGGCGCCGAGGTCGCTCTTGGCGACCGGACCCGGCTCGAATCCCATGTCGTCATCGACGGTCGGCTCCAGATGGGACCCGACAACGTCGTCTCTCCGTTCGCAAGCCTGGGCGGCCCCCCGCAGGACCTGAAGTACAAGGGGGAGCCGACCAGTGTTCGCATCGGCGCCGGAAACCGCGTCTGCGAGTACGTGACCGTCAGCCGAGGCACCGTGAGCGGCGGCGGGGTCACGCAGATCGGGGACAACAATCTCTTCATGGCCTACACGCACATCGGCCACGACGCGAACGTGGGGAGCCGCATCGTGTTCGCCAACGGAGCGACGCTCGCCGGCCACGTCGAGGTCGGGGACGACGCCACGGTCGGCGCGTTCTCCGGAATCCACCAGTTCTGCCGCATCGCCAAGCACGCCTTCATCGGCGGCTATTCCGCCCTGAACCAAGACGCTCTCCCTTGGGTGCTCACGGTCGGGAATCGCGCCAAGAGCCATGGCATCAACATCGTCGGCTTGAAGCGGAAGGGATATCCGGCGGAAACGGTGGAAGCGATCAAGCGCTGCTACGTCACGCTCTTCCGCTCGAAGCTGCTCCTCGACGAGGCCATCGCGAAGGTCGAAGCCGAGTCGGGCGGAATCGAGGAGGTCCGCTACTTCCTCGACTTCGTCCGGACGAGCAAGCGCGGCGTGACCCGGTGAGCGCGGATCGGCTTCCCGTCGGTGTGGTCGGCGTCGGTCACCTCGGCCGCCACCACGCGCGGCTGTACTCGTCGCTCCCCGGGGTGAGGCTGGTCGGGGTCGCGGACCGGGATCTCGACCGCGCCAGGCAGATCGCCGCGGAGCACGGCTGCGAGGCGTTTCGCGAGGCCGGCGAACTCGCTGGGCGCGTGGCGGCGGCGAGCGTCGCCACGCCCACCGTCCACCATCGCGAAGCCGCCGTCGCGCTCCTCGCGGGAGGAGCCGACGTCCTCGTCGAGAAGCCGATCGCCCCGTCCCTGGGGGATGCCGACGCGATCCTCGAGGCCGCTCGGGGCGCGGGGCGCCTGGTCATGGTCGGACACACCGAGCGGTTCAATCCGGCCATGGCAGCGCTTTCCCGCGCGGTCGACGCCCCGCGCTTCGTCGAGATCCATCGGCTCGCGGCGTTCTCCGCTCGCTCGACCGACGTCGACGTGATTCTCGACCTGATGATCCACGATCTCGACCTGCTCCTCTGGTTCGACGGAACGGAGCCGGTGAGCGTCGATGCGGTGGGGGTCGCCGCGCTCACCGACAAGATCGACATCGCGAACGCCCGCATTCGCTTCGCGTCGGGATGCGTGGCGAACGTCACCGCGAGCCGGATCTCCGCCGAGCCGCTGCGGAGGATTCGGATCTTCCAGTCGCGAACGTACATCGGCTGCGACACCGGCGAAAGGAAAGTCGAGCGCTTTCGGCTGGTCCTCGGTCCCGACGCAAAGCCGTCGATCCAGCACGAGATGCTCCCCGTCGGCGAGGGCGAGCCCTTGGCCGTCGAACTGCAGGCGTTCGCCGACGCCGTGCGGGGGAGGACGGTGCCGGCGATCGACGGGCTCGCCGGCCGTCGAGCCCTGGCCCTCGCCATCCGGGTGGCGGAAGCGATCGAACGCCCGGGGTTGGCGTGATCGGAGAGGGCGATCCACTCCGCTCCTTCGTCGAGGCGGAGATCCGCCGGGGAGCGATGCCCGGCGCTGCGTGGTGGGTCGGCGACGCGAAAGGAGCGATCGCCTCCGGCTGCGCCGGCAGCGCCTCGGTCGAGCCCGTGCTCGCTCCGATGAAGCGCGGGACTCCGTTCGACCTCGCGTCGCTGACGAAGCCCCTGGTGACCGCGCTGCTTTCGATGATCCTCGACCGCGACGGCCGCCTGAGCTTGGACGCCTCGATGGGAGACGTCGTCGACGAGCTTCGGGCGTCTCCCTTCGCCGCCGCCACGTTGCGCGACGCCGCCGCGCATCGTGCAAGGCTTCCCGCGTGGGTTCCGCTCTACGCGAAGGGCCGGACGGTGGAGTCTTACCTCGCCGCCATCGCCTCGTGCGAGCCTCCGGTAGCGCCCGGAGAAACTCTGTACTCCGATCTCGGCTACATTCTCCTCGGGATGGCGCTCGAGCGCGCCGCGGGCTCTCCGCTCGACCGACTGTTCGCGGAGCGGATCGCACGGCCCTTGGGGCTCGCGCGGTGCGGGTATCCCGCGCACTCCACGTCCTTCGACGACGCGGCGGCCACGGAGGCGGGGAGCTTTTACGAGCGGGAGCTCGCCGGCAGCGAGGCCCACGCCGATTCGTTCCGACCGCACATCCGCCGCGGTGAGGTCCACGACGGAAACGCGTGGGGCCTGGGAGGCGTCGCCGGCCACGCAGGTCTGTTCGGGACCGCGACGGAGGTCGCGTCGATAGCGCTCGCGATCTTGGAGCCGGAGCGTCTCGGGCTGCCCGCCGGTGCCCTCGATGCGATGATGCGCAAGGCGTCGGCCGGCACGCGCGCGCGGACGGTGGGTTTCCTGACGGCCCGAGATGCGGATTCCGCAAGCGGCCTCCTTCCGGACGATGCCGTCGGACACTCCGGATTCACCGGTACGTCCGTCTGGCTCGACCCCGCTCGGCCGCGCGTCCACGTGTTGCTGACCAACCGCGTGCACCCCCGCGTTCCGCAGGCGCCGTTTACGGCGACGCGGCGCGGGTTCCACGCCCTCAGCGCCGCGCTGTAGGCGGCGCCGGCCGCGACATCCCCCTACAATGGGTGGGCGCATGGATTCCACCCGCACGACCTTCGCGCTCGGGCCGCTCGAGATTTCGTTCCGCCGCCGCGAGGACAGCGTGCGAGCGGGGATCCTCCTGTCGGTCGTCTTGCATGTGCTGGCGGTGCTCCTGCTGACGTTTGCGGTGCCGCATCACGGCGCTCGCGCGACCGTCGAGGCGGCGCAAGCCAGCCCGCCTCCGGTTCCGATCACGTTCGTATCTCCGATCCCGCCGCAGCCGCGGCAGCGACAGGAGGAGATCGCGACGAGGCGGCCGCCAGCCCCCGCGCAGCCGAAGCCTCTTCGCATGCAACCCGTCCCCGAATCGAACGACGCCCTGAGCGCGGTCCGCCCGGCTCCCCACAAGCAAGCCGGACAAAAGGACACGCGTCCGGCGGGCGGAGAAGCGGGTGGGCCCAAGGCTGCGCTTTCACCCGGCGTGCCGCCGCCCGCGACGAGCGGTCGAGACCAAGAGGCCGATAAGACGGTCGCGTCGAATCTCTCGGAGTCGAAGGACATCCTCGGCCGGCTCCAGGATTTCAAGCGGGCCGTCGAGGCTCCGCACCCGTCCACCTCTCACGGGCCGCAAGGAGGAGGCCACGGAAGCGGCGGGGTCACGATGCCGAATCTTCCCGCGACCGGCTTCGGCGTCGGCAACCTGGAGTTCGAGGGGCGCGACTACGACTGGGAGAGCTACGGCCGGCAGATCCACGGGATCATCTGGAGGGCTTGGCACAATCGTCTGCTCATCACGGCGAGCGTGTTCGAGCGATGGGCGGCCGAGAACCGAAGCTGGATGCTCGATCACCAGAACGCCGTGAGGTTCACGATCCTTCGGTCGGGTCAGGTCGTCGACGTCGCGGTCGAGAGCGGATCGGGGTGCTATCCGCTCGACGACTCCGCGACCGACGCGCTCAAGGAGGTCGTGCTCCCGCCTCTGCCCGCCGACTTTCCGCGCGACACCGAGACCGTTCACGCGCGTTTCATCGCCGAAGGCGAGATCCGGACGATGAAGACCTTCTTGCAGCAGATGAAGAACGCAGGATTCTTCTAACCGACGCGCCCCGCTCCCTCCGTCGTTGACGCCCGACGGGGCCGACGACTACGATGCCGCCTCGACGAGAGGCCCCGAGGATGCGCGAGGAGCTGATCCACGACTGGAACGCGGACGAGGCGGGCCCGCCCCGTCCGCACACGGTCATGCTCGACGACGAGACTCTGCGCGACGGCCTTCAATCTCCGTCCGTGACCGACCCGGCGATCGGGAAGAAGCTCGAGCTTCTTCACCTCATGGACCGGCTCGGCATCGAGACCGCGGACGTCGGGCTCCCGGGAGCCGGGCCGCGGGCCGAAGCCGACGTGGAGGCGCTCTGTCGCGAGATCGCGAGAGCCAAGCTGGCGATCGCCGCCAATTGCGCCGCGCGCACCATCGTGAAGGACATCGACCCGATCGTCCGGGTCACGCAGAAGACCGGCGTCCCGATCGAGGCCTGCCTGTTCATCGGATCGTCGCCGATCCGCCAATACGCCGAGGGTTGGGACGAAGATTTCCTCGTTCGCCAGTCGACGGAGGCGATCGCGTATGCCATCGGGCGAGGCCTCAGGGTGATGTTCGTCACCGAGGACACCACGCGGGCGAAGCCGGGGACCGTCGAACGCCTGTACTCCGAAGCCGTGCGCGCGGGAGCTTCGCGCGTCTGCGTCGCCGACACGACGGGCCACGCGACGCCTGAGGGCGCCAGGCGCGTGGTGACGTACGTTCGCCGCGTGCTGGATGCGGCGGGCGGCTCCGAGATCGGGATCGATTGGCATGGGCACCGCGACCGGGGCCTGGGCCTCGTCAACGGACTGGCGGCTTTCGAGGCGGGGGCGACACGGGTGCACGGAACAGCGCTGGGCGTCGGTGAGCGTTGCGGCAACGCGGAGATCGATCTCCTCCTCGTGAACCTCAAGCTCCTGGGCTGGATCGACCGCGACCTGACGGCTCTCGGCGCGTACTGCCGCGCGGCCGCCGAGGCGCTCGGGCACCCGATCCCGGAGAACTACCCTGTCGTCGGCCCCGACGCGTTCGAGACAGCGACCGGGGTTCACGCGGCGGCGGTGATCAAGGCGTTCAAGAAAGGGGATGCGTGGCTCGCGGACCGGATCTACTCCGCGGTCCCGGCCGGAGACTTCGGATTCCGCCAATCGATCCGTATCGGGCCGATGAGCGGGAAATCCAACGTGATCTTCTGGCTCGAGAGCCACGGCGTCGAGCCGACCGAGGAGCGCGTGGACCGCATCTTCGGCGCGGCGAAGCAATCGAACCGCTTGCTCAACGACGGCGAGATCCGGGCCCTCGCCGGATGACGGATTCCTTCAAGAGGTTCTCGCTGCGCGCCGAGCTCGTGACCGCGCTGGATGAGGCGGGCTACGCGACGCCGACGCCGATCCAGGCGAAGGCCATCCCGCTCATCATGAGCGGCCACGATCTCGTGGGCGTCGCCCAAACGGGAACGGGGAAGACCCTCGCCTATCTCCTCCCGATCCTCCACGCCTTCAAGCCGGGCGGCGAGAGCCCGCACGCCGTGATCGTGTGTCCGACGCGGGAGCTCGCGATCCAGGTCGCCGGCGAGGCGGACCGGTTCGGAAAGCATCTCGGCGTGCGCACGGTGCTGGCCTACGGCGGCACCTCGAGTGGAGGGCAGAAGCTCGAGCTCACACAAGGATGCGATCTCCTCGTCGCGACGCCGGGCCGTCTGCTCGATTTCCTGGGGCAGGCGTGGGTCTCGATGCGCCGCACGCGCTATCTCGTCCTCGACGAGGCGGACCGAATGCTCGACATGGGGTTCATCAACGACGTCGACGCCATCGTGCGCCGCTCGCCGATGAGCCGGCAGACGCTGCTCTTCTCGGCCACGTTCCCGCCCGAGATCCGGGCGCTGTCCGAGCGCTATCTGATGCACCCCGAGACCGTGCGCATCGACGCCGTCGTTCGCGTGAAGGAATCCGTCGAGCACGCGTTTCTTCCCGTGAACGGCCGCCAGAAGGTCGATCTCCTGCTGGCGGTGCTCGACCGCGACCGCCCATCAAAATGCCTCGTGTTCACCGCGACACGCGAGATGACCTCCGAGCTCGCGCGGCGTCTCCGCTCGAGGAACCACGAGGTCGTGTCGCTCTCGAGCCTTCTCTCGCAGGCCAACCGGGAGCGTGCGTTGACCGCGTTTCGGACAGGCGTGTTCGACGTGTTGGTCGCCACCGACGTCGCCGCGCGCGGCCTCGACATCAACGACATCGATCTGGTCGTCAACTTCGACGTGCCGATGCATGCGGAGGAGTACGTGCATCGCATCGGGAGAACGGGGCGCGCGCACCGCGCGGGACGCGCCTTGACTCTCGTCAGCGAGCGAGACGGCGGGCGCGTCGCGGAGATCGAGGCCATGCTCGGCCATCCCGTGAAGAGGGAAACCGTCGACGGCTTCCCCTATGCCCCCGCTGCACCCGCCGGAGGCGCCCGCGGAGACCGAGGGCGTCGCGGCGCGGGACGACCGACGCGGGGCGGCAGGCCCTCGGGCGGTGGGCGGGGGCGCGGGGGACGCCGCCGCGCCGGCGGCGGATCCACGCCGACGTCGTCGACCTGATCTCATCACCGAAATGGGCACGCTGCGGATCGTCGCAGGCCGCTTGAAGGGACGTCGCCTTCGCGTGCCGTCCGGCAACGACCTTCGACCCACAGCGGAGAAAGTCCGCGAGGCCTTGTTCAACATCCTCGGACAAGATTTGTCCCGGTTCGACTTGCTCGACCTGTTTGCGGGAACGGGGGCGCTCGGGTTCGAGGCGCTCTCCCGGGGGGCGCGGCGGGTGACCTTCGTCGAGGCCGATCCAAAGTACGCCGCCGCCCTCAGACGGTCTGCCGGGGAACTCGGGGTAGAGGGCGAGATCCGAGTCATTGTCGGGAGAGTCGATGACTTGCTCGATCGCGCGCGGCTCGGGGGCCCCTTTCACGTGATACTCGCTGACCCGCCCTACGAGGCGACGGGTGAGGGGAGGCTCGTCGTCGACATCGATGCCGCCGGCCTGCTGAGTATGCACGGCACGCTCGTGGTCGAGCGCGACAGCCGGCTTTCCCTCCGGACGGTCGAATCGGGTCTAACCCTAGTTAGGACAGCGACCTATGGGAGGACCTCGCTCGATTTCTTTAAATACCATAAATCAGAGGCGACCGGCTAATCTGGGGTGTTGAAATCGACATTCCGACGCTTATATTTGGTCGCGGTTGTCTTGAATCTCCGGGTTCGGAGGAGTCGCCGATGAAAATGTCGTTGAGGGTCGCGACGCTGGCACTTTGCATCGGGGTCGCCGGAACGCAGTCGCTTCTTGCTGCCGAATCCGCGGCGTCGACGTCCACACGACCGCCGAAGAATCTCAAAAAGGTCGGGGACCACTGGACGCCTTGGGACCCACCGCAGGCCACGGCGGAGTCGTACATGATTCAAAAGGGTGACACCCTTTGGGACCTTTCTGGCAAGTGGCTCGGCGACCCGCACCTTTGGCCGCAGGTCTGGGACCAGAATCGCTATGTCCTCGACAGCCACTGGATCTACCCGGGCGACCCGCTCGCGGTACCGGGCAAGCCGACCGTCGTCCCGCCCGAGGGGCCGGCGGCGACGCAGACCGAGAAGCCAGCCGAGGGGGAGACCGCGGGTGAGGCTCAGGCAACGGCGCCGCCGGCGGAAGCCGGCGCCGGAGCAGCGGCGACGCCGTCCGCTCCGGCCACACCGGCGATGATGCGGCTCGCTGACGAGCACGATCTCTACTGCTCGGGCTGGGTCGATCCTGACCACCAGCCGGCGTCCCTCGTGATCGCGGGTGCCGAGCTCGAGAAAGCCATGCAGGCGACCGGCGACATCGTCTTCCTCAACCAGGGTCGAAACCAGGGGATCACCCCGGGAGCCGAGTACGCCGTCGTGCGCCCCGACCACAAGGTCGTGCATCCCGCGACCAAGGAGAAGCTCGGCACCTACATTCAGCGAAGGGGCCACGTCAAGGTTCTCTGCACGCAGGAGAACACGGCGACGGCGCTCGTCGTCGGCTCCTGCGAGGACGTCAGCCTCGGAGACGAGCTCCTGCCCTGGAAGGAGATGTCGACCCCGATGCTGGAACACATTCCGCCGATGGACCGCTGCGCCGAGCCCTCCGGCCTCACGCAAGGGTACGTGGTCGACGGAGGCGCGGACGAGCTGATCGCGGTCGGCGGCGACAACGTCGTCGCGACGGACATCGGTACGGACGCCGGCATTCGCCCGGGCTCCCTGCTCACGCTCTTTCGCGACAATGGCGACCTGCCGCGCCTCGTGCTGGGCCAGGGCGTCGTGCTGACGGTGGATGGAGCGACGTCGACGGTCAAGGTCCTGCACTCCGCACGCGAGGTTCGCCGCGGCGACCGCGCCGAGGTCATGCAGCAGTAGCTTCGCGCCGGCTCAGATCTCGCGGAGCTTGTTTCGCAGCAGGAGCATCTCGAAGGCGAGCCCCGCCTTGGCCGCGACGCGGCGCATCAGCGGGATGTCGGGTCGCGGGAGCGGCGCGTCGTCGCCGTCGAGGTAGAGCAACGCGACCGTCCGGTCCTTCACGATGATCGGAAAGAGCATCACGTTGGCGGGCAGCCGCCCTCCCAGCTCCGCGTACAAGTCGCGATTTGCGGGCAGCGCGGGCACGACGCCGAAGTAGAAATCGCGGCTTTGAAGCGCCATGTCGAAAACCGTCCCCGAGCCGGCCGGGACGGATAGCTTGCGCACGAGGTCCCCCTCGAGAGCCCGCCCACGGCCGAGCACCCCCCGAATCGCCTCTTTCCCGACGGCGAAGAGCGCGGACCGGCTGGCGCGCGATGCGCAGAACGCGAACAGCGCTTCGGCCATATCGTCGCGGTCGCGCGCGGAGGCGAGCGCTTCGTCGAGTGCATCCAGGGAGATCGACTCCAGGGGTACTCGAGGCGCCGCGTCCTGGCGTACGTAGTCTTCGATCAACGGCTCGGCGTCGAGCGGTCGGCCGTCGAGTCCGACCTCGGGGCCCGTGGGAGCCGCCTCGGCCGGCGTCTCGTCCGGCGCCCTGGGCATCCGGCGCGACGCCTCGGTGGGGTCCGGCGGAAGCGTGATCCCGCGCGTCCCTTCGAAGCGGATTCGGTAGTGACGCTCGAGCGCCTGGTACAGGCGCGGCTCGATCGCGATCCAGGGCTCGATCTCGTGCCCGGTCGCCGCTTGAAGCTCCCGGAGGGCGACGCCGTCCCGGGGCGCGAGCGTGGCAACGCGCAGCCGACCTTCCTCGAGCTTGAACGGACAGACGCGGTGCCGCTCGATCAGGTGGATGGGAACCGCGGCGAGCGCTTCCGGCATCGGCGCGCGCAGTCGCTCCCACGAGGCGAACGGGGTGCCGGCGACCTCGGTCAGGGCGTCGCCCAGAACGCTCTCGCTGACATACCCGAGCTTGAGAAGGTGAGTTTCGAGTCGGCCCCCGAAGAAGCCCTGGGTGCGGCGCGCCTCCTCGACCTGGGCGGAGGTGATCCAGCCATGATCCAGGAGGTACTCAGCGACCTGTCGACCGAGAACCGGCGCTCCCACCGGCCGTCCTTAACGCGAGTGGGAGCCGGCGCCGCCGTGCCCCGGGCCGCCGCGTCCGCGGCCTCCTCGGTCGCCGCCCCGCGAGCGCCCGGGCCCGTCGCG
>CAZEII010000038.1:0-35104 GCA_964511835.1 uncultured Acidobacteriota bacterium | reverse complement strand
GGCCGGCGCAGAGCAGCCGAAGGACCGGCGCGGCCGCGGCCGGATCCGCGAGCAGCGCCGCCAGGTCGGCGCCCGCACCGCGCTCGAGCCGGGGCCTGCCGGCGACATCCGTCGAGGCGAACGCGGCGCCCGCGGCGCCCAGCGTCGAGACGACCGCGGTCAGAGCCGCGTCCAAGACCGCGCCGCGGTCGAAGCTCGCGCCGGTGGCGCGAAGAGCGTCGGACAGCCGGCGCAGCGATTCGGCTTCCCCCGTGAGCCGCGCGACCGCGGCCCTTTCGTCGGCGAGCCTGGATCCCAGCTCGACGCTCGAGGCGACGGCGCTCTCCACGAGATTCGACGCCTCGAGCACGAGGGGTTGGTCGGAGCGGGGTTCGCGCTTCGCGGCGGCCTCCGCCGGAGCGCGCCGGGCGAAATACGGCGCGAACGCCCCGTCGAGCTGCTTGGCGAGATCACCGGCGTCGAGCGTGCGCCGCGTCGTGCGATCGGCCATAGCGACCAGCCGCGCGAACATCGCTTGAGCCGCCGCAACGAACGTCTCGAGGACGCCCGCCCCGTCGCGCGCAACCGCCGGAACGCCTCGCCCCGGCGTCAGCCCGAACCAGGACTCCATCGCCGCGGCCGGCGCGGCTTGGGGCAAGTCGCGCTTGTTCAGCTGCGCCAGAATCGGAACCGACTGCGGGTCGAGACCGGCCGCGCGCATGTTCTCCCGCAAGTCGGCCCAGGAGAGCCGGTTGTCGGCCTCGCGGGAGGCCTCCGAGTCCGCGACGAAGACCACGGCGTCCGCGCCGGAGAGAACGGCGCGTCGCGTCGCGTCGTAGCGCACCTGTCCCGGAACGGTGAACAGCTTGAGGGCCACCCGGTAGCCGAGAACCCGTCCCAGATCGAGCGGCAGGAGGTCGAAAAACAGCGTGCGATCATCCGCGGTGTTCACGGAGACGAGCGGAGCCTTCCCTTGCGGGTCGGTGACGTCGTGGAGCACCCGGAGATTCGTCGTCTTGCCGCCCAGCGCGGGCCCGTAGTAGACGAGCTTCGCGTAGAGCGTTCGGTCGGCGAGAGACCACTGCGCCACGGCCCGCCTCCCGTCAGCCGCGGCCGAGGATCTCGCGCACTCGGCGCTTGAGCTCGAAAGGCGAATACGGCTTGGTCATGAATTCGGCGGCGCCCAGAGCGTGCGCCCGATCGCGGTCGCGCTCCTGGCCGCGGGCGGAGAGCAGGACGATCGGTATCCCGGCGTAGCGAGGATCGCGCTTGAGCTCGGAGCACCAGGTGAGCCCGTCCTTCCCGGGCATCATGACGTCGAGGAAGATCAGGTCCGGTAGGGCCGCCTCGATCGCGCGCAGCCCCTCTTCGGCGTCGGCAGCGGTCGAGGGCTCGTACCCTTCGGCGCGCAGGATGAGCTCGAGGGGACGGCGGATGAACGCGTCGTCGTCCACGATCAGAATCCGTTTCGTGCCGCCGGTCACGGCGCGTCCTCGAGTGCCACGCCCCGGGCCACGACCAGCGTCATGTCGTCCCACGGAACTGCGGCCCCCGTGTGACGGGAGAGAGCTTCGAGGACGTTCTCGCGGATCTCGGCGGCGCTCGCGGCCGGCCGGCAGGCGGCCTCGACCAGGCGCTCCACGCCGAAGAACCGCTTGAACTCATCGCGCGCGTCGACGACTCCATCGGTGTACAGAAGCAGCACGTCGCCCGGGGCGAACCGCTCGTCGAGGTCGCGCCACCGGGCGCCGGGGACGATCCCCAGAGCCGGACCGCACGGCTTCAACATCTCCACGTCGCCGCCGGCGCGCAGAAGGAGCGGCGGGTTGTGTCCGGCGTTGGACCAGACGATCCGCCGCGCGTCGGGGAGAATCCTCGCGAACACGAGCGTCGCGAACATGTCGCTCGCGGCGAAATCCGAGGCGAGCACCTCGTTGACTCGTCCCAGAACGTCCCCCGCGGATAGAATCTCGCGCGCCTCCGACTGGAGGGCGCCCTTCGCGGTCGCCATGTAGAGCGCGGCTCCGACGCCGTGCCCCGAAACGTCGGCGATTGCGATACCCAAGCTGCCGTCGGCCATCGCGACGTAACCGTAGTAGTCGCCGCCGATGTTCTCGGCGGCGCGGAATCCCCCCGACACGTCGAGCCCCGCGAACAATGGGTCGTGGCGCGGGAGCAGCCCGCGGTGAATCTCGCGCGCGATCTCGTCCTCGCGGCGGCGCGCATCGGCGCCGCGGGCCTTCTCGGCCAGCCGCTCGTTGCGGATGAACGCGGAGGCCAGAGCAGCGATCACCGTCATCAGCTTGATCTCGCCGGTGCGGAAGGCCCGTCCTTCGGGCCGGCCGTGGAGCACGAGAACTCCGAGGAACGACCCCCGGGTGTCGGGAAGCGCGACGGCCGCCGACGCCGCAGCGCCCGATGCGGATGGCCGGGTCCACGTTCGTCCGGTCTGGGCCGTCTCGAAGACGGCGGCGTCGGGCTCCCCCGGCTCGGATTCCGGGAAGCCGGCGGCGAGGGAGAGACCTCCGTCTCCCTTGAGCCAGATCTCGCCGGAGCACGATCCGAGGACCGCCGCGGCCTCGCGCACGACGAGACCGGAGATCGCGCTCTCTCCGAGGACCGAGCCGATCCGCTCGCTCAGCCGGTAGACCAGCGTGGCTTCTTCGTAACGCTCGAGCACTTCCGTGCAGAGGCTCTCGATCTCGACCTCCTGGCGCTCGAGAAGCTCTTGGAGTCGGGTGGGGTCGAGGTCGCTCGGACGGGCCGGGCGGAGTGGGGTGTGACGTTCGCGCGGACGATCGTCTTCCGGTGAATTCACCACGAGGCCTCCCCCGCTCCGACATCGCCGGGTTCGGCGGGCAAATATAGGTACTGAGTTCTAAATATCAATTATTGGGATTCTAAATATGCGCCCGAAATTGCCGTCCTGAGGGTGGTTTGTGGATGCCCGGGCGGTCGGAAAGTAGGATCGAATCGTCGAACGCCAGGCCCCGGTCGTAAAACTCGCCATGACGTTGGGAGAACGTGTGGACGCGGCTGCGCCGACCGACGAAGACCTCCTGGTGGCGCTCCGCGGCGGCCACTCGGAATCGCTTGGCGTGCTGGTGGCCAGGTGGGAGTTGCCGCTGCTGCGATTCGTCTCGCGACTCGTCGACCGCCCAGACGACGCTCGGGACGTTTGTCAAGAAACGTTTCTGCGTATTCTCGACAAGGCCGACGCCTTTCGTGACGGCGCCAGGTTTTCCACCTGGATGTATCAGATCGCGCTCAATCTCTGCCGCGATCAGACGCGGCGGAAGCGGCGCTGGGGCCGTCTCGTGATCACGCCCACGGCGGTCGAGGACGACGATCCGCCCCGCGAGCACGCCGCGCCGGCGACGGTCGCGACCAATCCGGCCGCGGCGCTCGAAGACACGGAGCGACGCGGCGCGGTCCGGCGCGCGCTCTCCGGCCTACCGCGCGAGCAAAGAGAGGTCTTGTTGCTGAAAGAGTACGAGGGCCTCAAGTTCCGGGAGATCGCCGAGGTGTTGGGCGTCCCGGAGAGCACCGTGAAATCGCGGATGTACGCCGGCCTGGACGCCATGCGGACGTCCTTGCTCGGCCTGCATATCGCGTAGGAGCCGACCATGTCCTGCACTGCGTGGAACGAGAAGCTGACCGAGAAGCTCTACGACGAGATCGACCCCGACAACGACGAGGCGCTGACCGCGCACCTGGCGACGTGCGGCGCGTGTCGATCCACGCTCGAACAATTCTCCCGCGTCCGCGCCCTCTTGCGGCAAGACGAGCTCGAGCTGCCCCGCGTCCCGCGGGTCGTGGTCCTTCGCGACCGCTCCCGCCTGAGGCCCGCTCTCCTGGCGGCTTCGATTCTCGGCGCCGCGATCCTCGCCGGGACGGGAGCCGGCGCCGGCTACGCTCTCGGCCGCGGCCACACGTCCGGCCAACCGGCCGTCGGGTCGACGCCGTCGACCGCCGAAACCGAGCAGCTCGTCCAGCGCGAGATCGATCGAAGGCTGGCGGCGATCGAGTCCTCCCGCGCGGCGGCCAGCCCCGCGAAGCCCGCGGATGCGGCCGCCGATCGCACCGTCGAGCCCGCCGTCACCTCCGCGGCGCTCCGAGCGGAGCTCGCGAAGCTCGAGAGGAAGGTCAACGGCGCGCGCGCCGCCGACATGGATTACGTCCTCGACCAGATCGCCGCCTCCGAGGTTCGCGTCGGCAGCCGCATCGGTAAGACGAACGACGCCCTTCGAACGGTGGCGTTGGCCGCCAATCCGTACGCCCGCGAGCAGTAGCCGCTAGCGAGGCGCGACACCGAGATCGGCGAGTCGGTCGGCCGCCGCCGCCGCGAGCGCTGCATCTCCCGAGGCGGTTGCTCCCGAACGGGCCTGCGTGAACGCCTCGATCGCTTCGGCGCTATTTCCGCGCGCCTGCAGCCCGGCCCCCCACGCGTAGGCCGCCCGGGCCGTGAGCGCCCCGCCGCCGATCGCTCGCGCACGCCTCCACGCATCGAGCGCCGCCGCGTCGCGACCCGCGCGCTCGAGAAGAGATGCCAGCGCCGCGAGCGCGAAAGCCGACTCCGGCCCGTTGGCCGCGGCGTCGGCGGACGCCCATGCCGCACGCACGATCGGAGAATCGCTCTCCCCGTCGCTCCTCGGTGCGGCCGGCGCCGCCGAGGTCTCGCACTCCACTCTCCGTGCCGGACCCGCTGGCGGGGCGATCTCGAGGAGGACCTTCGCCGGGGGCGCGGCCGCCGCGATCGAGTCCCGGGCCGACGCCGTGCTCGCGGCGGGCCGGCCGGAGATCGTCACGATGCGATCCCCCGGCAGAAGCCCGGCCCGTGCGGCCGGTCCGCCGGGGGCAACCGACGCGACCAGCACCGTTCCACCCGGACCGTCCGCCATCGCCGCCCCAAGACTCCCCTCGGACCAGCGCGGGTGACTCGCGGCGGGCGCCGACGCCCGATCCTCGACGCGCTGCAGGGCAGGGCTGTAGAGAACGACGCGGTCGTCTCCGGCCACGCCACCGGACGGGATCACCCCGACGGCGAGGTCGGTGCCGTTCGGGAGCGTGACGCTGCTCCACCCGGACGTTGCCGCGAGATCTGCGCCGGCGGGAAGCCCGAGACGCCCGCGCTGGCTCCAGCTCGCGAGTGCGGCGTCCCAGGCCTTGGGCCATTCAGCCCCGACGAGGGCAGCGCCCGGTCGAGGTGTGAGATCGATCGTCAGATCCGCTTCGGGCGCATCGACGGCGCCCGACCAGACGACGCGCCCCGACGCCCGCACCTCGATCTCTCGAACGCCCGGGCACATCGAGAACGACGTCAGGGGCAAGGACGCGATGCGCGCCCCGTCGACGGAGAGATCCCCCTCGTACGAGGCACCCGTCACCGCCACGCGCGTGGAGGCCGGCCGGAGGACGACGACGGTTAGGGCTTTCGGCGAGCGGTCGGTCAGATCGACGCTGACGGCTTGCTGCACGCTCTCCGAAGCGAAGCAGGACTTCGTGAACCGCAGCTCGTGCTCGCCGATGCCGACGTCGGGGAGGAGCAGCTCCGCGGGCGCTCCTTCCCCCCCGGCGCCGCGCGCGGTGACGCCGAGTGCCGCACCGTCGAGAGCGACCGCGACCCCGTCGACGTCGGTCCGCACGATGAGCCCCCGCGCGTTGGGAACCATGTGCACCTGGACGAGCGTTTCCTGGCCGGCGACCACGTGGATCGTGACGCTCAGAGCGTCGAATCCCTTGCGCGTGAACCCGGCGCGCCGCTCCCCCGCGGCGGCAGGGAACGAGCCCGTAGCCGAGAGCGGTGTCGGCCGGTCGTCGACCGTCATCGATGCGTCCTTCGGATCGAGGTCGAGGTGCACGGTGCCGATCAGCGATCGTTGAATCTTGACGAAGCGATCCATCGCGCTCTTCGAGGTGACCTCGCGCGCGGGAGCGTACGCGGCGTCGATCGCCAAGATCGCGCGGTAGTCCTTCTCGACGGCGGGAAGATCGTCGCTCGCCGCGTGAGCCTGCGCGCGGAGATCGAGGGCGCCCCGTCGCGCGGCTTCCGGCAAGTCGGATCGCGCCAGGATCGTCTCGAGCGCGGCGAGGGCTTTCTCGATGTCGAGAGCGACCAGTTGATCGCGGACCGCATCCAGCTCGCGTCGGACGTCCGGGGCCGCTGAGGCCGGCGCAGGCGTGGGCTCTGCCGCCGAGACGGAAAGGACGGCGAGGAGGACGAACGCCGCGGCGAGCCGCCTCTTCATGGCGCCACCGCGACGGAGCCGGTCGCACCGTCCAAGACCCGGAGCTTGCCGTCCGGTGCGGCGGCCAGCGCGAGCGGGCGCGAGACACCGCCGACCTCGAGAGAGAGTGTGTCCACAGGCTCGGCCATCGGAGTCAGCCGCGAAACCGTCGCCGCCTTCTCGTCGAGCACCAAGATTCGCCCCGCGGCGTCCGCTGCGAGTGCCACGGGTCGCTTGAAAACCGTGGTGCCGAATGCGGTCTCCGCCCCCGGGCCCGCGACGACGACGAGGCGGCCGGTCTTCGCCTCGGCCGCGATGACCCGAGCTCCCGTCGCGACGAGGGCTGAGATCGCCGCGCCCTTGCTCTCGCGCGCGACCTGCGGCGCCGGGAGGCCCGGCGTCCAGCGCCCCACTCGCTCCCCTTTCCTATCGGCAATCCAGACGGCGCCCGCCCCGTCCACCGCGATCGAGGAGGGCGATGAGAAGCTCTCGAGGCTCGCCAGCGTGGTGATCCCTCGCGCATCCCGTCGAAGGAGCTTGTCCTTCGTGGCTACGTAGACGCGACCGAACGGATCGGCCGTGAGCGCGAACACCTCGCCGACGGTCTCGGGCGTCGAACCCGCGCCCTTGTCGTCGAACGATTGTAAGGACTCGCTCTTGCGATCGAACACGACGATCCGGCCGGAAGCGTCCGAGGCGATCAGCGCAGCGCCGCGCGTGGTCGGGATCGCGGGGAGCCGCGCGGCAACCGCCGTCCACGACAGCGCCGGAGACCGCTGCCTGAGCACCTCGTGAAGGGCCAGATCCCGCTGAGCTCCGGCGCGAACGGCCGGAGGAGCCCCCGAATCGATCGCCTGTTGAAACCATCCCGCGGCTTCCCCGAAGCGCCCGCGGAGCAAGAGCGTGCGCCCGAACCCCGCGCGGGCGCGGCACGCCGCGGGGCTGTCCGGCCGCTCGACGATGATCCGCGCGAAGGAGCCGGCCGCGCGATCGGACGCCCCCGAAATCTCATCGAGAATGCCCAACGCGTACCGTGCGGCGACCGTCCACGTGTCGCTCGACGGGCTCACGGCCAGGGCGATCAAGTCTTGGCGCGCGCGCGCCGCATCGCGGCCCGGGAGCGGTGCGATGCGGAGGAGCGCTCGCCGGTAACGCGCCTCCGCGATGCGATCGCCGTCGGCGTATTGATCGAGCACGCGCTCTAGGGTCGCTGCCGCTGCGGCGGCGCGAGGCCCATCGAGCCCCGCCAAGTCCTCGGGCCAGTCGGGCGCGCCTTGGAACCTCGCCAGATCGACGAGGGCGTCGTCCGCCCACGGCCCATGGGGAGCCAACGTCACGGCTTTTTCGAAGGCGGCCCCGGCATCCGGAGATCCCTCTGCCCCGAGCCGTTGCGCCGTGCGGTATTGCCGCTCCGCGGCCGCGGGGGCGGCGGCCTCCTGCGCCGACGACCGAGGGCCGAGCGCGACCGACGCAGCGACGAAGAAGGCCGCGCGGCCTCGCCGACAGCTCAACGGCCGGACCGTCCGAACGACACCCGTAACGGAGCGTTCAACCCCGGCTTCAACTCGACGTCCTGCTCCCGCGTCTCGCCCGACAGAGGCGATTCGATCCGGAGAGCGTAGCGTCCGGAGGCCAGCTCGTAGCGCAGCGGCGTCTCGCCGAGCGGGCGCCATTCGCCCCCGGCCCTCCTCGCCGTGACTCGACAGTTCGGCGGAAACGTCTGCACGACGAGCCGGGACAAGGCGGGGAGCGAGAATTGCGGCTTCGCGGTGCCGCCGGCAGCGACCTCGGTCGTCACGGCGACATCGACGAACCTCTTGGCGTCGACCGCTCGCACGTCGTGCGGACCCGCCGGCAGATCGAGGCTCCCCCCAGCCTCGGCCGGCTTGCCGTCGACATAGAACTGGACCAGCTCACGCGGAGCGGGGAGGACGAGCCGCCCCATCGGAATGGCCTGGAGCCTTAGACTGGCCGCGGTGTTGCGCGCGGAGAGCGGCGTCGCCCGGGCCGGGACGGTCACGCTCGTCGCCGTGAACCCCGCCGCCGAGAGCTCGATCGAGTTGTCGCGGCAGAGATCGAGGCTCACGCTCACTGGCGTCGTCCCCGCGACTTGGCCGTTGACGATAACCTTGGCGCCGGGGACTCCGGGATCGACGGGCACATCCGCGCGCGTCGGGTCGAGGACGAGGACGATCTCGCCGCCCGCGTCTCCCACCTCGAGCCGGTGCTTCGCTTCGCGGCAGGCCTCCGCGGCGGTCAGCACGCCGAACGGACCGGCGCGCGGAAAGCTCACCGCGTCTCCCATGAGCGGCGCACCGTTCAGCCGGACCGGAATGCCCGGCGGCTCCGTCCGCACGCGCGCGGTCACCGGCGGCTCCGCGGGCGCTCCGAAACGGGGCGGGAGCAGCACGAAGCTGGCGCCGATCAAGGCGATCGCGATCACGCCGACGACGATCCACGGCGTCTTCGATCTTCGGACGCCCACCGCGGAGCGGCTCCGCGCCGAGGCCTTCGCGCGCTCGGCCTTCGACGCCGGGGAGGCGATGCGCGCCTCCCCCGGACGAAGGGTCGCCACCTCTGCCGCTTCGCCCGCCTTCCGGAGCGCCGCCGCGAACGCCGCACCGTCGGGAAAGCGCGCTTCGGGGCTCTTGGCGAGCGCGCGGGTCAGAAACGCCGACAGCGAAGCCGGAACGCGGTCGAGCCGCAGCGAGGAATCCTTCGGAGGCTCGTGGACGATCCGGTAGAGCACCGACGAGATGGAATCACCGCCGAACGGCTTCACGCCCGTCAGCATCTCGTAACAAACGACGCCGAGCGCAAAGAGGTCGGCGCGACCGTCGAGGGCCTCGCCGCGCACCTGCTCCGGCGACATGTAGTTCGGCGTACCCAGAAGCGCGCCGTCGTGCGTCATGGAGGTCGTCGGGGATTTCGCCAGCCCGAAGTCCATGATCTTCACGGCCCGGGTGCCGACGCGCATCAGATTCGCCGGCTTGATGTCCCTGTGGACGATCCCTCGCGAATGAGCGAACGCCAGCGCTTCCGCCGCCACCGCGATCAACTCGACGACGTCGGGCACGGGGAGGAGCGTGTCCTCGCGGCAGAATGCGTCGAGCGTGGTGCCCTCGACGAACTCCATCGCGAGATAGGGAACCCCACCCGCCTCGCCGACGTCGAAGATCGTCACGATTCCCGGGTGAAGAAGCTTGCCGGCCGAGCGGGCCTCACGCAGGAAGCGCTCCCGAGCCGAGACGCGCTCGGATTCCGGAAGCGTCGAGAAAATCTGAATCGTCTTGATCGCGACGCGCCGGTCGATCTGGGGATCGTGCGCGAGGAAGACCCGCCCCATCGCCCCGCGCCCGAGCTCTTTTTCGATGACGTAGCGTCCGAGGCTTTCGACCTGCATCGGCGGGCGGCACCTTGGCGTTCGAGTTGACGGGCGAAAGCTAAGTTAGTTCGCCGTCCCTCCGGTCGTCAATCGCGCTCGAGGAAAGGCAGCAAATCGCGCGCGGGATCGACCCCCACGCACGGGTCGGGGCCTTTCGGCATGCGGCCGATGCGGGCCGGGAGCGCACAGCGCACCACCCCCGCGCGCGTCTTCTTGTCCCGCCGGAGCGCTGCCAGGAGCCTGTCGCGGTCGAGCCGCCGCGGTGCCCGAACCGGAAGGCCGAACGCGGCGAGGAGCGCCTCGATTCTCTCCGCATGGGCGCGCGGCAGGTCGGTGAGGCGGGACGCGAGGCGTGACTCGACGGCGAGCCCGATCGACACCGCCTCGCCGTGAGGCACGCGATAAGCGGTGGCGGCCTCGATCGCGTGCGCCGCGGTGTGGCCGAAATTGAGAACGGCGCGGAGCCCGTCCTCGCGCGAGTCCGCTGCGACGACGCGCCCCTTCAGGGAGAGACATCGGGCGACCACGAGCTCGACGGCCCGCTCCTCGCGGCGCGCGAGCTGCGAGCTGTTCCGCTCAAGATCCGCGAAGAACCCCGCGTCGAGCGCCGCCGCGGTCTTCACCACCTCGGCGAGACCGGCGCGAAAGACGCGCGTCGGAAGGGTCCGGAGCAAGCGCACGTCGGCCCAGAGCGAGACCGGATGGTGAAACGCGCCGATCATGTTCTTCGCGCCCGGCAGATCGACACCCGTCTTCCCCCCGAGCGCGGCATCGACCATCGCCAGGAGCGTGGTCGGGATCGAAACCCAAGGCACGCCCCGGTGCCACGTCGCGGCGAGAAAACCGGCGAGGTCCCCCGTCACGCCCCCGCCGAGCGCGACGACGACGGCGTCTCTCCCGACGCCCAGCCGCGCCAGGCGATCTTCGAGCCGCGCTTTCGTCTCGCGGGTCTTGGCCCGCTCACCCGCGGGGAACGTGAGGAGCGTCGCGCCGACGCCGTGGGAGATGAGGCGCCTCACGAATCGACCGCCGTACAGCCGGGCGACCCGCGTGTCGGAGATCACGAGGACCCGTCCGCCGGAGCGCCCCCTGGCGAGTTGCTCCGCCGCCCGGTCGAGCGCGCCGGGCGCGACGACGACGGAGGTCGACCACGAACGGGAACGCCTGGGCTCGATCGTGAATCGCGAGGGCATCGCCCGGACGCGGGCCCGTGATCAGCTCGGGGCGACGTCCGAGCCCGCGGCGAGCTTCTCGAGCCCGGTGAGGTAATCTTCGACCAGACGGCGCTGGGTCGCGTCGTCGAGATTCTTCGCCATGAGCTTTGCGGCGGCCTGGATCGCGAGATCGGCGGCCTCGCCCTTCAGCACCGCGCGCGCCTGGCGAATCCCGGCCTCGATCTGCGTGCCGGTCTGCTTCATCAGCGCTTCGCGCTGAGCGCGCGCTTCCTCGAGGATCTCCGCTTTCAAGCGCTCCGCATCCTTGCGCCCGGCCTCGACGGCGTCCGCGCGCTCCTGGCGCGCGAGCGCGAGCATCGCCTTGTGTTCCTCGAGAATCCGCTGCGCCTCCTCGCGATCACGCTTCGCGCCATCGATCGCGTCGCGGATCCCCGCCTCGCGCGCCTGGACGGCGGCGAGCAACGGCTTCCACGCGAACTTCCCGAGCAGGAAGAGCAAGATGACGAACGTCACCGCGGTCCAGAAGATCGTTCCGAACTGCGGCTGGATGAGCAGGCTGCTGTTGGCGCCGCCCTCGGCGGCCCAGGCGGACGCCGGGGCCAGGAGCGATGCCGTCGTCAGGAGCGCAACACGGCGCATGATGCCCTCGCGCTATTTGAACGCCATGATGATGCAGATGACGAGCGCGAAGAGGCCGGCGCCCTCGATGAATCCCGCTGCGATCAGCATCGCGGTCTGAATGGTGCCAGCGGCCTGCGGCTGCCGTGCCATCCCCTCAAGCGCGGAGGCCGCGAGCCGGCCGATCCCCATGCCGACGCCGATCAGGGCGAGACCCGCTCCCAATCCAGCACCGAGATACGCGAGACCGACGGACGTCATTCCTTCCATGATACCGATCCTCCTTGTGCGTTCGCGGGGCGCTCAGTGCGACGCATGCACCGCCAGCCCGATGAACAGCGACGACAAAACCGTAAAGATGAACGCCTGGAGGAAGCCCACCAAGATCTCCAGGCAGTACGTGAAGAGCGCGAACGGGATCGACATCCCCGCGACGAGAACGGATTTGAGCACGAAGATCAACGAGATCAGGCTCAGGATGACGACGTGCCCTGCGGTCATGTTGGCGAACAGGCGGATCGCGAGGGCGAACGGCCGCGCCAGCATGCTCATGATCTCGACGATGAGGATCACCGGCACGATGGCGATCGGGAGTCCCTGCGGGACGAGGTTCTTGTAGTGGCCCCACAGGCCGTAGCTCCGGATTCCGCCCGCTTGGCTGATGAGGAACGTGAATCCAGCGAGCGTCGCGGTGACGCTGATGCTGCTGGTCGGGGTCGAGAATCCGGGGATCAGCCCGAGGTAGTTGCAGGTCAGGATGAAGAAGAACGCGGTGAGGAGATAGCCGACGTACCGGTCGGCGTAGTGGCGATCGATCGTCTTGCGCGCGATCTCGTCGCGGACGAACAGGACGAGCGCCTCCATGACGCCGCGGATCCCGGTCGGCACGGGGTTCTTCGCCCGTCGCGCCGCGGCGAGGCACAGCGTGAGGAGGATCGCGGACGCCACCCACATCATGACGACGTTGCGCGTGATCGAGACGTCGAGCGAACCGATGTGCAGCTCGGGGAGCGGGACCTCGATCGTCGTGAGCGGGATCTCGACGGAGTGGGAGTCGAGGATGTGGTGCATGATGTGATCGCCGGGATTGAACGGAGCCGCGTCGCCGTTCGGCGTCGCGGTCGGATGTCCTCCCGCCTTGGCGGCCGGCGCGCTCACGCGCGTTTTCCCGCGGCCTCGAAAGCCGCGTGCGACCGCCGCGCGAACCAAATCATCTCGAACACCGTCAGAGGCAGGAAGCCGGCCGTCAATCCTGCGAGCGCCCCAGCGAGTGTCGGCCCGCCTCGATGCACGGCGAGCGCGACGACCATGGCCAAGAGGACGGCCCGCAGCACGATGCCGCTTCCCAGCGCGACGAGGAACTGAGGACCCGGTCGGCCTTGCCGGGAGGCAAGCCACGTGCCGGCCGCGAGGAGCGGCAGCGTCATCGCGAGGAACCCCGCGACCCCCCCGAGCGTGGCGTCGTCCGCGACGCCTCGGAGGAGGAGCGCCAGCGCCGCGCCGGAAGCGGCGGCCACCGCCACAGCTCCCCTCGCGAAGCTCCACGTCGATGATGGGGTCACGAGCCCTTGCCCCCCGAGCCGCCGGGCGGGAGCACCCGCCTGACGAAGTTGACCATCCCTGCGACCGCTCCGAGTATCGCCCCGGTCAGAAGCAGCCACGGCCCCGTGCCGAAGCGCTCGTCGAGCCACCGCCCCCCGAACACGCCCACCAGCACCGGCGCGACCAACTCGGCCCCGACACCGATGAAGCGAAGAGGCGAGGGCCCGTCGAGCCGCCCTCCGCCGTCATCCTTTGGATTCAAATCGGGCGCGACGGGCGCACGACTCTAGCAGACCGGCGCCGTTTCATCACCGCGATTCGGCCACGGCAGGGGGGTATTCGTACCTTTTCTCGACCTGCTGCACGAGCCGGTGCACCGGCTCATCGAGAACCCTGAAAAACGGCTGAGGCCGGATGCCGATCCAGAACGCCAGGAGAACGAGCGGGAGCAGCGTGGCGAGCTCCCGTGCGCTGAGATCCGTCAGGGCGCGATTTCGCTCGTTGTCGAGCTTGCCGAACATCGTCCGCTGGTAGAGCCAGAGCATGTACGTCGCGCCAAGCACGAGACCGGTCGCGCCGAGGATCGCCCACGCCTTCGTCTCGAGTCCGAACACGCCGACGAGAATCGTCCACTCGCCGGTGAAGCCGTTCCCCGGGATGAGGGGCATGCCGATGGAGGAGAGCGTCATGATCATGAAGATCACCGCGAACCAGGGCATGACCGAGGCCAAACCTCCGTACTCGTCCAGCTGGCGCGTGTGCCGGCGCTCGTAGACGACGCCGACCAGGAGAAAGAGGGCCCCCGTCGACAGACCGTGATTGATCATCTGAAGAACGCCGCCCGTCAGCCCCTGGGGATTCAGCGCGAAGACTCCGAGCATGCAGAATCCGAGGTGGCTGATCGACGAGTACGCGACCAGCTTCTTCCAGTCCCTCTGCATCAGCGCGACCGCGGCGCCGTAGACGACGCCGATCACTCCTAGCGCGAGAACGATCGGCGCGAAGCGATGCGTCGCATCCGGGAGCATAGGCAGGCTGAATCGCAGGAACCCGTAGATCCCCATCTTCAGGAGCACGCCCGCGAGGATGACGGAGCCCGCCGTGGGTGCCTCGACGTGCGCGTCGGGAAGCCACGTGTGGAACGGGAACATCGGCACCTTGATCGCGAAACCCAGGAAGAAAGCGAGCCAAACCCAGGCTTGGAGGGCGGTCCAGTCCGGCCACGAGCCCATCGTCTGGAGAAGGCGGATGTCGAACGTGGACACCCCGGTCAGCGCCGCGTGGTGGACGTACAGCGCGATGAACCCGATGAGCATGAGCACGGAGCCGAACAGCGTGAAGAGGAAGAATTTCACGGAGGCGTAGATCCTCCGCTGCCCCCCCCAGATTCCGATGAGGAAATACATCGGAATCAGCATGACCTCCCAGAACACGTAGAACAGGAAGGCGTCGAGACTGATGAAGACACCGACCATGCCGGTCTGGAGGATCAGCAGATAGGCGTAGTACTGATTCTCGCGCTCGTGGATCGCCGACCAGGACGACAGGATCGCGAGGAAGCCGAGCACGGTCGTCAGGAGCACGAGGAGCATCGAGATGCCGTCGACCCCCACGATGTAGCGGACGCCCAGCGAACCGATCCACGGAGCGTCGAAGACGTAGCGGAACCCGTAGGCGTCCGTCGCGGCCGCCGACCATCCGAGCCACAACGGCAGGCTGGCCAGCAGATCGAGCGCGGCGATCGCGGTCGCCGTCTTCGCGACCAGGCCGCGACGATTCCCTGGAAGCAGGAGGCAGAGAAGAGCGCCGGCGAGCGGAAGATAGGCGACGACGTTGAGGAGCTGATGGTCGAACGGGTTCATCCCGCTTCACACCCCGGACGTAAAGCGCGTGCCGCGCTCGGAGCGGTTGAACCTATCACAGCGGATCGTGCGGGGTAAAGGCGACTCGGGACTAGGCCGTCACACGACTCTGCAGGGCCGTCCACACGTCCCAAACGCGGTCGCTGTAGCGGAGAGGAATGCGGGCGTTCACGTCGCGGCGCGCTTCGACGAACGTCGGACCCGAGCAGTACGCGGCGAGCGCCGCCCCCTGGTCGCCGAAGCGATCGATCAATCGGCGCAAGTAGGCGCAGCCGAGCAGCACGTTCACGTTGGGGTCGAAAAGCTGGTCGTCCCCCATCCACGCGACGCCCAGATCCGAGGCCAGCTCCCGTGCGGTATCGGCCTGGAGCTGCATGAGCCCGACGGCTCCCTGATCGGAGACGGCGGCGGGGTCGAACCGGCTCTCCACCTGGATGACGGCCAACACCATGAGCGGATCGACGCGGAATCGGCGGGCTTGTCGCTCGACGATCGGAAGGACGACCTCGGCTTTCTCGCGGTCGACTCCGGGGAAGACGTCACGACTGACCGCGAGGACCCGGCGGCGCCAGTCCGCCGGCAGCTCGGCTGTCGTTCCCCCCTCGGCTCTGGCGAGAGTCGTCGGGCCCCGCATGTCGGAGAGCGCGGCCCCCGGCCGGGCGAACAGGCCGACGACGACCATCCAGCTGACGACGGAGAGTCCGGCCACGGCTCGAATGAACCAGCGCATGCGGTGAGAGTACGGGCTGAATTCTCGGAGCGTCAACCGGAGAAGATGGAGAATTCCTTAAGTAGTTCTATTACTTCGGGGTGCTTCGCTGAGAGGTCGACACTTTTTTCTTTGTGGGTGGGAACAGTTTTTCGTCGATCGCGGGGGGTGCGGCACGGAACACCACCTCGGTTGGAGATCGTTCGATCCTGAAGACGCGGTCGGACCGAGGCAACACCTTTCCGCCGTGACTCGCGTCGTCCACGGCGTTCTCACCTGGGAAGCGAGACTGCAGGCAGCGCTCCAGTGCGTAGGCGAAGTCGTTGGCATCGTCCGGCGTGCGCCACCGCGTGACCCAGACGGTGATGCCTTCGGTCCCTGGGGAGGCCTCGAATCGCCAGAGCGCGTCACCGTCCCAGCCGTCGCCGGCGATCAGCCCGAGATTGTCCTTACCGGTGAGCAACGAAACCGCGGCAACGATCCCCTGTTCCCCGAGAGCATCATGGTCGGCCACCGACAGATGAAGGGTCGGCGGAAGGGACGGCTCCGTCAATGCCGCGACAGCTGTCGGCGCGCGGTCCGCGTGGATGACGTCCCGGGTGGTTCGGCGTCCCGCACGCTCGCGCGCCAGCCGCACGAATCCTCCCTTCTTGGCGAGGGAGGCTGACTGAGCGAATCCGTCGAGGTAGATGAACTCGAGGAAGTTGGTCACGAGCGGCGACGCCGAGTGCATCGCGGACGGGACCAGTCGTCCCCCGAGCGCATCTTCGGGGCGCACCGCACCGGAAAAGACCTCCGTTTCGAGGCCGACCCCGCCGAACAGGAGAATCAGCGCCGCGAGATTCGCCTCTCCCTCCGCCAGAGCCTGCCGGGCGAGGAGGGCGTCCGTGGTGGCGGCGCCCTCGAGCCCGCCTTCGTCGAGGAGCTGGTGGACGACGTAGTGGGCGACGACCGGCTCGTCCGGCGCCACCCCGGTGGCTTGGAGGACGGAGGCGTCGGCATCGTCGTCGGGATCGGACTCGCCGACCTCGCCCCGCAGGCGCTTGGGATCGACGAGGAGTCGCGCGCGCGTCGCGTCGAAGGTCATGCCGTCGAGATCCGAGGCGAGCGCGGTGATCAGCTCCTGTGGCTCGGCTCCGGCTCCGATGCCGAGATCGTGCCAAGCGCGTCCGCGCGCCGCCACACGCTCCGCGTCGAGCGTGCGTCGTGCCCTCGCTGCCGACTCCGACGCGCGAGTCGACGCGTCGGCCCGCACGGCGACGAGCCCCGACGCCGTCTTGACGCCCAGGATCCCTGCGGTGCGCTCCGCGATGACGCGCACGCCCTCGAGCAAGCGCGCGTCGCCTCCCTTGATCGTCGACGATTCCCCCGGCGTCGGAGGCGGCGCCGGCTCTTGCGCGGCGACGATCATCACCGCGAGCGCCGCGGCGCCCGGGAGCCAGCGTGCTCTCATCGCAGCGGCGGGTCGGAGAGAACGACGATCGCGTCGCCCGGCTTCAATGCTTCCGCGCGCACGGTCCCGGCGGCGAATTCGATCACGAAGCGCGCGGCCGTCGGCGGCACGATCGTCGGACACTCTCCGGCGGGGGGACAAGGCTTCCGATCGACCTCCACCCAGACGATCCGCTGGTGGGCGTCGAGCCACACCATATCGAGGGATGCCTTGCAGTCCTTCATCCAAAACGTGTGCCGCCCGTCCTCCTCGAAGATGAAGATCATTCCTTCGCGCGATCCGATCTTTTCGCGGCCCATGTAGCCTCGGGATCTCGATGCTTCGTCCGCGGCGACCTCGAGCGCGTACTCGTGGCCCGACGGCAGAACGGCGACGGCCCAGCTCGGCGCGCGCACGGCCGCGGCGGCGCCGACGGCCGCGAGCGCTCCCGTGAGCGCCAGAATCCGACGTTTTTTCACGGGGTCGCCGTCACGAAGGCGCCGTCGACGACGACGAGATCGGCGGCGTCCGCTTCCCCACCGGGCGCGCCGTCCGATCCCTGGCAGCGCAGGCGATAGCCTCGCGCGGTCGCCTCGTAGACGAACGGATGTTCCCAGGGATCCTTGGGAATGCTCGCCATCCTCGCGGGCACGAGATCCTCGAGCGAGGCTGGAGGGTGTCCGCTCTGGTTGCGGTACACCTCGATCGCGCGGGCGATCTGCACCATCAGCTCGCGCGCGCGTCGCGCCGGATAACTTTGGACCGCAGTGGCGAGCCCACGGTAGACGATGATCTGTTCGCGCGCCTTCGCCGCGATCCGCGTGTCGGGATAATCGTCGAGGATCTTCTGCAGACGGTCGACGGCTCCCTGCGTGTCGCCCTTCTCGACACGTTCGGTCGCTTGACGCCACAGCCGGTCGGCGCGCCGCTCGTCTCCGTCGCACGATGCGACGACGAGCACAAGGACGGCGCACGCGACGAAGAAAAAAAATTTTTTGTGAGCGGTCCGCATGTTGACTTCGCGAAAACGTCGTCTCATAATTCGCGCGCTTTCGAGCACGGGTGGTCCTCGGCAGTAACGTTTTCGCGTCCGGACATCGCGCGTCGGCGTCCGACCGGTGGGCTCACTTTAGATGACGCTTCGGCCCAGGGCAACCGAGGTTCCCGAACTCGTGAGGCGATTGGGGAGCCGTCAGCCGAAACAGGTCGACCGAGCGCGGGCGCGGCTGTCCATCATCGGATCCCACTCCGTCGTCGCCCTCGTCGAGGCGCTGGAGGGCGACAACAATCGTGTGCGCACCCACGCGATGCCGCTCCTCGCCGTCATCCAGGATCCCCGCGGCCGCGAGCCGCTCGTCGCGATGCTGCTCGACCGCGACCCACGCATGCGCGAGATCGCGGCCCGCTGCCTTGCGCGATTCTCGTCGGTCGACGCCGTCGGTGCCCTCGAACGATTGCTGAAACGCGAAAAGGTCCGCGAGGTGCGAATCTCAGCGGTGCACGGCCTACTCGAGCTCTACGAAGCGGGGCAGGACGCGGCGATCCGGCGACTGGTGGAGCTCCTCCTCGACGCCAAGGAAGATACGAAGATCCGTATGGCCAGTATGGCGCTGCTTCCCTTGCTGCGCCCGACCGCGCGCCGGGGATTGCTGCGGCGGCTCCGCCAGGACAACGTCGAGGAGATCGCCCGGCGAGCCGCCGAGATCACCGAGGAGGACTCGCCCGCGCCGCGCGAACGCTCCGGGATCGAGGCGCTCGTTCGCGAGTTGGCGGCGAACGACTACGCGAAATGGAACGACGCCCTGCACCGCCTGGCCTCGGCGGGGCCCGCGGCTTCGGAGGCGATCGTCGCGGAGATGCGCCGGCGGTCGGGCGACCCCGAGTACTGCACGCGTGCCGGGATGGCGCTGAAGGCCCTCGGCCCGCGGCGCGTCCGTGGATTGGGGGATGCCTTGGACACGGTCGACGAGCCTCTGCCGCTGCAGGTGCTCGTCGAGGTGGCCGGGACCGTCGGCGAGAAACCGCTGATCTACCGACTGAAGAGCGTCATCGATCGCGTTGCTCCCAAGTCCGACGGAGCGGGACCGTCGCGATTCGACACGATGCAGCGCGTGCGCGCCAAGGCGCACCTCGAGCTGGCGCGCATAGGCAGCCGCGTCGCGATCCAGGATCTGCAGTCGATCTTGGCGGACGTCGACCGGCGTCTCCCGCTCGAGGCGCTCGCCGCTGTGGAGAAGATCGGCAAGAAGGACGAGATCCCACTCCTGCTGCGCGCGTACCTTCGCGAGGACTCGTTCACGCGCGGCCACGTCGCGGCGGTGGTTCGCGCGATTCTTCGGCGGGAGCGGATCCGGAGGAACAGCGTCGCGCTGAGGTCCCTTCCGGCGGAGCTGAGACGCGCGCTCGACGGGATTCTTGCGCGGAAGGCGCGTCGTCCGAAGCACGGCCGCCGCCGGCGCTGACGCGGCGGTCGGGGCGGGCGTGACCGCAAAGTTGAGCGTGCGCGATCTCCGCGACTTGTCGGGGAAGCGCGTCTTTTGCCGCGTCGATTTCAACGTGCCGCTCGAAGCGGGACGTGTCGTCGACGACGCACGGGTCACAGCGTCCCTTCCGACGATCCGGTTTCTGAGCGGCGCGGGCGCGCGCGTGATCCTTGCCTCGCACCTGGGACGTCCCAAGGGAAGGCCGCGGCCCGAATTCTCCTTGGCGCCGGTTGCGGGGCATCTCGCCGGCCTCCTCGGCGGCTCGGTCGCATTCGCGGAGGAGTGCATCGGCGAGCCGGCGAAGCGATCCGTGGCGGCACTCGCCCCCGGAGGAGTGCTGCTTCTCGAGAACCTGCGCTTCCACCCCGAGGAAGAAGCGAACGATTCGGACTTCTCCGCGAAGCTCGCAGAGCTCGCCGAGGTGTACGTCAACGACGCTTTCGGGAGCGCGCACCGCGCGCACGCCTCGACCGCCGGTGTTCCCTCCCGGCTCAAGCCCGCCGCGGCCGGGCTGCTCATGCAATCGGAGCTGTCGCACCTGGGGCGGCTTCTTTCTCGTCCCGACCTGCCGTTCCTCGCGATCCTCGGAGGCGCCAAGGTCTCCGACAAGATCGCGCTGATCGAGAACCTGCTCCCCGTCGTCGACGGCTTCCTGATCGGAGGCGCGATGGCGTACACCTTCCTGAAGGCGCAGGGAATCGCGGTGGGACGCTCCCTCGTCGAGGCCGACAAGCTCGATCTCGCGAAGACGCTGCTGGCGAAGGTGGAAGCCACCGGGAAGCGGCTGCGCCTGCCGGTCGATCACATCGCCGCGGTCGGCGGCGACGACGCGAACGTGCGCTCCACCGCCGGCGTCGCCCTGGGCCCGGAAGAGGCCGGCATGGACATCGGCCCGGGCACGGCGGCGGCTTTCGCCGAGGAGATCGCGCGCGCGCGAACCGTCCTCTGGAACGGCCCTGTCGGTCGGTTCGAGGTCGAGGCCTTCTCGAGGGGCTCGCGGCTGATCGCGGAGGCGATCGTGGCCTCGGGCGCCGTGTCCGTGGTCGGAGGCGGCGACACCGGGGCCGCCGTTCAGGAATTCGGCCTCGCGTCGAAGATGACGCACGTGTCGACCGGCGGGGGCGCATCGCTCGAATTCCTCTCGGGGCTGCCGCTTCCGGGAGTCGACGCGTTGGACGACGCGCCGTGACCGGGTTGCGCGGCCGATCCCTCGTCGTCGGCAACTGGAAGATGAACCTCGGAGAGGCCGCCGCCCGCGCGCTCGCCGCGACGCTCGCCAAGACGCTTCCGCTCGATCGGTCGGACGCCGCCGTCGCTCCGGCGTTCCCCAACCTGCGGGTGGTGCTGGACGCGGTTCGCGAGACGCCGCTCGCCGTCGGAGCGCAGAACATGCACTGGGAGCCGCGGGGCGCGTACACCGGCGAGGTGGCACCGAGCATGCTCGCCGAGATGGGGGTCCGGTACGTCATCGTCGGCCACTCGGAGCGCCGGGCACTTTTCGGCGAGACCGACGCGACCGTTGCGAAGAAGGTCGTCGCCGCGCGGCGGCATGGCTTGTCGCCGATCGTGTGCGTCGGCGAGACGAGCGAAGAGCGCGCGGCCGGGCGAACGCACGAAGTCGTCGTCGCGCAAGTCGCGGCAGCATTCTCCGCCAACGAGCTGACCGCCGAAGGGCTTGCCGTCGCCTACGAGCCGGTCTGGGCGATCGGCACCGGGAGCACGCCGCTTCCCGCGGAGGTGACCGCCGCTCATCGCGAAATCCGGTCGGCCCTCACGGCACGCTTCGGTGCCTCCGCCGCGACGATCCGGATCCTCTACGGCGGATCGGTCACCCCGGAATCGGCGCCTGCTCTCTTGTCCGCGCCGGAGGTGGGCGGGGCGCTCGTGGGTGGAGCTTCTCTCGACGCCGCCTCGTTCGCCTCCATTGCCGCCGCTGCCTCTGCGTGCTAGCCTCCCCCGGTTTTTCGGGTCCGAAACGAGGGAACGGCGATGGTGGTCTTGCTGAAGATCCTCCACGTGATCGTGGCGGTGTTCCTGATCCTCGTGGTGCTCCTGCAGACCGGCAAGCGCGCGGATCTCGCGGGGGCATTCGGGGGCGGCGGCTCGCAGACCGCCTTCGGGGCGCGCGGAGCCGCGACGCTGCTCTCACGGTTGACCGCCTGGTCGGCCGGAATCTTCATGGGCACCTCGCTCATCCTGTCGCTCCTCGCCTCGAGCGGCGGCACCGGTCGCGGCTCCGTCCTCGACACGGTCCCCGCGAGCACGCCCGCGGCCTCGCCGGCTCCTGGGGCTCCCGCGGTTCCCGCGGCCTCGACGCCTCCCGCGCCGGCACCGAGCACGGCACCCTCGAATGCCGCGCCGACCCCGGCACCTTCGCCCGCGAAGTAGCCGTGTTTGTTATGATCACCGGCCGTCACGACGTCCCCGCGCCGAAGTGGTGGAACTGGCAGACACACCATCTTGAGGGGGTGGCGCTCGCAAGGGCGTGGGGGTTCGAATCCCCCCTTCGGCACCAAAGGGAGCGACGATCCGTGACGACGCGCTACCAGTCCTTGTACTGAGTGCCGTCGAGAGCCTTCCCGTCGTAGAGGCTGTAGACGTCGTAGACGTTCTCGCCCCCCCACGACGTCGCATCCCAATCATCCTGGTACGAGCGTTTCCCCCACTCCGCCTCCCCGGTGAACGGATTGACCGGGATGGCCTGAAGGAAGTGCACCTTGTGCGACTTGCCGGACGTCGGGTCCGCGACGTCGACGCCGTTGACGAGCTCGTCGAGGTCTTGCGGATACCCGCGCTGATCGACGTCCTTCTGCTGGATCTTTCCTTCATCCACGTTCTGCCGGTACTGGTCGATCGCGTCGCGCATCATCTGCAGCTCGATCTTGAGCTCGCTCTCTCGACGCCTCTTTTCGTCCCACCTCTTGAGCGGAATCGACATCGACACGAGGACCATGAGCACGCCGAGCGCCGCGAGGAGCTCGACGGTGGTCAGACCGGACTGTATGCGACGTCGCAAAGGGAAGCCCTCGGACCCATTCTAGTTACGGCGGGGAACGGAGCGGCGTCTAGACCCGGGCTTCCGGCCGACTTAGACTCCCCTCTCGAACCGTGGAGGAGAGCTCGATGCCCGACTCGTCCGGACCGCTGGAGGATCTTCTCGAGGAATCGAGGTCGTTCGAGCCGCCGCCGGCGTTCCGCGAATCCGCGCGCCTCTCCGACCCCGCGATCTACACCCGGGCAGGCGAGAACCCGGCCGCGTTCTGGGAAGGGTTCGCCCGGGAGCTCGAATGGGTTCGCCAATGGGACAAGACGCTCGAAGGCCGAGGCCCCGACGCGCGATGGTTCGTGGGAGGAAAGCTCAATGTCTCCGTGAATTGCCTCGACCGACACATCAAGGGCCCCGTCCGGAACAAAGCGGCCCTGATCTGGGAGGGGGAGCCCGGCGACCGACGGACGTGGACGTACTTCGATCTCTGGCGAGAGGTCAACAAGTTCGGAAGCGTCTTGCGAGGCCTCGGCGTGGCCAAGGGCGACCGCGTGGCGATCTACATGCCGCTGATCCCGGAGGCCGTCGTCGCGATGCTCGCGTGCGCGCGCATCGGGGCGATCCACACCGTCGTGTTCGGCGGGTTCTCGGCAGAATCCCTCCGCGAGCGGATTCTCGACGCGGATGCCAAGGTCCTCGTCACCGCCGACGGCGGATACCGGAGGGGCGGGCTCCTGCCGTTGAAGCACGACGCCGACTTTGCGATCCGCGAGACGCCGTCGATCCGGCACGTGGTCGTCGTGAAGCGAGGGGACTTTCCGTTGCGCATGAAGGAGGGGCGCGATCACTGGTACGACCAGCTGATGCAGGATGCCGCGACTTGGTGCGAACCGGAACCGATGGATGCCAACGATCCCCTCTTCATCTTGTACACGTCGGGGACGACCGGTAAGCCCAAGGGGATCACCCACGGTACGGGGGGCTACTTGACCGGCGTTTACGCCTCGACCAAGTGCGTCTTCGACCTCAAGGACGAGGACGTCTTCTGGTGCACCGCGGACATCGGCTGGGTCACGGGACACTCCTACGTCGTCTACGGCCCGCTCGCCAACGGCGCGACGGTCGTCGTCTACGAAGGCGCTCCCGACTGGCCGGATCGGGATCGGTTCTGGGAGATCTGCGAGCGTTACGGGGTCACGGTTTTCTACACGGCGCCGACCGCGATCCGCGCGTTCATGAAATGGGGGAAGGAGTGGCCGGCGCGGCGCGACCTCTCTCTCCTGAGGCTCCTGGGATCGGTCGGCGAGCCGATCAACCCGGAAGCGTGGATGTGGTACCGGGAGGTCATCGGCAACAACCGATGTCCGATCGTCGATACGTGGTGGCAGACGGAGACAGGCCAGATCCTGATCACGCCGCTACCGGGTCTCACGGCGACGAAGCCGGGCTCCGCGTCCCGGGCGTTCCCCGGCGTCAGCGCGGAGATCCTCAACGAGCGAGGTGAGGTCATCCCGGTCGGCGGCGGCTACCTCGCGTTGACCGGACCGTGGCCGGCGATGACGCTCGGCATTTGGGGGGATCGGGCGAGGTTCCTCGAGACCTATTGGAACCGGTGGGAAGGGACTTACTTCACGGGCGACGGAGCGAAGCGCGATGCCGACGGGCACTTCTGGCTCCTCGGTCGCGTGGACGACGTGATGAACGTCGCGGGGCACCGCATCGGGACGATGGAGGTGGAATCCGCGCTCGTCGCTCACCCTGCGGTCGCCGAGGCTGCGGTGGTCGGAATCCCCCACGACTTGAAGGGGACGGCGATCGTCGCGTTCGTCTCCTTGCGCGAGGGGCGCGAGCCCGCGCGCCCGCTGGCCGGAGAGCTCAAGGAGCACGTCGTCACTAAGATCGGGGCTCTCGCACGGCCGGAAGAGGTCTTGTTCTCCGCCGATTTGCCGAAGACGCGCTCCGGGAAGATCATGCGGAGGCTCCTGCGCGACATCGCCGAGGGGAAGGCGTTGGGCGACACGACGACTCTCGCGGACCCCGCCGTCGTCGAGGCCTTGAAGAAGAAATACGAGGACAAGGAAGGCTAGCGCACCGTCGCTTCGTGGGAACGGTGGAAGAGCCGGTCCCACCACCTCCGGAAAAGGTTTTGGTGCAGCGCGCACGCCTCGGGCTCCGTGCCGGCGGCGAAGACCTCCTCGACGCGCTCCGGGCACCCCGACGTCGCCATCTGGCCGCTCTCCGGATCGACCTCCACATGGACGATGTTCGGCGGCTCTGGAAAAGTCGAGCCGGCCCAGCGGTGCTGGACGTGCATCATCAGGTCGACCCAGATGGGCAGCGCCCCCGCGGCTCCGGTGAGACCGGTCTTCGCGTTGTCGTCGAATCCGACCCAGACGAGCGCCAAGATCTCGGGCGTGAATCCCACGAACCACGCGTCGCGCGTGTCGTCGGTCGTTCCGGTTTTTCCGGCGGCGTCTCCGCGAAATCCCAGAGCGCCCGACGACGCGGCGGTGCCGCGGGTCAGAACGCCGCGCAGAACGTCGTCGACCAGGAACGCCGCCTGAGGACGCACGGCCTCGCGCACCTCGGGGTCGCGACGCTCCAGCTTCCGACCGTCGTGGGCCGTGACCTCCTGGAGGATTCGCGGCTGGACGCGAAGCCCCAGGGTGGCGAGCGTGCCGTAGGCCGTCGCGAGCTCCAGCGGCGTCACTTCCTGAGCGCCGAGGGCCAGCGACGGCAAGGGCTCGAACTTCTCCGTGAGCCCGCACGCGTTCGCCGTCTCGATCACGCGCTTCATCCCGACCGCTTGGGCCGCGCGCGCGGTGGGAACATTGCGTGAGCCCTCGAGCGCCGCGCGCGCAGGGATCGGGCCGCGGAATTCGCCGTCGTAGTTCGCCGGGCTCCAGATCTTCCCGCCGCTGGTGAGCTCGTAAGGCGAGTCGTCGAGGATGGACGCCGGCGTCAGCCCGCCCTCGGCCCCGGCGATTGCGGCTTCGAAGGCGGCGAGATAGACGAACGGCTTGAAGCAAGACCCCGGCTGCCGCTTGGCCTGGGTCACGCGGTCGAACTGACTGTCCTGATAATCGCGCCCGCCGACCAGTGCCAGGATCGCTCCGGATCGCGGATCCGTGACGACCACGCACCCCTGAAGCCGCCGCTGCGCCTTTTGCCGGCGCACGACGGGAACATCCGCTTCGAGCCGCGCCAACCCGCGCTCGAGCGCCTCCTCGGCGCGAGCCTGGACGATCGTGTCGATGGTCGTGTAGATCTCGAGCCCGTTCTCCGCGAGCGTCTGCTCCGAGTACAGCTCCGCAAGCTGGGCCCGGACGAGATCGACGACGTAGGGCGCGCGCGCGTAGCCTGCCCCGCCGCTCGCGACGCGAAGCGGTTCCGCCTTGGCACGAGCCACCGCCGCCTTGTCGGCCCAGCCCAGTTCGCGCATGGCGTCCAAGACCAGATTCCGGCGCTCGACCGCCCGATCCGGATGCGTGAAGGGGTTATATCCCCCCGGGTTTCGGATCATGCCGGCGAGCGTCGCCGCCTCGCCGAGCGAGAGATCGGAGACGTTTCGTCCGAAGAAGTACCGGGACGCCGCCTGAAAGCCGCAGATCGACACCGAGCCCCGCTGTCCCAGGTAGACCTCGTTGATGTAAACCTCGAGGATCCGGTCCTTCGGGTAGCGCGCGTCGAGGATCACCGACATCAGCGCCTCGCGGACCTTGCGCCACCACGTGCGCTCCTGCCCGAAATACAGGTTCTTCACCGTCTGCTGAGTGATCGTGCTCCCGCCCTGGACGATGCGGCCGCTCTTGACGTTGGTGAACGCGGCGCGCAGGACCGCCAAGGGATCGATGCCCGCATGACGGTAAAACCGCTCGTCCTCCGCCGCGAGCACGGCGTTGACGAGCGATTTCGGAACCTCGGAGAGGGGCACGATCATCCTCTCCTCCTGGTGCCGGCCGAACACCAAGGAGAGGAGCTCCGGCTCCAGATCGATCGAAGGCAAGGGGCGGCCGCGCTCGTCCGCGATCGAGCCGATCGTCGCCCCGTCGAAGGAGACCAGCACGTGGCGCGCGGTCACCGGCCGATCCCCTCCGGGGAAGCCGCGAACGAAAAGCTCGACGCCGCTTCCGCGGCGCCGGTACTCCCCGGGATGTGCGGGTGCCGTGTCGACGCGGGCGTAGCCGCAGCGATCGAGACGGGCGACGAGAGCCGACGTATCGAATTCCCGGCCGCGCACCAGGTGGAGCGGCGCGGAATAGACTCGCGCGGGAAGGGTCCACAGCCGGCCCTCGAACGTCAGCGTGATCTGCGTGAAGACGGTGAGAACGAGGATCGCCGCCGCCACCGCAAACGGCACGCCGAGTCCGATCATCCACCGGCGCCATCCCCGAGGGCGGGCTCTCCCCCGAGGCTTCTTTTCTGAGGCGGACGAGTCCCTGCGCATGGCGGCCACGAGCGCTCGTGCGATCACCCGCTCAAAGCGTGCGGGTGTCAGCCCTTCAACGTTTCCTTGAGCGGCTTGCCGGCCTTGAAGGCGGGGGCCCGTGTTGCGGGGATGTTCAGGGTCTCTCCGGTGTGAGGATTGCGTCCCGCGCGAGCCTTGCGCCCCCGGGCCTCAAAGGTTCCGAAGCCGCTGATCGCGATCTTGTCCCCGGCGACGAGCGAAGCGGCGATCAGGCCGATCGCCGGGTCCGGATCGAAGATCGCATCGATCGCCGCCCGGGCATCGCGCGCGGACAGCCCCGTCCGTTCCATCAACTTGTCGGTGAGTTCGGCCTTGTTCAAAACGTCCTCCTTGCCGCTCTCAGGGCACCCAGCGAAGCTCTTTCAACGACTTGCGAACGACGAAGATCTTGAGGTTGTTGTCCTGCTCGTCGGCAGGGACGAAAAAGAGCCCGGGGACCGACGGGTCGTCCTCCGTCACCGTTCCCCACATCGTCTCGCCGTCGGCGAACTCCAGGATGGCTCGCTTGCCGGCTGTAGGCGCCTTTGGTCCGAAATCGCGGCGCGCGACGAACTCCCGATTGCCGAGATAATCCTTGACCCAGAACATCGCCTTCATCTCGCTCATGGACACGCGGATCGGCACGCCCCCGCCCTCGGCCGGGAGCACGTGGAAAGCGCCCTGCCTCGGCGAAAAGTCGTGCGTGACGCCTTTGTGCACGACGCCGCTCAGCATGTTGACGACGATCTTCTGCTCCATACCGATCTCCACGGGGCGGGAAGGACCCTCCCACCGCCCTCGAAATCCTAACAGGTCGCCGGGAAGATCCGAAAGGGGCCGCTCTTGACCCCCCTCGCAGGGGCCCTATGTTCATCATGGAGGAGTGGCAATGCGCGAATCGAGATCCGACAATTCGCTCGCCGAGACTGCGCCGAGGACAGGCTGGTTCGCTTGGCGGCGCCGCCGGCTCCTGGTCGACCCTCGTTACCAGCTTCGTGCGGGGATCCTGGTTGGGGGCGTTGCCGTCGTTCTCCTCGTCCTGCTCAACGCGGCGCTCCTGGCCCAGTCGCGGACGTCCGTACCGTCGCCCTCGTCTCCCGCAGCCGAGGACTGGACGTCTTGGATCCTGCTCCTGGTGGGATCGGCGGTATTCCTGGTCGGGGTCGTGCTCATCGGCGTGCTGGAGTCCCACCGCACGGCCGGCGCCGCCTACGCCATCCGCCGAGCCGTGGAAGCGATCCGCGAGGGACGCAGGGAGATTCGCATCCGCCTGCGTCGCGGCGATCATCTCCAAGATCTCGCCAAGGCGATCAACGAACTTGCGGAGACGATCGACGCCGAGCGCCTGCGCCGGAGCTAGAACCGGCGGTCAAGCGCTGAGCGCGGGATCCTCGACGCCGGCCTCCTTGAAGCCGCGAGCGCGGATGCGGCAGGCATCGCAGCCTCCGCACGGCGCGCCGGACGGGGCCGGGTCGTAGCAGGAGAATGTCAAGGCCAGCGGAACGCCCCAGGCCACGGCGTTCCGAACGATCTCTGCCTTCGACATCTCGAGCAGCGGTGCGTGGATGCGCCACGCTTCCCCTTCCGAAGCGGTCCTCGTCCCGGCCGCCGCGACCGTCTCGAACGCCCGCAGGAACGCGGGGCGGCAATCCGGATAGCCGCTGAAGTCGATCGCGTTGACGCCGATGACCAGGTCTTTCGCGCCGAGCGACTCTCCCCACGCCAAGGCGATCGCCAACAGCACGGTGTTCCGGGCCGGAACGTAGGTCGCGGGGACGCCCGCTCCGATCTCACCTTCGGACCTCTCCTTCGGCACGTCCACGGTCCGGTCGGTGAGCGCGGACCCGGTGAGAAACGTGAGGTCGAGCGAGACGATCCGGTGGGAGCTGGTCGGCAGCGCGTGCGCCAAGGCCACGGCCCGTTGAACCTCAACGGCGTGCCGTTGGCCGTAGTCCACGGTGAGCGCGTGCACGGCGAAACCGCGGCGATGCGCCCAGGCGAGGCAGGTGGCCGAATCGAGCCCGCCGGACAGCAGCACGACCGCCGGCTGCATCACACCCCCCGCGCGACGCTCGGCCAGAGAAGCTTGTGCATTTGCATCTGGACGCGCACGGGGAGACCGTCGTCGAGCACCCAGCGCGCGAGATCGCCGGCAGGGAGCGCGCCGTGGACCGCCGAGAACAGCACGGCGGCCTTCTCGTGCAGGGCACGCGAGCGCGTCTCGCGCGCCGCCCAGTCGAAATCTTCGCGCCCGGCGATGACGAACTTCAGCTCGTCTCCCGGCCGGAGCGCGTCGAGGTTCTCCCAACGATTGCGTCCGCTCTCCCCGCTCCCGGGGCACTTGACATCGATGATGCGCCGGACGCCGGCCGGGACGCACTCGATCGGAAGGCTCCCTCCCGTCTCGAGCAGCACCTCGTGGCCGCGAGCGAGCAAGGCGCGCATCAGATCGATCGCTTCGGGCTGGAGGAGCGGCTCACCGCCCGTGAGCTCGACCAACGGGCATCGATAGGAGCCGACTCGCTCCAAGACCTCCTCGATCGTCATCGGGTCCCCTTCGTGGAACGCGTAGGCGGTGTCGCACCAAACGCAGCGTAGGTTGCACCCCGTCAGTCGGACGAAGACGCACGGACGCCCCGCATGGGTCGATTCGCCCTGGATCGAGTGGAAAATCTCGTTAACCCGGAGCATCCCGCCATTCTACGGGCTGCTTGCCTTGACCGCCCCCGGGACTCACATTCACCGGGGCCACCGGGGCGCCGTCGGTCGGCGTGCTGCGTGCCTCGCGGAGTCGGCGCTCGTCATGGAGAACCTGTCGCAACCGCTGACCATGCTGGTCATGATCGTGGCCACGGCTCTGGGCGTAGGCATCGGGTTTCTGCTCGGTCGGCTGGGGCGAACGCGCCTCGTGGGCGAGCTGGCCGAAAGTGAGAGCGAAGTCGCGAGGCTCGAGAACCAATCACGCGATCAGTCGCGGCAGGTCTCGAAGCTCCGCGGCGAGCAGAGGGCGCTTTCCGGGTTCACGCGTCTGCTCCCCTCCATAGCGCGCGATCTCAATCGCTCGGATTTGGACGAGCGCCGGATCCCGCGGCTGGTTTTCGCGCTCGTCGACGCGCTCTTCGAGCCCGAGCAACTGCTCCTCTACCTCGTGCAGCCGAACGCCGGCAGCGTCGAGCAGGGACAGATCCTCCATCTCGTCGAGCGCGCGGGAAGCGCCGAGGTCCCTCCTTCGGTGACGAAGATCAGAGTCGGCGAGGGCAAGATCGGCTGGGTCGCCGCGGCCAAGGTCGAGATGCTCGCCGAGGATTGGCTGAACATGACGCGGACGGAAGGTCGCGCGATCGAGGACAACCACCCGTCGCTCCGCCTCGATCTGATCGGCCCCCTCGTTCATCACGACGACGGCAAGGAGCGTCTGCTCGGCGTCCTGTGCATCGGCGCCCCGGCCTCGCGTCCACGCGACGAGAAGCTCATGCTGCAGATGATCACGAACCTGAGCTCGATCGCCTACACCAACTCGCGCAGCATGAAGCAGCTTCGGGACGCCGCGAATCACGACGGCCTCACCGGATTGCTCAACAAGCGCTACTTCATGAGCCAAAAGCTCGGGCTTCTGATCAACGCCGCCGAGCGGGAAGCGGCTGCTCTGTCATTGTTCATCTTCGACATCGACTACTTCAAGAAGTACAACGACACGAACGGCCACCTCGCCGGAGACGAGATCCTGCGGGGGGTTTCCCAGGTGCTTCGGGAAAATCTGCGCCCGGGAGACGTGGCGTGCCGGTACGGAGGGGAAGAGTTCATCGTCGCCATGCCGGGCGCCAAGGGACCCGAGGGGTGCGCCGCCGCGGAAAGGATCCGCGCGGCCATCGAGTCCGCGAAATTTCCGCGTGCCGAATCGCAGCCGGGGGGGAAGGTCACCATAAGTGGGGGCGTCGCGCAATTCCCCGTCGACGGCACGAGCGGAACGGACCTGATCCTTCACGCGGATCAAGCCCTCTACCAGGCGAAGGCGGCCGGCCGCAATCGGACGGTGCAGTTCCGGGGCGTGGACATCGGCGGGGACGGCGGGGACGAGCCGGTCTGGGTTCCTCAAACCGATCGCATGGACACTTGGTGACGGCATGACCGCCCAGCGGTCATCGCCCCAGCCCCCGGGCGCGGGAGCGGCACCGATGGAGTTGCCTCGCCTGGAGGCGATCCTGGGCAGCGCGGAGCGAAGGCTCGCGACGCGCGGCGAGATCGGCCTGATCTCCGTCACCGTCCTCCAGAAGCAGCATGTCGAGCAGAGCACCGGCTGGCACGGCTACGACACGATCATCCACGAGATCGGAACGTTTCTCAGAACCTACCATGGCCAACGGATGCGGCGGGACGACCGCCTGTTCGAACCCTCTCTGAACGGCAATTCGTTCGCCCTTCTACTGGAGGCGCCCCGGGACGGGCGCGAGCTCGACGCGGCGGCGCTCGCTCGCGTCTGCGCTCGTATCAAGCGGGGGCTCAAGACGCACCTGGCGCGCGCGTTGCCGCGCGACGTCGGTGAGTGCTTCGGGTCGTACGTCGGCGCGGCGCTCGTCAGCAACGAGGACGGGATCGCCTTCGATCGTATCGTCCACCGGGCGCTCGAGGAAGCGTTCGCCGACGCTCTGAGGGAGAAGGAGCGCGAGGCGCAGCGGCGCTCCGTCCAGCTGGCGCGGGTCATTCATCTCGGGCTGGTGCGCTCGGTCTATCAGCCGGTGGTGGATGTCGTAGCCCGGCGGGTCGTGGGCTACGAAGCGCTGACGCGCGTCGGAAGCGGCCGGTTCGAGAACGTCGAGACGTTGTTCAGGGCCGCCGAGGCCAACGACGCGCTCTGGTCCCTCGAGCGGCTCTGCCGCCGCCGGCACCTCGAAGGCGTGCCGGTCTTGCAGCCGGACCAGATGCTCTTCCTGAACGTCGAGCCCGACTCCGCGCACGACCCGCACCTGACCGGGCCGCCGTTTCTCGAAGCTCTGAGGTCGGCGGACCTGACGCCCCGGCAAATCGTCTTGGAGCTGACGGAGCACTCGGCGGTCCGGGACTTCGTGGCCTTCCGCCGCACGCTCGACCAATTCCGCGCCTTTGGCTTCCGCCTCGCCATGGACGACGTCGGGTCGGGTTACGCCGGACTTCAGGCGATCGCGGAGATCGCGCCCGACTTCATCAAGGCCGACATGCACCTCGTTCGCGGGCTTCACATCAGTGCGATCAAGCGCGAGCTGATCGACACGATGCAGCGATTCTCCGAGAGCACCGGAATCACACTCGTCGCCGAGGGCGTCGAGTCCACCGACGAGCTCGCCGCGCTCGTCGAAGTCGGCGTACGCTGCGCGCAGGGATTCCTGTTCGCTCGGCCGGGCGCTCCCGCCCCGTTCCCGGACTGGACATCGGTGCCCGAGAAAGACTGAGCGCCGCCGCGCGGCGCGTGTTACGCTTCGCCCATGAGCGATGCAGCCCCTCCCTCGTTCGCGCGGGGGACGTTCCGGGCGACGATCACGGGAGTCGGACGCCCCGGTCCGATCGAAGAGCGGCTCGGTTGGCGCCTCGTGCGCATCGTCGATCCGGAGTCGAAGGAGGGAGCCTCGCTCCTCCGCACCCGCCAGGTGACCGTCATCGGGCCCGAGGGAACAGTGCTCGGGCGAGTCGACCTTTCTCAAGCGCGCCGGCTCCTTCGGCAGCGACTCGAGAACGCTCTCGTGATTGCCGGCCGGGACGACGGCGCAGAGGCGGTTCGAGACGGTCTCGTCCGGCTGCGCCGGACAGGCCCTCGTGTTGGCCGTGCCTGACGGCCGAGGCGATCCCTTACTCCAACCCCGCTTTCAGAGCTTTTTTGACGGCCTCAACGATGAAGTTCTGCATCGATGGAGGTTGGTTGCGCACGGCTGCGTAAACGAGGCAGGGTAGTTTCAAGGAGATCTGCACCCCGTTCTCGTCGAGCGAGTCGAGCCACCGCTCGAACTCGTTCCACGATTTCCAGGATTGGGCGTCGATAGCGCCCTTGCGGTACAGCTCGATGAGGACCATCTCGTCTCGCAGCTTGACCAGGACGTCGGCCTCGGTGTGATCCGAGAAATCGCTGTAGGCGAAGAACTTCACCTCACCGGCCGTTTGATCCTTCCCCTTGATCGAGATCTCCGGAGCCTTGTTGCACCGGAGCATGATCGAGTCCTCTTTTCCTTTGAAGTGGAATGCGAGGATTGGATCGGTTCTCGGGTTGTTGTCGGTGGGCGTCTTGAGCGCGCGGTACACTCTGCGTGCGATATCTTCGTTTGATCTATACATCAGTTCGACCCCTGCCATTCACAATCGAACGAACGAATAGGGCGATTCTACGTCTGGGCATAGCTCACCTCAAGCGCGAAGTTCCAACCATTCTCGATCCGCAGGCCAAGACTAGTCTCAACATGAGATGAGTCGTACTCGCCGCGGCTCAGCTGAGAATGCCTTTCATACCGCTTGTTTTTTCGCTTCATCGATCTTTACCGTCTCGCTCTGAGACTGCAACATTTCCGTCCGATTTTGAACGGCGACGGCCGTTTATGATAACAACCCTTTGTTTTACAAAGAGATGCGAAAACCATCGCCGAAGTGAGCACCTACGGGCCTGGCAGTTGCTGTTGTACTGGCCGGCGAGTGCGTGGGGCGCACGCCAATTGGGGGATACGACGATGGCAACTATGAAGAAAGTTCTTGGAAGCGCGGTCGCGTTGGGGTTGGCGATCTCGGCCGTTCAAGCCGCGGGGGTTGGCCCGGCGGACAAACTGTCCCGCGACCTTCGCGATTCGATGTCGATCGCGCACGAGCAGCGCGTGATCGTCACGTACGCCCGCGGGCTCGACGAATCGAACGTCCGGTCACTCGTCGCGAAAAGCGGCAGGTTCGCACGCCGGATCGGCGGTTCGGGGATGATCTCGTCCTCGCTGACGAGCCGCGACATCCTGGCGCTCGAGGCGGACGCTCGCGTGGTGAGCATCTCCCCCGATCGCAAAGTCGCAGCGACGATGGACATCGCTGTGCCGACGATCGGTGCTGATCGCCTCGCTCAGTACCTGGGCTATACGGGCAAAGGGGTCACGGTGGCGGTACTCGATTCCGGCCTCACCCCGAGCGCCGCGGTCGCGACGTCGCGCATCCTGGCGAGCATCGATTTCACCGGCGGTCATGCGACGACCGACGCATTCGGACACGGCACGCACGTCGCCAGCACGATCGCCGGATCGGGCGATCGGGGCGCTGTGCGCGGCGTCGCCCCCAGCGCGAGCCTGGTCTCGCTGCGCGTTCTCGATGCGAGCGGCCAGGGTTACGTGAGCAACATCATTCAGGCCATCGACTGGGCGATCGCCCACCGGACGGAGCTCAACATCCGAGTTCTGAACATGTCGCTCGGCCATCCACCGGCCGAGTCCTATCGAACCGATCCGCTCTCGCGGGCGGTCGAGCGCGCCTGGGCCTCTGGCCTCGTCGTCGTCGCCTCCGCCGGCAATCGCGGGCGGGATGGCCACTTCACGGTCAACACTCCCGGAAGCGATCCCTACGTCCTGACCGTCGGCGCCATGAACGACCTGAACACGCGAGATCGCTCGGACGACATCACGACGACCTACAGCAGCAAGGGCCCCTCGTATGGCGACCACATCTTGAAGCCCGACGTCGTGGCGCCCGGCAACCGCATCATCTCAACCCTCGCCCCTGGAGCGGCCTTGGCGCGGCTGTACCCGGATCGGGTGGTGTCGAAAGACCGGATCGAGCTCTCCGGCACCAGCATGTCGACGGCGGTGGTGTCCGGCGCAGTCGCGATCCTGCTCCAGCGCAATCCGCGGTTGACCCCCGATCAGGTGAAGGCGATCGTGATGTTCTCCGCCGATCGGATGAACGGTACCGACCGGTTCACCGTGGGCGCCGGCTATCTCAATCTCGTTCACGCCGTGGCGATGACGGGGAACTTCCGGTCGGTGCGGTTCAACAGCGCGTCGCCGATGGTCAGCCCGAATGCGGTCGGCGGATTCGTCCTGTCGCATACTCCATCGATCCTCGAAGCGCTGGGTGTCGGCGACGCGGCACCCGGAGTCGGTGGGCTCAGCTCGAGCGACACCGCGACGTGGGGCGACACCGCCACCTGGGGCGACACCGCCACCTGGGGCGACACCGCCACCTGGGGCGACACCGCTACCTGGGGCGACACCGCTACCTGGGGCGACACCGCCACCTGGGGCGACACCGCAACCTGGGGCGACGCGATCC